>NZ_JCADBL010000015.1:0-193287 GCF_059359015.1 Micromonospora sp. LZ37 | reverse complement strand
CGGCTCCGCCTCACCAAATCCGCCTCACAGCGAATCCGGGGCACCACCCGGTCCAAGCTCACATGGGACTCAACCCATCCGACCCTGGAGTGATTCCCGAACTCCACCGGCTTCGTGAAGCCTCAGGAGCCCGGTTCCAGGCTCGTACCGGATGACAACCCGGCCGACCCTGAACTCATTCCCTCACCCCATCGGCTCTGTCGAGCCTCAGGAGCCGGTCCAGGCTCGTACCCAATGACAACCGAGCCGCGCCTCAGACCATTCCCGCGCTCCGGCCTCGCAAGCTTTCGCCTGTTTCGTCCGTTCCGCGCTGGCAGAGAGAAAGTTACGCGCCCGGCCAGTTGATCGTCAACTCGGCCGGGCGCGTCCCGCGTCACATCATCAAGAGACGACTATCCGCGCAGCTCAACCCCGGCGAAGGAGCGCTTGCCGCGGCGCAGCACCAGGTACCGCCCGTGCAGCAGGTCCGCCGGCGCGACGGTCGCGTCCACCTCTGTCACCCGGGTGTTGTTGACGTAGGCGCCGCCCTCGGCGATCACCCGCCGTGCCTCCTTCAGGCTGGGCACCAGGCCGGAGTCGCGCAGCAGTCCGGCCACGTCGGGCAGCTCGGTCAGGTGGACCAGGCCGGCCTCGGTGAGCGCGGCCCGCAGGGTCTCCGGCGTCAGGTCGTCGAGAGAGCCGCGGCCGAAGAGCGCCTGGCTGGCCGCCACCACCTGGGCCATCTCCCGCTCGCCGTGCACCAGGGTGGTCAGCTCCTCCGCGAGGGCCCGCTGGGCCGCCCGCGCCGCCGGCCGCTCGGCGGCCTCCTTCTCCAGCGCCTCCAGCTCCTCCCGGGAACGGAAGCTGAAGTAGCGCAGGTAGCGGGTGACGTCCCGGTCGTCGGCGTTGACCCAGAACTGGTAGAAGGCGTACGGGCTGGTCAGCTCGGGGTCGAGCCAGACCGCCCCGCCCTCGGTCTTGCCGAACTTCGTGCCGTCCGACCGGGTGACCAGGGGCGTGGTGAAGGCCTGCACGGGGCCGGCGCCGCGGCGGCGCACGTAGTCGACCCCGGCGGTGATGTTGCCCCACTGGTCGGAGCCGCCGTACTGGAGCTGGCAGCCGTGCCGGCGGTGCAGCTCGAAGAAGTCGTGGGACTGGAGGAGCTGGTAGCTGAACTCGGTGAAGCTGATGCCGGTCTCCAGCCGGGCCTTGACCACCTCCCGGGCCAGCATCTTGTTGACCGGGAAGTGCTTGCCGACGTCGCGGAGGAACTCGACCACCGACATCTCGCCGGTCCAGTCCAGGTTGTTGACCAGTTGCGCCGCGTTCTCCCCGGTGTACGACACGAAGGGTTCGAGCTGGTCCCGGATGCGCTGGACCCAGCCGGCGACCACCTCAGGCGGGTTGAGCGTCCGCTCGGCGCTCTCCTTCGGGTCGCCGATCTGCCCGGTCGCGCCGCCGACCAGCAGCAGCGGGCGGTGCCCGGCGAGCTGCAGCCGGCGGGCGGTGGTGACCTGCATGAGGTGGCCGACGTGCAGGCTGGGCGCGGTCGGATCGAAGCCCACATAGAACGTGGTGGCCCCGCCGTCGAGCAGTTCACGCAGCTCGTCGAGGCCGGTCGAGTCCTGGATCAGGCCCCGCCACCGCAGGTCTTCGGTCAGGGAGTTCCGCCCGTGCGGGAGGTTGCTGTCGGTCACGGTCACCGATTCTCCCCCATCCCCGGGTGCGGGTAGTACCGGGTTTGCCGGCTCGGCGTGGTGATTAGGCTGGCGCTTCCGCGAGCGAGAGGAAGACGGGCGTGGAGATGACCGAGATGCCGAACCTGACGGGCGGCCTGGTGGACCTGCTGGGCCTGAAGCTGGACGAGGTCGGGCCGGACCGGGTCGTCATTCGCTGGGAGGTCCGTCCCGAGCTGCACCAGCCCTTCGGAATCCAGCACGGGGGCGTGTACTGCGCGGTGGTGGAGACCGCCGCCAGCGTGGGTGGGTCGATCTGGCTCGGTGGACGCGGCACCGTGGTGGGCGTGTCGAACCAGACGGACTTTCTCCGCGCGGTGCGGGAGGGTGAGCTGACCGCCGTCGGCACGCCCGTGCACCGGGGCCGCAGCCAGCAGCTCTGGCAGGTGGAGATCACCGACGCCGACGGCCGCCTCATCTCGCGCGGCCAGGTCCGCCTGCAGAACCTCACCCACTCCTGACCCCGGGCCTCGCACCTTCGGCCTCCGGCCGCGGCGTTCGCCCTCGTCGTCGCGGCGGCAGGTGCGAGATCGCGGTGGGGTGGGTGGGGATTTGGGGCTGAACAGGGCGTTGAGGCGGATATGGTCGCCACGATGATGCCGGTCGGGCCGTATTCGACGTGAGGAAGCTCCTCGCCGCCACGCTCGGTGTGCTCTCGGCCATCGGGGGCTTCGTCGACATCGGTGACCTGGTGGCGGCGGGTCAGGCCGGCGCCCGCTTCGGCATGGGGCACACCTGGGTGCTGGTGCTCGGCGTGGTCGGCATCTGTGCGTACGCCGAGATGGCCGGCAGGATCGCGGCGGTGAGCGGCCGGGCGGTGTTCGACCTGATCCGCGAGCGGCTCGGGCCGCGGCTGGCGCTGCTCAACCTGGTCGGTTCCTACCTGGTAACGGTGCTGACCCTGGGGGCCGAGCTGGGTGGCGTGGCGCTCGCCCTGCAACTGCTCTCCCGGGTCAGCTATTTGCTGTGGGTGCCGGTGGCCGCCTTCGCCGTCTGGCTGGTGCTGTGGCGGATGCGCTTCCAGTTGATGGAGCGGGTCTTCGGCCTGGCCGGCCTGGCTCTGCTGGTCTTCGTGGTCGCGCTGTTCTGGCTGCCCACCGACTGGGCGGCGCTGGGCCGTGGCGCGCTGCAACCCGACGCGGCCGGGCAGGGCTGGGGCGCCTACTGGTTCGTGGCGGTCGCCCTCTTCGCCTCCACGGTCAGCCCGTACGAGGTGTTCTTCTTCTCCTCCGGCGGGGTCGAGGAGAGCTGGAGCGCCGCCGACCTCGCCGACGCGCGGTCCAGCGTGCTGATCGGGTTCCCGGTCGGCGGGTTGCTCGCCCTGTCCCTGGTGGCGACCGCGGCGGTGGTCCTCCACCCGGCGGGCGTCTCGGTGTCGACGCTCGGCCAGGTGGCGGAGCCGGTGGTGCTGGCGTTCGGCGGGGTGGGGCTGGCGATCGCGGCGCTCGCGTTCTTCGCGGTCACCTTCGGCGCCGCGCTGGAGACCGGGCTGTCGGCGGCGTACACGGCGGCGCAGTACTTCGGCTGGCAGTGGGGCAAACGGGTCAGTCCCCGCGAGGCGGCCCGTTTCCACAGCGTGCTGCTGGTCAGCGTGCTGGCCGGGATGCTGGTGCTGCTCACCACCGTCGACCCGGTCCGGCTGACCGAGTACATGCTGGTCGTCAGCGCGGTGGCGCTGCCGCTGACGTACCTGCCGATCCTGGTCGTGGCGAACGACCGGACGTACCTGGGCGACCGGGTGAACGGGGCGGCGCTCAACCTGCTGGGCGCGGTCTTCCTGGTGGTCATCGTGGCGGCGTCGGTGGCGGCGGTCCCGCTCGCGATCGGCACCGGGATGGGCCGGTGAGGATCCAACTGGGCCGGCAGCTGCTCGACCGGCAGATCGTCGACTCCGAGGGGTGGCCGGTCGGCAAGGTCGACGACGTGGAGTTCGCGGTCGACGCGGAGGGCTTCCCGTACGTGGCGTACCTGCTCAGCGGCGAGCGGGCGCTCGGAAACCGGATCGGCGGCCGGGTCGGGCGGCTGCTGGTGGCGCTGGCCGACCGGCTCACCGACGACCCGTCCGCGTCGCCGCTGCGCATCCCGGTGGCCCAGGTCGCCCGGCTGGACAGCGCGGTGTGGCTGCGCGTCCGCGCCGACGAGCTGCCCCGGCCGCCGGTGGAGGCGTGGCTGCGCCGGCACCTGATCGACCGGATCCCGGGAGCCGACCGTGCGAGCGGGTGAGCTGCTCGGCCGCACCGCGTACGACCTGCACGGCCGGCGGCTGGGCCGGGTGGTCGACGTGGTGGTCCGGGGGGAGCTCCCCGACGGGCGGCTGCGGCTGACCGACGTGTTCGTCAACGGGCACTGGTGGAGCCGGGCGGTGCGGCGGCTGGTCGGCGGGGAACGCCCCCGGGGGCCGTGGGCGATCCGGGTGGTGGCGCGGACGGTGAGCCGCCACGACCGGCAGCTCCCCGCCGACCAGGTGCAGCTGCTGCCGCCGGTGCCCGGCTTCCCGTTCGGGCCGCCGCACGGTTGACCGCGCCTGCGGCGGTCGGCCCGGCGGCTGCCGCCGGCTCAGCTACGGGCCTCGTCCAGGAGCGGCTCCGCCTCCTCGGCGCCCTCCTCGGCGGGCGGGGCGGCGCGGCGCAGCCGGACCTGGGTGATGGCCCGCTGGTCGATCGCGCACACCTCCAGCTCCCAGCCGTCGATGGTGACGCTCTCCCCGGCGGCGGTGGGGATGTGCCCCAGGCAGGCCAGCACCATGCCGGCGACGGTGGTGTAGTCGCCGGCCGGCCGGCCGGGCACCTCGACGCCGATGTCCGGCAGGTCGTGCACGGGGAAGGTGCCCGGCAGCAGCAGCGCGCCGTCGGGTTCGGTGCGCACCGAGCGGACGTCCCGGTCGGTCTCGTCGTAGATCTCGCCGACGATCTCCTCGAGGATGTCCTCCAGGGTGACGATGCCGTCGACGGCGCCGCGCTCGTCCACCACCAGGGCGATGTGCTGTCGCTCGGCCTTGAACTGCCGCAGCGCCTCCACCACCGGCAGCGAGTCGGGCAGCAGCATCGGCGGGCGGGCGCACTCGTCGACCGACCGGTCGCCGGGAACGCCGACCAGGTCCCGCAGGTGGATCACGCCGACCGCGTCGTCGAGGCCGCCGTGCCGGACCACCGGCGCCCGGGAGTGCCCGGTCGCGGCGAGGACCAGCCGGGCGGCCTCCGCGGTGGTCCCGCTGTCGAGCGTGAAGACCTGCAACCGGGGTACGAGGACCGCCTTGAGCTGCCGGTCGGCGATCTCCACCGCGCCGGCGATGATGGTCCGCTGTTCCTTGGTGAAGCCGTGGTTGCCGGCGACGATGTCGCGCAGCTCGTCCGGGCCGATCTCCTCGGGCTGGTGCTTCGGGTTCAGCCCGACGAGGCGTACCACCAGGTCGCTGGTGGCGCCGAGCGCCCAGACGGCCGGCCGGGTGAAGGTGGCCAGCAGGTCCAGCGGGCGGGCCACCAGCAGCGCCCACCGCTCGGCGGACTGCATGGCGATCCGCTTGGGGGCCAGCTCGCCGAAGACCAGGGTGACGAAGGTCAGGGCGAGGGTGACCACCACGATGGCGACCGTCTCGGCGGCGCCGCCGAGCGCACCGAGCAGCGGTACGAGGGGCCGGGCCAGGGAGACCGCCGCCGCGGCCGAGGCGAGGAAACCGGCCAGGGTGATGCCGATCTGGATGGTGGCCAGGAACCGGTTCGGGTCCTTGGCCAGCCGGGCGAGCACCCGCCCGGCCCGGCTGGTGCGTTCCAGTCGCTGGATCTGGCTGTCCCGCAGCGACACCAGCGCCATCTCGCTGCCCGCGAAGATCGCGTTCAGGACCACCAGGACTCCGACCAGGGCCAGTTGGCTCCAGTAGCTCTGCACGCCCGGCTCTCTCCCTCACACGACGGGCACCGGCCGCGACGGCCGACGCCGCCGGCCGGAGGCCCGACCGGCGTAGGCCTGTCTGTGCCCCGTGCGGGCGCCGGTGAATCCTCGCCGGGGCGGCCTACGCCGCGGCGGGCGCCGGCAGGTCGAGCACGTACGCGCCGCCCTCGGGGCGGAACCCGAGCCGGTGGTAGTAGGGGGCGACCATGCCGGGCGGGCTGACCACCCGGCGGAACCCCCGGTCGGTGAAGAGGCTGCTGCGACGGTAGACGAACTCCCCCGGGGTGAAGTCCCGGAACCGCTGGGTCACGTAGTCCAGGTCGATCTGGGCCACCCCGCCCTCCTCGGCGTGCGACAGCACCACCCCGACCACCTCGTCGGCCTTGACCACCAGGAACGCCGAGCGGGGCGCGCCGTGCGACTCCCAGCGGAAGTCGGGGTTGAAGCGGGCGATGTCCGCGGCGTGCACCCGCAGCGTGTGCGCGAGGAACTGGTCGTCGACGCCGACCTCGACCACCTGGTACGTCTGCTCGTCGTGTCGGGTGGCCAGCATCTTCCGCAGGTACCACACGTTGATCACGGCGAGTACGACGTTGAGGCCCACCCCGGGCCAGACCTGCACCCCGGCGTTGTAACCGATCAGGATCAGGCAGCCGACGAGATTGAGCGCGCGCAGTCGCAGAATGCGCGTCTGCAGCAGGGACCAGACCAGCAGCGCGGAGCCGGCCCAGCCGACGAGTTCCAGCCAGTTCACCCCCGCGAGACTAGTGGGCGCCCAGCTCAGGCCGGTCGTCGGGCAGCTCCAGCACCCACTCCTGGACCTCGACGCCGCGGCCGTGGGCGTACCCGGAGTCCTCGCCGACCACGACGAAGCCGCACTTGCGCAGCACGGCGAGGGAGGCCCGGTTGTCCTTCGCGGCGCGGGCGTGCACCGGGCGCTGCGGCAGCTCGCGCAGCAGCGCGCCGAGCGCGGCGGTGGCGTGGCCCCGACCCCAGCGCCGCGGGTCGATCCAGTAGCTGACCTCGGTCAGCTCGTCCACCGGGAAGGCGGCCACGTAACCGACCACCTCACCGTCGGCGACGACGGTGCGGGTGACGATCCGGGGGTCGGCGCGGATGCGCCGCCAGTGCGCGTCGAACGCCGCCCGGTCGGCCGGGTCGGCCGGCCCGAAGGCCGCCATCCAGTTGGCCTCCGGGTCCTGCTGATGGGCGAAGAAGTGCGGCAGGTCGTCGTCGCGCACCGGGCGGAGCTGCACAGGGACGGTCACGGGCCAGAGCGTACGCAGCGGCACCGACGATCCCGGGCCGCCACCGCGCCCCGGCCGACCGCGCAGCCGCGCCCGACGTCGGCGTGTCCGGCCGAATGCCGGCGTCACGGGACGGGTAAGTCGACAATGACCTGACCGACCCGGGGAGTGCCGATGAACCGTCCTGTCGTGGTGGGCGTCGACGGATCGCCGTCCAGCCTGGTAGCCGCGGAACACGCGGCCCGCGCCGCCCGGCTGCGGTCCCGGCCGCTGCGCCTGGTGCACGGCTACCTGCACCCGCTCGGCTACGGCGTGCCGCTCAACCCGTACGACCTCGGGGTGCCGGCGCCCTCGGAGGAGGCCCAGAAGATGCTGGAGCGGACGGCGGCCGACCTGGCCGGCCGCTGGCCCGACCTGGAGGTCGAGGTACGCCAGGTGGCCGGCGGCCCGGGCGCCACCCTCATCGAGGAGTCCCGCCGGGCCGAGCTGGTGGTGGTGGGCAGCCGCGGGCTGGGCGGCTTCACCGGGCTGCTGCTCGGCTCGGTCGGCGCGCAGGTGGCCGCGCACGCGCACTGCCCGGTGCTGGTGGTCCGCCCCGACGAGCAGCCGATCCCGGTGGACGGGCCGGTACTGGCCGGGGTGGACGGCTCGGGGCCGTCCCGGCTCGCCGTCGGGTACGCCGCCGACGAGGCGGCCCGCCGGGACGTGCCGCTGGTGCTGGTGCACGTCGGCCCGCCGGACGGGGACCGGCCGGTGCCGGAGGAGGTCGAGGAGTCGCAGGCCGCGTACCAGGCCGAGGCGGTGCGGCTGCTGGCCGAGGCGTCCGGCGTGGCCCGGGCCGACCACCCGGACCTGGTGGTGCGGGAGCACCCGGTCCGGGCGGCCGGCGCCGCGCAGGGACTGGTCGAGGCGAGCGGCACGGCGTCGCTGCTGGCGGTGGGCACCCGGGGCCGGGGCGGCTTCACCGGGCTGCTGCTCGGCTCGGTCAGCCAGGCGGTGGCGCAGCACGCCCACTGCCCGGTGCTGGTCGCCCACCCGTACGACCGGGCGGAGTGATCGGTCAGCTCTCCCGGCCGCCGCCGAGGAGCTGGGCGAAGTCGGTGGTCAGGGCGAACGGGTCCACCGGGCCGGAGGCCGGCAGCCGGTGGTCGACCTGATCGGCCAGCTCGACGCCGGCCCGCCGGATGCGGGCGCGCAGCGCGCCGTCGGCGTTGCCGCCGGACCAGTCCTCGGGCGCGGCGAAGACCGCCGTGGGGGCCACCGCCGCCCGCAGGTAGGTGAACATCGGCCGGACGGCGTGCTCCAGAGCCAGCGAGTGCCGGGCGGTGCCGCCGGTCGCGCCGATCAGCACCGGCCGGTCGGCCAGCGCCCCGGACTCCAGCACGTCGAAGAAGGACTTGAACAGCCCGTTGTACGACGCGTTGAAGATCGGGGTGACGGCGACGATCCCGTCCGCCCCGGTCACCGCGTCGACGGCCTCCCGCAGCGTGGCCGGCGGGAACCCGGTGAGCATGTTGTTCACCACGTCGTGGGCGTGGTCGCGCAGCTCGACGACGCGCAGCTCCACCTCGGCGCCCCGCCGGACCAGCTCGTCGCGGGCGGCCGCGGCGAGCTGGTCGGCGAGCAGTCGGGTCGAGGAGGGCTGGCTGAGGCCGGCCGAGACCACGGCCAGGGTGCGCCGGCTCATCGGGTGGCCTGCCCGCCGGTCGCCTCGGCGTCGCGGGCGGCGACCAGCGAGGCGTGGGTGGGCGCGGCGGGCACGTGCGCCGGGCGCAGGCTGTCGAACTCCTTGCGCAGCACCGGGACGACCTCCTCCCCGAGGAGGTCGAGCTGCTCCAGCACGGTCTTCAGCGGCAGGCCGGCGTGGTCCATGACGAAGAGCTGCCGCTGGTAGTCGCCGACGTACTCCCGGAAGCCGAGCGTGCGGTCGATGACCTCCTGCGGGCTGCCCACGGTCAGTGGGGTCTCCCGGCTGAACTCCTCCAGCGACGGCCCGTGCCCGTAGACCGGGGCGTTGTCGAAGTACGGCCGGAACTCCCGGACCGCGTCCTGGGAGTTGCGCCGCATGAAGACCTGCCCGCCGAGGCCGACGATGGCCTGCTCGGGGGTGCCGTGGCCGTAGTGGGCGAAGCGCTGCCGGTAGAGCCCCACCATCCGCTGGGTGTGCTCCTTGGGCCAGAAGATGTGGTTGGCGAAGAAGCCGTCGCCGTAGTAGGCGGCCTGCTCGGCGATCTCCGGGCTGCGGATCGAGCCGTGCCAGACGAACGGGGGCACGCCGTCCAGCGGACGCGGCGTCGAGGTGAACGACTGCAACGGGGTACGGAACCGGCCCTGCCAGTCGACCACGTCCTCCCGCCACAGCCGGCGCAGCAGGTCGTAGTTCTCGATCGCCAGCGGAATGCCGTTGCGGATGTCCTGCCCGAACCACGGGTAGACCGGACCGGTGTTGCCCCGACCCATCATCAGGTCCACCCGACCGTCGGCCAGGTGCTGGAGCATCGCGTAGTCCTCCGCGATCTTCACCGGGTCGTTCGTGGTGATCAGCGTGGTGGAGGTGGAGAGCAGCAGCCGCTCGGTGCGGGCCGCGATGTAGCCGAGCATGGTGGTGGGGGACGACGGCACGAACGGCGGGTTGTGGTGCTCGCCGGTGGCGAAGACGTCGAGGCCGACCTCTTCGGCCTTGAGCGCGATGGTCACCATCGCCTTGATCCGCTCATGCTCGGTCGGTTCCCGGCCGTTGGTCGGGTCGACCGTGACGTCGCCTACGGTAAAGACTCCGAACTGCATGACCGCTCCTCGTGTGTCGGGCCGGGGGGCTGAGGTGGTCACCCGGGCATCGCACACAACTTATTTGCTTCGTCAACTATTCCGCCAGCGGCAGGGCCCCGGGTGGCCGGGGTCACCCCGCGCGCCCGGTGGCACGGCGGTCGGCCGACGGCGTACCCGACCGGGATGCCGGCCCGGGCGGCGGGGCGCTCAGCCGCCGGCCACCGACGGCAGCACCCGCACCTCGGCGCCGTCGGCGACCGGGGCGGCCACTCCCCCGGTGTGCCGGCAGTCCTCCCCGTCGACGTAGACGTTGACGTACCGGCGCAGCTCACCCCGTTCGTCGCGGATGCGGCGGGCCAGCCGGGGCCAGGAGACGGCGAGCGCGTCCAGGACCGCCCCGACCGAGCCGGCGGCCTCCACGGTCAGCCGGCTGGCGCCGCCGACCTCGCCGCGCAGTGGACCCGGGACCAGCACGGTGACCATCTCAAATCTCCGCGGCCCGGACGCAGAGCACGTCGGGCAGGTGGGCGGCGACCGGGGACCAGGAGTCACCGTCGTCGCGGCTGGCGTAGACCTCGCCGGAGCGGGTGCCGAAGTAGACCCCACCCCCCTCGCCGGCGCACATCGCGTCCCGCAGCACCGACGGGTAGAACGGCTGCTCCGGCAGGCCCACCGAGAGCGGGTCCCACTTGCCGCCGGCGTCGGCCGAGCGGAACACCCGGCAGCGGTGGTCCACCGGGAAGCGCTGGGCGTCGGCGATCAGCGGGAACGTCCAGACCGTGCCGGGGCGGGACGGGTGGGCGACCATCGGGAAGCCGAAGTCACTGGGCAGGCCGGCGGCGATCGACGTCCAGGTGCGGCCGTCGTCGTCCGAGCGGTAGACGCCGTGGTGGTTCTGCGCGTAGAGCCGCTCGGGGTTGCCGGCGTCGCGGGCGACCTTGTGCACGCACTGCCCGAACTCGGGCCACTCGTCGGGCAGGAAGTAGGCCCGGATGCCGGTGTTGCCGGGCGACCAGCTCGCCCCCGCGTCCTCGGAGCGGTAGACCCCGCCGGTGGACATGGCGACGACGATCCGCTGCGGGTCGCGCGGGTGCGGCAGCACGGTGTGCACCGCCTGGCCGCCGAAACCGGCGCCCCACTGCTCCCGGTGCGGATGGTTCCAGAGCGACCGGACCAGGGTGAAGCTGCGCCCGCCGTCGGTCGACCGGAACAGCGCCGACGGCTCGGTGCCGGCCCAGACCACGCCCGGCTCGTCCGGCCCGGCCGGGACCAGCTGCCAGACCCGACCGAGGGTGGCGCCGGTGTCGGCGGGGAAGGCCACCGGCGCCTGCTCCGGCTCGTTCCACGAGGCGCCCAGGTCGTCGCTGGTGGCGACGCTCGGCCCGAAGTGTGAGCTGGTCATGCCGGCGAGCAGCCGGGGGGCGGCGGGGCGGCGGTCGACGGCGACCGCGTAGACCCCGGTCATCGGGAAGTGCGGGCCGCTCACCTCCCACCCGCTCCGCGCTCCGTCGCTGGTGGCGAGGAAGAGCCCCTTGGCGGTGCCGATGGCGAGCAGGGTGGTCACGACCGTCCTCCGATCCGTCGCCGTGCAGGTGGCGTGATTATGGCCACACCCTCCGACACATTCCGAGGGTCCACGCCGCCCCGCGGGTTCAGGACCGGCTTCGGGGCACGTGCCGGCGGTAGCTGCTCACCGTGGGATCGCCGGTGATCCAGAAGCGCCAGGGCACGTCGTGCGCGCCGGTCACCCCGACCCGCGGACCGGCGGAGACCGCCGCGTCGGGCACCGGCGCCTCCGCCGGCCGCAGCCGGACCGGGCCGTCGCCGAGCAGATCCAGGCCGTAGACGGACCGGTCGATGCCCAGGGTGGCGCAGAGCCGCGCCGGGCCGCGGGCCAGGTCCACCTCCCGGCGTACGGCGGGACGGCGGGCCCGCGCCACGTCGAGGCCGTCGACCACCTCGCCGGCGCGCAGCAGCACCGCCGAGGCCTCGCCGTCCGGACCGGTGACGACGTTCATGCACCAGTGCATGCCGTAGGTGAAGTACACGTAGGCGTGCCCCGCCGGGCCGAACATCACCGCGTTGCGCGGGGTGCGACCCCGGTGCGCGTGCGAGGCCGGGTCGCCGGCCGTGCCCGCGTACGCCTCGACCTCGGTGATCCGCACGGTGACGCCGCCGGCGGTCAGGCGGCAGCCGAGCAGCCCCCGGGCCGCCGGCACCACCTCGCCGGCGAGCAGTTCGGCCAGCGGGGCCGGGTCGGTGCCGGTCACGAAGCGGGTTCCGTCGCAGCTCACACCCAGACGGTACCCACCCGTGCGTTGCGCCACCCCCTCCTCGTAATTAGGGCAGCCTCACCTTAGAGTTGGCGCGTGACACCCCCGCCTGACCTGCTGCCCGCCGTCCGCGCGGTGCCGTTCGTCCGGGACCTGGCCACCCACGGTGACCGTCCCGCCGTCGTCACCGCCGACGGCGTGCTGTCGTACGCGGAGCTGGCCGCGCGGGTCGACCGGACCGCCCGGCGGCTCGGCGAGGGGCGGCGGCTGGTCCTGGTGACCGGGGCGAACACCGTCGACTCCCTGGTGGCGTACCTGGCCGGGCTGCGCGCCGGGCATCCCGTCCTGCTGGTGCCCGGCGACGGCCCGGCGGTCGCGGCGCTGACCGAGGCGTACGACCCGGACGTGGTGGTCGGTCCGGTCGAGGGCCGGTGGACGATCACCGAGCGGCGCCCGGGCACCGCCCACACGCCGCACCCCGACCTGGCGCTGCTGCTGAGCACCTCCGGGTCCACCGGCTCGCCCAAGCTGGTCCGGCTCTCCGCCGCGAACCTCCAGGCCAACGCCGAGTCGATCGCCGAGTACCTGGCGGTGCGGGACACCGACCGGGCGGCGACCAGCCTGCCGCTGCACTACTGCTACGGCCTGTCGGTGGTGAACAGCCACCTGGCCCGGGGCGCCGCGCTGATCCTCACCGACCACTCGGTCGCCGACACCTGCTTCTGGGAGCTGTTCCGGGCGGCCCGGGGGACCAGCTTCGCCGGCGTGCCGTACACCTTCGACCTGCTGGACCGGGTCGGCTTCGCCGCGATGGACCTGCCGCACCTGCGCTACGTCACCGCCGCCGGCGGCCGGCTCGCCCCGGCGCAGGTGGTCCGCTACGCCGAGCTGGGCCGGCGCAACGGCTGGGACCTCTTCGTCATGTACGGGCAGACCGAGGCGACCGCGCGGATGGCGTACCTCCCGCCGGACCTGGCGGTCGACCACCCGGCGGCGATCGGCGTGCCGGTGCCTGGCGGCGCGTTCCGGCTCGCGCCCGTCGCCGACCACCCCGACCCGGAGGTCGGCGAGCTGGTCTACGCCGGCCCGAACGTCATGCTGGGCTACGCCGGCTCCCCCGCCGACCTGGCCCTGGGTCGGACGGTGGACGAGCTGCACACCGGCGACCTGGCCCGGCGCACCCCCGAGGGGCTGTACGAGATCGTCGGCCGGCGCAGTCGGTTCGCCAAGATCCTCGGGCTGCGGGTCGACCCGCAGCAGATCGAGACGCTGCTGGCGGCGCACGGGGTGGCCGCCACCTGCGTCGGCGGCGACGACGAGCTGGTCGTCGCCGTGGTCGGCCAGGGCGACCCGCGCCGGGTACGCCGGCTGGTCGCCGACGAGATCGGCCTGCCGCCGCGCGCGGTCCGGGTGCTCCCGCTGGCCGAGCTGCCCCGGCTGGCCAGCGGCAAGCCCGACCTGGCCGCCCTGCGCGCCCTGGCCGACGCCGCCGCGACGCCCGCGCCGACGGCGGAGGTGCCGGCCGACGACCTGTGCCGGCTCTACGCGGAGGTGCTGGACCGCACCGACGTCACCCCGGAGCTGAGCTTCGTCGACCTCGGCGGGGACTCCCTGTCGTACGTCGAGATGTCGGTCCGCCTGGAACAGGTGCTGGGCCACCTGCCGGCGAACTGGCACGTGCTGCCGATCGCCGACCTGCGCGCGCCGGCCCGCCGGAGCGGCCGGCGCCGGGCGTTGGAGACCAGCGTGGCGCTGCGCGCGGTGGCGATCGTGCTGATCGTCGGCTCGCACATCCCGCTGTTCACCCTCACCGGCGGCGCCCACCTGCTGCTCGGGGTGGCCGGCTTCAACTTCGCCCGGTTCCAGCTCACCGACGCCGACCGGCGGGACCGGCTGCGCCAGATCCGCGCCGGGCTGACCCGGATCGTGCTGCCGACGACGGCCTGGATCGGGGCGGTGATGCTGGTCCGCGACGACTACCAGCTCAGCACCCTGCTGCTGCTCAACAGCATCGCCGGGCCGGAGAACGGCGAGACCCAGTGGCACTTCTGGTTCATCGAGGCGCTGGTCCACCTCCTGGTGGCCCTGGCCGCCCTGCTCGGCCTGCGCCGGGTGGACCGGCTGGAACGGCGGTTCCCGTTCGCCTTCCCGCTCGGCCTGACCGCGGTCGCGCTGCTCGGCCGGTACGACGTGTTCGGCCTCGACGCCCGCTACGACCTGCCGTCGGCGCTGGTGGCGGGGTGGCTGTTCACGCTGGGCTGGGCCGCCGCCCGCGCCGACGGGGTGCGGCAACGGCTGCTGGTCACGGCCGCCGCGGCGGCGACCGTGCCGGGGTTCTTCGGCCAGCCGCAGCGGGAGGCGCTGATCGTGGCCGGGCTGGCGCTGCTGATCTGGCTGCCCACCGTGCCGAGCCTGGCCGTGGTCAACCGGGTCGCCGGGGTGCTGGCCGCCAGCTCGCTCTACATCTACCTCACCCACTGGCAGGTCTATCCGCACCTGCGGGACCTGCCGCTGGTGGCGCTGGCCGCGTCCCTGGCCGTGGGCATCGGGTACGCCACGGTGGTGAACCGGGCCTGGGCCTGGGTCGCCGGTCGCCGACGTCGCGCCCGGGGCACCCCGCAGCGCGAAGAACTCCTCGCCGCCCGCACCGGTTGACCCGTCCGGGGGCCCCGGATGTCACCGGTCTCGGTGAGACTGGGCGGGACGACGGGAGGACGCGATGACCCGCGAGGAGATGCTGGCGTACTGCCTGGCCAAGCCGGGCGCCTGGCTGGACCGGCCGTGGGAGGGCGACGAGGTGGTGAAGGTGGGCAGCCGGATCTTCGCCTTCCTCGGCGCCCCGGACGGCGACCCCCGGGTCGGGGTGAAGTGCGGTCCGTCCCGGGAGGTGGCCGACGAGTGGCTGCACCGCTTCCCCGACGACGCGAAGGCGTCGCCGTACATCGGGCGGTCGGGCTGGAACTCGCTGCGGCTCGACGGGGAGATCCCCGAGGACGAGCTGGTCGAGGCGGTCGACGGCTCGTACGACGCGGTGGTGGCGAAGCTGCCGAAGCGGGAACGCCCCACCGGCTCGTGACGCGAGGCGACGCTACGGGCGGTCGCCGGGGAGCACGGCGGCGAGTTCCTCCTCGTACGTGGCGACCGGGCGGCCATCGGCCCCGTAGGCGACGAGCCGGCCGTGCGCCATGGTCGCCGATCGGAACGAGAACGTCCGGGAACCGGGGTAGGCGGCCAGCAGCGGAATGACCCGGGGCGCGCCACCGGGGGCGGAGTGGTACTCCAGGCGCGCCACCCGCGGGGACACCACTCCGTTGACCCGTACCTTGGTCTTCTCGCTCCGCATGGCGAAGGTCACCGGAGCGTCGGTGCCGTAGGAGGCGCACTGCACCGGCCCCCGGCAGGCGAAGAAGTAGCGCGGGTTGTCCACGTCGTCGAGGGTGTAGGCCTTGAACGTGGGGTCCGCTCCCGCCGGTAGCGGCTGCACGGCGAGGAAGGCCAGCGCCGCCACCGCCGCCACGCCCCACCGGAGCCACCCCCGCCGCGGGGGTGGTCGCCGGTTCGTCCGGGTCGCCAGGACCGCCAGCTGACCGAACCCGGCCAGGCAGAGCACACACACGCCGAGGGCGCGGGCGTTCTCGAACAGGAACTGGACTCCCGGCCTCATCGACACCGGCCCCAGCACCGCGCCCAACGACACCACCATGGCCACCAGCAGCACGACACCGGCCGCCCGGCGGGCCATCCCGGACGCGCCGATCAGCAACATCGCGGCCAGCACCGGCCAGACCTGGTGATGGGTCCAGGAGACCGGGGACGCGGTCACGGTGGCGCACCCGACCAGCACGGCGGCGTGCCCGGGACGGCCGTCCGCCGTGAGCTGGCGTGCGCGCAGCAGCGCGACCGTACAGATGACGGCCACCAGGCCGGCCCAGATCGCAGGTAGGGAGGTCTCGTCCACCCCGATCCGGAGCAGCATCCCGTGCAGCGACTGGTTGCCCAGCGACGCGAGGTTGCCGATCCGGGAGGTCTGCCGCACCGTGGCGGTCCAGTAGGTCCAGCTCTCCGTGGGCAGCACGGCCGCGGCGAGCCCCGCGCAGGCCAGGAAGGCGCCGGCGGCGCGGCCCGCGTCCCGGAAGCGACCGGTCGCCAGGAAGTACACCACGAACAGCAGCGGGGTCAGTTTGATCGCCGCCGCCACTCCGACGAGTACGCCCCGCAGCCGCGGCGGCAGGACGCCCATGCCGTCGAGGAGGGCCAGGAGCACGATGAAGATGCTGACCTGGCCGAACCGCAGGTTGCTCTGCACCGGCGCGGAGAGCATCAGCACGGTGGCCACGGCCGCCGTGACCAGTGGCCGCCGGGACCGCTCGGAGGCCAGCACGCGACCGACCGGCACGGCGAGGGCGGCCACCGCCGCGCAGGTCATCGCCAGCCAGATCACCTGCACCACCGACTCGGACGCGGCGGTGACCGGCCAGAGCACGAGCGCCGCGAACGGCGGGTAGGTGAAGGGGCCGCCGTTGTCCGCGACGTACTCGTAGAGCGGGCGCCCGGCCCGCAGGTCGGTCAGAGCCCCGACGTAGATGTGCAGGTCGGAGAGGCGGTCCTCGCGTCGCCAGACGAGAGCGACGGACAACATCGCCGCCAGCGTGAACCCCGCCCACGACAGCACCACCCGTCGATCCCGCACCTGCCGAGGATAGGCGCCGGCGCGACCCCGGTGGGGGCACCGATTCACGCGCGACGCGGTGGCGACTAAGCCGCCGCGACACGGCGGCGGTGACGGCGCGCGGCGCGCGGGCGGACGGCCCGCGCGCCGCGACCGGTCACCTCAGCGGGGTACGACCCGCTCGGCGGCCCACTCCCGCCAGCCGGCCAGCCGGTCCGCGGCGGCGGCGAGCTGGTCGGCGACCGGCCCGGGGCCGGTGGAGCCGGGGGTGGTCCGGGCGGCGAGCGCCGAGCGGACCGAGAGCACGTCGCGCACGCTCGGGTCGAGGTGCTCGCTGACCGTGGTCAGATCGTCGTCGGAGACCTGGTCCAGGGCGCAGTCGCGGGCGGCGCAGAGCGCGACGAGCCGGCCGGTGATCTCGTGCGCGTCGCGGAACGGCACGCCCTTGCGGACCAGCCAGTCGGCGATCTCGGTGGCGAGCGAGTAGCCCACCGGCGCGGCGGCCACCAGGCGGTCGACCCGGACCGTCATCGTGGAGATCATCCCGGCCAGCGCGGGCAGCAGCAGCTCCAGGGTGTCGACCGCGTCGAAGGCCGGCTCCTTGTCCTCCTGCATGTCCCGGTCGTACGTCATGGGCAGGCCCTTGAGCATGGTGAGCACGCTCATCAGCCCGCCCACCAGGCGCCCGGACTTGCCCCGGGCCAGCTCGGCGATGTCCGCGTTCTTCTTCTGCGGCATGATCGACGAGCCGGTGGCGAAGGCGTCGTCCAGCTCGACCCAGCCGAACTCGTGCGAGGTCCAGAGCACCACCTCCTCGCCGAGCCGGGACAGGTGCACGCCGATCAGCGCGGTGGTGAAGAGGAACTCGGCGACGAAGTCCCGGTCGGCCACGGCGTCCATCGAGTTGGCGAAGGACGTCCGGAAGCCCAGCTCCTTGGCCACGGCCACCGGGTCCAGCGGCAGGCCGGAGCCGGCGAGGGCACCGGCGCCGAGGGGGCTGACCGCCGCCCGGTGGTCCCAGTCGCGCAGCCGCTCCAGGTCGCGCAGCAGCGGCTGCACGTGCGCGAGCAGCCAGTGCCCGAAGGTGACCGGCTGGGCGTGCTGGAGGTGGGTCATCCCGGGCGCGGCCGTGTCGACGTGCCGCTCGGCCTGCTCCACCAGCGCCTCGGCCAGCTCGACCAGCCGGCCGGCCACGCCGCGGGCGTGGTCGCGCAGGTAGAGCCGCAGGTCGGTGGCGACCTGGTCGTTGCGGGACCGGCCGGCGCGCAGCTTGCCGCCGAGGCTACCGAGCCGCTCCAGCAGGCCGCGTTCCAGCGCGGTGTGCACGTCCTCGTCGTCGATGGTCGGGCGGAACTGCCCGGACGCGCAGGCCGCCTCCAGGTCGTCCAGCGCGGCGAGGATCCGGCCCAGCTCCTCCGGGTCGAGCAGGCCGGCGCCGGCCAGCACCCGGGCGTGCGCCCGGGAGCCGGCGATGTCGTACGGGGCGAGGCGCCAGTCGAACTGGACGCTCACCGACAGCCGCGCGAGGGCCTCGGCGGGACCACCGGCGAACCGGCCACCCCACAGGCTCGTCCGGTTGGCCGGGGCGCTGTTCTCGGTCAGGCTCTTGTCGTCCACCCGGCCCATTGTGGCAGTGCTCACGCTCGCACCCACGATCAGGAGCCACCCAACCGGGCGTCCCGCTCGGCGGCCATCTTGCTGGGCAGGCCCCACAGCTGCACGAAGCCCTTGGCCAGAGACTGGTCGAAGGTGTCGCCGGTGTCGTAGGTGGCCATGCCGAAGTCGTAGAGGCTGGCCTCGGAGCGCCGGCCGGTGACCGTCGCCCGACCACCGTGCAGGACGAGCCGCACCTCGCCGGAGACGTGCCGCTGGGCGTCGTCGATGAAGGCGTCCAGGGAGTCCTTCAGCGGGGAGAACCAGAGGCCGTCGTAGACCAGCTCGCCCCAGCGCTGGTCCACGCCCTTCTTGAACCGGGCCAGGTCCCGCTCGACGGTGACCGCCTCCAGCTCCTGGTGGGCGGTGATCAGCGCGATCGCGCCGGGGGCCTCGTACACCTCGCGGCTCTTGATGCCGACGAGCCGGTCCTCGACCATGTCGAGCCGGCCGACGCCCTGGGCGCCGGCACGCCGGTTGAGCTCCAGGATCGCCTGGTACGGGGTGACCGTCTCGCCGTCGATCGCCACCGGGTTGCCGGCGTCGAAGGTGATCACGACCTCGTCGGCGTCGCGCGGCTCGGCCGGGTCGGCGGTGTACGAGTACAGGTCCTCGATGGGCGCGTTCCAGATGTCCTCCAGGAAGCCGGTCTCCACGGCGCGACCCCAGAGGTTCTGGTCGATCGAGTACGGGGACTTGGCCGACACGTCGATCGGCAGCCCCTTCTCCTCGGCGAAGGCGATCGCCTTGTCCCGCGTCCAGGCGAAGTCCCGCGCCGGCGCGATGATCTTCAGATCGGGGGCGAGCGCGCCCAGGCCGACCTCGAAGCGGACCTGGTCGTTGCCCTTGCCGGTGCAGCCGTGCGAGACGATCGTGCCGCCGTGCTTGCGGGCCGCGGCGACCAGGTGCTTGACGATCAGCGGCCGGGACAGCGCGGAGACCAGCGGATAGCGGTCCATGTAGAGCGCGTTGGCGCGCATCGCCGGCAGGCAGTAGTCGGCGGCGAACTCGTCGCGCGCGTCGACCACCTCCGACTCGACGGCGCCGCAGTCCAGCGCGCGCTGCCGGATGGCGTCGAGGTCCTCTCCGCCCTGTCCGACGTCGACGGCCACCGCGATGATCTCGGCGCCGGTCTGCTCGGCGAGGTACGGAATGGCGACGGAGGTGTCGAGACCTCCGGAGTAGGCAAGGACGACCCGCTCGGTCATGATGTGCTGCTCCCTTCGATATGTTCTTCCCGGCGGGCCCACCCGGCGAGCTTGTCGCCGAGCGCGGCCCCGCCGACGGCCTCGCGGGCCACGACGAGAATGGTGTCGTCGCCGGCGATGGTGCCGACGACCTCGGGCAGGCCCGCTCGATCCAACGCGCTGGCCAGGTAGTGGGCTGCGCCCGGCGGGGTGCGCAGTACGGCGATGTTGCCGCTGGAGTCGACCCCGTTGAGCAGCTCGCGGAGCAGCCGCACCAGCCGGGCGGGGGCCGCCTCGGCGTCGCGCAGCGGCCGGTGGCCGTCCTCGGGGATCAGGTAGACGGCCCGCCCGTCACCGCCGCGGGCCTTGACCGCGCCCAACTCCTCCAGGTCCCGCGACAGGGTGGCCTGGGTGACCTGGACGCCGTCACCGGCGAGCAGGTCGGCCAGCTCGGTCTGCGAGCGGATGGTCTTGTCGCGGATCAGCTCGACGATGCGGGCGTGCCGGGCGGCGCGGGTCAGCGGGGCGGTCATGATGTCGATGCCTCCAGGAGAAACGTCAGCAGCGCCTTCTGGGCGTGCAGGCGATTCTCCGCCTGGTCGAAGACCGCGCTGCGCGGCCCGTCCAGCACCTCGTCGGTGATCTCCTCGCCCCGGTGCGCCGGCAGGCAGTGCAGCACGATCGCCGCCTCGGCGGCGTGGGCCAGCAGCGCGTCGTTGACCTGGTACGGCAGGAACGGGGTGGTCCGGTCCAGCCCGTCGCCCTCCTGACCCATCGAGGTCCAGGTGTCGGTGGCCACCACGTCCGCGCCGCGGACCGCCGCCACCGGGTCGACCAGGGCGCGGACCGAGCCGCCGGTGCCGGTGGCGATCTTCTCCGCCCGGGCCAGCACCTCGGGGTCGGGGTGGAACCCGAGCGGCCCGGCGACCCGGACGTGCATCCCGGCGGTCGCCCCGGCGAGCAGGTAGGAGTGGGCCATGTTGTTGGCCGCGTCCCCGACGTAGGCCAGGGTCCGGCCGGCGGTGGCGCCGAACCGCTCCCGGACGGTGAGCAGGTCGGCGAGGAGCTGGCAGGGGTGGTAGTCGTCGGTGAGGGCGTTGACCACCGGCACGGTGGCGCCCTGGGCCACCTCGGCGATCCGGTCGTCGCCGTGGGTGCGCAGCACGATCGCCGCGACGTAGCGGGAGAGCACCCGGCCGGCGTCGGCGAGCGTCTCGCCGCGGCCGAAGTGGGTGACCTGGGTGTCCACCACGAGCGGGTGGCCGCCGAGTTCGGCGATGCCGGCGTCGAAGGAGATCCGGGTGCGCAGGCTCTGCTTGTCGAAGAGCACCGCCACCGACCGCGGCCCGGCCAACGGGGTGAACGTGAACCGGTCGGCCTTCATCCGCGCGGCGAGGTCGAGCACGGCGGACTGCTCGGCGGGCGTCAGGTCGTCGTCGCGCAGGAAGTGCCGGATCATGCCTTCGTCTCCGTCGTGGTCGGGCTCGTCGGCGGGATCGTGGTGCGGATGGAATCGGTCAGGGGCGCCGCCGGTTCCGCGGCGTGGGGCGCGGCCGCGTCCAACGCGCCGGGCAGGGCGGCCAGGAAGGCGTCGACCTGGGCGGCGGTGAGGATCAGCGGCGGGGCGAGCCGTACCACGCCGGGCTGCACCGGGTTGACCAGGAAACCGGCGTCGCGCAGCGCGGCGGTCACCGGGCCGGAGACCGGCGCGGTGAGCGCGATCCCGATCAGCAGGCCGGCGCCGCGCACCCCGGCGACCAGCGGGTGGCCGAGCGCCTCGACGCCGCGGCGCAGCCGCTCGCCGACCCGCTTGACGTGGTCGAGCAGCCCCTCGTTGGCGATGGTGGCGACCACGGCGAGCGCGGCGGCGCAGCTGACCGGGTTGCCGCCGAAGGTGGTGCCGTGCGAGCCGGGGCGCAGCAGCTCGGCGGCCCGGCCGAAGGCGAGGCAGGCGCCGATGGGCAGCCCACCGCCGAGCCCCTTGGCCAGGGTCACCACGTCCGGTTCGACGCCGTCGGCCTGGTGGGCGAACCAGTGTCCGGTCCGGCCGATCCCGGTCTGCACCTCGTCGAGGACCAGCAGGGCGCCGTGCCGGGTGGTGATCCGCCGCGCCTCGGCCAGATAGCCGGCGGGCGGCACGACCACGCCGTTCTCCCCCTGGATCGGCTCGAGGACCACCATCGCGGTCCGGTCGGTCACCGCCGCCGCCAGCGCGGCGGTGTCGCCGTAGGGGACGTGGGTGACGTCGCCGGGCAGCGGGCGGAACGGGTCGGCCTTGGCCGGCTGGCCGGTGAGCGCCAGCGCGCCCATGGTCCGGCCGTGGAAGCCGCCGTGCGCCGCGACCACGTGCGACCGGCCGGTCAGCCGGGAGAGCTTGAACGCCGTCTCGTTGGCCTCGGCGCCGGAGTTGGCGAAGAAGACCCGGCCGGTGCGGCCGGCCAGGGCCAGCAGCAGCTCGGCGAGGGCGACCGGCGGCTCGGCGACGAAGAGGTTGGAGACGTGCCCGAGGGTGGCGACCTGCCGGGAGACGGCGGCCACCACGGCGGGGTGGGCGTGGCCGAGGGCGTTGACCGCGATGCCGCCGAGCAGGTCGACGTACTCCCGGCCGGCCTCGTCGACCACGACGGCGCCGGAGCCGGAGACGAGCGCCAGCGGCGGGGTGCCGTAGTTGTCCATCATGGCCGCGCACCAGCGCTCCACCAGGGTGCTCATGAGTCGATCACCATCGTTCCGAATCCCTCCGAGGTGAAGACCTCGAGCAGCGTGGAGTGGGCGACCCGGCCGTCGACGACGTGCGCGGCGGGCACTCCCCCACGCACCGCCCGCAGGCAGGCCTCCATCTTCGGGACCATCCCCGACTCCAGCGACGGCAGCAGCTTCGCCAGGTCCTCGGCGTCGATCTCGCTGACCAGGCTGTCGGTGTCGGGCCAGTCGGCGTACAGGCCGGGGACGTCGGTGAGGACGACCAGCTTGCGGGCGTCCAGGGCGACGGCGAGCGCCGCCGCGGCGGTGTCGGCGTTGAGGTTGTGCAGCACGCCGTCGGCGTCCGGCGCGACGGTGGAGATGACCGGGATGCGGCCGGCCGCGATCAGGTCGGTGACCGCGGAGACGTCGACCGACTCCACGTCGCCGACCTGCCCGACGTCGACCGGCTGGCCGTCGACGTACGCCGGGCGGCGCACGGCGGTGAAGAGCCCGGCGTCCTCGCCGGAGAGGCCGACCGCGAACGGGCCGTGCGCGTTGATCAGGCCCACCAGCTCCCGCCCGACCTGACCGACGAGCACCATCCGCACCACGTCCATCGCCTCCGGCGTGGTGACCCGCAGGCCGCCCCGGAACTCGCTGGCGATGCCGAGCCGGCCGAGCATCGCGGAGATCTGCGGCCCGCCGCCGTGCACGACGACCGGCCGCAGGCCGGCGTACCGGAGGAAGACCATGTCGGCGGCGAAGGCCCGCTGGAGGGCGGGGTCGACCATGGCGTTGCCGCCGTACTTGACCACGACGGTGGCGCCGGAGAAGCGGGCCAGCCAGGGCAGCGCCTCGATCAGCGTCTCGGCCTTGACCTGGGCCCGGGTGAGGTCGGCGGAGAGACTCATGCTCGAGCCTGCCTTTCGTTCGCGACTGCGGAACTCCGCTTCGCTGCGTTCCTCGCGCTCACGTCGAGTACGCCGAGTTCTCGTGCACGTACGCGTGCGACAGGTCGTTGGTCCAGACCGTCGCCGCGGCGGAGCCGGCGTGCAGGTCGATC
Organism: Micromonospora sp. LZ37; assembly: GCF_059359015.1. Classification (NCBI taxonomy): domain Bacteria; kingdom Bacillati; phylum Actinomycetota; class Actinomycetes; order Micromonosporales; family Micromonosporaceae; genus Micromonospora; species Micromonospora sp. LZ37. The sequence continues at coordinate 170,138 of NZ_JCADBL010000015.1, read as the reverse complement.
CGGATGGTGACGTCCCGCCCGGTGAGGTCGACCTTGCTCCGGTCCTCGGCGGCGGCGCCGAAGCGGCACACCCAGACCCCGTTGACCGCGACGTCCACGCCGTCCGGCTCGAAGGCGGCGCTGGTGGTGCCGACGGCGGCGAGGATCCGGCCCCAGTTCGGGTCGTTGCCGAACAGCGCGGTCTTGACCAGGTTGTTGCGGGCCACGCTGCGGCCCACCTCGACGGCGTCGTCCTCGGTGGCGGCGCCGACGACCTCGATGGCGATCTGCTTGGTGGCGCCCTCGGCGTCGGCGATGAGCTGCTGGGCCAGGTCGTGGCAGGCGGCGGTGACCGCCGCGGTCAGCTCGGCCCCGGTGGGCTCGACGCCGGAGGCGCCGCTGGCCAGCAGCAGCACCGTGTCGTTGGTGGACATGCAGCCGTCGGAGTCGATCCGGTCGAAGGTGAGCCGGGTCGCCGCCCGCAGCGCCGCGTCGAGCGCCTCCGGCCCGGCCACCGCGTCGGTGGTCAGGACGCAGAGCATGGTCGCCATGGCCGGGGCGAGCATGCCGGCGCCCTTGGCCATGCCGCCGACGGTCCAGCCGCTGCCCCGGGCGACGATGCTCTTCGGCCGGGTGTCGGTGGTCATGATCGCCTCGGCCGCGGCGGCGCCGCCGTCCCGGGCGAGCCCCCGGACCGCGCTGCGCACCCCGGGCAGGAGCTTGTCCATCGGGAGCCGCTCGCCGATCAGCCCGGTGGAGCAGACGGCGACCTCGCCGGCGCCGAGCATCAGCCGGGGGCTGACCGAGGTCAGCGCGGCGGCGGTGTGCTCGGCGGTGGCGTGGGTGTCCTGGAAGCCGGCCGGGCCGGTGCAGGCGTTGGCGCCGCCGGAGTTGAGCACGACGGCCCGGACCACGCCGCCGCGGACGACCTGCTGGGTCCAGAGCACCGGCGCGGCCTTCACCCGGTTGGCGGTGAAGACACCGGCGACCGTGGCGTCGGGGCCGTCGTTGACGAGCAGGGCGACGTCGGCGGCGCCGCTGGACTTGAGGCCGGCGGCGATCCCGGCCGCCCGGAAGCCCCGGGGGGTGGTGACTGTCATGGCGCGACTCCGAAGGCGTGAAGGCCGGTGGTCTCGGGCAGGCCGAGCATGAGGTTGGCGTTCTGCACGGCCTGACCGGCGGCGCCCTTGCCGAGGTTGTCGATCGCGCTGACCACGATCACCCGGCCGGAGTCGACGTCCAGGGTGGCCTGCAGGTGGCAGGAGTTGCCGCCGGCCGTCGCGGCGGTGTGCGGCCAGGCGCCCTCGGGCAGCAGGTGCACGAACGGGGCGTCGGCGTACGCCGCGGCGAGGACCGCGCGCGGGTCGACGTCGCCGGTGGGCACGGCGGTGACGGTGGCCAGGATGCCGCGCGGCATGGGCGCGAGCACCGGGGTGAAGGAGAGGGTGGTCGCGCCGGTGGCCTGCTTGATCTCCGGCACGTGCTGGTGGGCGCCGACCTTGTAGGGCGACAGGTCGCCCATCACCTCGCTGCCGAGCAGGTGGGCCTTGGCGGCCCGGCCGGCGCCGGAGGTGCCGGAGGCGGCGACCACCACCACGTCGGTGGGGAAGACGGCGCCGGCGGCGATCAGCGGGGCCAGGGCCAGGGTGGTCGCCACGGCGTAGCAGCCGGTGTTCGCCACCCGGGTGGCGGCGGCGATGGCCGCCCGCTGGCCGGGCAGCTCGGGCAGGCCGTAGGTCCAGGTGCCGGCGTGCGGGCCACCGTAGTAGCGGGCCCAGGCGTCGGCGTCGGCGAGCCGGTGGTCGGCGCCGAGGTCGACCACCCGGACCGTCTCGGGCAGGGCGGCGGCCAGCGCCGCCGACTGGCCGTGCGGCAGGGCCAGGAAGACCAGGTCCGCGTCGGCCAGAGCGACCGGGTCGGTCGCCCCGAGGACCAGGTCCAGGCCCACGAGCTGCGGGTGTACGGCGGCGACGGGCTGGCCGGCCTGCCGGTGCGCGGTGGCGGCGACCAGGTCGAAGTCCGGGTGCCCGGCGACCAGGCGCAGCAGCTCGCCACCGGCGTACCCGCTCGCTCCGGCGACCGCGACTCGGATGCCCATACTCACCTCCGCATGACTATGCAAAAAGGCTAGCGACGTAACCCCTCTACTGCAAGTTCATACAACACATCGCATGAGCATGAAGCCAGAACGCCGGTCAACCGACACGAAAGAGCCCGGCCCGGTTCGCGGGGGGCGAACCGGGCCGGGTCGGGACGAACGTCGCGGGAGACTAGAGACGGCCCTCCTCGACCGCCCGGGTCACCCACGGAACGACCTCGTCGAGCATCTCGTCCAGCGAGGTGGTGGCGGTGAAGCCGAGCACCTCGCGGGCCTTCGTCACGTCCGGCACCCGCTTCTGCACGTCGTACCGGAAGGGCTCGTCGGAGACGTGCCGGAACGGCACGTCCGGGCCCTTGATCTTGTGCCAGATCAGCTCGGCCAGCTCCAGCACGCTGGTCGACTCCGCGGTGGAGAGGTTGAAGTCCTCGTTGCGCGCCGCCGGGTGCTCCACCGCGGTCGCGATGCCCCGGGCCAGGTCCCCGCCGTAGGTGTAGTGCCGCACCTGGTGGCCCTCACCGAGGATGTGCAGCGGATCCTGCCCCTTGACGATCTTCTGCACCAGGTCGGGCACCACGTGCGACATGGCCAGCTTGACGTTGCCGGAGAGCACCTCGGCCTGGCCCAGCGCCCGCCCCTCCCCCACCCCGACGCAGTTGAACGGCCGGACGATCGTGTACGGCAGCTGGTACTGCTCCCAGGCAGCCCGGGCGTAGTACTCCACGGCCAGCTTCTGGAAGCCGTACGACGACAGCGGCGGCGGGATGCGCCGCTCGTCGCCCTCCTTGCTGGGCCAGTGCTCGGTGGACTCGAAGACCATCGAGGAGGAGAGGTAGGTGACCTTCGCCAGGCTGCCCTCGCGGTGGGCGCGGATCGCCGCGTCGCAGGTCGCCGCCATGATCCGCTCGTTGGTGGCGAGCAGGTCGTAGGCGTAGGCGTGGAAGTAGGAGATGCCGCCGATCATCGCCGCGCCGGCGACCAGGTGGTCGCAGCCGTCCAGCAGCTCGGTGAGCAGGTCGACGTCGCGGGCGTCGCCCTCGGTGAAGTGGAACCGCGGGTGGTCGTCGTAGCTGTGGGTGACCGGGCCGTACTTCGAGAAGTTGTCGATCCCGACCACCTCGTGGCCCCGGTCCAGCAACTCCTGCACCAGGTAACCGCCGATGAAGCCGGCCGAACCAGTTACCAGGACCTTCGCCACGTGCGCTCCTAAACGGTCTTCTCGTACTCGGTGCTGTCGCCCTGCGGGTGACGCGGGGCCGGCACGGCCACCGCGGCGCCGCGGGCGGCGAGCTTCTCCCGGCTCAGCCGTCGACCGTAGGCGAAGAAGTACCACCGCAGGTAGCCGGGGAGGAACCGGCCCAGGTCGAAGTGGGACTCCCCCAGCGGCCGGTCCAGCCAGATGGTGGGGATCTCGGCGACGGGCAGGCGCAGCCGGGTCGCCTTCGCGGTCAACTCCAGCCCGATCTCGAAGCCGGTGCGCGACTCGATCCCGACCTCCCGCACGAAGGCCGTGTCGTACGCCTTGAAGCTGTTCGTGGCGTCCCGGGTGCCGACCCGGGCCAGGGTGTAGAGGCTGCGCCCGGCCCAGCGCGACATCATCCGCTTCAGCCGGGGGCCACCCACCTGCTGACCGCCGGGCATGTACCGGGAGGCGGCGGCGACCACCACGCCCCGGTCCACCAGCCGGGCCAGCTCGTCGATCTGGCGCGGGTCGTCGCAGCCGTCGGCCATGGTCACCACCACGACCGGGGCGAGCGCGGCGTCGATGCCGAACCGGATCGCGTTCGCCGGCCCCCGGCCGTACGTGTTGAGCACCGCCCGCACCCGCGGGTCGACCCGGGCGATCCGCTCCACGTACGGGACGGTGGTGTCCTCCGGCATGTCGTGCACGATCAACACCTCGGCCGGGAGCAGCATCTCCCGCAGCATCCGCTCCAGGCAGCGCAGGATCGCCTCGCCCTCGTTGTAGACCGGCACGATCACCGAGACCCGGGGCTTCACACCCGGACCCCCGTCCCGGTCAGGCCCCACATGTCGATCACCGGTTTGTCGGTGTCGAGGCGGGCGTACTGCTCGTGCGGGGCGGCGATGACCAGCAGGTCGGCGCGGCGCAGCACCTCGTCCAGGTCGACCAGGCGCTCGTCGGCGACGTACGGGTCCGTGCAGAGGGTCTCCCGGGTCTTCAACGCCAGGATCTTGCGCAGCTTGTACGCCAGGCTCTCCCGCGGGTCGTCCGAGCCGCCCTTGAAGGCCATTCCGAGGATCCCCACGGTCAGCTCGGACAGGTCGAACCGGTCCTCCAGCCGGGACACCAGGTACAGCGGCAGCCCCTCGTTGATCAGCATCGCGGAGTGGCCGAGCACGAAGTTGTTCCGGTTGAACGCGGCCAGCTGCATGGTGTCCTTGAACAGGCACGGCCCGGCGGCGAAACCGGGCATCGGCAGGTCCGCCGCGCGCGGGTAGTCGTGGGCCACCGCGTGCCGGATCCGGGCGAAGTCCAGCCCGAAGTCGTTGGCCATCATCCAGAACTGGTTGGCGGTGGCGAACTTGATGTAGCGCCAGGTGTTGGTGAACAGCTTCGCCAGCTCCGCCTCCTCCGGCTCGAGCGGGACGATCTGCTCGGTGAGGTGCCGGAACAGCTTCTCCGCCCGGGCCAGCGCGTGCGGCGTCCGCGCGGCGACGATCTGCGGCAGGGTGAACAGCTCCGTCATCGCCCGGCCCTCGGCGATGCGCTCCGGGCAGAACGCCACGTCCGCGCGGATGCCCTTGCCGGCGAGGAGCTTCTCGGTCAGCGCCGTCACCCCCGGGTAGACGGTGCTGCGCAGCACCACCAGCTGCCCGTCGCGCAGATGCTCGGCACAGCGCTCCAGGGCCCGCGGCACCGCGCCCAGGTCCGGGTTGAGGTGCTCGTCGACCGGGGTGCCGACCACCACCACCAGGTGCTCGGAGGCGCCCACCGCGACCGGGTCGGTGGTGGCCCGCAGCCGGCCGGCGGCGACCGCCTCGGCCAGCACCTCGGCGGCGCCCGGCTCGGCGAAGGGCAGCGTGCCGGCGTTGACCGTGGCGACGGCGTCGGCGTTGATGTCGTACAGGACGACGGAGAGGCCGCGGGAGGCGAAGGCGATGCCCAGCGGCAGGCCCACCCGACCGCAGCCGCCGACGATGCAGACGTCGACGGAGATGGGCGGGCGGCCCGTTTCCTCGGACATGACTGAACTCCCGTGGGGGTGGCGGGGTGGGGTGATCCGGCCGGTAGCCGGAATCCAAGCAGGCTAACCCCTCCCATGTGACCCGTGGGTAGCCGAACGAATCGTGGCCGGTGGCCTTTCGGCCGATGCGTCACCGCCGGTCACCACCGGATCACGGTGACGCGACGAAGGCGGGCCCCTCCCCGCGCCCGAGGCGTCGGGAAGGGGCCCGTTCCCGCCGGTCAGGCGCCGCGCAGGGTGGCGCCGAAGCGCTCCGTGACCACCGCGACCGCGGCGTCCCGGGCGGCCACCGCCTCCTCCACGGTCAGGGTGCGGTCCAGCGCCCGGAAGGTGAGCTTGTACGCCAGCGACCGGCGTCCCGCGCCGAGCTGCTCGGAGGCGTACACGTCGAAGAGCCGGACCCCCTCCAGCAGCTCCCCGGCGCCGTCCACGAGGGCCTGCTGCACCTGCTCCGCCGGCACCGAGGCGTCCAGCACCAGCGCCACGTCGATCAGCGCCGGCGGGAAGCCGGAGACGGTCGGCGCGGGCGCCACCGGCGCGGCCGGCAGCGCGTCCAGGTTCAGCTCCATCGCGCAGGTCCGCCGGGGCAGCTCCAGCCCCGCCACGACCGACGGGTGCAGCTCGCCGGCGTGACCGACGACGACGCCGTCGACCAGCAGCGCGGCGCAGCGGCCCGGGTGCCAGGGCGCGTACTCGGCGGCGCGGACCTCGATCCGGTCGGCCGGAAGGTCGGCGGCGGCGAGCACGTCCCGGCCGGCCTGCACGGCGTCCGCCCAGCCGGCCGCCCGGCCGGCGCCCCACCAGCCGGCCGGCTCGATCTCGCCGGCCAGCACGACCGCGACGTGCCGGGGCTGGTCGGGCACCACCGCGTCGGCGGCGGCGAACTCGGCGTCGGTGGGACGCCGGTCCACGCCCATCGCCGGCGGGCTGCCGGCGTCGGGACGCGGGTGGAAGACCGCCCCGACCTCGAAGAGCGCGAGGTCGCGGTGACCACGGCCGAGGTTGCGCTTCAAGATGCCGAGCAGCGGGCCGAGCAGCGTGGTGCGCAGCAGCGGCTCCTCCTCCGACAGCGGGTTGGCCAGCCGCACCGCCGACCGCCGCGGGTCGTCGGCGGGCAGGCCGAGCTGGTCGGCGAGCTCCGGCGCGGCGAACGGGTGCGCGAGCACCTCCACGTAGCCCCGCTCGGACAGCGCCCGGGCCACCGCACGACGGCGGCGCTGCGCGGCGGTCAGGCCACGGCCGGCCGGCGCGGTCGGCAGCACCGACGGCACCCGGTCGTACCCGTCGAGGCGGACCACCTCCTCGACCAGGTCGGCCGGGTCGGTCAGGTCGGGCCGCCAGGTCGGCGGGGTCACGGTGAGCACGTCGCCCTCGCCCGCGGCGACACCCACCTCGCCCGGGTCCTCGCCCAGCCGGTCGGCGCCCCGCGCGACGGTGCAGCCGACCTGCTCCAGCAGGTCGACCACCCGCTGCGCCGGGTAGTCGACCCCGATCCGCCGCGACGGCAGGTCGACGGGGAGGACGACCGGCCGCATCGGCCGCACGTGGTCGATGTCGAGGATCTCGTCGCCGGCCACGCCGCCGCCGTGCTCGGTGAGCAGGCCGACGGCACGCTCCAGGGCGACCAGCGGCAGCGCCGGGTCGACACCCCGCTCCCACCGCTTCGCCGCCTCGCTGAACAGCTTGTGCCGGCGGGCGGTCCGGCCCACCATCACCGGGTCCCAGTGCGCGGCCTCGAAGAGCACGTCGGTGGTGCCGGCGACGACCTCGCTGGTCTCGCCGCCCATCACCGCGGCCAACGAGATCGGCCCGGTGTCGTCGCAGATGACCATGTCCTCGGCGGTGAGCGTGCGGGCGACACCGTCCAGGGTGGTCAGCTTCTCCCCCGCCTCGGCGCGGCGGACCACCAGCGGGCCGGTGATCCGCTCGGCGTCGAACGCGTGCATCGGCTGGCCCAGTTCGAGCATCACGTAGTTGGTGATGTCGACCGGCAGCGAGATGCTGCGGATGCCGGCCACGGTGAGCCGCTGCGCCATCCAGCCGGGGGTCCGCGCGGTGGGATCGACGCCCCGGACCATCCGGGCGGCGAACCGGTCGCAGCCGACGGTGTCGCGCACCTCCACCGGGTACGCCGGCGCGTCGGTGCCGGCCGGGGCGGGCGCCAGGCCCGGGTCGCGGAACGACAGGCCGAGGGCGTGCGCCAGCTCGCGGGCGATGCCGCGCACGCTCAACGCGTACCCCCGGTCCGGGGTGATCTCCAGCTCGGCCACGACGTCGTCGAGTCCGACCACGGGGCGCGCGTCGTCGCCCGGCTTGGCCGGGCTGTCGGCCGGCAGCACGATGATGCCGGAGTGGTCGTCGCCCAGGCCCAGCTCCTTCGCCGAGCAGATCATGCCCGCGGACATGCGCCCGTACGTCTTGCGCGCGCCGATGGTGAAGTTCCCCGGGAGCACGCCGCCGGGGAGGATCACCACGACCTTGTCGCCGGGGGCGAAGTTGCGCGCCCCGCAGACGATCTGCTGCGGCTCGCCGGTGCCGTTGGCGGCGCCGACGTCGACCAGGCAGTAGCGGATCGGCTTCTTGAAGCCGGTGAGCTCCTCGATCTCGCGGACCTCACCGACCACCAACTGACCGGTGACGGTCCGGCGCAGGTCCACCATCGACTCGACCTCGATGCCGAGGTCGACCAGGGACTGCTCCAGGTCCTCGGTGGGCAGGTCGGCCGGGAGGTCGACGTACTCCCGCAGCCAACTGACAGAAACTCGCATGACTCAGACCACCGTCTCCATGACTCGTACCCGCATCGCCTACGCCGCCCCGGTGCCGAGCGCGCGGGTGAACCGCACGTCGCCCTCGAACAGGTCCCGGATGTCACCGGCCCCGTGCCGGACCATCAGGGTCCGGTCGATGCCCATGCCGAAGGCGAATCCGGAGTAGACCTCCGGGTCGATCCCGCAGGCGCGCAGCACCCGCGGGTTCACCATGCCGCAGCCGCCCCACTCGACCCACCGCGGCCCGTCCCGGTGCTCGGGGAACCAGACGTCGAACTCGGCCGACGGCTCGGTGAAGGGGAAGTAGTGCGGCCGCCACCGGGTCTTCGCCTCCGGCCCGAAGATCGCCCGGGCGAAGTGGTCCAGGGTGCCACGCAGGTGCGCCATCGTGATGCCCTTGTCGACCACCAGCCCCTCTGCCTGGTGGAACACCGGGCTGTGGGTGGCGTCCACCTCGTCGGTGCGGTAGACCCGCCCGGGGCAGATCACGTAGATCGGCGGCTTGCGGCTGAGCATGGTGCGGGTCTGCACGGTGGAGGTGTGGGTGCGCAGGACCAGGCCGGAGCCCTCCGGCGCGATGTGGAAGGTGTCCATCAGCCCGCGCGCCGGGTGGTCGGCGGGGATGTTCAGCGCGTCGAAGTTGGTCCACTCCAGCTCGACCTCGGGGCCCTCGGCCACCTCGTAGCCCATCCCGACGAAGAGGTCGCTGATCTGCTCCATCAGGGTGGCCAGCGGGTGACGGGCGCCCCTCGGGCGGCGGTCGTACGGCAGGGTCACGTCGACCCGCTCCTCGACCAGCACCCGGGCGGCCTGCTCCCGCTCCAGGACCTCCTGGCGGGCGGCGTACGCGGACTCGATCGACCGGCGGGCCTCGTTGACCCGCTTGCCCGCGTCGGACTTCGCGGCCGGCGGCAGCGCGCCGATCTCGCGGCGCGCGAGGGAGACCGGCGCCCGGTCACCGAGGTGCGCGGGACGCAGCGCGGTCAGCGCGTCGGGATCGGCGGCCCCGGCGAACGCCTTCTCGGCGTCGGCCACGGCCTCGGCCAGGGCGGCCGGGTCCAGCAGGGCGACCTGCTTCGGGTCGTACGGATCGTTGCGGTAGCTCATGGCGTACGGGCACTCCCTCACGGCGGCGCCGGCCCTCACGGGCGGCTAGGCGAGTCTACGGACGCGCGGCTGTGCCGCTGCCCGCCGGTGGGAGTTGCGCAGGAGGAAGGGTCAGGCCCGCCGCCCGCCGACACCGGCGGGCTGGCTAAACGAACGCCGTGGCGCGTTCATCATCCGGGACGACTCCCCTGTCTGGCATGGGTGCGCGACGAAGGTCAGCGCAGTGCTCTGGCTGAAGCGTACAGGCAGACCGCGGCGGCCGCAGCCAGGTTGAGGCTCTCCGCGCGCCCGTGCAGCGGCACCCGGACCCGGGCGTCGGCGGCGGCCGCCAGCTCCTCCGGCAGCCCGTGCGCCTCCGAGCCGAAGAGCCAGGCGGTGGGGGCGGCGAGCCGCCCGTAGTCGATGAGATCGTCGAGGTCGCTGTCGCCGTACCCGGTGGTGGCGAAGACGGAGAGGCCGGCCGCGCGGAGCGCGTCGACCACCGCGCGGGGGTCCGGGGCGCGGACCACGTCGACGTGGAAGAGGCTGCCGGCGGAGGAGCGCACGCACTTGCCGTTGTAGGGGTCGACCGCGTCGCCGGCGAAGACCACCGCGCCCGCGCCCGCCGCGTCGGCGGTGCGCAGCACCGTGCCGGCGTTGCCCGGGTCGCGGATCCCGGCGAGCACCGCGACCAGCCGGGGCTCCCGGGCCAGGGCCGCGTCCAGGGGTACGTCGAGGTGCCGGCAGACCGCGACCAGGCCCTGCGGGGCGACGGTCTCGGCGAGCGCGGCGAGCCCCTCGTCGGTCACCTCGGAGACGGGCACGTCGGCCCGGGCGGCCTCGGCCGCGAGGTCGGCGTACCGGTCGAGGGCGGCCGGCGTGCCGAAGAGTTCGGTGACCGTGTCGGGGCGGGCCAGGGCCTCGCGGACGGCCTGCGGCCCCTCGGCCAGGAACCGGCCGGCGGCGTCGCGGTCCCGGCGGCGCTGGAGCCGGCGGGCGGCGACGACCCGCGGGGTACGCGGGGTGAACGGGCCGGAGACAGCGTCGAGGCGCCTCCCGCGCGATGGTGACTGCATGGGAGACGCCTCGATCTCTGCTACGGGTGGATCAGGCGGCCTGAGCCGCGGCGCCACCGGTGCCCTCGGCCGCCACGGCGGCGCGGGCCAGCTCGACGATCGCGGCGAACGCCGCGGCGTCGTTGACGGCCAGGTCGGCCAGGATCTTGCGGTCGACCTCGATGCCGGCCAGGCGCAGGCCCTGGATCAGCCGGTTGTAGGTCATGCCGTTGGCCCGGGCGCCAGCGTTGATGCGCTGGATCCAGAGCTGCCGGAAGTCGCCCTTGCGGTCGCGACGGTCCCGGTAGGCGTACTGCATCGAGTGCAGCACCTGCTCCTTGGCCTTGCGGTACAGCCGGGAGCGCTGACCGCGGTAACCGCTCGCGGTCTCCAGCAGGGTACGACGCTTCTTCTGGGCGTTCACAGCCCGCTTGACGCGTGCCATCTCAACTCCTTCTTCGGTTCAGGTGGCGCGCGTCAGCGGCCGAGCAGCTTCTTGATGCGCTTGACGTCGACCTTGGCCAGCTCGATCGTGCCGGTCAGCCGCCGGGTCTGCCGGGAGGGCTTCTTCTCCAGGTTGTGGCGAAGGCCGGCCTGCTGGGCAACGATCTTGCCCTTGCCGGTCACCTTGACCCGCTTGCCCATACCCGTGTGGCTCTTCATCTTCGGCATGTGGAACGTCTCTCCCCTGTTACTGACCGCTGGTGTCGGCGGTCGTGCCGGTCTCACCGGCTGCTGCGGTCTCGCCGGCCGCCGGGGTCTCGCCACCTGCCGGGGCGGCGGACTCCTCCGCGGCCCGGTCCCGGGGAGCACCGCGGGACGCCGTCGCGGCGACCGCGGAGGCCTTGACGGCCCGGTGCGGAGCGAGAACCATGATCATGTTTCGGCCGTCCTGCTTCGGTGCGGCCTCGACGTATCCCAGCTCCGTGATCTCGGACTCGAGCCGACGCAGGAGCCGGTAACCCAGCTCCGGGCGGCTCTGCTCGCGACCGCGGAACATGATCGTCACCTTGACCTTGTCGCCGGCCTTGAGGAACCGCACCACGTGACCCTTCTTGGTCTCGTAGTCGTGCGGGTCGATCTTCGGCCGGAGCTTCATCTCCTTGATGACGGTCTGCTGCTGGTTACGCCGCGCTTCGCGCGCCTTGAGTGCGCTCTCGTACTTGAACTTGCCGAAGTCCATGAGCTTGCACACCGGTGGGCGCGCCATCGGCGCAACCTCGACCAGGTCCAGGTCGACGTCCGCGGCCAGCTGCAGGGCGCGCTCCAGCGGGACGATGCCCACCTGCTCACCCTCAGGGCCGACCAGTCGGACCTCACGTGCCCGGATCTGCTCGTTCACGCGTGGTTCGACGCTGATGGGGCCTCCTCGAGTCGGTTCTCCTGCGTGTGGCGACCCCGTGGGCTCCCGGATGGGAGCCGTCCGGAAAGCAGAAGGCCCCGGCGCATGCCAGGGCCCGCTCGACCGGTCGGCACGATCACATGATCGCGCATCCGGAACCGGGATGTCCCCGGAACCGGTGACCGGACCCGGCCGCCGTCAGGGGCAACTCGGGTGGGAGCAGGCGCTCCGCTTCGAGACCGCCCGCACGTCGGAACGGGGGCAGTCTGGTCGACTCGGCAACACTACACCCTCACCGCAGTCAGCCCCAAACCGGGCTGGCAGCTCAGCGCGGCAGCTCAGCGGGGGGTCGGGTCACCGGCGAGCGTCGCCAGGTGGGCCTGGTGCAGCCGGCGCAGCGCGCGCACCCCCTCGACCGCGATCTCCTTGTCGGCGGCCTGCAGGGCCACCATCGGCAGCAGGTCGTCGTCGTGCAGCTCCAGGCTGGCCCAGGGGGCGCCCCGGTCGAAGCGCACCCCGCGGACGACCTCCCAGGGCAGCTCGTACGAGCCGACCACGTTGCGCACCCGCACCCCCCGGGCGTCCGCCTCCACCCGCGGGCGGGTGAAGAGCAGGATGCCCAGCGCGCCGAGCACACCGAGACCGATCATGGCGAGCTGGTCGCCGCGCTGGAAGCTGCCGTAGCCGTTACCGGTCGGGCCGGTCAACGAGGTGGCGACCAGGCTGAAGACCACCAGCAGCGCGGCGGCCGAGGCCCAGCAGACCACCCGCACGCGGCGGGGCTTGAGGCGGATCAGCTCGATGTCGCTCACCCCACCAGTCTGCCACCCGCTCCGGGCCGGCGTTCCGCCGCCACACGGGTCCGCGTCCGCCGGCCGGCGCCCCGGCCACGTCGTCGGCCGGCCGGCGGCCGGGGGCGCCGAAGGCGGTCAGCGGCCGGGGGCGCCGAGGGCGGTCACCGGCGAAGCGCGGCCGGCCGTTCGGCGGGCTCGGCCGGCGCCGGCGCGGTCCGGGCACCGGGCGCACCCCGACCGGCCACCACCGCCGCGACGAGGGTGAGCACCGCGCCGGCCAGCACCGGCCAGCGCAGCCCCGGGCCGCCGGGCAGCAGGTCCAGCAGCAGCCCGCCGCCGAGCTGACCGGCGACCAGCGCCAGGCCGGTCCGCAGCACCCCGACCGCGCGGACGCCGACCACCAGGCTGGCCACGATGCCGACGCCGAGCAGTCCCCCGACGTAGAGGTACCAGTCGTCCGGCCAGGTGGTTCCCGGTCCGGTGAACGCGCCGGCCAGCGCGGCGACGAGCAGCACGACCGGCGTGGCGGTGGCGAAGTTGACCGCCACCCCGGCGGCGGGCGAGCCGGCTGCGGAGATCCGGCCGTTGAGGGCGGACTGGAGCGCGACGGCGACGCCGCCGAGGACGGCGAGCAGCACCAGCCCGACGGCCAGTTCACCCAGGGGCTGGCCGGCCTGGGCCAGGGCGACCGCCGCCACCCCGAGCAGCGCGCCGGCCAGCCGGGGCCCGGTCAGCGGCAGCCGGCCGACCGGGGCGAGGCCGGCCCGGTCCACCGCCAGCCCGCCGACGCTGCCCCCGGCGACCTGGGCGATCGTGAAGAGCGCCACCCCGAGCACCGGCACGACGTAGGCGCCGAGCAGCACGATGGCCGCGCCGCCCAGCCCACCGAGGTACGACCACCACGGGGGCCGGGCCCGGCGCAGCGCCACCAGGCCGGCCCGCATGGACGGCAGCGCCAGCCCCACCAGGACCAGCAGGACCCCGCCGAGGTTGTTGACCACCGCGCCGAGGGTGGCGTTGCCGACCCGCTCGCCCAGCTCGGCGTTGACCACGCCCTGCGCCGCCCCGGCCACCCCGCCCAGGGCGACCAGGGCCAGGGCGACCCCGGACGGCGGCGTTCTCACAGCCGGCAGGCGTGGATGTTGGTGACCAGGATGGCGCGGGCGCCGAGGTCGTACAGCTCGTCCATGATCCGGTGCACGTCCTCGCTGAGCACCATCGCCTGGACGGCGACCCAGCCCTCCCGGTGCAGCGGGGAGACGGTCGGCGACTCGATGCCCGGGGTCAGCGAGCTGGCCCGGTCCAGCAGGCCGGCCGGCACGTCGTAGGCGAGCATCACGTAGCGGCGGGCGACCAGCACCCCGTGCAGCCGGCGCACCAACTGCTCGGCCTGCGGGTGGTTCGGCGCCCCGGTGCGCCGGACCAGCACCGCCGACGAGCGCAGCAGCGGGTCGCCGAAGACGACCAGGCCGGCCTGGCGCAGGGTGGCGCCGGTCTCCACCACGTCGGCGACGACGTCGGCGACGCCGAGCCGGATGGCGTTCTCCACCGCGCCGTCCAGGCGGATCACGTCGGCCTTGACGCCCACGTCGCCGAGGTACCGCTCGACCAGCCCCGGGTACGCGGTGGCGATCCGGTGCCCACCCAGCTCCTGCACCGAGTGGACGTCGTCGGGGCGGGCGGCGAAGCGGAAGGTGGCCCGGCCGAAGGCCAGGTCCACCACCTCCTCCGCCGGCGCGCCGGAGTCGATCAGCAGGTCCCGGCCGGTGATCCCGACGTCGAGGTCACCGGAGCCGACGTAGGTGGCGATGTCCTTGGGGCGCAGGTAGAAGAACTCGATGTCGTTGGACTCGTCCCGGCAGACCAGGTCCTTCGGGTCGCTGCGCTGGCGGTAACCCGCCTCGCGCAGCATCTCGGCGGCCTTCTCGGCCAGGGCGCCCTTGTTCGGTACGGCGACACGCAGCATGACGGAGTGCTCCTTCGATCAGGTGTGATCAACGACGGGGCGCACTCACAGATGTCGGTAGACGTCCTTGAGCTCGAGACCACTGGCGAGCATCAGCACCTGCACCTGGTAGAGCAGCTGGGAGATCTCCTCGGCGGTCCGCTCCGGCCCCTCGTACTCGGCGGCCATCCACGACTCGGCCGCCTCCTCGACGACCTTCTTGCCGATGAAGTGCACGCCCTTGTCCAAGGCGGCGACCGTGCCCGAGCCCGGGGTGCCGGCGGCGGCCTTGGCCTGCAGCTCGGCGAACAACTCCTCGAACGTCTTCACGGGAGGCGATTCTTCCAGTCACCGTCCGGCGACGCGCGCTCCGGGTCCGGCCGTGTCGGCGTTTCCCGCCGGACGGTCGAGCCCCACCCACACATTTGCGGCGTGTCGCGGGCTCCCCGGTCGGGGAGAGCGCGACACGCCGCGAATGAGGCCGGTCGACGACCGGTGCGGGGTCAGCGGCCGAAGCCGACCCGGTGGCCGTTCGCCGCGACCGCGTCGCGGATGGCCAGCGCCGCGTCGAGGGCGGCGACGGTCGCCGCCCAGCCCTTGTCCTCCGCCGAGCCGGGCAGCCCGGCCCGGTCCCGGGCCTGCTCGATGTTCTCCACGGTGAGCACCCCGTGGGCCACCGGCTTCCCCTCGTCGAGCGCCACCCGGGTGAGGCCGTCGGTCACCGACCGGCAGACGTAGTCGAAGTGCGCGGTCGCGCCGCGGACCACCACCCCGAGGGCGACCACCACGTCGCAGCGGCGGGCCAGCGCCTGGGCCACCACCGGCAGCTCCACCGAGCCGGCCACCCGGGCGACGACCGCCCGCGCGCCGCACGCCTCCGCCGCCGCCACCGCCCGGTCGAGCATGTGGTCGGTCAGGTCGGCGTGCCAGCGCGCCGCCACCACCCCGACGGTCAGCCCGGCGGCGTCCACCGTGGTCACCCCGGGTTCACCGAATCCCGCCATCTCTCTACGCTCCGATCTCGTCGATCTCACCACCGGCGACCGGCCGGCCCATCGGGGCCTCGGTCACCTCGTCCAACTCGTCCAGCAGGTGACCCATCCGGTCCCGCTTGGTACGCAGGTAGCGCACGTTCTCCGGGTGCGGCCGGACCGGCAGCCCCTCGCGGCCGGTGATGGTCAGCCCGTACCCCTCCAGCCCGGCCCGCTTTGCCGGGTTGTTGGTGAGCAGCCGCATCGACCGCACGCCCAGGTCGTAGAGGATCTGCGCGCCGGTGCCGTAGTCCCGGGCGTCGGCGGGCAGCCCCAGGTCGAGGTTCGCGTCCACGGTGTCCCGCCCCTGGTCCTGGAGCTGGTACGCCTGGAGCTTGTGCAGCAGCCCGATGCCGCGACCCTCGTGGCCGCGCACGTAGAGCACCACCCCCCGCCCCTCCCGGGCCACCCGGGCCAGGGAGGCCTGCAACTGCGGGCCGCAGTCGCAGCGCAGCGAGCCGAAGACGTCCCCGGTCAGGCACTCCGAGTGCACCCGCACCAGCACGTCCCGCCCGTCGCCGATCTCGCCGTAGACCATCGCGACGTGCTCGGCCGTGTCGTGCTCGGCGCGGTAGCCCAGCGCCCGGAACACCCCGTACTGGGTGGGCATCCGGGCGTCGGCGACCTGCTCGACCTGTTTCTCGTGCCGCCGCCGGTACGCCACCAGGTCGGCGATGGTGATCAGGGTCAGCGAGTGCTCCGCGCAGAACTTCTCCAGGTCCGGCAGGCGCATCATGGTGCCGTCGTCGTTGACCATCTCGCAGAGCACGCCGGCCGGGCGCAGCCCGGCCATCCGGGTCAGGTCGATGGCCGCCTCGGTGTGCCCGGGCCGCCGCAGCACCCCACCGGCGCGGGCGCGCAGCGGCACCACGTGGCCGGGGCGGGCCAGGTCGGTCGGGCCGGTGGACGGGTCGGCGAGCAGCCGGATGGTGTGCGCCCGGTCGGCGGCGGAGATGCCGGTGCTGATCCCCTCCCGGGCGTCCACGGTCACCGCGTAGGCGGTGCCGCGCCGGTCCTGGTTGGTGTGGTGCATCGGCGGCAGGTCCAGCCGGTCGCACTCGCTCTCGGTGAGCGGCGCGCAGATGTAGCCGGAGGTGTAGCGGACCATGAACGCGACCAGCTCCGGGGTGGCCAGTTCGGCCGCGAAGATCAGGTCTCCCTCGTTCTCCCGGTCCTCGTCGTCGACCACGACGACGGGCCGACCGGCGGCGATGTCGGCCACCGCGTCCTCGATGCTGGCGAACGTGGTCATGCGACGACCTCCGAGTAGGTGGACGGAACCGGTCGGGACGCCGGCCGGGGGGCCCGCGAGCTGCGCCACCAGGCGACCATCCCCCAGACGCAGAAGGCCCCGTAGAGCAGGTACATGGCCGCCGACGGGTAGAACCCGCCGCGCAGCAGCAGCGGCACGCCGACGGCGTCGACGGCGATCCAGATGAGCCAGAACTCCACCCAGCCGCGGGCCATCCCGTAGGTGGCGAGCAGGCTGCCGGTGAGGATCCAGGCGTCCGGCAGCGGACCCCACGAGCCGAGCGCGGCGAGCACGGGGTACGCGGCGGCGGTGCCGAGCACCGCGGCCAGCAGCAGGCCGAGCCGCTCCCGGCCGGTGGCCCAGCGCGGCGTCACCGCGGCCCCCTCGCCGTCCGTGCCCGCCCGGCGGTTGCGCGACCAGCGCCACCAGCCGTACACGCTGACGGCGAAGAAGAAGACCTGGCGGCCGGCCTGGCCGTAGAGGTCGTGCGCCTGCGGGGTGAGGAAGACGCCGCCGAGGAAGACGGTGAACAGCAGCGCGTTGCCGATCATGCCGACCGGCCAGGCCCAGACCAGCCGGCGCAGGCCGAGCAGGGCGGAGGCCAGGCCGAAGCCGTTGCCGACGATCTCCCGGACCAGCACCGGCGAGCCGGCGATCTGGACCTGGGCCTCGAGCAGCCAGCCGAGCGGGCCCATCAGCGCTCACCGCCCGGGAGCCCGGCGCCGCCGGCGAGACGGTCGCCGAGCAGCCGCTCGACGTACTTGGCCAGCACGTCGACCTCCAGGTTGACCGGGTCGCCGACGCCCTTGGCGCCGAGCGTGGTCAGCTTCAGGGTGGTGGGGATCAGCCCGACGGCGAACCAGTCGTCGCCGACCGCCGCCACGGTCAGCGAGACGCCGTCGATGGTGATGGAGCCCTTCTCCACCACGTACCGGGCCAGGGCGGCGGGGAGCCGGAAGCGGACCGTCTCCCACTGCTCGGCGGGCTCCCGCCCGACGATCTCGCCGACCCCGTCGACGTGCCCCTGCACCAGGTGGCCGCCGAGGCGGCTGCCCAGCGCGGCGGCCCGCTCCAGGTTGACCGCGTCGCCCGGGCGCAGCGCGCCGAGCGCCGAGCGGCGCAGCGTCTCCCCCATCACGTCGGCGGTGAAGACGCCGCCGTCGACGTCGACCACGGTGAGACAGACCCCGTTGACGGAGATGGAGTCGCCGTGCCGGGCGTCGGAGGTGACCAGCGGGCCGCGGATCGCGACCAGCGCGGAGTCACCTCCGGTGTCGGCGATCCGGACGATCTCGCCCAACTCCTCGACGATGCCGGTGAACATGTCAGGCCTCCCTCTTCCGGGGCAGCGCGGTGATCCGCAGGTCGGGACCGACCTGCGTAACATCGGTGAGTTCCAATTCGATGGCGTCGGCGACGGTCGTCACGCCGGCGTCGAGCAGCGCGGTCGGGCCGGCGCCGAGCAGCTTCGGCGCGACGTAGCCGACCACCTTGTCGACCAGCCCGGCGGCGAGGAACGCGCCGGCCAGCCGGGGGCCGCCCTCCAGCAGCGCGGCCCGTACCCCGCGGCGGTGCAGCTCGGCCAGGAGCGCCGGCAGGTCGACCCGGCCGTCCGGGCCGGCCCCGACCTCCGCCGCGGTGGCGATCCAGGTGCGGGCGACGCCGTCGCGGACCCGGGCCCCGACCGGGGTACGCCCGGAGCTGTCCACCACCACCCGCAGCGGCTGCCGGATGGCGAGGCTGCCGTCGCGCAGGTTGCGGGCGGTGAGCCGGGGGTCGTCGGCCAGCACGGTGCCCACCCCGGCGATCACCGCGTCGACCGTGCCGCGCAGGGCGTGCACGTCGATCCGGGCGGCCTCCGAGGTGATCCACATGCTGGTGCGGTCGGCCGCCGCCGACCGGCCGTCGAGGGTGGCGGCGTACTTCCAGATCACGTACGGCCAGCCGCGACGCATCGAGGTCAGCCAGGCGACGTTGCCGACCTCCGCCTCGTCGGCGCGTACCCCGAACTCGACCTGGATCCCGGCGGCACGCAGCGTGGCGGCCCCGCCGGAGGCGACCGGGTTGGGGTCCGGCACGGCGATCACCACGTGGGCGACCCCGGCCTGGATCAGCGCGAGGCTGCACGGGCCGGTGCGGCCGGTGTGGTCGCAGGGTTCGAGGGTGACCACCGCGGTGCCGCCGCGGGCGCGCTCCCCGGCCTGGGCCAGCGCGACGATCTCGGCGTGCGGTCCGCCCGCGTACGCGTGGAAACCCTCTCCGACGACCACGCCGTCCGGATCGAGCAGGACGCAGCCGACGACCGGGTTGGGGCTGGTGGCGCCGAGCCCGCGGGCGGCGAGCACGATGGCGCGACGCATCGCCTCGTCGACGTGGTCGGCGGCCATGACCTTGCCCTCTCACTCGCCGGTTCACGCGCGTGGCGGTGACGGGAGGAGCAGTGGGCAGGCGGCGGCGAGAGCCGGGAACGGCACAGCCGGCCCCGGGGAACCCACGCGCGGCTGGATGACAGCGACAAGCGCGCAGGGTCGCCCCGTCCCGCGCGCTGTCTCCCATCCGGACTTTCTGGGTGCGGAAACCTCCCGCTCCCAACCGTCGGCCCCGGATTCTCACCAGGTCCACCGGGCGGCCTGAGCCGTCCGGGTCGCGGGCTTACCACGGTCTGACCGTGGATCACCGCCGGTTCGGAATTTCACCGAGCCCCGCCAGCGCGTGGTGGGTACAAGCGAAGTCTTACACGTTCGGCGCGCCGTTGCGCCACCCGCGCGAGGTACCTCACACCCCGTCGGCGCGGCGCCGGTCGACCGCGACGTACGACCCGGGCTGGCTCTTGGCGACCGTCTTCATCTCCGAGGCCACCGCGATGGCGGCGAGCGGGTCGGTGAAGCGCTTCGTGGCGTCGGAGAGCGAGACGCCGATCGAGAGGGTGACCAGAGCGGCCCGGCGGATGTTGCCGCGCCGGTCCTTGAGCTCGACGAAGCCGCGCTCCCGGTCGGTCGGGTCGTAGAGGGTGTCGGCGGACTTCTCGAAGTCGACCACCGCGCGGGAGGTGAGCGGGCGGATCTGCTCCGGGGTGCAGACGATCACGAAGTCGTCCCCGCCCACGTGGCCGAGGAAGGCCGGCGGCAGCCCGATCGCGACCACCGCCCGGTGCAGGCTGCGGGCGAGCGCGGAGATGAACTCGTCGCCACGGACGAAGCCGTACCGGTCGTTGACGCTCTTGAACCGGTCGATGTCGATGTAGCCGACCGCGTAGTCGACCCCGCTGCGCACCCGGTCGCTGATCTCCCGGCGGATCCGGCTGTTGCCGGGCAGCCCGGTCAGCGGGGAGACCTCGCGGAACTCCTTGTTGCGGCGCAGGGTGGAGCTGACCCGGGCCACCAGCTCGGCGGTGTCGAAGGGTTTGACCAGGTAGTCGTCGGCCCCGGCACTGAGGCCGTGCACCTTGTCCACGGTCATCCCCTTGGCGGTGAGCATGATCACCGGCAGGGCGGAGGTCATCGGGTCGGCGCGCAACCGGCGGGTCAGCTCCAGCCCGTCGATCCGCGGCATCATCAGGTCCACCACGGCCAGATCCGGCCGGTGCTGCTCGATCATCTCGAGCGCCTCCTGGCCGTCGCCGGCGTGGATCACCTCGAAGCCGTGCAACCGCAGGTTGAACTCGACGAAGCGGGCGATGTCCTCATCGTCGTCGACGACCAGGATGACGTCGGGTCGGTCGCCGGCCGGGTCCACCTCAGGCCCCGGTGACCGCGCGTTCCGCGAGCCCTCGCAGGCGGCGGACCGCCTCCGCCGGGTCGGCCGCGCCGTAGACGGCGGTGCCGGCCACGAACGCGTCGGCGCCGGCCGCCGCGGCCTGCTCGATGGTGTCGGCGGCGATCCCGCCGTCGACCTCGATCCGCAGCTCCAGGTGGCCGGTGTCGACGTGCCGGCGGGCGGCGCGGACCTTGTCCAGCAACTGCGGGATGAACCGCTGCCCGCCGAACCCGGCCTTGATCGTCATGATCAGCAGGGTGTCGAAGCTCGGCAGCAGCTCCAGGTACGGCTCGATCGGGGTGTCCCGGTCGATCGCCAGCCCCGCCTTGGCGCCGGCCGAGCGCAGATCCTTGGCCAGGGCCACCGGATCGTCGCAGGCCTCCGCGTGGAAGGTGACGTTGTAGGCGCCCGCGTCGGCGTAGCCGGGGGCCCAGCGGCGCGGGTCGGTGATCATGAGGTGCACGTCGAACGGGATCTGGGTCACCGCCCGCAGGCTCTGCACCACCGGTAGCCCGATGGTCAGGTTCGGTACGAAGTGGTTGTCCATCACGTCGACGTGCAGCCAGTCCGCGGCGTTCTCCACGGCACGGACCTCGTCGGCGAGGTGGGCGAAATCGGCGGCGAGGATGCTGGGCGCGACGATCGGCGGCGGTACGGTCACGGGGCCAGTGTACGAACGCGGCGATCCACCGCGGACATCGCGGCTCCACCGGGAACGCGCTGTGACCCAGGCGTGACCGGTGGTGCAGAATCGGACCTCTCGGAACCGTAAACCGGACGAAAGGCCATCGGCGACTGGCCGTTCGACGGAAACACCGCAACACTCCATCAGGGACGGTTTCAGGTGCCGTACGTCCGGCGGCGGGGTAAGGCCGCGCGGGCCGCGGCGACCGACCGTCATTCCCGGAAAGGGCGGACGATGCGACGGTGGCTCGTGGCGCTGGCGCTGGCCGGCACGACGACGGTGGCGCTGAGCGGCTGCCTCCAACAGCACAGGGCCGACGGCGACCTGACCGACGACTGGCCGGCGCTGCCCGTGCCGCAGCTCTTCGTGCCCGCCACGGACGCCTGCCTGCCCCGGATCACCGCGGTGGTGCAGGCCGGCACCTACGAGGCGGTGGACTGCGCCCGCAGCCACCTGGCCGAGGCGATCCACGTCGGCGCCTTCCGGGGCGCCGCCGCCGGCCCGGCCCGACCCCAGCCGGGCTCCCCCGCGCTGGGCACCGCCCGTTCCGAATGCGACCAGCGGGCCCGCGAGGTGCTCGGCGGCGACTGGCACGCCGCTCGGCTCACCCTGAACATCTCCCTGCCCTCCACGTCGGCGTGGAACAGCGGCGCCCGCTGGTTCCGCTGCGACCTCAGCGAGACCGACAGCATCGACAACACCCGGCCGGTGAACCGAAGCGGCAGCCTGCGCGGCGCGCTGATCGGGGACAACCCGCTCACCCACCGCTGCTTCGACCCGAAGCTGATCGGCAACAACCTGAACTACATGGCGCCGGTGCTCTGCTCGGAGCCGCACCGCGCCGAGTTCGTCGGCGTCTACCTGGAACGGGACATGACCTGGGCCCAGTTCAACCGGGCCAACCAGCAGGTGCACCGCCGGTGCATGGCGCTGATCGCCGCCTTCGCCACGGTGCCCGACAACAGCGACCTGCCGTACCGGGCGGGGTCGATCTTCTATCCGCCCTCCCAGCGGGAGTGGGAGGAGGGCGACCGCGGCATCCGCTGTTTCCTGTGGAGCGACGACCGGAAGCTCACCCGTTCCATGCGCGGCGCCGGTCCCGAAGGACTACCCGCCATCTGACCCCGGGTGCCGTATGCTCCCGCACCGTGCCGCCCGTCGGGCGGCACGTCCGGGGTCACGGTCGGCGGGAGGTCGGGGTGATGCGGCGGTGGCGGCGGGCGGTGGCGGTGAGCTGCCTGGCGGCCCTGGCGCTGACCGGCTGCGACGCCCCGACCGGCGTGGACGGTGACCTCATCGACGACTGGCCGTCCCTGGCCGCCCCGGCCGGCTTCGTCCCCGCCGCCGGCGCGTGCCATCCCGGCGTGCAGGACGTCGGCTACCTCGGCGGCTGGAACCCGGTCGACTGCGCCGGCCCGCACCGCGCCGAGACCCTCCACGTCGGCACCCTGACCGGCGCACTCGCCGCGGGTGCCGCTCCCCCCTCCGCCGGCTCGGCCGGGATGCTGGCCGCCCGCGGCGAGTGCGACCGGGAGATCCGCCGGGCGGTCGGCGGCGACTGGCGCTCCGCGCGGCTCGGCCTCGCCGTCGTCTTCCCCTCCCCGCCGGCCTGGACCGGCGGGGCGCGCTGGTTCCGCTGCGACCTGACCGAGATCAGGAGCATCGACGAGCCGGGGGCGCACACCCGCACCGGCTCCCTGCGGGGCGCCCTGACCGGCGACACCGACCTGCGGCTGCGCTGCTTCAACCCGAAGGTCAGGGGCGACGACGTCGAGGCGATGGTCCCGGCGTCCTGCGCGGCGAGGCACCACGCCGAGTTCGTCGGCGTGTGGCAGGCCCCCGGGCTGAGCTGGTCCGAGCTGGCCCGCGGCGGCACCCGGGTGCACCGGGGCTGCGCGGCGCTGGTGGCGCGGTACACCGGCGTGCCGAACGACGGCAACCTGCGGTTCCGGGCCGGATCGATCTTCTACCATCCGCTGGAGCGGGAGTGGCGCAGCGGCAACCGCGGGGTGCAGTGCTTCGTCTGGGTCGCCGACCGCACCCTCACCCGGTCACTCAAGGGCGTCGGCCCGAAGGGCCTGCCGATCCGCTGAGCCCCCGGCGGTCGACGACCCGCTGTCCGCCGGACGCCGCAGCGCGGGGCCGGGCCCGGCGGCCCGACCCCGCGTCCGTCAGCCGCGGCGCAGCACCGCGAGGAACATCGCGTCCGTACCGTGCCGGTGCGGCCAGAGCTGCACGGTCGGGCCGTCGCCCAGCCCCGGCATACCGGCCGGCAGCAGCGTACGGGCGTCGACGAAGTCCGCCGGCACCTCGGCCCGCCGGGCCGCCTCGGTGACCGTCACGTGCGTCTCCACCGTGTGCGGGGAGCAGGTGACGTAGGCGACCAGGCCGCCCGGCCGGGTCGCCCGCAGCGCCGCGGTGAGCAGCTCCCGCTGCAGGCGGGTCAGCGGCGGCAGGTCCGAGGGCTGCTTGCGCCAGCGCGACTCGGGCCGGCGGCGCAGCGAACCCAGGCCGGTGCACGGGGCGTCCACCAGCACCCGGTCGAAGTGCGCCTCCGGCAGCTTCGGGTCGGCGCCGACCGTCCGGCCGTCGGTGTGCAGCACGGTCACCGGCAGGCCCCGGGTGGCCTGCTCGACCAGCCGGGCCCGGTGCTCGGAGACCTCCACGGCGGTCAGCCGGGCGCCGCGCTGCGCGGCGAGCGCGCCGAGCAGCCCCGACTTGCCGCCGGGACCGGCGCACAGGTCGAGCCAGCGGCCGTCCGGGCCGTCCAGCGGCGCCATCGCCAGGGCGTCGGCCACCAGCTGCGAACCCTCGTCCTGCACGTGCGCCCGCCCCTCGGCCAGCGCCGGCAGGTCACCGGGAGCGCCGCCGCCGAGGTAGACGGCGTACGGGGAGAACGCGCCCGGCGCGCCACCCACCTCGTCGGCCAGCTCCACCGGGTCGGCCCGACCCGGCCGGGCGCACAGGTGCACCGGCGGGCGTACGTTGTCCTCGATCAGCAGCCGGGTGGTCTCGCCCAGGTCGCCGCCGAGCGCCTCGGAGAAGGCCCGCACGATCCACTGCGGATGGCTGTACGCCAGCGCCAGATGCCCGATCGGGTCGGTCTCCATCGGCGGGGCGAGCTTCGCCACCCAGGCGTCGGCGTCCCGGCCGGCGACCTCGCGCAGCACCGCGTTGGCGAAGCCGGTCGCCCCCGGCGCCACCGAGCGGACCAGGTCCACGGTCGAGGAGACCGCCGCGTGCGCCGGCACCCGGGTGTGCAGCAGCTGGTACGCGCCGAGCCGCAGGGCGTCGCGCACCGGCGGGTCGATCCGCCCGACGTCCCGGCCGGCGGCGTCGGTGATGATCGCGTCGAGGGTGCCGGTGTGCCGCAGCGTGCCGTAGGTCAGCTCGGTGGCGAAGGCGGCGTCCCGACCGGTCAGCCCCTCGTCCCGCAGGATCGACGGGAGCACCAGGTTGGCGTACGCGTCGTCGCGGTGCACCGCCGCGACCGCCTGGTAGGCGACGTGTCGGGGCAGGTCCACGGCCGGGCGGGCGGGGCGACCGCCGCGCCGGTCGAAGCCGGGGCGGCCGCCGGTCGACCGGTCGCCGCGGTAACCGCCGCCGGTCGGGCGGTCGCCACGGTAACCGCCGCCGCCCGGCCGGTCGCCGCGCGGCGCGTCGGAGCGTCGGGGCGCGGACCGGTCGAACCGGTCCCCACGGGAGCCGTCGGCGGGCCGGTCGTCGCGAGGCCGGTCGTCGCGAGGCCGGTCGGCACGGGAGCTGTCGGGACGGTCCGAGGGGGCGCTCACGCGAGCACCTCGCCGGCGCCGACCCGGACGCCGCGCGCCCAGTCGGTCGCCGCCATGGCCTTCTTGCCCGCCGCGCGCACCTCACCGAGCTGCACCGGCACGGTCGCGGTGCCGGCCAGCACCCGGGACTTCTCCACCAGCAGCTCTCCGGGCTTCAACTCGGGGCCGTTGCCGACCGGGGTCACCGGGCCGAGCTTGACCCGGTCGTCCCGGAAGGTCGTCCACGGCCCGGGGGCCGGCGTGCAGGCCCGGATCCGCCGGTCGACGGCGAACGCCGGGTCGGTCCAGCGCACCCGGGCGTCCTCGACGGTCAGCTTCGGCGCCAGGGAGACCCCGTCGGCCGGCTGCGGCTCGGCCCGGGCGGTGCCCGCCCCGATCGCGTCGAGGACGGCCACCAGCAGGCCCGCGCCGGAGTGGGCGAGCCGCTCCAGCAGGTCCCCGGAGGTGTCCGTCGGACGGATCTCGTCGGTCAGCGTGCCGTAGACCGGGCCGGTGTCCAGCCCCTGCTCCAGCTGGAAGACGCTGGCGCCGGTCAGCTCGTCGCCGTGCAGCACGGCGTGCTGCACCGGCGCCGCGCCGCGCCAGGCGGGCAGCAGCGAGAAGTGCAGGTTGACCCAGCCGTGCCGGGGGATCTCCAGGGCGACCGGCGGCACCAGCGCGCCGTACGCGACCACGGGCACGCAGTCCGGGGCGAGCTCACGCAGCCGGTCGAGGAACTCCGGCTCGCGCGGCTTCGCCGGGGTGAGCACCTCGATGCCGTGCTCGTCGGCCCAGGCGCCGACGGGCGAGCGGACCAGGCCGCGACCGCGCCCGGCCGGGGCGTCGGGGCGGGTGACCACGGCCAGCAGCTCGTGCCCGGAGGCGGCCACGGCGGCCAGGGCGGGAACGGCGACGGCCGGTGTACCGGCGAAGATCAGGCGCACCGGCGGCTCACCGACCCAGACCGAACGGATCGGTCAGGTGCGGGCTGAGCTTGACCACCGGCGGGGCGGCCTGGTCGTACCACTCGGCCTGGCGGATCGCCTTCATGGCCTCCTTGCGCCCCTCGGGATCCAGCCGGTCGACGAAGAGCACGCCGTCGAGGTGGTCGGTCTCGTGCTGGACGCAGCGCGCCATCAGGCCGCTGCCCACGATCTGCACCGGGTCACCGAAGGCGCTGAACCCCTTGGCGATCACGTTCTGCCGGCGCTTGGTGTCGAAGTAGAGGCCCGGGATGGAGAGGCAGCCCTCCGGGCCGTCCTGCTCCTCGGCGTCCGGGAACTCCAGCACCGGGTTGACCAGGTGGCCGAGCACGTCGTCCACGTCGAAGGTGAACACCCGCAGGCCCACGCCGAGCTGCGGCGCGGCGAGTCCGGCGCCGTTCTGCTCGCGCATGGTGTCGGTGAGGTCGGCGATGAGCCTACGCAGCTCGGCGTCGAAGTCGACGACCGGATCGGCCGGCGTGCGCAGCACCGGATCCCCGAACAGACGGATGGGCTGGACGGTCACGCGGTGTGGCTCCTTCGGCTGGACGGATGGTGCGGTACCAGTCTACGGAGTGCCCGGGGCCGCGCCGGCCGGCGTACCGGGACGCGCGGCCGCCGCCTTCGTGTCGATGATCACCGGGAGGCGTTCGTACCCGCGCAGGGTCAGCCGCGTGCGGTGCCGGGGCGGGGCGGCCAGGGCCAGCCCGGGCAGCCGGCGCAGCAGCAGCGGGAAGGCGACCTGGGCCTCCAGCCGGGCCAGGCCGGCGCCGAGGCAGTAGTGCGGCCCGGCCCCGAAGGAGAGCGGGTGGGACTGCGCCCGCCAGGGGTCGAACCGGGCGGGCTCCGGGTAGCGGCGGGGGTCCCGGTTGGCCGCCCCGAGCAGCAGCAGCACCCAGCTCCCCGCCGGCAGGTCGACGCCGGCGCAGGTCACCGGCGCGCTGCTCACCCGGGAGGTGAGCTGGACCGGCGAGTCGTGACGCAACAGCTCCTCGACGTACGCGGGGGCGAGGTCGGGCCGGTCGCGCAGCGCGTCGGCCTCCCGGGGGTGCGCCAGCAGCACCACCAGTCCGTTGCCGAGCAGGTTGGTGGTGGTCTCGAAGCCGGCCACCAGCAGCACCACGAGGTTGGCCAGCAGCTCGTCGCCGGAAAGCCGGTCGCCGTCGGCGTCGTGCACCTGGACCAGGGCGGTGGTCAGGTCGTCGGCCGGCGCGCGGCGACGGGCCTCGACCAGCGCGGTGAAGTAGTCCCGTAGCTCCGTCGCGCCCCGGTCGGCGACGGCCAGCTCCTGCCGGGTGATCTCCGGCTCCAGCACCCCGGTCAGGTCGGCCGCCCAGCGCCGGAAGAGCGGCCGGTCCGCCGCCGGGACGCCGAGCAACGCGCAGATCACCCCCACCGGCAACGGGTACGCGAACTCGGCCATGAAGTCGACCGGCTCCCCCGCCCGGGCCCGGGCGAGCATGCCGTCGACGAGCGCGTCGGCCTGGGCCTCGACCACGTCGCGCAGGGCGGCGATCCGGCGTGGGGTGAACGCGCCGGCCGCGAGCCGGCGCATCCGGCTGTGGTCGGGCGGGTTGGTGCGCAGCATCGACCGGGAGATCGACACGACGGCGGGGCTGTCCCGCCAACCGGGTAGGAACTGGTCACGCAGGTCGTCGTCGAGCACGCCGAACCGGGGATCGCGGAGGATCTCGTCGGCCTCGGCGTAGCCGGTCACCACGAAGAAGCCCGGGCCGGACCGCACCACCGGCCCGTATCCGCGCAGCCGGTCGTAGGTGGGGTAGGGATCCACCCGCCCCTGCGGTGACATGAGCAGGGTCAGTGCCTCGGCGGCGTCCATGACCGGCCTCCCGCGTCGATGCGTCGGAAGGCTCCATCATGCGCGCCGGCCCGCCGGCGGGCGACCCCGACCGCCCGGGGCCTCCGGTCAGGCGCCGCTGCCGGGCTCGCCAGCGAGCACGGTGTCCCCGCCGAGCAGGGCGTGCTCGGGCAGCGGCAGGGCGGTGCCGTGCGCCGCCGCCCAGTCGTAGATCATGCTCGGCCGGACGTTGGCGGCGAAGTAGTCGATCGCGTTCAGCCCACCGACGACGGGCTCCTCCACCTCGGCCACCAGCTGGGCGGGGACCAGCGGGAAGCCGCTCTGCAGGGCGGCGCTGAGCCGGCGGTGGCCGTCGACCACGAAGAAGTACTCCCCGGTGTAGCCGATCCGCAGCGGCTCCAGGGCCTCGTCGCCGGCCTCGGCCACCTCCCCGACGAACTCGGAGTCCCAGAGTCCGCGCAGCGCGGCGATGTCCTCGGTGGGGTAGATCCGGGCCGGGTCGAGCAGCAGCAGCGGCGGGGCGTCGCGCAGCACCTCGGCGCCGAGCCGACCCTCGTACGCGTCGACGATGTGCTCGATCACCTCGGACGCGGACGCCCGGGTGGTGTCGCAGACCAGGTCGTAGTTGCGCAGTCGGGCCTTGTCGACGCCGTAACGGAGGATGAACCGGTTCCGCTCGCTCTCGCTGCGCTCCCGGAGCTTGGCCTCCGCCTCCTCCAGCGAGGTGTAGCTCTCGGCCGGGCCGGAGGGGCGCAGCAGCACCCGCCGGGCCGCCTCACCGGGCTCGGTGATCATGTGCACCTTGAGCGCGTCGGTGAAGAAGTGCCAGGCCAGCCGGGAGTCCATCACCAGCGACTCGCCGGAGGCGGCGATGTCCCGCTGGAGCTGGTCGACGTAGCCGTCGACGGCCTGGTCCAGCTCGGCGTGCAGGTTGAGCTGGAGCGCGGTCATCTGCCGCTCCTGCGCCATCTGCCGGTAGAGGTCGCCGACGCTGACCCGGCGCAGCCCGAGCCGCTTGGCGATCTCGACGGAGACGGTGCTCTTGCCGCTGCCGAGGTCACCGTTGAAGACGATCGATTGACGAACGGTCACGACTGGTCCACCCCTGCTCACCGGCTGATTGACATCATCGATCTGCGTCGGATCGACGCGTTCCCCGCCATCGTCGCGCCATCCGGGCGCCCGGGCATGACGGGCGATGCTATCACCCCGCCGCCAGCGATTTGCCGCACGCGGTGTGCGACGCCGCCCCGCCACCGCAGGCCGGGCGGCCCGGCCCGTGGCCGGGATCACCCCGGCCCGCCGTCAGAACAGGCTTAGCGGGTCGACCTGGAGGCGGACCGGGACGGCCGCCTTGCGGGCGCTGCGCTGCCCGGCCGCCGAGTGCAGCGCCTCGGCCAGGGCGCCGGCCCGGGCGCGCGGCACCCGGACCAGCATCCGCTCCCGGTCCTCGTCGGCCGGGACCGGGCCGAGCACCTCGGCGTCCTCGGGCAGCCGGGCGGCGGCGAGCAGGTCGGCCACCGCGTCGGCCGGGCCGGTGAGGCTGGCCATCTTCATCGCCGGTGGGAAGCCCAGCTCCCGCCGCTCGGCCAGCTCCCGGGCCGCGAACCAGGCGGCGTCCCAGCGCAGCAGCGCCTGCACCGGGGCGAGCGCCCCGTCGGCCACCACGACCACCCGCCCGCCGGCGGGGGCCGGCCGGGCGAGCGCGGCGGCGCTCAGCCAGCGCCGCAGCGTCTCCTCACCGGCCCGCAGGTCGGCCCGGGTGAGCAGGGCCCAGGAGTCCAGCAGCAGGACCGCCCCGTAGCCGCCCTCGGCGACCGGTTCGGCCCCCGGCGTGGCGATCACCAGGCCGGCCCCGCCGGGCACGGTGGTCAGCACCTCCTCCCGACCGGAGGTGCGTACCGGCACCCCGGGGAAGGCCCGGCCCAGCTCCTCGGCGGTGCGCCGGGCGCCGGTGACGGCGGCGCGCAGTCGGCGCCCGCCGCACTCCGGGCAGGCGTACCCGGCGGCGATCCGGCCGCACCAGCGGCAGGCGGGCGGGGCGTCGGCGGAGCGCAGCGCCAGCGGGCCGGCGCAGTGCGGGCAGCGCGCCGGGGTGCGGCAGTCCGCGCAGGAGACCGAGGGGAGGTAGCCGCGGCGGGGCACCTGCACCAGCACGGGCGCGTCGGCGCGCAGGGTGTCCCGGGCGGTGGTCCAGGCCAGGCTGGGCAGCCGGGCGGTCGCGGCGCCGGGGTCGCGGGCCAGCTGCGGGTCGTCGCCGGTCGGCGCGATGGCCGGGGTACGCGCCCGCAGGGTGGCCCGGTCCGCGACGACCTCGCGCGCCCAGCCGGTCTCCAGCAGCAACTGCGCCTCGGCGGTACGGGCGTACCCGCCGACCAGGGCGCCGGCTCCGGCGAGCTGGGCCCGGGTGAGCAGCACCTCCCGGGCGTGCGGGTACGGCGCGCGCGGCTCGGCGTGCAGGTCGTCGCCGTCGTCCCAGATCGCCACCAGGCCGAGCCGGTCGACCGGGGCGAACATCGCCGCCCGCGTCCCGATCACCACGGGCACGTCGCCGCGCCGGGCGGCAAGGAAGGCCCGGTAGCGCCGGGCCGGGCCGAGCGCGGCGGAGAGGCAGGCGTGCCGTCCCGGGCCGAGGAGCTGGGTCAGCGCGGCGTCGAGGCGGTCCAGGTCCCGGGCGTCGGCGACCACGACCACGGCGCCCCGCCCACCGGCCACGGTCGCGGCGACCGCGTCGGCGTACCGGGCCGCCCAGTCCTCCCCGGCCAGCGCCGACCAGACGGCGCGGGGCGCCCGGCCGTCGGTGAGCGCCCGGAGCAGGGCCGGCCCGGTGGGATAGTCCCGCCAGCCACGCGGATCGACCGCCGCCGCAGCGGCGGCCGGCTGGTCCGGAACGGCGGCCGTCGGAGCGGCGGCCGGCTGGTCCCCGGCGGCGCGGAGTTCCTTCTCGATCCGGGCGTGCCGGGGTGGGACGGCGAGCCGGAGCACGTCGGCGAGGTTGCCGGCGTACCGGTCGGCGACGACCCGGGCCAGTCGGGCGATCTCCGGCGCCAGCACCGGCTCCGGGGAGACGACCTTCTCCAGGTAGGCCAGCCGGGGGTGGTCGGAGGAGTCGGCCCGCTCCAGCAGCCAGCCGTCGACCAGCTGGCCGGCGAAACGCACCTTGACCCGGCTCCCGGGCACCGCTGCCGGGTCCAGCTCGGCCGGGACCAGGTAGTCGAAGGGGCGGTCCAGGTGCGGCAGGGGCACGTCCACGCAGACACGAGCGACCGGCGACCCTTCCGCGGGTCGCCGGTCGCTGCGCCTGGTGCCGGTCAGGCTCCCGCGGCCGACTTGAGGTCGGCGGCCCGGTCGGTGCTCTCCCAGGTCAGGTCCGGCAGCTCGCGGCCGAAGTGGCCGTACGCGGCGGTCTGCTGGTAGATCGGGCGGAGCAGGTTGAGGTCCCGGATGATGGCGGCCGGGCGCAGGTCGAAGACCTCGGTGACGGCCTTCTCGATCGAGGCGACCGGCACGGTCTCGGTGCCGAAGGTCTCGATGAAGAGGCTGACCGGGTGGGCCTTGCCGATCGCGTAGGCGACCTGGGCCTCGCACCGCTCGGCCAGGCCGGCGGCGACGACGTTCTTGGCCACCCAGCGCATCGCGTACGCGGCCGAGCGGTCCACCTTGGACGGGTCCTTGCCGGAGAAGGCGCCGCCGCCGTGCCGGGCGTACCCGCCGTAGGTGTCAACGATGATCTTGCGGCCGGTCAGGCCGGCGTCACCCATCGGGCCACCGATCTCGAACCGGCCGGTCGGGTTGACCAGCAGCCGGTAGCCGTCGGTGTCCAGGCCGAGGCTCTCCAGCTCCGGGGCGATGACGTGCTCGCGCACGTCCGGGGTGAGCAGCGACTCCAGCGAGATGTCCGCGGCGTGCTGGCTGGAGACGACCACCGTGTTGAGCCGGACCGGACGCAGGCCCTCGTACTCGATGGTGACCTGGGTCTTGCCGTCCGGGCGCAGGTAGGGGATCGTGCCGTCCTTGCGGACCGCGGCGAGCCGGCGGGCCAGCCGGTGCGCCAGGGCGATCGGCAGCGGCATCAGCTCCGGGGTCTCCGAGCAGGCGAAGCCGAACATCATGCCCTGGTCGCCGGCGCCCTGGGCGTCCAGGGCGCTCTCCGACGCCCCGGTACGCAGCTCGAAGGCGTTGTCGACGCCCTGGGCGATGTCCGAGGACTGCTGGCCGATGGAGACGCTGACGCCGCAGGAGGCGCCGTCGAACCCCTTCTTCGAGGAGTCGTACCCGATCCCCAGGATCGTCTCCCGGACGATGGTCGGGATGTCGGCGTACGCCTTGGTGGTCACCTCCCCGGCGATGTGCACCTGACCCGTGGTGATCATGGTCTCCACCGCCACCCGGCTGTGCGGGTCCTGGCTGAGCAGGGCGTCGAGGATGCCGTCGCTGATCTGGTCGGCGATCTTGTCGGGGTGGCCTTCCGTGACCGATTCGGAAGTGAAGAGGCGGCGTGTCACGGCACTCCTAAGCTCTTTGAAAAGTTGTTCCGCGGCAGTCTAGTCACCACGGCACGGACCACTCGATCGGGCGAGTCCCTGCTCACTGCTCAGGATCGAGCGGCCCACCGCGCCACGACCAGGTCCCAGACGCCGTCGGCCAGATCCTCTTTGGACTGCTCGGGCATGGGGTGCACCGCGCCGTCCGCTCCGATGACGGTCGCCGCGTTGGTCTCGGCGCCGAAGACCTTGTCGACACCGACCTCGTTGATCACGACGAGATCCGCCCGTTTGCGGGCGAGCTTGGCCCGACCGTTGGCCTCGGCGTCGCCGGTCTCGGCGGCGAACACCACCAGCACCTGCTCCGGTCGACGGCGTCGCCCCAACTCGGCGGCGATGTCCGGGTTGGTGACGAGCGCGATGGTGGGCGCGCTGCCGTCGTCCGACTTCTTGATTTTGCCAGGCGCGTAGGTCGCCGGCCGGAAATCGGCCGGAGCCGCCGCCATCACCACCGCGTCGGCGTCGGCGGCCGCCTCGACGGTCGCCTCGCGCAGTTCTTCGGTGGTGCCGACCCGGACCAGGTCCACCCCGGCCGGGTCGGCCAGCGACACGTTCGCCGCGATCAGGGTGACCCGGGCGCCCCGGGCGACGGCCGCGCGGGCGAAGGCGTACCCCTGCTTGCCGGAGGAGCGGTTGCCGAGGAAGCGGACCGGGTCCAGCGGCTCGCGGGTGCCGCCGGCGGTGACCACCACGTGCCGGCCGGCCAGGTCGGCGGGGGCGTCGACGCCCCGGGCGAGGGCCCGCCGGGCGACGGCGAAGATCTCCGCCGGGTCGGGCAGCCGCCCCTTGCCGGTGTCGGCGCCGGTGAGCCGGCCGACGGCCGGCTCGATCACCCGGACCCCCCGGGAGCGGAGCGTGGCGACGTTGGCGACGGTGGCCGGGTTCTCCCACATCTCGGTGTGCATCGCCGGGGCGAGCACCACCGGGCACCGGGCGGTGAGCAGGGTGTTGGTGAGCAGGTCGTCGGCGAGCCCGTGGGCGGCCTTGGCGAGCAGGTCCGCCGTGGCCGGGGCGACGACCACCAGGTCGGCCCGCTGGCCGAGCCGGACGTGGGGCACCTCGTGCACGTCGGACCAGACGTCGTCGGCGACCGGGTGGCCGGAGAGGGCCGCCCAGGTCGGCGCCCCGACGAAGCGGAGCGCCGACGCGGTCGGCACGACCCGGACCCGGTGGCCCGACTCGGTGAAGAGCCGCAGCAGCTCACACGCCTTGTAGGCGGCGATGCCGCCGCCGACCCCGAGAACGATCTCGGCGGACATCGGGGCGGGCGACTGTTACGGCTGGTCGGTCGGCTCTGCGGTGAGCAGGCCCCCGTTGATCTCGCGCATGGCGATCGAGAGCGGCTTCTCCTGCGGAGTGGTCTCCACGAGCGGGCCGACGTACTCGAGCAGGCCCTCGCCGAGCTGGCTGTAGTAGGCGTTCACCTGGCGCGCCCGCTTGGCGGCGAAGATCACCAGGGCGTACTTCGAGGTGGTCTTCTCGAGCAGTTCGTCGATCGGCGGGTTGGTGATGCCCTCGGGGTTGGCGATGGATCCCACGAAATAACCCTCTGCGTCTAGAGTGTCCGCGCGAGCGCGGCTGGTCGCTCAACCGCGCAGTCGCGGCTGGGCGGGAGCCAGATAGGAAGAACCGAGCAAGCCTACCAGTTCGTCGGCGGCGCGCTCGGTGAGGTCGTGTGCCACGGTGTGTCCGACTGCCGCGACGACGGCCGGGTCCGGGCGGTGCCGCGCCGGGGCGAGCAGCACCAGTCGTACGTCGGGCCAGCCGGCCCGGACCGCGAGCGCTCCGGGCAGGTCCAGCGGGAGCAGCACCGGCCGACCCTGGGCCAGCCGGGCCCGCAGCGGCGCGCGCGGCGTGCCCCGCCGGTACGCGCCGATCCGCGACCACTCCAGCAGCTCCTCGGCGGCGATCATCCGGTCGAACTCGGCCGGGTCGCAGAAGAGCCGGTCGACGCCGTGCCGCTCGCCGGGGCGGCGCGGTCGGGTGGTGGCCGGCACCGGCACCCACACGGACGGAGAACGCGCCCGGACGAGCTCGACGACACCGCCCAGGCCGGCACCCGAAGGTGCGGTCAGGACGGTGAGCCGAGCCGCCGGGCGCGCCTCGTCATCCGTGCTCACCGCTTGTTTCTACACGTTGCGGCGTTCAGTTGGCGGCGAACTCTCCAAGCAGAGCCTTGCGCTGCTGCTCGCCCAGTCCACGCAGACGACGGCTGTCGGCGATCTTGAGCTTCTCCATGATCTGGGTGGCCCGGATCTTGCCGATGCCCGGCATCGCCTGCAGCACGGCCGAAACCTTGAGCTTGCCGACGACGTCGTCGGACTCGGCCCGCTCGAGGACGGCGGCGAGGGTGGTCTTGCCCTGCTTGAGCTGCTCCTTCAGCTCAGCACGGGCCTTGCGGATCTCCGCGGCCTTCTCCAGCGCGGCAGCGCGCTGCTCGGGGGTCAGTGACGGGAGCGGCACCAGTTCTCCTCAGGTCCCTATCGCGGCGGGCGGGGCGCACCACCGCTCTGTGAAACGTGGTGTCGCTGGCAACCAAAGGGGTCCGTGGTTCCCAGCGCGGGGAAAACTAGCGGTCGCGGGCACTTTCGGCAACGTGGGCGCGCGAAGATCAACAAAAAATGACCGAGCCCTCAGTCAGTCAGGAAGCGGCCAGAACACCCCGGCAGTCGGCCTGCGCGCGGTCCGCGGCGGCCCGCAGGGCGGCCGGATCGGGACCGGCGTTGAGCACCTCCCGGGAGTACGACGGGAGGACCGCCGGCAGGCTGGAGCCGAAGACGGTACGCAGGTCCGCCGCCGTCGCGCCCTGCGCGCCGAGCCCCGGGGCGAGCAGCGGACCGTTCACGCCGGAGAGGTCGTGACCGGTCTCACCGATGGTCGCCCCGACCACCAACCCGAAACTGCCGAGGGGTTCGGCACCCGCGTTGAGCTGGGAAATCTCGTCGATCACGGTCTGCGCGACGGTCCGCCCGTCGGCCGCGACGGCGCGCTGGACCTGGGCCCCCTCAGGGTTGGAGGTGAGCGCCAGCACGAAGACTCCGCCGCCGTGGGCACGCGCCAGGTCGAACATCGGCGCCAGCGATCCGACCCCGAGGTAGGGGCTCGCCGTCACCGCGTCGACATACAGCGGGCTGGATGGATCGAGGTACGCCGCGGCGTACGCGGCGACCGTCGAACCGATGTCGCCGCGCTTGACGTCAAGCAGAACGAGCGAGCCACGATCTCGCAACTGTCGGATAGTTGACTCAAGAATCCCGACACCTCGGGCACCGAAGCGCTCGAAAAAGGCCGACTGGGGCTTGACGACCGCAACCCGGTCACCGACGGCTTCCACGACAATCCGGGCGAACCGCTCCAGCCCGTCGACGTCGTCCGGCAGCCCCCAGCGGGCCAGCAGCCCGGGGTGCGGGTCGATGCCCACACAGAGCGGCCCCCGCTCCGCCATGGCCCGGTGCAGCCGGGTCCCGAAGCTCTCCATCGGCGTACCTCTCTCCTCGCTCGACACCGGCGACCGCCGGCCCGTCCTCTCCGTTGCCGGGGGAACCCGCCACCGCCCGGACGTGATTGCGCGCGGGCGGCCGACAGCGGCCGTTCCCGTCGTCGGCCGTACCCCCGCCGGCGCCGAGCCGGTCGTGGCCCCGGCCGTCCTCAGCCGGCCTTGACCGCCGCGGCGATCCCGGCCGTGATCCGCGCCAGGTCCACGTCGTCGGTCACGTACGGCGGCATGGTGTAGACCAGGTCGCGGAACGGGCGCAGCCAGACCCCCTGCGCCACCGCCGCCGCGGTCGCCGCGGCCAGGTCCACCTCGTGATCGAGCTGCACCACCCCGATCGCGCCCAGCACCCGCACGTCGGCGACGCCCGGAGCACCGCGCAGCGGCTCCAGGCCGGCCCGCAGCCCGGCACCCACCCTCGACACCTCGGCGGCCCAGTCGCCGGCGCGCAGCAGCCCCAGGGAGGCGTTGGCGACCGCGCAGGCCAGCGGGTTGCCCATGAAGGTCGGCCCGTGCGCCAGCACCCCGTCGGCGGAGATGCCCCGGGCGATCTCCGCGGTGCAGAGCGCGGCGGCCAGGGTCAGGTAGCCGCCGGTGAGCGCCTTGCCGACGCAGAGCACGTCCGGGCTCACCCCGGCGTGCTCGGCGGCGAACATCGTCCCGGTCCGGCCGAACCCGGTGGCGATCTCGTCAAAGATCAGCAGCACCCCGTGCTCCCGGGTCACCTCGCGCAGCGCGCGCAGGTACCCCGGGTGGTGGAAGCGCATCCCGCCGGCACCCTGCACCACCGGCTCCACGATCACCGCCGCCAGCTCGTCGGCGTGCCGGGCGACCTCGTCGGTCAGCGCGGCGACGTACGCCGGGTCCGGCGGGTCGTCGAAGCCACCGGGCGGCGGCGGGGCGAATACCTGCCGGGGCAGCACGTCACCCCAGAGGTGGTGCATGCCGCCCACCGGGTCGCAGACGCTCATCGGGTGGAACGTGTCGCCGTGGTAGCCGCCCCGCCAGGTGCCCAGCCGGCGGCGGCCGGGCCGGCCGGTGGCCCGCTGGTACTGCAGGCACATCTTGATCGCGACCTCGACGGCCACCGAGCCGGAGTCGGCCAGGAAGACGTGCTCCAGCCCCTCCGGCGCCAGCTCGACCAGGGTCCGCGCCAGCCGGACGGCCGGCTCGTGGGTGAGCCCGCCGAACATCACGTGGCTCATCCGGCCGAGCTGGTCGGTCACCGCCGCGTCGAGGACCGGGTGCCGGTAGCCGTGGATCGCCGCCCACCAGGACGACATCCCGTCGACCAGCTCCCGGCCGTCGGCCAGCCGCAGCCGCACCCCCTGGGCGCTCCGGACCACGTACGGCGACGCGGCCGGCGGCGACGCCGCGTACGGGTGCCACACGTGCGCCCGGTCAGCCGCCAGAATCTCCTCGGGCGTCACACGCTCTCCTTCGTACCCTCTTCGGTGGCGCGGCCGGGACGCCTCACCCGGCCGGCACCGGCGCGGTGGCGCCCGCCGACGCGCCGGCGGTGGCGCGGACCAGGGCGGGGCCCCGGTAGATGAAGCCGGTGTAGAGCTGGACCAGGGTGGCGCCGGCGTCGAACATGCGGGTGGCGTCGTCGGGGTCGACGATGCCGCCGACCCCGATCACCGGCAGCCGGCCGCCGGTCTCCCGGTGCACGAAGGCGACCACCTCACGGGCCCGGGCGGTCAGCGGCCGGCCGGAGAGGCCGCCGGTCTCCGCGCCGCGCTCCCGGTCGGCCGGGGCGAGCCCGTCGCGGGCCAGCGTGGTGTTGGTGGCGATCACGCCGGCCGCTCCCCGGGCCAGACAGACCTCCAGCAGCTCGGCGACGGCCGGCTCGGTCAGGTCCGGGGCGATCTTCACCAGCACCGGCTTCTCCCCCACCAACGCCGCCAGCAGGGCGTCCAGGTGGGCCTTGTCCTGAAGGGAGCGCAGTCCCGGGGTGTTCGGCGAGGAGACGTTCACCGCGAAGTAGTCGCCGTGCCCGCGCAGCGCCCGGTAGGAGGCGAGGTAGTCCTCGACCGCCTCGTCCAGCGGGGTCACCTTGGACTTGCCGAGCGAGATGCCCAGCGGCACCCCGAGCGGGCGGGGCAGCGCCGCCAGGCGGGCGGCGAGGGCCTCGGCGCCGGCGTTGTTGAAGCCCATCCGGTTGACCACGGCCTCGCTGTCGCGCAGCCGGAACAGCCGAGGGCGCGGGTTGCCCGGCTGGGCGTGCGCGGTCACCGTGCCGACCTCGACGAAGCCGAACCCCAGTGCCGGCCAGGCCGGCAGCGCCGCGCCGTCCTTGTCCATGCCGGCGGCCAGCCCGACCGGGTTCGGGAACTCGACCCCGAAGACCGTCCGCGGCGCCCGCACCGCGTACCGGGCCCGCAGCGCCCGCAGCACCGCCGGCCGCCGGGACACCCCGGCCAGCCGCCGCAACGTCCACTCGTGCGCCGCCTCGGCGTCCCCGCCCCCGATGCGGAACAACGCCGGCCGCACCACCTTCTGGAAGATCACCGCACCCTCCCCCGGACCCCCATCGCGTCGATCATGAAGTTGACGGCGAAGTCGATCTCCTCGACTGCCGCCAACTTCATGATCACCGCGGTGACGGGGGCGGTCACTCGGCCGCTCGCAGGGCAGCGTGCAGCTCCTGGAGGGGGCGGACCTGCATGTCGCCGCGGATCCTCGCCTCGATGCCCATGACGGCGGCCGCCGCGCCGGGGACCGTGGTGATGCAGGGGATGTCCGCCGTGACCGCCGCGCTGCGGATCTCGTAGCCGTCGGAGCGGGCGCTGGCGCCCGAGCCCTGCGGAGTGTTGACCACCAGGGCGACGTCGCCGCCGAGGATCATCGACACCGCGTCCTCGCCCTCGCCGGCCTCGTAGTGCTTGCGGATCTGCTCGCAGGCGATGCCGTGCCGGCGCAGCACCTCGGCCGTGCCCGTGGTGGCGACGATCTCGAAGCCCAGGTCGGCCAGGCGCTTGATCGGGAAGATCATGCCGCGCTTGTCCCGGTTCGCCACCGAGACGAAGATCTTGCCGCCGGTGGGCAGCGAGCCGTACGCGGCGGACTGGGACTTGGCGAAGGCGTGCCCGAAGTTGGTGTCGATGCCCATCACCTCGCCGGTGGACTTCATCTCCGGGCCGAGCAGCGAGTCGATGCCCTTGCCCGACGGGGTGCGGAACCGCTTGAACGGCAGCACCGCCTCCTTCACCGCGATCGGGGCGTCCGCCGGCATCACGCCGCCGTCCCCGGTGGGCGGGAGCAGCCCCTCGGCGCGCAGCTCGGCGATGGTGGCGCCGAGCGCGATCCGGGCCGCCGCCTTCGCCAGCGGCACCGCCGTGGCCTTGGAGACGAACGGGACCGTCCGGGACGCCCGCGGGTTCGCCTCCAGCACGTACAGCATGTCGTCCTTGAGGGCGTACTGGACGTTGAGCAGCCCGCGCACGCCGACGCCCCGGGCGATCGCCTCGGTGTAGCGGCGCACCTGGG
This sequence comes from Micromonospora sp. LZ37, assembly GCF_059359015.1. Classification (NCBI taxonomy): domain Bacteria; kingdom Bacillati; phylum Actinomycetota; class Actinomycetes; order Micromonosporales; family Micromonosporaceae; genus Micromonospora; species Micromonospora sp. LZ37. Next base: position 131,037 of record NZ_JCADBL010000015.1, on the reverse strand, counting down.
CCAGGTGCGAGCCGGCCAGGGTGATCGGCGGCAGCGCGCAGGACGAGTCGCCGGAGTGGATGCCGGCCTCCTCGATGTGCTCCATCACGCCACCGAGGTAGACCTCGCCGTCGGCGTCGCAGAGCGCGTCCACGTCGATCTCGATGGCGTCGTCGAGGAAGCGGTCCACCAGCACCGGGTGGTTCGGGGAGATGTCGGTGGCCCGGCCGATGTAGTCGCGCAGCGTGGCGTCGTCGTAGACGATCTCCATGCCCCGCCCACCGAGCACGTACGACGGCCGGACCAGCACCGGGTAGCCGATCTCGTCGGCGATCTCCTTCGCCTCGTCGTACGAGGTGGCCATGCCGTGCGCCGGGGCGCGCAGCCCGGCCCGGGCGAGCACCGCGCCGAACGCGCCCCGCTCCTCGGCGAGGTGGATCGACTCCGGCGAGGTGCCGACCACCGGCACGCCGGCGTTCTTGAGTCGCTGGGCCAGCCCCAGCGGGGTCTGCCCACCGAGCTGCACGATCACGCCGACCACGCCCGGCCCGCCGGCCGCCCTGCCCGACGAGTCCTCGGCGTGCCAGACCTCCAGCACGTCTTCGAAGGTCAGCGGCTCGAAGTAGAGCCGGTCGGCGGTGTCGTAGTCGGTGGAGACCGTCTCCGGGTTGCAGTTGACCATCACGGTCTCGTAGCCCACCGCGCGGAGGGCCATCACCGCGTGCACGCAGGAGTAGTCGAACTCGATGCCCTGGCCGATCCGGTTCGGGCCGGAGCCCAGGATGAGCACCTTGGGCCGGTCCGAGGCGACGACCTCGGTCTCCTGGTCGTACGTCGAGTAGTGGTACGGCGTGGTGGCCTCGAACTCGGCCGCGCAGGTGTCCACGGTCTTGTAGACCGGCCGCACGTCGAGGCGGTGCCGCAGGGTACGGACGCCGTCCTCGGCGGCCAGCTCCGGGCGCAGCGCGGCCAGCTGCCGGTCGGACAGGCCGGCCCGCTTGGCCCGGCGCAGCAGCTCCCCGTCGAGCACCGGGGCGTCCACGATCTCCGCGCGCAGCTCGACCAGGGCGGCGATCTGGTCCAGGAACCAGGGGTCGATCCCGCCGGAGGCCGTCGCCACCTCGGCGATGGACGCGCCGAGGCGCAACGCCCGCTCGACGGTGTAGAGCCGGCCGTCGTGCGGCATCCGCAGCGCGGCGAGGGTGTTCTCCTTCGTCGCCCCCGTCGGGTCCGGGGTGGTCCAGAAACCCGATGATGTGGTTTCCATCGAGCGCATCGCCTTGTTGAGCGCCTCGGTGAAGTTGCGGCCCAGGCTCATCGCCTCGCCGACGGACTTCATCGTGGTGGTCAGCTCCGGGTCGGCGCCGGGGAACTTCTCGAAGGCGAACCGGGGGATCTTCACCACCACGTAGTCCAGGGTCGGCTCGAACGCCGCCGGGGTCTTCAGGGTGATGTCGTTGGGGATCTCGTCCAGGGTGTAGCCGATGGCCAGCTTGGCGGCGATCTTCGCGATCGGGAAGCCGGTGGCCTTCGAGGCCAGCGCCGAGGAGCGGGACACCCGGGGGTTCATCTCGATCACGACGATCCGGCCGTCGGCCGGGTTGACCGCGAACTGGATGTTGCAGCCGCCGGTGTCCACCCCGACCTCGCGCAGCACCGCGATGCCCAGGTCGCGCAGGCGCTGGTACTCCCGGTCGGTGAGCGTCATGGCCGGGGCGACGGTGACGCTGTCGCCGGTGTGCACGCCCATCGGGTCGAGGTTCTCGATGGAGCAGACCACCACCACGTTGTCGTGGCGGTCGCGCATCAGCTCGAGCTCGTACTCCTTCCAGCCGAGCACGCTCTCCTCGATGAGCACCTCGTGCACCGGGCTGGCGGTCAGGCCGTCGCCGGCGATGCGGGCCAGGTCCTCCGGGGTGTGCGCCATGCCGGAGCCGAGGCCGCCCATGGTGAAGGACGGCCGGATGACCACCGGCAGGCCCAGCTCGGCGACGGTGGCCTCGACCTCGTCCATCGAGTGGCAGACCCGGGAGCGGGGCACCAGGGCGGTCGGGTCCTCGACGCCGAGCCGGGCGCCGGCCTTGGCCACGATGTCCTTGAACAGCTGCCGGTCCTCGCCGCGGTTGATCGCGTCGATGTTGGCGCCGATCAGCTCCACGCCGTACTTGTCGAGGACGCCGGCCTCGTGCAGGGCGACCGCGGTGTTCAGCGCGGTCTGCCCGCCCAGGGTGGGCAGGATCGCGTCCGGGCGTTCCTTGGCGATGACCAGCTCGACGAACTCCGGGGTGATCGGCTCGACGTAGGTGGCGTCGGCGAACTCCGGGTCGGTCATGATCGTCGCCGGGTTGGAGTTGACCAGGCTGACCCGGATCCCCTCGCTGCGCAGCACCCGGCAGGCCTGGGTGCCGGAGTAGTCGAACTCGCAGGCCTGCCCGATCACGATCGGCCCGGAGCCGATCACCAGGATGTGCTTGAGGTCTTTGCGCTTAGGCATTCCTACCGCCTTCGATGAGCTCGGCGAAGCGGTCGAAGAGGTAGTCCGCGTCGTGCGGACCGGCCGCTGCCTCCGGGTGGTACTGGACGGTGAAGGCGGGCACGTCCCGGGCCCGCAGCCCCTCGACCACGTTGTCATTGAGGCAGACGTGCGACACCTGGACACCGCCGAACTCGGTCTCGATCACCTGGTCGGGGACGACCACGCCCGGCCCGGCGCCCGGCACCTGGACGGCGAAGCCGTGGTTGTGGCTGGTCACCTCGACCTTGCCGGTGGCCCGGTCGAGCACCGGCTGGTTGATGCCCCGGTGGCCGTAGCCGAGCTTGTAGGTGCCGAAGCCGAGCGCCCGGCCGAGGATCTGGCTGCCGAAGCAGATGCCGAAGAGCGGCACCTCACGGCGCAGCACCTCCCGGGCGAGCGCGACCGGACCGTCCGCGGTGGCCGGGTCGCCGGGGCCGGGCGAGAAGAAGACCGCATCCGCGCCGGTGGCAAGGAGGTCGTCGATGCCGGACGAGGCGGGCAGCACGTGGGTGGTGACCCCGCGCGCGGCGAGCCGGCGCGGCACGTTGCGCTTGATGCCCAGGTCGAGGGCGGCCACGGTGAACCGGTGCGCGCCGACCGCCTCGACCACGTACGGCTTCTCCGTGGTGACCTGCGCGGAGAGGTCCGCGCCGACCATCTGCGGCGACTGGCGGACCCGGGCCAGCAGGGCGCGCGGGTCGTCCTCGACGCTGGAGACGCCGACCCGCATCGCGCCGCGCTCGCGCAGGTGGCGGGTGAGCGCCCGGGTGTCGACGCCGCTGATCCCGACCACGCCCTCGGCGGCGAGCCGGTCCTCCAACCCGCCGGTGGCCCGCCAGTTGGAGCCGATCCGGGCCGGGTCGCGCACCACGTAACCGGCGACCCAGATCCGGCCGGACTCGTCGTCCTCGGTGTTGACGCCGGTGTTGCCGATGTGCGGCGCGGTCTGCACCACCACCTGCCGGTGGTACGACGGGTCGGTGAGGGTCTCCTGGTAGCCGGTCATGCCGGTGTTGAAGACCGCCTCACCGAAGGTCTCCCCGACGCTGCCGTACGCCTCGCCGTGGAAGGTCCGGCCGTCCTCCAGAACGAGGATCGCCGATCTACGCTTCGCCATTTACTTGACAGCCTTTCCGTCCAGGACCGTCGGCTCGCCGCGCAGGAAGGTCGCCACGATGCGACCCGGCAGCGTCATGCGGGCGTACGGGGTGTTGCGACTGCGGCTGGCCAGCTCCGCGGGCTCGATGACCCGGCGGGCGGCCGGGTCGACCAGGGTGAGGTTGGCCGGCACGCCGGGCGCCGGGTCGAGACCGTGCCCGTCGAGACCGGCGATGCGGGCCGGGGTGCGGGACATCCGCTCGGCGATCAGGTCCCACTCGGGGCCGAGCACCTCCAGCGCGATGGAGAGCGCCGTCTCCAGGCCGAGCATGCCCGGCCGGGCGTACGCCCACTCGCACTCCTTGTCCTCCACGGCGTGCGGGGCGTGGTCGGTGGCGACGATGTCGATGACGCCCTCGGCCAGCGCGGCGCGCAGCGCGGCGATGTCGGCCTCGGTGCGCAGCGGCGGGTTGACCTTGTAGACCGGGTCGTAGGTCTCGGCCCGGGCGTCGGTGAGCAGCAGGTGGTGCGGGGTCACCTCGGCGGTTACCCGCACCCCGCGCGCCTTGGCGTGCCGCAGCACCTCGACGCTGCCGGCGGTGGAGACGTGGCAGACGTGCAACCGGCTGCCGACGTGCTCGGCCAGCAGCACGTCGCGGGCGATGATCGCCTCCTCGGCGACCGCCGGCCAGCCGGTGAGCCCGAGCCGGGTGGAGACCTCGCCCTCGTGCATCTGCGCGCCCTCGGTGAGCCGCGGCTCCTCGGCGTGCTGCGCGATGATCCCGTCGAACGCCTTGACGTACTCCAGCGCCCGGCGCATCAGCTTCGGGTCGGCGACGCAGTGCCCGTCGTCGGAGAAGATCCGCACCCGGGCGGCGGAGTCGGCCATCGCGCCCAGCTCGGCCAGCCGTTCGCCGGCCAGCCCGACGGTGACCGCGCCGATCGGCTGCACGTCGACCAGCCCGGCCTCCCGGCCGAGCCGCCAGACCTGCTCGACCACGCCGGCGGTGTCGGCGACCGGAGAGGTGTTGGCCATCGCGCAGACGGCGGTGTAGCCGCCCAGCGCCGCCGCGCGGGAGCCGGACTCGACGGTCTCGGCGTCCTCCCGGCCCGGCTCACGCAGGTGGGTGTGCAGGTCGACCAGGCCGGGCAGGGCGACCAGCCCGGTCCCGTCGAGCACGGTGGCGTCCGGCGCGGTCAGGCCCGCGCCGGTCTCGGCGACGACGCCGTCGCGGATCAGCAGGTCGGTCGGCGCGGCGCCGACGACGCTCACGTTCTTGATCAGGTACGCGGTCACCGGTTGTTCCCTCCGAGCAGCAGGTAGAGCACGGCCATCCGCACGGAGACCCCGTTGGCGACCTGTTCGACGATGGTGGAGCGGGGTGAGTCGGCGACCTCGGGGGTGATCTCCATGCCCCGGTTCATCGGGCCGGGGTGCATGACGATCGCGTGCTCCGGCAGTCGGCGCATGCGCGGGCCGTCGAGGCCGTAGCGGCGGGCGTACTCGCGGGCGGAGGGGAAGTAGGAGTCGCCCATCCGCTCGCGCTGCACCCGCAGCATCATCACCACGTCCACATCAGGGAGAACGGCGTCGAGGTCGTAGGAGACGTTGGTGCCGGGGGCGAGCGCGGCGGCGATGTCCACCGGGATGAGGGTGGGGGGGCCGACCAGGGTGACCTTGGCGCCGAGGGTCGAGAGCAGCAGCACGTTGGAGCGGGCCACCCGGGAGTGCAGCACGTCCCCGACCACCGCGACGTGCAGGCCGGCGAGCCGGCCCAGCCGGGAGCGCATCGTGTACGCGTCGAGCAGCGCCTGGGTGGGGTGCTCGTGGGTGCCGTCGCCGGCGTTGACCACCGACCCGTCCACCCAGTTGGCCAGCCGGTGCGGGGCGCCGGAGGCGGGGTGCCGCACCACCACTGCGTCGGCCCCCATCGCCTGGAGGGTGAGCGCGGTGTCCTTCAGGCTCTCCCCCTTGGTCACGCTGGAGCCCTTGGCGGAGAAGTTGATCACATCGGCGCTGAGCCGCTTGGCGGCCGCCTCGAAGGAGATCCGGGTCCGGGTGGAGTCCTCGTAGAAGAGGTTCACCACGGTCCGGCCGCGCAGCGCGGGAAGCTTCTTGACCTCCCGGCCGGCGACGGTGGCCATCTCGGCGGCGGTGTCCAGGATCTGGGTGGCGGTGGCCGCGTCCAGGTCGGCCCCGGAGAGCAGGTGCCGGATCATGAAGAAGTACCCCCGTACAGCCTGACCTCGTCGGCCCCGTCGGTCTCGGCGAGGGTGACCTTGACGCTCTCGGCGAGGGAGGTCGGGATGTTCTTGCCGACGTAGTCGGCGCGGATCGGCAGTTCGCGGTGGCCGCGGTCGACCAGGACGGCGAGCTGCACGGTGGCCGGGCGGCCGACGTCGTTGAGCGCGTCGAGCGCGGCCCGCACGGTGCGGCCGGAGAAGAGCACGTCGTCGACGAGGATGACCCGCTTGCCGTCGATGCCGCCCGGCGGGAGCTGGGTCGGTCCGACCGCGCGGGTGGCGTGCCGGCGCAGGTCGTCGCGGTAGAGAGTGATGTCCAGCACGCCGACCGGGACGTCCACGTCCTCGAAGGTGCTGATCCGGGCGGCGAGGCGCCTTGCGAGCGGAGCTCCGCGAGTGGGTATGCCGAGCAGGACGGCATCCGCGGCGCCCTGGGTCTTCTCCAGGATCTGGTGGGCGATCCGGTCGACGACGCGCTGCACGTCGGCGCTGGCGAGGATCACCTTCACCGAGGGTTGTCGTGGGGGCGATGACTGGGCAGCCGGTGGGCAGGCCACGGCGGACCTCCTTCCCCGCCTCACGGGACGGGTCGTTAAAGGACGTCTGGGGTCTCCGGCCGGGCCGCGGGCGGCCCGGGTCGGAGCTTCACGCCACGTTACCAGCGGTCACCAGGTCGATCGTCGGCACCCACTGATCCCCGGATCAGGTCGGCGAAAAGGGGATAAGTCCCCCCGCGCTCCCCAACGGTAAGGTCACGACCACTTGACCCGGTGTCGCAATCCCCGTACCGTCACGCTCCGTAGCGATCGCTGGGAGAACCCCAAAGCACAGCACTGGGAGTGTCCGAATGCCCTCTGAATACGCCAAGTCGCTGGGCGCCCGCCTGCGCTCCATCCGCCAGCAGCAGGGTCTGTCCCTGCAAGGGGTGGAGGAGAAGTCGAACGGGCGGTGGAAGGCCGTGGTGGTCGGCTCGTACGAGCGCGGCGACCGGGCCGTCACCGTGTCCCGCCTGGCGGAGCTGGCCGACTTCTACCGCGTTCCCGTCTCGGAGCTGCTGCCCGACGGCAGCGGGGTGCGGCACGAGCCCACCAGCAAGATCGTCCTGGACCTGGAGCGGCTCTACGACGAGGCCTCCGAGGACCTCGCGTACGTCGCCCGCTACGCCCGGGCCATCCAGCAGCAGCGCGGCGACTACAACGGCCGGGTGCTCTCCATCCGCGCCGACGACCTGCGCGCCCTGGCGATCGTCTACGACGCCTCGCCGTCCGGCCTGATCGAGCGGCTCACCGAGCACGGCGTGCTCGTCGCCGACCCGCGGGCGTTCTTCGCGTCCTGATCCACGCTGTCGCACCGAAAGGGCCCGTGCCGCCAGGCACGGGCCCTTTCGTTCGTACCAGCCTCGGCAACGCCGGTCAGCGGGTGGCGTACTCGGCGATCCGGCCGAGGATGCCGTTGAGGAAGCGCGGCGAGTCGTCGGTGGACATCTGCCGGGCCAGCTCCACCGCCTCGCTGATCGCCACCGCGTCGTCGATCTCGTCGACGTGGAGCAGCTCGTACACGGCGATCCGGGCGAGGTTGCGGTCGACCACCGGCATCCGGTCCAGGGTCCAACCCTCGGCGTAGCTGGCGATCAGCTCGTCGATCCGGTCGAGGTGGGCGGCGACCCCCTCGACCAGGCTGACCGCGTAGCCGAGGTGCTCCGGGCGGGGCTTCTCGATCCGCTCGACGTAGCCGGCGAGCACCTCGACCGGGGGCCGCTTACGCAGGTCGGCCTCGTAGAGCACGTCCAGCGCCCGCTTGCGCGCCTTGCGGCGCGACGGCATCTGCTGCTTGGGACCCTCGGCCATCAGGAGCGGCCGAGGTAACGGCCGTCGCGGGTGTCGACCTTGATCTTCTCGCCGGTGGTGATGAAGAGCGGCACCTGCACGGTCGCGCCGGTCTCGACGGTCGCCGGCTTGTTGCCGCCGGTCGAACGGTCGCCCTGCAGACCCGGCTCGGTGTAGGTGACCTCCAGCACGACGGAGGTGGGCAGCTCGATGTAGAGCGGGACACCCTCGTGCGTGGCGACGGTCGCCTCGGCCTCCGGGAGGAGGTAGTTGGCGGCCTCGCCGACGGTGCCGCCGGGGACGGTGATCTGGTCGAACGTCTCCAGATCCATGAAGACGTAGTCCTCGCCGTCGGCGTAGAGGTACTGCATGGTGCGCTTGTCCACGGTCGCGGTCTCGACCTTGGTGCCCGCGTTGAAGGTCTTGTCGACGACCTTGCCGGACAGCACGTTCTTCAGCGTCGTGCGGACGAACGCCCCACCCTTACCGGGCTTGACGTGCTGGAACTCGACGACGGCCCAGAGCTCCCCGTCGAGGTTGAGTACCAGGCCGTTCTTGAGGTCGTTGGTGGATGCCATTTCCTGCCTTGATCATCAATTGGCGGACAGACCTGACAAGTCTACTAGCTGCGTCCACTCGGCCACTGGCCGCCGGCCGACGCCGACCCGCCCTCCGCGTCGAGGCGGGTCGCCAGGTGGCGCAGGGCGAGCCGGTAGCCGTCCACGCCCAGGCCGCAGATCACCCCGGTCGCCACGGCCGAGACCACGGAGTGGTGCCGGAACTCCTCCCGGGCGTGGATGTTGGAGATGTGCACCTCGACCAGCGGGGCGCGCAGCATCGCGCAGGCGTCCCGTACGGCGATCGAGTAGTGCGACCAGGCGGCCGGGTTCAGCACCACCGCCGCACCCTCGTCGGCGGCCTCGTGCAGCCAGCCGAGCAGCTCGTGCTCGGCGTCGGTCTGCCGGACGGTGACGTCCAGACCCAGCTCGCGGCCGGTGTCGACGCAGAGCGTCACCAGGTCGGAGTAGCTGGTCACCCCGTACACGTCCACCTGCCGGGTGCCCAGCCGGCCCAGGTTCGGGCCGTTGAGCACGTACACCCTCACGAGGAGATCTCCCGGTAGGCGGCGTGCAGCAGCTCGTCGTCCGGGCCCTCCAGGATCGCCGGCCGGGCCAGGCCGTCCAGCACCACGAAGCGCAGCGTGCTCCCCCGCGCCTTCTTGTCGACCCGCATGGTGGCCAGCAGCTGGGGCCACGCCTCGGCCGGATAGCTGGTGGGCAGGCCGAGCGCGGCCATGACGGTGCGGTGCCGCTGCGCGGTGGCCGCGTCGAGGCGTCCGGCCAGCCGGGCCAGGGCGCCGGCGTAGACGGTGCCGACGGCGACGGCGTGCCCGTGCCGCCAGCGGTAGCCCTCCACCTTCTCGATGGCGTGCGCCAGGGTGTGCCCGTAGTTGAGCACCTCCCGCACCCCCGACTCGCGCAGGTCACCGGAGACCACGTCGGCCTTCACCCGGATCGCCCGCTCGATCAGCTCCCGGGCCACCGGGCCGCGGGGATCGGTGGCGGCGGCCGGGTCCCGCTCGACCAGGTCGAGGATCACCGGGTCGGCGATGAAGCCGCACTTGACCACCTCGGCCAGCCCGGCGGCCAGGTCCGCCGGCGGCAGGCTGTCCAGGGTGGCCAGATCGCAGATCACCCCGGCCGGGGGGTGGAACGCGCCCACCAGGTTCTTGCCGGCGGCGGTGTTGACGCCGGTCTTGCCGCCGACCGCGGCGTCGACCATGCCGAGCAGCGACGTCGCCACCGGCACCCAGCGCACCCCGCGCAGCCAGCAGGCCGCGACGAAGCCGGCCAGGTCGGTCACCGCGCCGCCGCCCACCCCGACCACCGCGTCGGTACGGGTGAAGCCGGCCTCGCCCAACCGGTCCCAGCAGTGCGCGGCCACCTCGATCCGCTTGCCCGCCTCGGCGTCGGGCACCTCGATCGGCAGCGGGGCGACACCCACCGCGCGCAACTGCTCGCCGAACGCGTCGACCAGCCCCTTGAGCGGGGCGGCGTACAGCACCGCCACCCGCTCCGCGCCGGGCAGCAGCCGCGGCGGCGGAGCCAGCAGGTCACGTCCGACCAGTACGTCGTACGGCTGGTCGCCGCCGACCGGAATCCGGGTCACCTCGTCCATCGCAGCGCAGCCTAGTGCAGTTACGGGCCCCCGACGGGCGGTGTCCACCTGATGGCGCCGGGACGCGCCGGCCGGGACCGACGTTTAGCCGGGCGCAGCGGGGGCACCGGCGGAACGACCGACCCACGACGGCGGAGGTGGCCCATGGCCGGCACGATCGACGGCGCGGACATCCGACTGCCCGCCACCATCCTCGGCGTCGGGCTCGGCGGGCTCGTCGACGGGATCCTGCTGCACCAGGTGCTCCAGTGGCACCACCTGCTCAGCAGCACCGGCAGCGACAACCTCGGGCTCCGGGCGTATCCGGTGGACACCGTGCCCGGCCTGGAGATGAACACGCTCTGGGACGGGCTCTTCCACGTCGTCACCTGGATCGCGGTGCTCACCGGCCTGGCCCTGCTGTACGCCCGGGTCACCCGGTCCCGGGGCCGGCTCTGGCGCTCCGGCGCGCTGTGGGGCTGGGCGCTGGTCGGCTGGGGGCTGTTCAACCTGGTCGAGGGGGTGGTCGACCACCACCTGCTCGGCATCCACCACGTCCGCGGCGGACCGCACCAGACCGCCTGGGACATCGGCTTCCTGCTGCTCGGCGTGGCGCTGATCGCGGTGGGCTGGGCGGTGCAGCGGCGGGCCACGGTGGTGGACACCTGCGCCGACCGGCGATGACCGGACACGCGCCGACCGTCGTCGGCCCGCTGCTGCTCGTACCGCCGGTGCTGTTCTGGGTCTACCTGGCCGCCGCGTTGCGGCAGCGCGACCAGGGCGGGTGGAGCCACTGGCGTACCGCGAGCTTCGGCGCGGGCGCCGCGCTGCTCGCGGTGGCCGTGGTGCTCCCCGGCCACGACCTGGTCGGGCACATGTGGCAGCACCTGCTGGTCGGGATGGTCGCGCCACTCGGACTGGTGCTCGGCGCGCCGGGCACCCTGGCGCTGCGCACGGTACGCCGCGACGTCGGACGCGCGGCGCTGCGGCTGCTGCGCCACCCGGTGGCGCGGACCCTCGCCCACCCGGTCACCGGCCTGCTGCTCACCGCCGGCGGGCTCTACCTGCTGCACCTGACCCCGCTGCACCGCGCCGTCCTGAGCGACCCGGGCCTGCACGCGCTGGTGCTGCTGCACTTCCTGGTCAGCGGATACCTCTTCTGCTGGGCGATCGCCGGCCCCGACCCGGGGCCGCACCGGCCGGGGGTGCCCGTCCGGCTGGTGGTGCTGGGGGTGTCGGTGGCCGCGCACGCCACCCTCGCCCAGCTGATGTACGTCGGCCTGGTCGACACCGCCGCGCCGGCGGAGCAGCTCCGGGCGGCGGCGACGCTGATGTACTACGGCGGCGACCTCGCCGAACTTCTGCTCGCCCTGGCCCTGCTGGTCACCTGGCGCCCGGCGCCCCGCCGCGTCCGGCCCGGGACGGCGCCGTCGCCGGCCTGAGCCCGGACACCGCCCGCCCGGTTACGGCCGGCCGCCCGTCGCGCCGCCCCCGATCCCGGCCGGCGTGAGCGATTCATGATCGGCTGGGTGAGGCGGTGGTGCGTGTCGTCGGCGGCGCCGGAAGGCGGTTGCCTGAGTAAGCGTGATACCTCAGAGGCATCAATATGCCTCTGAGGTATCAGGCTCGTTGTGGTGTCCGGTGCCCGCCCCAGTGACGGCGGGTAGCGGCCGTTCGGCCCAGGCGGCCAGCCGGGTCGCGTGTGCGCGGACGGCGTCGCGCAGCGCGTCGGGGGCGAGCACGGTGAACGGCCAGCCCAGCCCGGCGAGGAGCTGCGCCATCCCGTCGAGGTGCTCGGCGCGGGCCCGCAGCAGCACTCCGTCGGCGACCTCGGTCAGCTCGGCGACGCTGGGCGGGACGCGGCGGCGGGCGGCGGCCAGGTCGGTCTCCAGCAGCACCTCGACGGTGTGCGCGTACGGCACCCCGGCCAGCGAGCGGGTCACCTGGGCCACCGGGTCGAAGCCGTCCGGCAGGTGGAAGCTCTCCGGGCCGGGGCTGACCTCCCCGATCCGGTCCAGCCGGAAGGTGCGGATCTCGTCGCGGAGGTGGTCGTGGCCGGTGACGTACCAGCGACCGGCGTGGAAGACCAGCCCGTACGGGTCGACCTGCCGCCGTGACGGCTCCCCCCGCCAGGAGCGGTAGTCCAGCGTCACCCGCCGCCGCTGCCGGGTGGCCGCGCCGAGGGTGAGCAGCGTCGCGGCGGCCGGGCGGAGCGCCGGGTCGGCGCGGCGCAGGGTGAAGCCGAGGTGGTCCTGGACGGCGGCGAGCCGCTCGGCGAGGGGCGCCGGCAGCACCCGCCGGATCTTCGCCAGGGCGGTGACGGTCGCCGGCTCCTCGGTGCCCAGCCCCAGCCGCTCCGCCGCGACCAGGCCGAGCAGCACCGCGACCGCCTCGTCGTCGGTGAGCATGAGCGGCGGGAGCTTGTAGCCGGGGCGCAGCCGGTAGCCGCCGTACCGGCCGCGTGCGGCGGTGACCGGGATGCCGAGCTCGGCCAGGGTGGTGGCGTAGCGACGCACGGTCCGCTCGTCGACGCGCAACCGGTCGGCCAGTTCGGCGCCGGTGAGTCGGTGGTGGCTCTGGAGCAGTTCGAGCATCGCCAGCACCCGACCGGCGGGATGTGACACGGGCCACCTCACGATACCGGGCGGAAGTCGTCCGGATCCGAGCCTACGGTGTCCCTGGACATCGAGAAAGGGAGATCCGAGATGGCGACGTTCGTGCTGGTGCCGGGGTTGTGGCTGGGCGGCTGGGCGTGGCGGGAGGTGACCGCCGACCTGCGCGGGCGCGGCCACGACGGGTACCCGGTGACGCTGACCGGGGTGGCCGAACGGGCGCACCTGGCCGGCCCGCAGGTGGACCTGGAGACGCACACCACCGACCTCACCGGACTGATCGAGGCGGAGGAGCTGCGCGACGTGATCCTGGTCGGACACTCCGGCGGCGGGATGCCGGTGACCCAGGCGGCCGACCGGATGCCGGACCGGATCGCCCGGGTGGTCTACGTGGAGAGCGGGCCGCTGCCCGACGGGGTGTCCCAGTTCGACTGCAACCCGCCGGAGGAGCAGGAGCGGCTGCGCGCGCTGATCGGCGACGGGCACCTGCTGCCGCCGCCCGCCTGGGAACCCGCCGAGGACCCGCAGAACCTGGCCGGTCTGGACGACGCCGCGCTGGCGCTGCTGCGCCGCCGCTCCACCGGACACCCACTGGGTGCGGCGACCGACCCGGTGCGGCGCACCGGCGGGCGGCCGGTGCCGACCGCGCTGGTGGCCTGCACCTTCCCGGTGGAGGTGGCCGGTGCGATGATCGCCGACGGTCACCCGTTCTTCGCCGGTCTCGCCGGCGCCGAGCTGCACGGCCTGCCGACCGGCCACTGGCCGATGCTGAGCGAGCCGAAGGCCCTCGCGGACCTGCTCGACGCCATCGCCCGGGGCTGACCCGCCCGGGTCAGGGCTTGAGCAGGCCGGCGATCTCGCCGGCGATCTCCGCCGGGGTGCGCCCGTCGGTGACCACGGTCGCGGTGGCCACCTCGGCGTAGAGCGGTCGGCGCTGGTCCATCAGGTACTTCAGGGTGGCCCGGGGGTTGATGGCGAGCAGCGGCCGGCCGGCGCCGAGCCCGACCCGCTTCACCGCGTCGGACAGCTCCACCGACAGGTGCACCACGGTGTGCCCGACCAGCGCGGCGCGGTTCTCCTCGGCGAGGACCGCGCCGCCGCCGAGCGCGAGCACCCCACCGTGCGAGGCCAGCGCCGCCGCCACCGCGGCCCGTTCGAGGGTACGGAAGTGCGCCTCCCCCTCGTCGATGAAGATCTCCGGGATCGGCTTGCCGGCGAGCCGCTCGATGTCGGTGTCGGTGTCCCGGAACTCGACGCCCAGCAGCGTCGCCAGCTCCGAGCCGATGGTGGACTTGCCGGAGCCGGGCGCCCCGACCAGCACGCAGAGCGGCTTCGTCACGGGATCACCCTGTCGTTCGCGACTGCGGGGCTCCGCTCCGCTGCACTCCTCGCGCTCACCGGAGCACACTCCGCCCCGGCGTCGCCCGGCCGATCACCGGATCACCAGCGCGTCGAGGTAGCCGTCGAGGTTGCGGCGGATCTCGGCCACCGAGTCGCCGCCGAACTTCTCGGTGGCCGCCTCGGCGAGCACCAGGGCCACCATCGCCTCGGCGACCACCGCCGCCGCCGGGACGGCGCAGACGTCGGAGCGCTGGTTGATCGCGGTGGCCGGTTCGCCGGTGGTCACGTCGACGGTGGCCAGGGCCCGGTTCAGCGACGAGATCGGCTTCATCGCCGCCTTGACCCGCAGCGGCTCACCGGTGGTGATGCCGCCCTCCAGGCCGCCGGCCCGGTCGGTGACCCGGCGGACACCGGTGGCGGTCGGCATGATCTCGTCGTGCGCCTCCGAGCCACGGGAGCGGGCCTGCTGCCAGCCGTCGCCGATCTCGACGCCCTTGATGGCCTGGATGGACATCAGCGCGGTGGCCAGCCGGGCGTCGAGCTTGCGGTCCCACTGCACGTGGCTGCCCAGGCCCGGCGGCACCCCGTACGCCAGCACCTCGACCACGCCGCCGAGGGTGTCGGCGGCCTTCTTCGCGGCGTCGACCTCGGCGACCATCCGGGCGCTGGCCTCCGGGTCGAGGCAGCGCAGCGGGTCGGCGTCGATTCGCTCGGCGTCCTCCGGCCGGGGCCGCAGGCCCGGCTTGGCGGCGACGGGACCCAGCTCCACCACATGCGAGACGATCTCGATGCCGAGCGCCTGCCGGACGAGGGCCTTGGCGACCGTGCCGACGGCGACCCGTGCGGCGGTCTCCCGCGCGCTGGCCCGCTCCAGGATCGGCCGGGCGTCGGTGTGGCCGTACTTCTGCATGCCGGCGAGGTCGGCGTGGCCGGGCCGGGGGCGGGTCAGCGGCGCGTTGCGGGCCTGCCGGGCCAGTTCGTCGGCGTCGACCGGGTCGGCCGCCATCACCGTGCGCCACTTCGGCCACTCGGAGTTGCCAACCCGGATCGCCACCGGGCTGCCGAGGGTGCGGCCGTGCCGTACCCCGCCGATGATCTCGACTTCGTCCTGCTCGAACGACATCCGCGCGCCACGGCCGTAGCCGAGCCGGCGCCGGGCCAGCTCACCGGCGATGTCGGTGGAGGTCACCGCCACCCCGGCGGGGACGCCCTCCAGCAACGCCACCAGGGCGGGACCGTGCGATTCACCTGCAGTCAGCCAGCGCAACACAGCGGTCAGTCTGTCACGCCCGGTGCCCGCCGCGACGCCGTGCCCGCCGCGTCCCGCCCTGCGGACGCGGACGTCCGCGGGGCAGGTCACCGGTGCCGGTCAGGACCAGTCGAAACGCATCCCGAGCCGCTCCGACAACGCCGCGTTGTACGGCGCGAAGTACTCGCTCAGCTCCGCCCGCACGGCCTCGTCCATCTTGCTGCTGCGCCGGTGGTTGTGCGCCTCGTACGTCGCCAGCCGGTGCGGCGGCAGGCCGAGGAAGTCCAGCACCCGGGCGTGGGTGGCGGCCGGTTCGGCGTAGAGCGTCTCGCTGGGCAGGATGAGCAGCTGCTCGGCGTCGAAGCGGGCCAGCCACGGCTCCAGGTGCTCCAGGTAGCGGCCCCGGGCCCGGTAGGTGTACCAGTCGTACGCCTCGCTGAAGTAGGTCGGGTCGGCGATCAGCCTCTCCCGCTCCCCCGCCGTCCGCTCCTCCTCGCGGGCCAGCGCCTCGGCGAAGTCCAGCGGCTCCCGGCCCTCGGTGCGCCGCTCCTTCCAGTGCGAGTACGCCCGCTCCACCGGGTCGCGGAGCAGGAAGATCAGCCGCACGTCGGGCAGCAGGTCGGCCACCCGCTGCGGAACCAGGGGGTGGAACATGTAGAGCGGGGCGGCCTCGCCGACCCGGACCGGCCCGCCGTGCCGCTTCTCCAGGGCCCGGCGCTGGCGCTCGGTCGGGAAGTGCGACCGGTACCAGGTCTCGCTGCGTCCCCAGTTCTCCTCGAAGTAGTGCGAGGTCTTGGTGTTCCAGGCCGGGAAGAGCCGGGGCACGAGGGGGTGCTCCAGCAGGTAGCGCCAGAGCGAGGTGGTGCCGCCGCGCTTGGTACCGGTGATCAGGAAGTCCGGCAGCGGCCGCCGGTCGGCGGTCCGTTCGCCGTAGCGCACCAGCGAGCTGCGCACCTGGCGGGTGACCTGGTGCGGCACCGCACCCTTGAGCCGGTCGCGGATCGTCATCGTTCCCCTCTCCTCACGCCGGTCGCGGCCCGAGCATCGTCACGGTGGCGCGGACCGTCCGGCGGACCCGCCGGTTCGCCATCAGCCCCGCGGCGGTGACCGCCAGCACCGCCAGGGCCAGCGCGAGGCCGGCGACACCGCGCCCGGCCGACACGGCGCTGAGCAGCGCGATCACGGCGGCGCCCCCGCCCACCGCGGCGGCGGTCCGCCCCACCGAGCGGGTCAGCAGCGGCTCCCCGACGGCGACCCGGGCGGCCAGCGCGGCCAGCACGTTCTCCGCGACGATGCCGGCGGTCCACGCGGACGCGGCGCCGAGCGCGCCGTGGTCGGGGATCAGCACCACGCCCAGGCCCACGGTGAGGGTCAGGCCCACCAGGGTGGCCTGGAGGTGACGGCGGCTGTTGCCGCTCATCAGCAGCATCGTCTGCACGATGCCCACCCCGGAGTTGACCATCATGGCGCCGGCGAGCACCGCCAGCGGGGTGGCGCCGGCGGCGAAGCCGTCGCCGAAGAGACTCAGGAAGGCCGGCGCGAAGACGGCGAGCAGCAGGTAGGCCGGCCAGGAGAGCATGATGATCACCATGGTGACCCGCCGGTAGACCAGCGCCGCGTCCGCGGCGCGGCCCTGCCCGAGCAGGCGGGACAGCTGCGGCGCGACCGCCACCCGCAGCCCCTGCATGATCAGCAGTCCGGCCAGGGCGTAGCGGCCCACGGCGGCGAAGACGCCGGACTGCGTCGCACCGGCCAGCGCGGCGGTGAGCAGCACCCCGACCCACATGCTGCTCGCGTCGATCGCCGCCGACACCGCGCGGGGCAGCGCGAAACCCCAGAGGGTACGCCAGTCCGCCCGGTCCGGGCGCAGCCGCGCGCCGCCGAGCAGGCCGAGCGGGCGGACCAGCAGCACGGCGGCGGCCACCACGGCGGCGAGCACCGGCAGCAGCCAGCCGGCGAAGCCGACCGCGACGCCGGCTCCCGCCGCCACCGCCGCGAGCAGCAGGGCCGGCCGGGCCAGCGGCACCCCGACGTACTGGATGCCGACCACGGCGGCAACCGGCCGGACCGCCCGTACGGCCGCGAGCAGCACCGTCATCGCGACGGTCGCCGGCAGGGCCAGGAAGGCCAGCCGCAGCAGCGCCGGCCCGTCGGGGCTGTCGAAGAAGATCGGCGCGAGCCGGTCGGCGGCGAGCGCGCCGGCCGCGGCGACGACGGCGCTGAGGAGCAGCACGGGCAGCAGCGCCACCGGCAGCAGCCGCGCGGCGTCGCCACCGGCCCCGGCGCGCCGGCGGGGCATCGCCCAGACCAGGGCGGTGTCGGCGCCCGCGCAGCAGACCGCACCGAGGATGGAGACCACCCCGATCGCGGTGAAGAGCGCGCCGGAGCCGGCGGCGCCATAGCCGCGCACGATCACCACGGTCAGCACGAAACCCAGCGCGCCGTTGACGGCCGCGCCGGCCAGCCCGACCGCGCCGCTGCGGGCACTGCGCCGGACCTCGCCCGGCCCGGTCGACTCCCCCGGCCCGCCCGGGGTCACGGCGGCGACGTTCGCGTCCCGGTCGACCGGCGGCGGCGCGACCGCCGTCGCCGGCGACGTCCCGCTGCCCGGCTGACTCATGCCCGTTCCCCCTCGCCGCCCGCGACCGGTTCCTCCGGACGCCCGGCCGGCACCCGCACCGACGGGGTGGCCGCCTCGGGCCGCGCCGGCTCGCCGGGCCCGGTCTGCCGGGGCACCCGGGCCGCCGGCTGCTGCGTCGGGGGCGACTGCTCGCGGACCGGCGGTCGCGCCCCGGCGCCGGGCTCGACCCGGCCCGCCTCCGGGTCCCGCCGTACCGGTTGGATCACGGTCGGCGCGTCCACGCTCCGCGCGGCGGCCCGCTGCGGCGCGTGGCCCACGGCCGCCTCGGGTCCCACGGCGGTCGGCGCGACCACCGCACGCCCGGCCACCGGCTGCGCCGCGACCGGAGTGGGGCGGGGCGGGACACCGGCCGGTGTCGCCCCGGACGACGCGGGCGCCGGCGCCGGCACGGCGCCCGGCTCGACCGGGCCCGCCGGCCTCGGCACGGACGCCGACGCGGTCACCGGCGCACCGGTCCGCTCCGGCGCCGGACCGGGCCCGGAGGGACGGGTCGTCTCCGCATCGACCGGGCCCGCCGGCCTCGGCACGGACGCCGACGCGGTCACCGGCGCACCGGTCCGCTCCGGGTCGACCCTCGGGGCCGGCACGGCGGCGCGGGCGACCAGCGGTTCGGCCGGGGCGGGTGGCGGGACGGCGGCGGTGGCCCGCGCCGGGACGGCGGCCGCCCCGGTGGCGCGGACCGGCGGGGCCGTGGGCGCCGCCACCGGTGCGGTGGCGCCGGCGGCCGGCGCCGAGCCGGGCCGGTTGACCGGCCCGCTGACCGCCGCCAGCCCCGCCCCCGCCGCGAAGAAGATGATCGACATGTTCGGATCGATGTAGGCGTAGACCGGGATCACCACCAGGGCGATCACCGGGATGGTACTCAGCCACTGGCCGGCCGGGGAGACCGCGGCGGCGAGCCGCTTCGCGACCAGCACCATCCAGAGCAGGAACGCCAGCAGCGCCGGGATGCCGTGGCTGTACAGCACCTGCCAGACCATGCCTTGGGTGCCCAGCGGCTCCTCGGCGAGGGTGGTGTCGACGCTGTTCGGGGCGCCGTACCCGAGCAGCGGTGAGCGCTCCACCGCCTGCCAGGTACGGACGTAGAGGTCCATCCGGTCGACGTTGGTGTCGGTGCTGCTGACCCGGGCGTCGATCAGCTCCTGCACCGGCACCACCAGGCTGACCACCCAGACCAGCAGCACCAGCCCGACGATCGAGGCGATCAGCCGGGCGTTGCCCCGGATCAGGGCGCGCAGGCCGAGGTAGAACAGGCCGGCGCCGAGGCCGAGGAACATGCCCCGGTTGAGGGTCATGAACGCCGGCACCATCGACAGCGGCAGAGACATGATCAGCACCACCCGGAACCGCCCGGTCCGCACCGAGGTCAGGTACGCCAGGACGCAGGGCACCAGCAGCGCGTACGCCGTTCCCCAGTTGTTGGTGTACGGGTAGGGCGCCGCCGTCCGGTAGATCGGGTTGCGGGACACCGGGTTGAACTCGTTGGCCCGGACGTGGGTGAGCGCCTGGATGAACCGCTCCCCGGAGATGTTCCCCGGCAGCAGCATCTCCACCGGCGTGGTCAGGGCGAACGTGGGCATCAGCACGCCCAGCCAGCCGAGCGCGACCACCGCCAGCCAGTACCAGCCCAGCGGGCGCAGCACCTTGTCCCACGGGACACCCTCGCGGACCAGGGTGTACACGTACACGCACACGATCAGGGCGGTGAGCAGGAAGCCGAAGCGCAGGCCGAAGGTGAGGTAGGCGGTGGCCCGGTCCAGTCGGGTGACGCTGAGCAGCACCAGGGCGAGGAAGACCAGCCACGTCGCGGTGCCCGCCGGCAACGCCACCCGTCCCCGGGTGACCAGCAGCGCCAGCAGCACGACCCCGAAGACCGTCCAACCGAGATAGAACGCGCCGAGCGCCCACCAGAGCGGCACCAGGCCGAACATGGCCAGCAACGGCCAGGTGGGCAGCGGCGGCGGCCCGGTCGGCGCGGTGCGCACCCCGGGCCGCCGGTCAGACACCCCGCCCCCGGCGCTGGGCCAGGCGCAGCACGCGCTCCCCGGAGAGCAGGCCCAGCACCACCGGCACGGTGACCAGCACCCGCTTCTCGCGCGGGTTGAGCCGGAGCACCCGGCCCAGCTCGCGCACCGCCTCCCGGCGTCGGCGGCCGGAGGCGAGCGCGAAGGCGATCTGGCCGTGCAGCCGGGCCAGGCCCGTCCGGCTGCCGGCCAGCTCGGGATGCTTGTCCAGCAGGTAGCGGGTCGCCTCGACGATCATCGCCCAGCGGCCGAAGAAGAACGACCCGCCGTGCCAGTCCACCACGACCAGCACCTCGGGCACGATCACCACGGGGCCGTGCGCCGCCACCCGCAGCAGCCACTCGTAGTCCTCGCCGTAGCCGCCGGGCAGCTCCTCGTCGACCGGGCCGATCGCTTCCCAGGTGGAGCGCCGGACCAGGACGGTGCTGGAGTGCACCTCCATGACCCGGTCCTCGACGAAGTCGGGCAGGCCCACCTCGGTCCGGTCGAGCCGGCGCTCCTTGGCGATGCCCGGGCCCTCCAACCGGATGCCGCAGCTCGCGGCGGCCGCGTCGGGGCGGGAGGCCAGCAGCTCCACCTGGCGGCGCAGCTTCGCCGGCAGCCAGAAGTCGTCGTCGTCGCAGAACGCGATCAGGTCGGCGGTCGCCTCGTCCGCCCCGGTGTTGCGGCCCCCCGGCAGGCCCCGCCGGTGGGTGTTGTTGACGTAGCGCAGGCTACGACCGGCGGGCACCTCGAGGTCGAGGGGCCGGATGTCGGTGTGGTCGTACACCACCACGCACTCGACCGGCCCGGGATAGTCCTGGTCGAGCACCGCCCGGACCGCCCGCTCCAGCAGCCCGGGCCGGTCCCGGGTGGCCACCACGACGGTCACCGGCGGGTGCTCCGGCCGGCCCCGGTCAGTCACGCTTCTCTCCCGTCACCACGAAACCGACCGGCTCCACCCCGACGGCGCGCAGCCGCTCCACCAACTGGCCCAGCCGACCCGTGTGGGTGCGGTCCCGGGCCGTCACCAGCACCGCCCGGCCCTCACGGGCGGCCCGGACGCCGCGCTCGTCGTGCAGGGCGGGGGGCGCGTCGAGGACGGTGAGTCCGTCGGCCGGCGCGTCCAGCTCGACCAGGCGCACCGACCCGGAGCCGATCCGCAACTGCTCCCCGCCGGAGACCGCAGCGGTCGACGGCGGGACACGCGGAATGATCTCGGTCTTGTCCGCCTCCGTGGTGGTGGACCGGTACACGCCGTTCTTCGCATCCTGGGTGGGGAACGGGCGGGGCTTGCGTACCGCCTGGATGACCATGGTCTCGTCGGGGCTGGCGGTGGCCGCCCGGTCGGGCGTGGCCGCGAGGTTCGGCAGCGGCCGGGGTCGCGGCACGGGGGGGCGGGCCGGCTCGACGGCGGGATGCCGGCGCTGGGCGTCCTGCAGCAGCGGGCGGATCCGGTCCCGGCTCTCCGGGGTGGTGCCGAGGCGTACGTGGTGGCCGGCCTGCGCCAGCACGGCGGCGAGACCGGCGCTGAGCTGTTCGCGTCCCTCGTCGGTCGAGGTGGAGAGCAGCACCAGCGGGGCGCGCTGCGGCCCGTCGACCCACTTGCCGAGGGCCAGCACGAGGTAGCGCAGGTCCGACTCGGCGGGCCGCCCGGCCCGCTCCCAACCGATGGTGCCGAGCAGCGGGGCGCCCACCAGCGCGCTGGCCTCCTCGGCCGTGCGGACCCGACGGTCCAGGGACTCCCGGACGAAGGCCACCAGCCCCCCGAGCAGCAGGCCGCCGAGCAGCCCCGCGGCGAGGATCAGCGGCGCCGCGTCGCGGCTGGAGGGCACCGGCGCGCGGGCGGCGCTGGTCACCGAGCCGGGGCTCAGGTCCGCCGAGGCGATCTTGGAACGCTGCTCGGCGAGGGTGGCGAGCTGGTCGTTGAGCGCCCGCAGCTGGTCCAGCAGCGCGCTGGTGCGCGGCGACGGGTTGCTGGTGCTCTGGTTGGCCGGCAGCGACCTCTGGGTGGTGGTGCGCTGCGTGGTGACCAGGGCGATGGTGTCGTCGTACGACTTGAGCACGGCGGCGCGCTGGTTCTCGTACATGCCCTTGCGCAGTTGCAGGTACGACTCCGCGGCGCCGTTGGCGCCGGCGACCGCCTCGCTCTCGCTCTGGCCGGCGTAGCTGAAGCGCATCACCTGGCCGCCGACCGGCGTCTCGACGACGAGCGCGTCGGTCACGCCCTCGGTGTCCCGGCCGGTGATCGCGGCGATCTTGTCGATGACGTCGTTGCTGGTCGCGATGCCGCTCTCGGCGGTCATGTTGACCGCCCGGTCGGCGCCGCCGGAGGGCACCGAGAAGGGGTCGGTGACCACCGGCCGGACCACCACGGCGGTCGTCGCCGTGTAGGTGGCCGGCAGCAGCACCAGGTAGCCGACCACCGCGAGCAGCACGAGCCCTGTGCTGGCGAGCACCGTGCGCCACCGCCGCAGCGGAATGCGGGCCAGCTCGGCCAGGCCGACCGGCCGTTGCCGGGCGGAAGCGACGTCGGTCACGTCCATCAGTCAGGTCCTCTTGCGATGCGAGCTCGGCGGGACGGCGCGGGCCGGACGACGGCCGGGACACCCCGGATGGTGGTCCCATTGTCGCCGACCGTTGACCTGCGGTCGACAGCCGACCGGCCCCCTGCGTACGGGCGGTCCGCCGGTGTCACGGGAACACCGGCGGACCGCCCGGACGAGGGTGCGGATCAGGAGGTGGCGAAGAAGAGCGTCCGGCTCGACCAGGTGGCGCCGGCACTGGCCGCCGCGACCTGGACCACCGCGGCGCCGTCGACGGCGGCCTCGTCGAACGGGACCGCGCGCAGCGCCCCGTCCGTGTGCCCGAACACGATCTTGCCGTTCACCCAGGCCATACCCCGCACGCTGCCCCAGGCGACACCCTGGCTGGGGAGCGTGAACTCGGTGCAGCCGACGAGGTAGCCGTCCGGCTCCAGGTAGCGGTAGAAGAGCCCGTTCGTGCCGGCCTTGGTGTAGTACATCCGACCGTTGAGGTAGAACGCCCCGCTCATCGACGCGGCGTTGAACCAGTTGTTGTAGCCGCTGCTGACCCAGGGCGCGCCCACCGAGCCGCCCGAGAAGATCGACACGTCGAGGTAGCTGCCGCTCGGCGCGGTCGCGTCGGTCTTGGACCAGTAGAGCTTGTTGCCGATGGAGAACGACGCGCCGGCGGAGGTGAGGTTCGGCTGGCTGCTGGCCACCGGGGTGCCCAGCGTGGTGCCGTTGAACGGCACCTTGGTCGCCTGCCCGTTGGCGGTGCCGAGATAGAGGTAGCCGGAGGCGGCCGACGGAGCGTTGACCGCCGGGACCGTACGGCCACCGGCCAGCGGGAACAGCCCCATCCGGCCGTGGTACTCGTTGCCGAGGCCGTCGGAGTCGAAGCCGGCGAGCAGGCCGTTGCTGCCGCGCCACAGCTCCCACATGATCGGGCCCCAGCTGGTGGTGCCCGCCGGGGCGCCCGAGCGGGTCGGGTTCCAGTTCAGCGGCATGCCGTTGATCGGGTCGAGCGCGCCCAGGCCGAACCGGTTGATCGCGCCCGCGCCGGCGGAGTCGTTGCCGTTGGTGTTGCTCAGCCAGCGGAAGTGCCCGCCGACGTAGACCACGTTGTCGGCCACCTCGACGGAGGTCACCGAGTCGCTGCCGGTGTAGTTGACCCAGGTGGCGTCGAGGCCGGCGCCGCGGGTCGCGGTCTCGAACCGGGCGATCGCGTCGCAGTACGCCCCGTCGCCCCGGCCCCCGTCGGCGATGATGACGAAGTAGCTGCCGTCGTCGGAGAAGTCGACGTCGCGGGCGTAGAACGGGAAGGACCAGTTGTAGCAGGGCGCCACGTAGCGCTGGGTGCTCCAGTCGGCGACCGCCGGCGTGCCGGCGAGGTCCACGACCACGACCTGGTTGCGGGGCTGCCCGTTCACCTGGGTGAAGTTGCCGACCGCGACCAGCGTCTTCCCGTCCGGCGAGACCGCCAGGCCCCAGACCAGCTCGCTGCTGGCCCGGGCGACGCTCGCGTCGATCTGGAAGGTCGGGTCGATCGCGCCGGTGGTGGCGTCGAGGCGGGCGAGCAGGGAGTGCTGGGTGCCGTTGACCCAGTGGAAGGCGCCCGCGATGTAGAGCTTGGCGCCCACCACGACGGTCCGCCGGACCAGGCCGCCGTCGCTGCGGCCGACCCAGCCGGCCACCGTCGCGCCGGTGGTCGGGTCGAGCTGCACCAGGTTCTTGCGGCTCACCCCGTTCACGTTGACGAAGGCGCCGCCGACGATCAGCTTGCCGTCGGGGCTGACCGCGAGGGCGTGCACCGCGCCGTCGACCACGGGGGTGAAGCCGGTCTTCAACGCACCGCTGGTCTTGTCGTACGCGAAGAGGTAGTTGCGGGGGGTCCAGCTCGCGGCGCCGGCGGCCTTGACGGAGGTGAAGGTGCCGCCGACGTAGACCGTGTTCCCGATCTCCGCGAACGCCTTGGTGTCGCCGTTCTGCGCGTGCGGGGTGGTGTCGGCCGGGTTCGGCGAGGTCAGGGTGCTGGTGACCGGCTGAAGGTTCACCGCGCGGGCGGGCGCGGCGAGAAGGCCGACGGCGAGCACCGACGCGGCGAGCGCGGCGGACCACCGCCTCCACACCGGTCGAGACGACGTTCTGTGAAGCACTGGCGCCCCCAAAAAGAAGTGGAATCAGGCGTAGCTTGCTGCGTGCGGACATTTCGCACCATCGACCGACCGGTCCGCTCGGTCGGCGCCTCGGTCCGGTCCGGCCGTACGGTCGCATCCGGACGGCCCGTGGAGGATGAGGATGGCGCATCGTCCGGTGGACGGATCCGCCGGGTGCGGGGTCAGGTCCCCCATTGGAACGGGGTGACGGTACCGCTACCGGTGACCGTCCACGATGCCGCCTCGGTCAGGTCCTCGGCGGTGACCGCGTCGGCCTCGCGGGCCAGCACCAGCCCCCGCCGGTCCAGTTCCCTGGCCATCTCGACCTGGTGGTCGTCGACGTGCTCGCCGTGCCCGCTGCGGCGTGGCACGTAGATGGCCCGCCGGCCGGCCCGCATCGCGGCCAGCGCGGAGCCGACCCCGGCGTGCGTCACGACGACGTCGGCCTCCCGCATCGCCTGCTGCATCTCGGCGTACGGCACCTGCCGCCGGGCGCCGGACGGCATCCGGGGGATCTCGGTCGAGCCGACCTGCCAGAGGATCTCCGCCGTCGGCGGCAGGACCTCCACCAGGCGGGAGAGCAGGCGGGGAAAGCCGAACCGCTCGTGGGTGCCGAGGGCCACGACGATCCGGGTCACCGGCGGGGGCGCCGGCAGCCGGTTGGCGCGGTATCCGTCGAAGATGGAGCCGCCGTAGCGCCACCGGCCGCGGGCCCAGCCCGGGTACTGGGTGTAGAGCCGGGTCCGGGGCAGCCGGGCGACCAGCCGGCCGGTCAGCGAGGGCCCCTCGGTGCGGGTGGCGCTCTCGATGTAGTGGCAGCTCAGCCCGTGCCGCGCCGCCGGCAGGAAGAACGACATGGCCACGCTCGCCCCGGTGCTGACGACCTGCCGGAACCGCCCGCCGCGCAGCACCCGCCGGGCGGCGACCAGGTCGCGCAGCGCGCCGACCGCGTCCCGCGTGGTGGCCGGCGGAACGTGGATGACCTCCTGCCCGTCCAGCAGGGACCGGCTCTGCGGCGAGTCGAAGGTGACCCAGACGCAGTCGTCCTGCACGCCCAGCCGCGGGACCAGATCGTGCAGCTCCGCGAGGTGTCCACCGGTGGAGGCGACGAGAAGGGTCGTCACGTCGTTGCCTACTTCCGTTCGTGGGCGGCCGGCCGCCGCGGCGGGCTCGGCGTCCGGGAGGGGCTCAGGTGCGGGTCAGCACCCGGTCGTCGGCCGGCGCGGCGGCCGACCCGATCGGCGGCCGGACCCGGCCGGCCGCGACCAGCACGGTCAGCGCCAGCACCCCGAAGAGGAGCGGGCCGAAGATCCATCCACCGATCACGTCGGTGAACCAGTGCTTCTCCGCGTAGATGCGGGTGTAGCCCTCCAGCGACACCATGACCACGACCACCGTCGCCATCGCGATCCGGCCGGGCCGCGGGATCCGCCAGGTCAGCGCGGCGAGCACCGCGATGGTGCCGAAGGTCAGCAGCACCCGGGCGCAGCCGCCGGAGGGGTAGGTGCCGAGGTCGGTGGGCGGGTGGCCACGGTCCACCATGGTCGCGAGGATCGCCTGGGTGTACTGCTCGACGACGAACTGCAGGGGCATCGCGGCCAGCGGGATCCACCACTGGCGACGCCGCCAGAGGACGGCGAAGAATCCGGCGGCGACCACGGTGACCCACTTGAGCGGGTACCGGTCACCGATCGCGGTGTAGAACGAGTTGAGGTCGGCCCAGGCCTCGACGCGTCGGGCGTGGACGTAGTCGAAGATCGGGTGGTCCACGGACGGTTCGAGCCGGGACAGCGCCTCGCCGAGCGGCCAGCAGATCGCGACCACGGCCGCCGACCCGGCGAGCAGCACCACGAGCGCGGCGCCCACCCGGCCGAGAGCGGCGGTGAGACCGGCGACGGCCACGCGGAGCCGCTCGGCCGCCCGGCCGGTCCGGAGCCGGGGCACCCAGCGGGTCGCCGCCACGGGCACCAGGACGGCCGGCAGCAGCACCGAGAACGCGCCGAGCGCGTAGATGAGGGTCACCGCCGGCAACCGAGGTCACGTCGCCGGATGGCCCCGTCACACCCGGCGGCCGGCCGCGCGGTGCTGCCTGACGATGTCATCGTTCTCCCCTGACCCGCCGGCCACCGGCCGGACCTGCCCACAAGTTGGGCCCGGAGGTGCCGCCACGCCGTCCCGGACCGGCTCGCTCCCGCCGTCGCCGGCAGATGGTGATCGAGTGGGGACACCTTAGTGGAAGGGCAGGCCACGGCGGTAGCGGCCGTGTCTGGCCTGCCGCTTTTCCCCGCTTTTCCCAGTCGGCACCCCGACACGTCACCCCCACCGCCGCGGCGGTCGGCGGGGGCGGGATCAGGCCGGCGGCAGCCGGTCGGCGAGCACGTGCAACAGGGCGGGATGCAGCTTCGCGCTCCAGCCGCCGCCCCCGGCGGCCAGCTCCGCGGTGCGCAGCCACAGCTCGACGAGGTAGGCGTCGGCGACGAGCCGCCGCCGGGCCCCGTCCAGGCCGAACGCCTCGCCGTGCCGGTCCAGCGCCGCGACCAGCTCACCGGTCGCCTCCGGCACCGGCCGCCCGCGCAGCGACAGCGCGCTCTGGAAGCCCTGGTGGGCGAGGTCGAAGCCGACCGGACGGTCGGTGCCGCTGTTCTCCCAGTCCCAGGCGACCAGCCGCCCGCGGTGGGTGCCCAGGTTCCACGGCACCCAGTCGCCGTGCCAGTGGCCGAACTCCAGCGCCGTGGCGCCGTCCCGGGCGGCCAACGCCGCCACCGCCGCGACCACCGGGCCGCCGGCCCGCTCGGCCCGGGCGGTCAGGTCGGCCAGGAAGGGCGAACCGGCCAGCGGGCGCGGCGGCCGGGCCGGGCCGCCGCGGCGGGCCACCGCCAGCATCGCCGCCACCCGCGGCCGGTCCGGCCGGGGCAGTCGGCGCACCCGGGCCGGCATCGGCTCCACCAGCGTCACCGCCAGGTCACCCCAGCGCAGCCGGCGCAGCAGCCGCGGCACGTCGGGGAAATCGCCGCCGTCGCGGGGCAGCTCCCGCAGCGCGTCAGCCTCCGCCACGACCATCGCCCGGGTCGCGTCGTTCCATCCGATCTTCGCGTACGCCCGGGCGACGCCCCCGTCGTCGAAGAGCTGCAACGTCGGCTTGTGGTGCGGGTCCGGCGGGCGGATGCCGATCGCGGCGTGCAACCGGCGGCCCTCGACCCGGCCCAGGTGCTCGGCGAGGAGCAGCTCCTCCGGCTCGACGCCGTCCGGCACGGCGACGGTCAGCACCGGCATCCGGGCCCGGCCGGTGGCGCCGAAACCGGCCAGCAGGCCGACGGCGAGCCGGTTGACCCGCACCCGGGGCGGGCGCAGCGCGTTGTACGCCAGCGTCGACGCGGCCCCCACCCGGCGCGACGCCAACGGCAGCAGGAACTTCGCCCGCTCCACCGAGGGCACCACGGCGTACCGGGCGGCGGGGCGGTGACCCGGCGGCACCGCGGCGGGCCCGGCGCCGACGTGCAGCCACAGCCGGGGGTCGCCAAAGATGGCCCGGCTCACCCAGCCCAGCCCGTCCTGGCGTTCCCGTGGATCCGCCACCGTCATACCGCCCCCATCCGCCCGCCCGCGCTGGCGGACACGATAGGGGCAGCGGGCAAGGAAACGCCCGGCGGGCCGAGGCCCGCCGGGCATTTCGTCGTCGCGGGACGCCTCAGCGCTGCCAGACGCGGACGTAGTCGACCCGGAAGTCGGCCGGGAAACGGGTGGCCGCGTCCGGGTCACCCAACCAGCCACCGACCTGGAAGTTCAGCCGCAGGTTGTAGGGCTTGCTGAACGCCTCGTCGAACCAGGGCGTGGTGCTCCGGTCGCGCTGCCAGACCTGCCGCCCGTCGATGTACCAGCGGATCACGCCCGGCTCCCACTCCGTGGTGTACGTGTGGAAGCCGTCCCCCGGGTAACCGGTCGGCAGGTCCCAGCGCTGGTCCTGCTTGACCGGGGAGTAGTCGTAGAAGATCGCCTGGGTGGCCGCGTGGTGGTACTGGCTGCCGCCGGGCAGCTCCACCACGTCGATCTCACCCTTGCCGCCGTCGTCCGGGCGCAGCCAGAACGCCGGCCACAGCCCGCGGGAGTCGGTCGGCCCGTTGGGCGACTGGGCCCGCATCTCGAAGCGGCCGTACTGGAACGACTTCTTTCCGATGGTGTCCAGGTAGCTCTGCGTGTACTGCCGGGTCTGCGAGCTGCACACCGCGGTCTCTCGCAGGGCGCGCAGGGTGAGCACGCCGCCGGAGACGAAGGTGTTCTCCGCGTCGTCGACGTTGCAGCCGCGGTCGATGCTGCGGCCCTCGTTGTCGCGCAGGTTCCACCGGGACAGGTCGACCGACGGTCCGTCGAACTCGTCCGCCCAGACCAGCCGCCAGCCGGGGACCTGCGTGCCGGGGGGCACGGTCGACGTCGGCGAGGGGGCGGGCGGGGTGGTGGTCGGCGGGGCCGTGGTGACGGTCCGGGTCGGGGTCGGCGACGCGGTACGGGTCGGCGACGGCACCGGCGCGGGCGCGGTGGTGGTCGGCGGGGGCGGCGGCGGGGTCGAGGGCCGCGCCGGCGGCTTTCCGCTCCGCTCGTAGGTGAGCAGCAGCTGCGGCCGGATGGCCGCCCGGCTGTTCTCCCGCGACGCCCAGTAGATGCGGGTGTTCCAGTTCTCCTGGGTCAGCGCGAAGGAGACCGAGCCGTTGCCGGTCACCGCGCGGGACACGTCCCACTCGTTGAAGCCCTGCCGGACCTCCTCGGCGGTGGCCAGCGGCGCGCCGATCGGAGGCCGCTCGGCCCAGCCCCCCGCCCCGGCGGCGCTGCCCTGCGCCGGGTGCGCCCGCACCCGGGAGGCGAACTGCTGCCAGGCGTACACCCGCAGGGTGGCCCGGACGTTCACGGCGTCGGCGGGCAGGCCGCGCACGGCGAACTCCAGCAGCGCGTCGCGCTGGCCGTTGCGGTTGCCGTCGCAGAGTCGCGGGCAGCTGGCCAGCGTCGTCTTGGCGCCGTTGTCGCCGTCCTGCGGGACCTGCGTGGCGGTGGTGTCCGCCGCCGCGCTCAGCACGATCGGTGGCACCTCGGCCGCCGTCAGCGGCATCATCGTGGCGACCACGCCGGCGACCACGCCGGCACTCAGGACACTGAGGACGACGGCCTTGCGTCGCTTTCCTGCACCCGGTGCGGCGCGGTGAATTCCGTGCCTGCTCAAGGAACACTCCCTGTCTAGGCGGCGATTACCGGCAGCAGCGTATCGACCGGCGACACTCGTGGTCGGCAGGAAACCAGACCCACGACCCGACTTAACCAAAGGATAAGAGAGGTCCGGTACGGGGCCGTGGGGCCGGCAAACGACCTGGCGCGACGCCGGTTACGCCCATCCATGGACGGACCGCGCCGGCGCCGCCCACCTCAGCGCCGGGCCGCGGCGAGCGCCGTCCGCATCGCCTCGACCGGCGCGGGCGCCCCGGTGAACCGCTCGAACTGGCCCACCGCCTGGGCGAGCAGCAGGTCGAGCCCGGAGGCCACCCGGCAGCCGGCGGCGGACGCCGACGCGGCCAGCGGCGTCGGCCACGGGTCGTAGAGCGCGTCGAAGAGCACGGTGGACGGTCGCCAGTGGACCGTGCCGGCGAGCGGGTCGGCAACCCCCTTCGGCACGGTCGAGACCACGACGTCGGCCCCGGCGCACGCGGCCGCGTGCTCCCAGGCCACCGGAGTCAGCTCCACCCCGACCGCCGTCGCCACCGGGCGCAGCTCGTCGACCGCCACCGCCCGCCGGGCCACCACGGCCACCGAGGTCGCGCCGAGCCGGGCGGCGGCGGCCAGGGCCGCGCGGGCGGTGCCACCGGCGCCGAGCACGGTCACCGTGGCGCCGGCGCTCACCCCGGCCGCGGCGAGCACCTCGACCATGCCGGCGACGTCGGTGTTGTCGGCGTACCAGGAGCCGTCGGGGCGACGTACCAGGGTGTTCGCGGCGCCGACGGCGGCGGCGACCGGCGCGGCCTCGTCGGCCACCGCGAGCGCCGCCTCCTTGCCGGGCATGGTCACCGACAGCCCGGCCCACTCCGGGCCGAGGCCGGCGACCAGGTCCGGCAGCTCCGCCGCCGCGCACTCGATCCGGGTGTACGACCACCCGGTGAGCCCGGCGGCGGCGTAGCCGGCATTGTGGATCACCGGGGAGAGGGAGTGCGCGATCGGCTTGCCCACCACCGCCACGCGGCGGCCGTCCGTCATTGAATGACGCCGGCCTGGCGAGCCTTGGCCTCGTTGCGCAACTGCTCCGCGTAGGTCTCGGCGAACTCGGAACGCCCCTCCTTGTCGACCGCCACGAAGTAGAACCACTTGCCGGGCGGGGGAGCCATCGCCCCCTCCAGCGCCTGCTTCCCGGGGTTGTTGATCGGAGTGGGGACGAGACCCTTGAGCTTCCGGCTGTACGGGCTCTTGACGTCGAGCAGCTCGTCCGTCGTCATCTCCGAGGAGGTCTTGGTCTTCTGCCCGGTCAACTCCAAGTAGTAGTTGACCGTCACGTCCATTTCCAGGCAGTTGCAGGGGAACGTCTTGTACACCCGGTTGTACGCCACCCGCGCGACCTTGCCAAGGTCGGCCTTGTTACCCGCCTCGGCCTGCGCGAGCGACGCCACGATCAGCGCCTCGTACGGCGAGACACCGCCCAGGTTGGCCTCGACCGACTCGACGAACTTGATGTCGGTGGTGACCGCGAGGAAGGTCGCGACCATCTTCTTGAGGATGGTCTCGGCGGTCGCGTTCGGCGGCATCTCGTAGGTGTCCGGGTAGAGGAAGCCCTCGATCGACCTGGTGACCTTCTTGCCGTCCTTGCGGACGAACCAGGAGTCCGGCACCCCGAGCTTCTTCGGGTCCTTGGCCGCCGTTTCGAAATCCTTGACCGGGATCTTGGTCTTCTTGGAGAGCAGCTCGTAGATGCCCTTGGCGGTGCGGCCCTCGGGGATGGTCACCTGGTTGGTGATCTTGTTCTTCCGGTCCAGCAGCATGGCGAGCGCCTTCTCCGCGCTCATCTGCTTGCGGACCTTGTAGAGCCCCGGCTGGATGTTCTTGCTGAGCGCGTTCTCCTCGGCCGCTTCGATGAAGGCCTTGGTGCTCTTCACCACGTCCGCGGCGACCAGCGCGTCGCCGATGTCGGCGATCAGCGCGCCCTGCTTCACCTCGACCATCGCCTCGCCGGTGCCGGCACCGTCGTAGTCGGGGGTGACGAAGTAGTTCTGGACCCGGTCGAAGCCGTAGAAGGCCCCGCCACCGATGCCGCCCAACAGGACCAGGGCCATCAGCAGGGCGAAGACCGTCTTGCCCCGGCCGCCCGAACCGCCGCCGCTGCGGCGGTTGACGAAACCGCGCCGGTGCCGGCCCTTCTCACCCCTCTCCGGCTCGTCGAACCCCAGGTCCAGATCGTCGATCATTGTGTCCGCCTCCGCTGCGCGTCTAGCCAGCTCTGCAGGATCTCGACCGCGGCGGCCTGGTCGACCACCGCGCGTTGGCGCTTTCCCCGGACGCCTCGCTCCGCCAGCCTACGAGACGCGACGACAGTCGACATCCTCTCGTCGGTGAGCGCTATCGGAACTGGCGCTATTACATCGGCCAAACGGTTCGCGTACACCGTCACGTGTTGGGCCGCCGGGCCGTGCTTGCCGGCGAGATTGACCGGAAGGCCGACGACAACCTCCACCGCCTCGTGCTCGGCGACGAGCTGAGCGAGTTCGGCCATGTCGCTCGGCACCTCGTCCGGCGCGGCCGTCAGATCCCGGGCGAGGGTGACCAGCGGGGTGGCGAGCACGCCGTGCGGGTCCGACCGGGCCACCCCGACCCGGACCTGCCCGACGTCCACCCCCAGGCGGACGCCCCTGCTCGACTCACCCGCCACCGGACACTCCCCCGGCCTGACGGGCCAGGGCGGACCGGGTCGGTCCGCCCTGGCTGCCACGATGCGTGCTCACGCCTCGGCGATCGCCTTCTCGACCGTCCGGAGCAGGTTCGGGGCCTCCGCCGCCGGCAGGCCACCACCCTGGGCCACGTCGGGGCTACCCCCACCCCGGCCGGAGAAGGCGGCCTTCACCAGGTCGTTCGCCGCGAGGCCACGAGCCCGGGCCGCCCCGTTCACGGCCACCACCAGGGACGCCTTGCCGTTAGACCGGGCCGCCACGGCGACCACCGCCGGCCGCGCCGGGTCGATCTTGCCGCGGATCTCCTGCGCGAGGGTACGCACGTCGTTGCCGGCCGCGCCCTCCGGCGCCTCCGTGCCGACGTACGCGACGCCCCGGACGTCCTTCGCCTGCCCGGCCAGCGCCGCCGCGCCGCCCAGCACCAGCTGCGCGCGGAGCTTCTCCAGCTCCTTCTCCGCGTCCCGCAACTGGGTCACGGTCTGCTCGACCCGGTCGGCGACCTGGTCGCCGGGCACCCGGAACAGCTCGGCGAGGCGGGAGACCAGCAGGTGCTCGCGGGCCAGGAAGCCGAAGGCGTCCATGCCGACCAGCGCCTCGATCCGGCGTACCCCCGAACCCACCGACGCCTCGGAGAGGATCTTCACCAGGCCCAGCTGGGCCGACCGGGCCACGTGGGTGCCGCCGCACAGCTCGCGGGCGTAGTCGCCGACCTCGACGACCCGGACCCGCTCGCCGTACTTCTCGCCGAAGAGCGCCATCGCGCCGATCCGACGCGCCTCCTCCTGCGTGGTGATGAAGGCGTGCACCTCGAGGTCGGCCAGGAGCACCTCGTTGACCTGCTGCTCCACGTCGTGCAGCACGCTCGCCGCCACCCCGGTGGGGGTGTTGAAGTCGAACCGCAACCGGCCCGGCGCGTTCAGCGAACCCGCCTGGGTCGCCGACTCACCGAGGAAGTTGCGCATCGTCTGGTGCACCAGGTGCGTCGCCGTGTGCGAGCGGGAGATGGCCCGGCGCCGGGTCACGTCGATCTCGGCGTACCCGGTCTCGCCGGCGCGGACCTCGCCGCGGAGCACCCGGGCCCGGTGCACGATCAGCCCGGGCACCGGCTGCTGCACGTCGAAGACCTCGACCTGGCCGCCGCCCACGGTGATCAGACCCTGGTCGGGCTGCTGGCCGCCGCCCTCGGCGTAGAACGGGGTGGTGTCCAGCACCAGCTCGATCGTGTCGCCCTCGACCGCCGCGCCGACCTCGGCGCCGCCGGCGAGCACCGCGCGCACCCGGGACTCCCGGTTCAGCTCGGTGTAGCCGGTGAACTCGACGGCCCCGCCCGCGTCCAGCACCGACCGGTACGCCGACACGTCGGTGTGCCCGGTCTTGCGCGCCTGCGCGTCGGCCTTGGCCCGGTTGCGCTGGTCGGCCATCAGCCGGCGGAAGCCCTCGGCGTCGACCTTCAGGCCCTGCTCGGCCGCGATCTCCAGGGTCAGGTCGATCGGGAAGCCGTAGGTGTCGTGCAGCTGGAACGCCTTGTCACCGGAGAGCGCCGGCCGACCGGCCGACTTGGTCTCGGCGATCGCGGTGTCCAGGATCGTGGTGCCGGCCCGCAGCGTGGAGAGGAAGGCGTCCTCCTCGGCGTACGCGTACTGCGAGATCCGGTCGAACTCCTCGGCCAGCTCCGGGTACGAGGGGGCCATGCAGTCGCGGGCCACCGGCAGCAGCTCGGGCAGCGCCCGCTCCTGCCAGCCCAGCAGCCGCACCGCCCGGATGGCGCGGCGCATGATCCGGCGCAGCACGTAGCCACGGCCCTCGTTCGACGGGGTGACCCCGTCGCCGATCAGCATCAGCGCGGTGCGGACGTGGTCGGCGACCACCCGCAGCCGTACGTCGTCCGGGTGCGACTCGCTGGCCACGTGCCCGGAGTGCGCGCCGTACCGCTTGCCGGTCAGCTCGGCGGCCCGGTCCAGGATCGGCCGGACCTCGTCGATCTCGTACAGGTTGTCGACGCCCTGGAGGATGGAGGCCATCCGCTCCAGGCCCATGCCGGTGTCGATGTTCTTCGCCGGCAGGTCGCCCAGGATCGGGAAGTTCTCCTTGCCGGTGCCCGGGCCCCGCTCGAACTGCATGAAGACGAGGTTCCAGAACTCCATGTAGCGGTCCTCGTCGACCGCCGGACCGCCCTCGCGGCCGTACTCCGGGCCACGGTCGTAGAAGAGCTCCGAGCAGGGGCCGCACGGGCCGGGGATGCCCATCGACCAGAAGTTGTCGGCCTTGCCGCGCCGCACGATCCGCTCGGCGGGGACGCCGACCGAGCGCCAGATCTGGAACGCCTCGTCGTCGTCGAGGTAGACCGTCGGCCAGATCCGCTCCGGGTCCAGCCCGTAGCCGCCCTCGGCGACCGGCTTGGTGACCAGGTCCCAGGCGAGCGGGATCGCCCCGTCCTTGAAGTAGTCACCGAAGGAGAAGTTGCCGTTCATCTGGAAGAACGTGCCGTGCCGGCTGGTCTTGCCGACCTCGTCGATGTCCGGGGTGCGGATGCACTTCTGGACGCTGACCGCCCGCCGGTACGGCGGGGTCTGCTGCCCGAGGAAGTAGGGGACGAACTGCACCATGCCGGCGTTGACGAACAGCAGGTTCGGGTCGCTGATGGCGGGCAGCGGAGCGGACGGCACCACGGCGTGGCCGTTCGCCTCGAAGTGGGCGAGGTACCGCCGCTTGATCTCCGCCGTCTTCATCGCTGGTGTTCCTCCGGAAAGATCTCTCGGTCACCGATGCGCGGGTCCTCCCGCAGCTCGGCGAACTGGTCGTCGAACGCTTCGCCCCGGGCGAACGCCTCGTGGATCTCCTGCTCGCGCTCGGCCATCCCGACCCGTACGTCCTCAACGAAGTTGCGCAGCGACTCGACCAGGCTGCCAGCGGATTCGGACAGCCCGCTCGCGATCCCGGCCGGCGTGTACGCCTGCGCGGTGCGGGTGGCCTTGCGGACCACCACCACGCCCACGGCCAGGCCGATGCCCAGCCAGAACAGTCGCCTCATGTCTCAGTTCCTCCCGCTCGTCGCCGGCCGGCTCAGCGGTTGCCGCGCTTGGCGGCGCGACGCTGCTGCTTGATGGTGTCGCGCACCTCGCGCTCGGTCTCGGCGTGCCGGCGGGCCGAGGCGGCCCGGCGGACGCCGTAGCCGAAGGCGGCCACCTTGACCAACGGGTTGGCCGCCGCGGCGGAGACGACGGTCGCCAGGTTCGCCACGTTCGCGGTGACGTTCTGCGCGTGGCTGGTCATGGTGTCGACCTTGGCGAGCTGGAGGTTCACCCCGTCCAGCGAGGTCTGCACCTGCTCCAGCGCCGTGTTGACGTTCTTGACGGTGACGTTGACGTCGCCCAGCAGCGGGGTGGTCTGCTCGTTCAGGTCGTTGATCATCCGGGTCGTGGCGTCCACGGTGTGCCGCAGCCGCAGGATCGGCACCGCCAGCACGAGCACCAGCATCAGGAACGCGCCGGCCGCGATCAGCGCAGCGATCTGTCCACCATCCACGCGCATGTCCTCCTCAAGCAGGCGCTCCGGGGCCCGATGCCCCGGAACGCGCGACCGTCCCGCCCACTCCGGCACCCGCCGACCCGCCGGCGGTCAGCGGGCGCGGGCGGGCCCGCCAGCCCCAGACCCTACCGTCCGTGATGGAAACCGGCTCAGGACGGTGAGCGTGTCAACTCGCCGAGCGGGTCACCGCTGAACGTCGGGTACGGATCCTCACCGGTCAGTGACGGGTCGGTGCTCGGCTGTGGTCGGGTCCGCTCGTCGTCGATCGCGTTGCGCACCTTCACCGACACCAACGATCCGGCGCACTCTCCCGCAGCGGCCGGGGCGGACGGAGCGGCCGGGGACGGCGGGACCGCCGGCTCCCCGTCGACCGGCGGCGGTACGCAGGTCGGCGCCCGCACCCACAGGTCGAGGGTGAGCTCGTCGCGGCGCCAGCAGGTGTAGCTGCCCTTGGCCGGTCGTTCCGGGCAGCGGGTCACCTTCCACGGCTGCCATCCGTCGGCGGTCAGCGCCCGCTCGTAGACCCGGGCGGTCTCCTCCGGCGCCCGCTCCGACTCCGCGGTGCGTTCCCGCAGCCGGCAGTCCTGCAGACACCAGCGGCTGCCGCTGACGTTGTCCACCGTCTCCGCGGTCGCCCAGCCGGGCACGTCCAGCTGGTCGAGGGCGTCGAAGACCGGGTCGCGGCTGAGCGTACGGATACCGAAGAAGAGCGGGATCGCGCCGAGCAGCACCACGCTGACCAGCACCAGGATGCCGAGCCGCAGCCGGCGACGCTCCCGGACCCGCTGGCGCAGCTCCGAACGCGCGCCGCGCAGCCCACCCGGGCCGGCGGCCTCCTCGGCCGCGCCCTCCTCGGCGGCCCGGCGCAGCGGTGGACCGCTGACCGGCTCCGCCGGCTCCGGTCCCGGCCGGGGCCCGGCGGCCGGCACGACCGCCGCCGCCCGGGCCACGGCCGGCGCCTCGCCGGCCCGGCCGGGCGTCGGCGCCGGTCCGACTCCGGTGGCCGGGCCACCGGGCTGCCGGGGCGGCGCGGCGGCGCGGCCCGGCGGCCCGTCGGGGCCGGCGCCGGGGCGGACCGCCGGCGCGGCGGCCCGGGCGACGGCCGCGGCGGGCGGCCCGGCCGGGGCACCGGGCTGGGGGCCACCGTCGGGCCGGGGACGTCGCGGGGCGTCGGTCGGGGCGGGCGGGCGCGCGGCGCCGGTCGCGGGACCGTTCGGGCGCGCCGCGCCCCGGGCGCCGGGGACCGGGGCGCCGGGACGGGGGGCGGGCGGGGCGTCCGCGGCGCCGGCACGGGGGCCCGGGGCCGGCCCGGCGCCGGGGGGCACGGCCGCACCGTCCGGACGCGGACCCCGGCCCGCGCCGGGGCGGACGCCGGGTCCGGTGGCGGGACCGTCGACCCGCGGGCCGCCGGAGCGCTGACCGACCACCGGCTCGGGGCCGCCGGGGCGGGGCCCGGCCGCCCGCTCCCCGCCGTCGACCCGCCGGCCCGGCGCCGGGGGCGTGCCGTCGGGACGTGGGGCGGAGCCGGCGGAACGGGAGCCGGGGCCGTCGGGCCGGGGGCCGTCCGCTGCGGGGCGGCCAGGCACGACGGCCCGGCCGCGGGAGTCGTCGGGGCCGGGACCGGCGGGCCGGGCGGCGGGCGCGTTCGTGCCACTGTCGGCGCCGGCGGTCCGGGCGGCGGGCAGGTCCGGCCGGGAACCGGGACCGTCGGCACGGGCAGCGGCGCGGCCGGGGCGGGCGACGCGGGGGACGTCGCCGGTCGCGCCCCGGGACGGAGCCGGACCGTCGGGCCGGCCGGGGCCCGGCTCGGCGGGCGGCACGGCGCCGGGCCGGGCCGGCGCCCGACCGGTCGACCCGGGACGCGGCTCACCCGGTGGGACCGCGGGGGCGCCGGCGCGGGCCCGACCGGCCGGGCCGCCCCGGCCCGGGGCCTCCGCGGCGGGCGGCACGTCGGCCGGGGGGCCGCCGGCGGGGCGGCGGTCGATGGTCGGCAGCGCGGGATCGGTGTGGTGGGCGCGTCCCGCCTGGCGGAGCCAGTCGGCGGGCCGCTCCGGACGGTCGCCGCGCGGCTTTCCCGCCGGCTCCGGCGGTGCCGCCCGGCGCCCGGCGCGCTCCTCGCCCTCGGGTTCGGGCCGGGCCCGACGCCGTCCGCTCCCGTCCCGCCCGGGGACGCCGGCACCGGCGTCGGGGTCGGACGGGTTCGGGCCGGTGCGCGGCACGGGGGGTGCGTTGCCCGTCCTCGGCACCGCGGGCTCGTCGGGCTCGGCGGCCCGGCGGCGACCGCCGGGACGCTCCGGGGCACGGCGACCGGACGGGCCGTCGGGCGGGCCCGCCACCGGCGGCGGGTCACCGTCGGTGGTCGGCCAACCGGACGTCGGCGGCTGGCCGGGCCCGGCGGGGCGGGCCGAGGCCCGGGCCCGGGCCCGCCCGGACGGGGTGCCGCCCGGTCCGGAGACCGGGGCGGCCGGGCCGTCGGGACGGGGCCGGTCCCCCTCCGGACGATCGGTGCCGGGAGTAGCGGGTCGCCCGGCCACCGCCGGACCGGGCCAGGCGCCCTCACCGGGACGGGGGCGTTGTTCGGGAGCGGCCGGCCAGCCGCCGCGCACCGGCGGGGCGGCCTGCGGGCCGGCCGACCGGCCGTGCGGAGGCCCCTCGGGGCCGGGCGTCGGCCGGGTCGCACGGCCGGCCTCCGGCCCCGGTCCGCCGGGGGCGGGACGAGCGGCGGCGTCGGGACGCGCGCCACCCCCACCGGGACGCGCGACACCCGACGGCGGACCATCGGGACGGGGAGCACCCGGACGCGCCACGCCCGACGGCGGACCGTCCGGACGAGGACCACCAGGAGCTACGGGCGACGGCGGACCATCGGGACGAGGGCCACCGGGACGCGCCACACCGGACGGCGGACCATCGGGACGAGGAGCACCCGGACGCGCCACACCCGACGGCGGACCATCGGGACGAGGAGCACCCGGACGCGCCACACCGGACGGCGGACCATCGGGACGAGGAGCACCCGGACGCGCCACGCCCGACGGCGGACCATCGGGACGAGGAGCACCCGGACGCGCCACGCCCGACGGCGGACCATCGGGACGAGGTGTGGCACCGGGACGCGCGACACCGGGCGGCGGCGCGGCGGCGGGCGGGCCCGCCGCCGCGCCGGGCCGGAACCCGCCGGGCGGGGTGGCCGGGCCGGGCGCCGGGCGGGCCGGTTCGCCGTCCGGGCCGAGCTCGCCGCGCTGCTGCTTGGCGCTGCGCAGGTCGTCGATCCAGCCGAACTCCTCACCGACCGGCTCCTGCGGCGTCTCCTCGCTCCGGCCCCGGCCCCAGCGCCGCCCCTTGGCGCGAGGGTCGCGCCCCTCGTCGGGACCGTCCTGCGGTCGCTCCCCACCACGCGATGTCACTGCTGACCCTCCTCGGCGGCATCGATGCCGCCCTCATCCGCCCCACCGGTGTGCCCCGTGCCCGACGGGTGACGGCCGTTCACCGCCGGCGCCGGCCCGTCCGGGCGGGGCGCCGGGGCGGACAGCCCCCGGACGATCCGGCGCAGCAGGGGCAGCCGGGCGGCCACCGACCGCTCGGCACCGTGCCCGCTGGGCCGGTAGTAGTCGGTCCCGACGAGGTCGTCGGGAGCGTACTGCTGAGTGACCACTCCGCGCTGGTCGTCGTGCGGGTAGCGGTAGCCGGTGCCGTGCCCCAGGCCGCGGGCGCCGGCGTAGTGGGCGTCCCGCAGCCCGCGCGGCACCGACCCGCCCCGGCCGGCCCGGACGTCGGCGATCGCCGCGCCGATCGCGCTGGTGGCCGAGTTCGACTTGGGTGCGGTGGCCAGGTGGATCACGGCCTGGGCGAGGTTGAGCTGGGCCTCGGGCAGGCCGACGTACTCGACGGCGTGCGCGGCGGCGGTGGCCACGCTCAGCGCCGTCGGGTCGGCCATGCCGACGTCCTCGCTGGCGAAGATCACCAGTCGGCGGGCGATGAACCGGGCGTCCTCACCGGCGACCAGCATCCGGGCCAGCCAGTGCAGTGCGGCGTCCACGTCCGAGCCCCGCATGCTCTTGATGAAGGCGCTGGTGACGTCGTAGTGGGCGTCGCCGTCCCGGTCGTAGCGGACCGCCGCCACGTCCACCGCCTGCTCGGCCGTGGCCAGGTCGATCCGACCGGTGCCGACCGCCACGGCGGAGGCCGCCGCGGCCTCCAACGCGGTCAGCGCCTTGCGGACGTCGCCGCCGGCGAGGCGTACGAGATGGTCCTCGGCGTCGGTCTCCAGGGTGAGCGCGCCACCCAGGCCGCGCTGGTCGGTGACCGCGCGACGGAGCAGGCCGCGCACGGCCGCGTCGTCCAACGGCTGGAGGGTGAGCAGCACGCACCGCGACAACAGCGGCGAGATGACCGAGAAGTACGGGTTCTCGGTGGTCGCGGCGAGCAGGGTGACCGTGCGGTCCTCCACGGCGGCGAGCAGCGAGTCCTGCTGGGTCTTGCTGAACCGGTGCACCTCGTCGATGAAGAGCACCGTCTGCGGCCCGCCCGCACGGCGCTGCCGGCGAGCGGTGTCGATCACCGCTCGGACGTCCTTGACCCCGGCGTTGAGGGCCGACATGGCGACGAACCGGCGGTCGGTGGCCCGGGCCACCAGGTGCGCGATGGTGGTCTTGCCGCTGCCCGGCGGCCCCCAGAGGATGACCGACAGCGCGGCTCCGCCCCCGACCAGCTGACGCAGCGGCGCACCGGGCGCGAGCAGGTGGTCCTGGCCGACCAGCTCGTCGATGCTCGCCGGGCGCATTCGGACGGGCAGGGGCGAATCGTCGCCGACCGCCGTGAAGCCGTCCACGCCACCGGGGCCCGCGGTGGCGCTGGGCGCCGCGGCGGGTTCGCCGAGGGAGAAGAGGGCGTCGGAATCCATCACGAAGACAGTACCGGCCCGGTCCGCGACGCCGGAATCGCGCCGCGGCCGGACCCACCGTGATCCGTTGCGGTCAGCCGCGACCGGGGCGACGACCCCGGTACCAGCGGCCTCCGCCACCGCCGCCCCCGCCGCGCGGGCCGCGGCCGACGCCGGCCAGGTAGAGGGAGAGCAGCAGCAGGCCGATGAGGACGAGGGTGTTCCAGTTGAACAGGTCCGGCGCCCCGAAGTTGGTGTCGAGCAGATCGATCAGGAGCGCGAAGCCGAACACGATGGCCGCGAGTATGGCGAGCATGTCGTTCCTCCGGTGGGGGTTCCCAGTAGGTCGGCGCGGGATGTACCCAATCGGTCGACTCGTCAATCTCCACCGTGGAGTGGGCCCGGCGCGCCGTCGCGGTCTACCCTCATCGGGTGATCATGGCCGACCAGGAGTTGACCGGCCGGCCGGCCCTGCTCGCCGCCGCCGACCAGCATCCGTACGTGCGACACATGCTCCGGCCCGGTGAACAGCCGCGCGGCTGGCGGCGCGACGGGGCGGTGGCCTGGCTGCTGCCGCCCGGGTCGGGCCCGGCGGCGGGTGGCGCGATCGGGGCGGCGGCGCCGGCGCTGGACGTCTTCGCCGACCTCGCCGCCGCCGGGATGGTCGGCCCCGGACAGTGGCTGAACCTGCCCCGGGCCAGCCCGGAGACGCTCGCCGCCCGGCTGGCCGTGGCTCGTCACGACGACTGGGACTTTCTCTGGACCAGCACCGTCGGGCCCCGCCGGCCCGAAGAGGACCGGGTGGTCCGCCTCGACGAGACCGACCACCCGGCCCTGGGCGCGTTGATCGACGCGGCCTTCCCCACCAGCACCTCCCGCCCCGGCGACCCGGGGATCGTCGCCTGGTACGGCATCCGCGACGGCGACCGGCTCGTCGCCTGCGGCGCGGACCGCAGTCGGGGGGACGTCGGCTTCCTGGCCGGGCTGACCGTGGCGCCCGACCGGCGGGGCCGGGGTCTCGGCGCCGCCCTGACCGTCGGGATGACCCGGGCGCTGGCCGCCCGGTACGACCACGTCGCGCTCGGCGTCTACACCCACAACGAGGGGGCGGCGCGGCTCTACCGGCGGCTCGGCTTCACCGGCACCAGCGCCCGCAGCGCGGTGCGCCTGGCCTGAGCGCCGGCCCGGCCCGTGACCGCCGTGCCGGGGTGTCGCCGGCACGGCAGAACAGAGTGACGCCCCTGTCAGCGTGATACCTCAGCGGCATCAATATGCCTCTGAGGTATCACGCTCGTACGGAGGTCCGCCTGGCCGGGCCGCAGGCAGACCACACCCACCGCCATGGCCGGGACGGCCGGCCCGCGCCGCTCGGTCACCGGAGCGGGGCCGCCTCGGCGACGCCCGGGCCGGCCCCGGGGCCGGTGGCCGGCGCGGCACCGTCGGGGTCGGCCGCCACCGCGGCATCGCCGGCCGGTTCGCCGGCCGCGGAGACGCCGCGCCCGGCCCGCCAGGCCGGCAGGTAAAGCGGGGCCGCCGCGGCCAGCACCGCCGCGCCCACCAGCATCGCCGTGGTGACGCTGCTGGTGTCGGCGAGCGCGGTGAGCAGCACCGCGCCGAGGGCGAAGCCCGGCTGCCCCATCATCGAGTTCAGCGAGAGCACGCTGGTCCGGTACGGCCCCTCGACCTGCCGGTGCAGCAGGCCGGCGTGCAGCGGGTTGGCCGCGCCGTGCACGGTGTAGCAGGCCAGGTAGGCGACCAGCACCCCGACCGGCCCGGCGAGCAGCCCCATGGCGATCACCGTCCCGGCCTGGACGAGGAGCATCAGCGCGGCGCCCGGCGCGGCGCCCAACCAGCGCAGCAGCAGCGGCGTCAGCGCAGCGCCCGCCGCCGAGGCGAGCCAGGCCGCCGAGTTGGCCGGCCCGAGCAGCGTCGCCGCCCGCTCGGCGCCGCCGACCACCTCGCCGAGGCGGACCGGGAGCAGCGACTCGAAGGTGACCATGCCGAAGCCCCAGAACAGCTCGACGGCGACCAGGGCGAGCAGCACCCGGGACCGGCGCAGCAGGCCGATCGCCTGGCCCACCATCCGGGGCGCCTCGACGACGGAGGCGCGCAACGCGCCCGCGCCCCGCGCCGGGCGGGTCTCCACCAGCAGCGTGAGCAGGGCGACCAGGCCCACCGCCTGCAGGGCGATGGCGACCAGTACGGGCAGGGTGAGCGCGCTGACCGGGCCGACCGGGCCGAGGGCGACCAGGGCACTGCTGAGCAGCGCGCCGGCGGCGATGGCGACGCCCGCGACGGTGCCCGCGTAGCCGAGGCCGGCCTCGTACCCGGCCTTCGGGTCGGCGGCGAGGCTGGCGTCGACGTACCAGGATTCGAGGGGGCCGCTGTCGAGTGCCCGGTAGAGGCCTTGCAAGGCCCAGACCAGGAAGAACAGCGCGAAGGAGTCGGCCACCGCGAAGAGGGAGAGGGAGAGCAGGCTCACCGCCGCGGCGACGACCAGGACCGGCTTGCGGCCGAGGGCGTCGGCCAGGCCGCCGGTGGGCAGCTCCAGCGCGAGCACCACCAGTGCCTGCGCGGTGGCGACCAGGCCGATCTGGGACAGCGACAGGCCGCGCTCCTGCATCAGCAGGATCATCACGGGGATCATCAGACCGGTCGGCAGCCAGCGCAGTCCGTAGAGGGCGAGGTAGCGGAACCGGATCTGGCGTACGGACAGCGCGCTCACCGCCGGCCCTCCAGCATCGGGTAGCCGGCGAGGAAGACGTGCACCGGCTCGGCGCCGGGCTCGGCCGGGTCCGCCTCGTCGTGGTACCGCTCCAGCACCTGCCACACCTCGGCCTTGAGCGCCTCCATCCGGTGCGCCGGGATGCTCAGGAAGATGTCGCCCATGCCGAAGGCGTCCCGCCAGGCCGGTGACCACTCGTGCTCGACGGCCAGCCAGCGCTCGGCCCGCTCGACCAGCAGGCGTACTTGGTCGCCGTGGATCCACTGGATGGCCGCCCGGGCGTCCGGGTCGTCGTCGAAGTCGGTCGGTTCCCAGCTGGTCACGTCGTGCGCGGCCTGCCACCAGCGCTGCCGACCGCTGCCCCGGTCGGGGTCCTCGGCGACCAGCCCGACCTCGGCGAGTTGGCGCAGGTGGTAGCTGGTCGCGCCGGTGTTGGTGTCGAGCAGCTCGGCCAGCGTGGTGGCGGTGGCGGGTCCGTTCGTGCGCAGCGCGCCGAGCAGGCGCATCCGCAGCGGGTGCGCGAGCACCCGGACCTGTCGGTGGTCGAGCCGCACCTCACGCGGCGGCGTGGCCTTCTCGTCGCTCCCCATGTACGCACAATACTTGTGCACACTTTCTCTGCACAATAGTTGTGCAGAGAAAGTGTGCACGGAAGCGCCGGGGTCAGGGCGTGAAGAGTTCGGTGACGCCGCGCAGCCGCGTTCGCAACAGCCCGGCGGCGCGCGAGGAGTCCAGCCGCACGTCGGTGGGGCGGACCAGCCCGGTCGCCGCGCTCGTGGTGGTCTTCAGGCCGGCCGGGTCCAGCCCGAACCGGCGGGCCACCAGCA
This sequence comes from Micromonospora sp. LZ37, assembly GCF_059359015.1. Lineage (NCBI taxonomy): Bacteria > Bacillati > Actinomycetota > Actinomycetes > Micromonosporales > Micromonosporaceae > Micromonospora > Micromonospora sp. LZ37. The sequence continues at coordinate 86,819 of NZ_JCADBL010000015.1, read as the reverse complement.
GCCCGAGCCCGGCCCGGCTGACCGGCTCCGGGCCGGCCACGTTGAGCGGGCCGGCGTGGTCGCCGTCGACCAGTTCGAGCACGGCGTCGGCCAGGTCGGTGACGTCGACCGGGCACCGGAGTTCGTCGGTGAAGAGGGTGGTCCGGCCGGCGAGGGCGTCCCGGCAGAGCTCGATCTGCTTGCTCCCCTCCCCCACGATCAGCGAGGTCCGCACCAGCACGGCGGTCGGGTCGATCGCCCGCACGGCCGTCTCCGCCGCCGCCTTCGCCGCCCCGTACGGGTGGATCGGGGTGGGCGCGTCGTCGTCCAGGTAGGGCGTCGGGCGCCCGGCGTGCAGCGCGTCGCTGGACACGTGCACCAGCCGCGCCCCCGCCTCGGCCGCCGCGTACGCGATGTGCGCCGCGCCGTCGGCGGTGACCGCCCAGTCGTCGTTGCGGTACGGGGTGCCGACCACGGCGGTCGGCCGTACCTCCGCGACCAGCCGGCGCACCGCCTCCCGGTCGGTCACGTCGAGCTGCCGGGTCGCCAGACCCGGCAACTCCACCGGCTTGGCGTGCCAGGTCCCGGTCACCGGCCGGCCCGCCGCGACCGCGCGCCGGCAGATCTCCCCGCCCAGGAAACCACCGGCTCCCACCACGAGCAGCGTCATCGCGTCCTCCGTCCCACGGCTCGGCCGACCGTCACCCGTTGCGGGGACGAAACGACCGAGAGGTCCACGCCATCATGGCGCAGACCTCTCGGTGACGGGGTCGGGTCAGACCGGGTCGGCCACCGGGGCGGCCGGGCCGGCGGTGCCGGCGTGCGCGCCCGTCGGCGCCTTGGGCTTGGCGTCGATGCCGGCCTCGGTGCGCTGCTGGACGGTGATCGGCGTCGGCGCGCCGGTCAGCGGGTCGAAGCCGCCCCGGGTCTTCGGGAAGGCGATGACCTCGCGGATCGAGTCCGCGCCGGCGAGCAGCATGCAGACCCGGTCCCAGCCGAAGGCGATGCCGCCGTGCGGCGGGGCGCCGTACTTGAACGCCTCCAGCAGGAAGCCGAACTTGTCCTGCGCCTCCTCCGCGGTGATGCCGAGCAGGTCGAAGACCCGCTTCTGCACGTCACCCCGGTGGATACGGATCGAGCCGCCGCCGATCTCGTTGCCGTTGCAGACGATGTCGTACGCGTAGGCCAGCGCCCGGTCCGGCGCCTCCTCGAAGCGGTCCACCCACTCGGCGTTCGGCGAGGTGAACGGGTGGTGCACGGCCGTCCAGCCGCCCTCGTCGGTACGTTCGAACATCGGCGCGTCGACCACCCAGCAGAACGCCCAGGCGCTCTCGTCGATCAGGCCGGCCCGCTTGGCGATCTCGATCCGCGCCGCGCCGAGCAGCTCCTGTGCCTCGCGGGTGTTGGTGCTGGCGGCGAAGAAGACCGCGTCGCCCGGCTTGGCGCCGACCGCGTCGGCGAGCCCGCCGAGGTGCTCGGCGGAGAGGTTCTTCGCCACCGGGCCGCGCGCCTCACCGGTCTCGGCGTCGAGCACCACGTACGCCAGGCCGCGCGCGCCGCGCGCCTTGGCCCAGTCCTGCCAGCCGTCCAGCTCCTTGCGGCTCTGCGCCGCGCCGCCGGGCATGACCACCGCGCCGACGTACCCACCGGCGTCGATCGCGCCGGCGAAGACGCGGAACTCGGTGCCGCGCAGGTAGTCGGTCAGCTCGGTCAGCTCGACGCCGTAGCGCAGGTCGGGCTTGTCGGAGCCGTACCGGGCCATCGCGTCGTGCCAGGTGATCCGCGGGATCGGCCGGGAGATCTCGTGGCCGGCCAGGTCCTTCCACAGCGTGGCGACGATCGCCTCGCCGAGGTCGATCACGTCGTCCTCGGTGACGAAGGACATCTCGATGTCGAGCTGGGTGAACTCCGGCTGCCGGTCGGCGCGGAAGTCCTCGTCGCGGTAGCAGCGGGCGATCTGGTAGTACCGCTCCATGCCGCCGACCATCAGCAGCTGCTTGAACAGCTGCGGCGACTGCGGCAGCGCGTACCAGCTGCCGGGCTGGAGCCGGACCGGGACCAGGAAGTCGCGGGCGCCCTCCGGGGTGGACCGGGTCAGCGTCGGGGTCTCGATCTCCAGGAAGTCCCGCTGGTGCAGCACGCCCCGGGCGAGCTGGTTGGCGCGCGAGCGCAGCCGCATCGCATTGGCCGGGCCGCTGCGGCGCAGGTCCAGGTAGCGGTACTTGAGCCGGATGTCGTCGCCGGCCTCGACCTGGTCGTCGACCGGCAGCGGCAGCGGCGCCGCCTCGGAGAGCACCTCCAGCTCGGCCGCGGTCACCTCGATCTCGCCGGTGGGCAGCTCCGGGTTCTCGTTGCCCTCGGGGCGGCGGGTCACCTCGCCGGTCACCTTGACGCAGAACTCGTTGCGCAGCGCGTGCGCGTCCTCCTCGCGGAACACCACCTGGACCACGCCGGAGCCGTCGCGCAGGTCGACGAAGATGACACCGCCGTGGTCGCGCCGGCGGGCCACCCACCCGGCGAGCGTCACCGTGGTGCCGGCGTCCGTCGCGCGCAGGCTGCCGGCGTCATGGGTACGGATCACGACTTGCGTCTCCTCATCTGCGGTACATCTCTGCCCTCCGCATTCTGTCAGCACCGCCGCGCCCCGGCCGCCACCGGGCGCGGTTCACCGGAAGGAAGGGCTTGCCCGTCGACGCCGGTGGAGCCGGCCCCGGTCGACACCGGGCGCGCCGGGCCCGCTCCCGTACGGTGTGCCGGGTGCACGCCGTACCCCGTTGGGCCCTCGTCTCCTCCGCCGCCGCCCCGGTGCTGCTGATCGGCGGCTGGACGCTCGCCGCGGCCCGGCAGCCGGGCGGCTTCGACCAGGTCGCCGGCACGATCAGCGCGCTCGCGGCGCGCGACGCCGACGACCGCTGGATCATGACGGTGGCCCTGGTCGGCCTCGGTGTCTGTCACTGCGTGACCGCGGCCGGGCTGCGCCCGCTGCGCGTCGCCGGCCGGCTGACGCTGGCGCTGGGTGGGCTGGCCACGGTCGCCGTAGCGGTGTTCCCGCTGCCGGCCGAGCGGGGCTCGTCGGGCCCGCACGGGCTGGCCGCCGCCATCGCCTTCGGCGCGCTGGCGCTCTGGCCGGCGCTCGCCGCCGGTCACCGCCGCGCGCCCGACCGCGCCGTCGGGCTCCCGCCCTTGTGGGGTACGACCGCCGCGGCGGTCCTGCTCGTCCTGGTCGGCTGGTTCGTGGTCGAGCTGGTCGCCGGCGGGCCGAGGATCGGGCTGGCCGAGCGGGTGACCGCCGGCGCGGAGGCGCTCTGTCCGCTGCTCGTGGCGCTGACGCGACCCCGACGCGACCCGCGGTGAGCTTCGGCGCCCGGCTCCACCGAGGAGCGGCCCTTTCGCACCCGCACAGCGGAGCGGGCCGCCGGTCACCCAGCGGCCCGCTCGCGGAAGGTCGGTCAGTAGACGCTGACGCCGTAGCGGCTCAGCACCTCGGGGACCGGCTGGAAGAACGTCGTGCCGCCGGTGCGGCAGTTGCCACTGCCACCGGAGGTGAGGCCCAGCGCGGTGCTGCCGCTGAACAGCGAGCCGCCGCTGTCGCCCGGCTCGGCGCAGACGTTGGTGCGGATCAGGCCGGAGACCGAGCCCTCGGCGTAGTTGACGGTGGCGTTCAGCGCGGTCACCGAGCCGCTGCGCAGGCCGGTGGTGCTGCCGGAGCGCTGCACGCTCTGGCCGACGAAGGCGTTGCCGGAGCCGGTGATGTCCCGGTAGCTGCCGTTGTAGAGGTAGACGTTGCCCGGGCGGGAGACGCTGCTGTTGTACTGCACGATCCCGTAGTCGTTGCCCGGGAAGCTGGTGCCGGTCCGCGCGCCCAGGTAGGTGGTCTGCGCGGAGTTGCTGTACCAGCTGGCGGAGATGTTCGTGCAGTGACCGGCGGTGATGAAGAACTGGGTGCCGGCGCTGTTGCGCACGTTGAAGCCGAGCGAGCAGCGACCGCCGCCACCGGCGTAGATGGCCTCGCCGCCGGAGATGCGGGTGCTCAGCACGCCGGCCTCGGCCTCGATGCGGATGGCGCCGTTCGCGCGGGCGGCGGCGGCCTTGACCTTGTCCAGCTTGGCGCCGGTGACGGTGCTGTCGACGGAGACCACGACCTGGTTGGTGGCGGGGTCGGTCCACCAGGCGGTGCCCGGGATCTTCGCGGAGCGCTCCAGCTCGGCCGTGGCGGCCTGGAGGGCGGCGGCGCCCCGGGTGACGAGCTTCGGGGTGGCGCCGGCGGCGCGGACCTGACGGGCGGCGGCGTCGTCGGTCACGGCGACGACCATCTTGCCGCTGGCGTCGGCGTACGTGCCGGCGGCCCGGTCGCCGAGGCGCTCGGCCAGACCGGCGGCGGCGTCGGGGGAAGCGGCGGGGGCGGCCTGCGCGGGCGCGCCGATGAGCGAGCCGGCGACCAGAGCTCCGGCCGCGACGAGGGTGGCGGCGCGGCGGAACGATGACCTCGTGGGTCGCATGTAACAACCTCCTGGGAGGGGGCGACAGCCCGCGTCGGGGGTGACGGGGCCTGTGTTCCACCCGGCCGAACTGGGGGAACCGGCCGGATCAACTGAAGTATTCACATCCTTAAGATCATCGGCAAGACCTGGATTCGTCCGGATTGGGGGGAGCTTCCGCCGACACACCTGTGCAACACTGTGGACACATCGCGGACGCCTGCCGTCACACCCGCGGCGGGTCACCCGTGCGCCGACATCGATGCCCGGCGCTACGGCCCGGTGCCGACACCCGGGGCCGGGTGGCCTCGAACCCGACGGCGGGACGGGTGGGACGCGGCGGGGCCGCGACGCGCGGGACCGCGGCGAGCCGGCGACCGGGCCGCCACGGCGCAGGACGCGCGGGGCGGGCGGTGGAGGTCGCCGGGGTGCACCCCCGGCGGGCGGTGGGCTCAGTCGGCCCGACGGCGGGCCCCGGGGCCCGGCCGGGGCACCACCTCGCGCGGCTCGGTCAGGTCGTGCCCGTCGGCGCAGCGCAACTGGACCCGCACCTCGGCGCCGCAGTCGCGGTGTCCCACGCTGAGCGGGGAGCCGTCCGGGTCGGCCAGGTGACGGTCGCCCCAGCCGAGCACCGCCACCAGCACCGGCCAGAGGTCGAGTCCCTTGTCGGTCAGCCGGTACTCGTGACGCACCCGACTGCCCGGCTCCCGGTACGGCTCGCGGCGCAGCACACCCTGCGCGACCAGGGTGGCGAGCCGGTTGGTGAGCACCTGGCGGGGGATGCCGGTGCGCACCCGCATGTCGTCGAAGCGGCGGATGCCGTTGAACACCTCACGGAGCACCACCAGGGTCCAGCGCTCACCGAGGACCTCCATCGCCCGGGCGATGGTGCAGTTCTCCACCGACCAGTCCAGCGCCGCGGGTCTCATGGGACCAGGCTAGGTCTGATTGACAGACTCAGCAACGTGCTGCCAGGCTGAGTCCATGACCCAGACGCAGCAGGACCCGGCGCGCAGCCGCACCTTCTCCTGGTCCGACCCGGTGGCCGGCGCCGCCCACGTGGGCCGGCGCGGCGGCCTGGAACTGCTCCGCGCGATGATCGCCGGTGAACTGGCCGCGCCGCCGATCATGCACCTGATCGACATCGGCCGGATGGAGGCCGACGAGGGCCGGGTCGCCGTGGAGCTGGTCCCGCAGGAGTTCCACTACAACCCGCTCGGTACGGTGCACGGCGGGGTCATCTCCACCCTGCTGGACACGGCCGCGGGCTGCGCGGTGCACACCACCCTGCCGGCCGGGGTCGGCTACACCTCGCTGGACCTGAACGTGAAGTTCCTCCGCCCGGTCACCGTCGCCAGCGGCGTCCTGCGCTGCGAAGGCACCGTCCTGCAGCGCGGCCGCCGCACCGCGCTGGCCGAGGCGAGGCTGACCGACACCCGGTCCCGCCTCATCGCCCACGCCACCTCCACCTGCCTGCTGTTCCCCCTCGACTCCCCCGCCTGACCCCACCCCCCACCGCGGCGCGCTGATCATGAAGTTGGCGGCGATGTGGATCTCCGTGCCTGCCGTCAACTTCATGATCAGCGGAGTGGAACGGGGGGTCAGGGGCGGGTGGCGAGGCGGGATTCGCGGGCGGCGCGCTTCTCCTCGAAGCGGGAGGCGGACTGCTCCAGGGCGTCGAGGTGGGCGGCGATCTCCTCGCGGGCGGCCTCGCCGTCGGCGTCCAGGCCGGTGACGTTGAGGACGTCCCACTGACGCAGCACCGGGACCACCACCTCGTCGCGGTGCTGGCGCAGGTCGTAGATGCCGGCCAGGGCGATCGCCACCGACTTGCGGGCGAAGCCCTCGATCCCCACGCCGGGCATCTGGAAGTTCGCCAGCACGTCGGCGACCGCCCGCATGGCCTGGCCGGGGGCCAGCTCGAAGGCCGCGCCGAGCAGGTTGCGGTAGAAGACCATGTGCAGGTTCTCGTCCGCGGCCACCCGGGCGAGCAGCGCCTCGCAGGCCGGGTCACCCGTGGCCCGACCGGTGTTGCGGTGCGAGATCCGGGTGGCCAGCTCCTGGAAGGAGACGTACGCCAGCGAGTGCAGCACCTCGTCGCCGTGCACGTTCTCGTAGCCGGCCGACATGTGGGTCATCCGGGCCCGCTCCAGGGCCACCGGGTCCACGGCCCGGGTCACCGTCAGGTAGTCACGGATCGCCGTGCCGTGCCGCCCCTCCTCGGCGGTCCACCGGTGCACCCAGGTGCCCCACGCGCCGTCCCGCCCGAAGAGGGTCGCGATCTCGTGGTGGTACGAGGGCAGGTTGTCCTCGGTGAGCAGGTTGACGATCAGCGCGGTCCGGGCCACGTCCGGGATCGTCGAGTCCGACGCCGACCACGGCTCGCCGCCGAGCGGCCCGTCGAAGGTGCGGCCCTCGCTCCACGGCACGTACTCGTGCGGGAACCACTCCTTGGCCATCGACAGGTGCCGGTCGAGGTTCTTCTCGACCACGGGTTCGAGTTCGAGGAGCAGCGCGGTCTGGCTCAGCGAGGCGGTCATGACGATCTCCCTACGGTGGCGTAACTTACGCCACCGTAGGTCTTTCCCGACGTACGCGCGAGTAATCCACTCAGCCGACCAGGGGTTTCAGGTCCTCGCGGGGCGGGGTCCACTCCCCCGTCGCGGCGGTGACCTGCTCACCCGAGCGGATGTCCTTCACCTCGTCGGGCGCGCCCTCGGCGCCCGGGAACCAGACGTACGGAATGCCGCGCCGCTCGGCGTACCGGATCTGCTTGCCGAACTTGGCCGCGCTCGGCGACACCTCGGTGGGCACGCCCCGGGAGCGCAGCGCCTCGGCGACCCGGTTGCTCGCCGCCCGGTCGTCCTCGTTCGTCACCGCCACCAGGACGCAGGTCGGCACGCTGCGGGACACCGTGAGCGCGTCGGCGCCGAAGAGCAGGCCGAGCAGGCGGGTCACCCCGATGGAGATGCCCACCCCGGGGAAGCGGACGTTGCCGGAGCTGGCCAGGTTGTCGTACCGACCGCCGGAGCAGATCGAGCCGAACCGCTCGTAGCCGACCAGCTGCGTCTCGTACACGGTGCCGGTGTAGTAGTCCAGCCCACGGGCGATCCGCAGGTCGGCGACGCAGAGCCCGGGCGAGTGCGCGGTGGCGGTCTCCATCACGGCGACCAGCTCCGCGATCCCCTCGTCGAGCAGCGGGTCGCTGACCCCGAGGGCGCGCACCGCGTCGGCGAAGGAGGCGTCCGGCGCCGAGATCTCGGCCAGCGCCAACGCCGCCTTGGCCTGCGCCTCGCTCGCCCCGGCCGTCTCGGCCAGCAGCTCGGCCACCCGCGCCGGGCCGATCTTGTCGAGCTTGTCCACCGCGCGCAGCGCCGCCTCCGGGTCGCCGATCCCGACCCCCCGGTAGAAGCCCTCGCAGATCTTGCGGTTGTTGACCTGGATCCGCACCGGCGGGATCGGCAGCGAGCGCAGCGCGTCGCCGATGACCAGCGGCATCTCCGCCTCGTAGTGCGCCGGCAGGGTGTCCCGGTCGACGATGTCGATGTCGGCCTGGAGGAACTCCCGGTAACGCCCCTCCTGCGGGCGCTCACCCCGCCACACCTTCTGGATCTGGTAGCGGCGGAACGGGAACTGCAACTTGCCGGCGTTCTCCAGCACGTACCGGGCGAACGGCACGGTCAGGTCGAAGTGCAGACCGAGCGAGTCGTCCCCGGCCGGGCCGTCGGTGTCGGCCTGGAGCCGGCGCAGCACGTAGACCTCCTTGGAGGTCTCTCCCTTGCGCAGCAGCTGGTCCAGCGGCTCCACCGAGCGGGTCTCCAGCGGCGCGAAGCCGTACAGCTCGAAGGTGGCGCGGATCCGGTCGAGGACGAACTGCTCGATCATCCGCTGCGCGGGCGTCCACTCCGGGAAGCCGGAGATGGGCGTGGGCTTGCTCATGGCGTACTCCTTGCGGTCCCGCGCGGGCGGCGCGGTCAGGTCGTGGGCGCGGTGGGTCTACAGACCGCGGGCGGGCGCGGCCGGGCGCGCGTCGGCGTCGCCCGCCACCTCGACGAGGTACGGGTTGCTCGCGCGCTCGCGGCCGATGGTGGTGACGGGGCCGTGGCCGGGCAGGACGACGGTGTCGTCGGCCAGCGGGAGGACCTTCTCCCGCAGGCTGGTCAGCATCCGGGGCATGCTGCCGCCCGGCAGGTCGGTGCGGCCGATCGAGCCGGCGAAGAGCACGTCACCGGAGAGGCAGAGCTGCTCCGCCTCCCAGGGCGAGCCGGCGCCGGGCAGCCGGAAGAGCACCGACCCGCCGGTATGGCCCGGTGCGTGGTCGACGGTGATCTCCAACCCGGCCAGGGCCAGGGTCGCGCCGTCGGTCAGCTCGGCCACGTCGTCGGGCTCGGTGTACGGCAGCCGGCCGCCGAAGAGCTGGGCGAGGTCCGCGGAGAGCCCCTTGGCCGGGTCGGCGAGCAACTCCCGGTCGTCCGGGTGGACGTAGGCGGGGATGCCCCGGGCGCCGCAGACCGGCGCCACGGAGAAGGTGTGGTCGAGGTGGCCGTGGGTGAGCAGCACGGCGGCCGGGTGCAGGCGGTGTTCGGCGAGCACGGCGTCGAGCCGGTCGAGCACCCCGATACCGGGGTCGACCACCACGCACTGCTCCCCCGGCGCGGTCGCCACCACGTAGCAGTTGGTGCCGAAGGCGTCCGCGGGAAAGCCGGCCACGAGCACGTCCGCTCCCCTTCCGTCGAGTCGTCGTCCCCTTCGCAGCCTAGTCGCAGCGCCGAGCGGAATTCGCGGACCCATCGGTCCCGCCGGCCCCGCCCGGCACAGTGACGCACTCCGATAAACGCAGCCCGGGCCTCGTACACCACATTCACAGCGGCTACCCGTACACTCTGGCGGGCGTGTGGCGTGGCGCACCCCGCGGTACGGCGGGCGCGAGCGGCCCGACCGCCGGTGACGACCAGGGTAGAGGAAGGGGAGCACGAGTGGCTTCCAGCAGGGACCGGCAGCGCAAACTGGCGCGGGCCAAGCTCGACCGGCAGCTCGCCCGCCGGGCCGCCTCGATACGGCGCCGCCGGCAGATCCAGGCCGGTGTGGGCGCCACGGTCGTGCTGGCGCTGATCGTGCTCGGCTCCGCCTGGGGCCTGGGCGCGTTCGACCGCGACCGGAAGCCGACGGCCGCCGAGGAGGTCTGCCTCTGGACGCCGCAGGACGCCGGCGCCAACACCAACCTCAAGGACGTCGGCACCCCGGCCACCACCGGACTGCCCACCTCCGGCACCCGGCCGATGACGATCACCACCGACCAGGGCGGCCCGATCACCGCCGAGCTGGACCTCGCCGGGGCGCCCTGTGCCGGGGCGAGCATCGCCCACCTGGCGGGCCGGTCGTTCTACGACAACACCAAGTGCCACGAGATCACCGCCGAGGGCGCGCTGCGCTGCGGCGACCCGAGCGGCACCGGGGTGGGCGGCCCCACCTACTCGTTCTACGACGAGAACGTCCCGGCGGCGCCAGCCGCGAGCCCCGCCCCCGGGCAGGCCCCGGCGTACCCGAAGGGCACGGTCGCCATGGTGGCCAACCCGCCGGGCGCCAACGGCAGCCAGTTCCTCGTCTTCTTCAAGGACTTCAACCCCGCCAAGCCGGCGTACCCGATCATCGGTCGGGTCACCGGGGGATTGGACGTGGTCGAGAAGATCGGCGCCCTGCCGACCGTGGACAATGGGACCGGGGCCAAGGTCAAGCCCAAGACCGACGTGGTGGTGCGCAAGCTCACCGTCGGCGAGCCCACAGAGGCCCCCGCCCCGGCCCCGAGCTCGGCCTCCGGCGCTCCGTCGGCCAGCCCGAGCGCCGGCTGAGCCGGACAAGTCCACCCGTACCCTGCGGCAGCGACCGCGCCAGAAAGTCCAGGAGGAGTGACCGTGACGTCCACGAGAGAGCGGCAGCGCGCGGCGGCGCGGGCCCGACTCGAGCGGGAGATGGCCGAGCGCGCGGCCAGGGCCCGCAAGCGCCGGCAGACGCAGGCGATCGTCGGGGCCGCAGCGGTCCTGCTGCTCGTGGTCGCCGGCACGGCCTGGCTGGCCACCAGCCTCGGCGGTGACGACGAGAAGAAGCCGGACACCGCCGGCGCCCCCGCCGGGTTCGCCCAGTGCGCGTACCCGGAGGTGCCGAAGGAGGGCCGGCCCGCGCAGATCAAGGACGTCGGGCTGCCCACCGCCCAGCAGAAGAACACCGGCACCCAGACCATGACGATCGACACCAACCTGGGTCCGATCACCGCCAAGGTCGACCGCGCCGCGGTGCCCTGCACCGCCGGTAGCTTCACCCACCTGGCCAGCAAGGGCTTCTTCGACAACACCAAGTGCCACCGGCTGGTCACCGAGGGCATCAAGGTGCTCCAGTGCGGTGACCCGAGCGCCACGGGCAAGGGCTGGCGGGAGACCGACGGCACCGGCGGCCCGAACTACAACCTGGCCGAGGAGAACCTGCCCACGGACAAGCGTCCGGCCTACCCGGAGGGCGTCATCGCGATGGCCAACTCCGGCCAGCCGGCCAGCACCGGCAGCCAGTTCTTCATCGTCTGGGGCGACTCGCAGCTGCCCCCGAACTACACCGTGGTCGGCACGGTCACCGGCGGCATGGACCTGGTCAAGCAGGCCGCGGCGGCCGGCGACGACAAGGCGTTCGCGAAGCAGTCCGGGGGTGGCCACCCCAAGAAGGAGGTCGTCATCAGCAAGCTGACGATGAGCGACATCCAGGGCTGACCCACCCGTACGACGAAGCGCCCGCCGGCAAGCCGGCGGGCGCTTTCGCGTGTGCGCTCAGGCGCCCGAGGTGACCCGGTACGCGTCGAAGACCCCGTCGACCTTACGGACCGCGGCCAGCAGGTGTCCCAGGTGCTTCGGGTCGGCCATCTCGAAGCTGAACCGGCTCACCGCCACCCGGTCGCGGGTGGTGGTGACGGTGGCGGAGAGGATGTTGACCCGCTCGTCGGAGAGCACCCGGGTGACGTCGGCCAGCAGCTTGTGCCGGTCCAGCGCCTCGACCTGGATGGCGACCAGGAACGTCGAGGCGGAGGTGAGCTTCCAGCTCACCTCGACCACCCGCTCGGGCTGGGCCCGCAGGTCCTCGGCGTTGGCGCAGTCGTCACGGTGCACGCTGACCCCGCCGGAGCGGGTGACGAAACCGAAGACCGAGTCCGGCGGCACCGGGGTGCAGCAGCGGGCCAGCTTGATCCAGACGTCGCTGACGCCGCGGACCACCACGCCGGGGTCACTGCTGCTCTGCCGGCTGCGCGGCGGCCGGGTGGCGACGGCGGTCTCGGCGATGTCCTCCGCCGCGCCCTCCTCGCCGCCGTAGGCGGCCATCAGCTTCTGCACCACCGACTGGGCGGAGACCTGGCTGTCGCCGACCGCGGCGTAGAGCGAGGCCACGTCGGCCAGGTGCAGGTCCCGGGCGATCGCCATCAGCGCGTCCGAGGTGAGCATCCGCTGCAACGGCATGCCCTGCTTGCGCATCGCCTTGACGATCGCGTCCTTGCCGGCCTCGATCGCCTCCTCGCGCCGCTCCTTGTTGAAGTACTGGCGGATCTTGGTGCGGGCGCGCGGGCTCTTGACGAAGCCGAGCCAGTCCTGGGTCGGGCCGGCCGTGTCGGACTTCGAGGTGAAGATCTCGATCACGTCACCGTTGGAGAGCGTCGACTCCAGCGGCACCAGCTTGCCGTTGACCCGCGCCCCGATGCACTTGTGCCCGACCTCGGTGTGCACCGCGTACGCGAAGTCCACCGGCGTCGAGCCGGTCGGCAGCGGGATGACGTCACCCTTCGGGGTGAAGACGTACACCTCCTGGCTGGACAGGTCGAAGCGCAGCGCGTCGAGGAACTCGCTCGGGTCCGCCGCCTCCCGCTGCCAGTCCAGCAGCTGGCGCAGCCAGGTCATCTCGTCGATGTGCGCCGGCGGCCCGACGATCTGGGTGCCCTTGTGCTCCTTGTACTTCCAGTGCGCGGCGATGCCGAACTCGGCGGTGCGGTGCATGGCGTACGTGCGGATCTGCATCTCCACCGGCTTGCCGGTGGGCCCGATGACCGTCGTGTGCAACGACTGGTACATGTTGAACTTGGGCATGGCGATGTAGTCCTTGAACCGGCCCGGCACCGGCTGCCAGTTGGCGTGGATGACCCCCAGCGCCGCGTAGCAGTCCCGCACCGTGTCGACCAGGATCCGCACCCCGACCAAGTCGTAGATGTCGTTGAAGTCGCGCCCCCGCACGATCATCTTCTGGTAGATCGAGTAGAGGTGCTTCGGCCGACCGGTGGTCTCCGCCTTGATCTTGGCGGCCTTGAGGTCGGTCTGCACCTTCTGGGTGACCTGGCGCAGCAGCGCCTCGCGCTGCGGCTGGTGCTCCCCGATCAGGCGGTTGATCTCCTCGAACCGCTTCGGGAACAGCGTGCCGAAGGCGAGATCCTCCAGCTCCCACTTGATCGTGTTCATACCGAGGCGGTGCGCCAGCGGCGCCAGGATCTCCAGCGTCTCCTTCGCCTTCTGCTCCTGCTTGGGGCGGGGCAGGAAGGTCAGGGTACGCATGTTGTGCAGCCGGTCGGCCAGCTTGATCACCAGCACCCGCGGGTCCTTGGCCATCGCCACGACCATCTTGCGGATCGTCTCCGCCTTGGCCGCGTCGCCGAGCTTGACCTTGTCGAGCTTCGTCACGCCGTCGACCAGGAGAGTGACCTCGCCGCCGAAGTCGGCGCGCATCTGGTCGAGGGTGTACTCGGTGTCCTCGATCGTGTCGTGCAGCAGCGCCGCCACCAGGGTGGTGGTGTCCATCCCGAGGTTGGCCAGGATGGTCGCCACCGCCAAGGGGTGGGTGATGTACGGGTCGCCGGACTTGCGGTACTGACCGGAGTGCCAGCGCGCGGCGGTGTCGAACGCGCGCTGCAGCAGCCGGGCGTCCGCCTTCGGGTGGTTCTCCCGATGGGTGGAGATCAGCGGCTCGAGCACCTCGCTGACCTGGGAGCTCTGCCAGGGCGCGTTGAACCGCGCCAGGCGGGCCCGCACCCGTCGACCGGTGGGCGCGTTGGACAGGGCGAAACCGCCGCTCGACGGGGAATCGCCGTCGGCCGGGAACGGCACCACCACCGCGCCGCCGTCGGCCGGGCCGGCCTCGGGAACAGCGCCATCGCCCGCCACCCGGGCCGGCGGACTGCTCATCCGATCGGTCACCGAACCGTCAGCGTCGCCTGTCGGGTGCACCGTGCCCTCCACCGGAGGGACGACATCGTGGGACACCGGCCTCCTCACCGCTCGCCGGGAACGCGCCGACCGTGCGGCCGACGTTGTCTGCAACCGGCCACCGGGCCGGTCTTGTTCCACGCCGGCCTCACACCGGCGGTGCTGCCGCCGCCGGACGGTCACCCGTCCGGTCAGCAAAGGGCAATGCTACCCGTACGGTGGGTGCGCTGCTGCTCCGCCGGACGGTCCCCGCCGGATCCCCCGGGGCGACCTGGCCTCAAACGGTCAGCAGGGCATGGACCGGACGACCGGCCAGCTTCTCGCGGCCGCCGAGGAAGCCCAGCTCCAGCAGGACGGTGAAGCCGGTGACCGTGCCGCCGGCCCGCTCGACCAGGTCGAGGGTGGCCTCCGCCGTGCCCCCGGTGGCCAGCACGTCGTCGACCACCAGCACCCGGTGCCCGGCGGTGAAGGCGTCCTGGTGCACCTCCAGGGTCGCCTCGCCGTACTCCAGCGCGTAGGAGGCGGAGTACGCGGCCCGCGGCAGCTTGCCCGCCTTGCGCACCGGCACCACCCCCACCCCGGTGGCGTACGCGATGGCGGCGGCGATCACGAAGCCGCGCGCCTCGATGCCGACCACGATGTCGAACGAGTCACGCCCGTGGTGCGCGACGATGCCGTCGATCACCTCGCGGAAGACCTCGCCGTCGGCGAAGAGCGGCATCAGGTCCTTGAACATGACGCCGGGCTTCGGGAAGTCCGGCACGTCCAGCACCCGGCTGGCCACCAACCGGGCGACCTCCGGGCCGCTGTCTCCCCGTACCACGGTGCTGTGGGTCTCCGTCACGGCGGTTCCGTTCCCCTTCCAACGACGACGGCGTCCGTCATGCTGCTCGCACAGCATGGCGGACGCCGTCGGGTCGATTCCTACCGGGTGTCCCCTCCGGTCAGCGCCGCTTGGCGCCGCCCGGCCGGTTGCCCCCGCCACCGCTGGGGCGACCGCCCCGGGTGCCGGTGGAGCGCTTGGCCGCGGGGCGGGCGCCGACCTTCGGCGCCGCGCCGGCCAGGGCGCCCGCCTCCGCGTCGTCGATCGACTCCTCGCCGGCCTCCTCGGCCGACCGCGCGGCGTTCTTCGGGGCGACCTCGCCCCGGGCGACGGCGCCACGACGGGCCAGCACCCGCTTGGTGTGCGCCTGGATCCGCGGGTCGTAGTTCTTCAGCAGCACCAGCAGCGGGGTGGCCAGCAGGATCGAGGTCAGGAAGGCCACCGCCATGCCGACGAAGAGCACCAGACCCAGGTCCTTCAGGGTGCCCGCGCCCAGCAGGCCGGCACCGATGAAGAGCAGGCCACCGACCGGGAGCAGGGCGACCACCGAGGTGTTCAGCGACCGCATCAGGCTCTGGTTCAGCGCCAGGTTGGACGCCTCGCCGTAGGTCAGGTTGTTGTTCGCGGTGATGCCCCGGGTGTTCTCCTGGACCTTGTCGAAGACCACCACCACGTCGTAGAGCGCGAAGCCCAGGATCGTCAGGAAGCCGATGATCGTCGACGGGGTGACCTCGAAGCCGACCAGCGAGTAGATGCCGGCGGTGAGGATCAGGTTCATGAACAGCGAGGCGATCGCGGCGACCGCCATCCGCCACTCGAAGCGCAGGATCAGGTAGAGCGACACCACCGCGACGAAGAGCACCAGACCGAGCAGCGCGCGCTCGGTGACCTGCTTGCCCCACGCCTCGGAGACCTGGTCGCCGCTGATCTGGCCGGGCTGGATGCCGAAGCGCTCGGCGATCTCACCCTTGACGGCGTTGGCCTGCTCCGGGCTGAGCTGCGTGGTCCGCATCTCGTAGAAGTCGCCGCCGGTGCCGCCCACCTTCTGCGCGGTGACCACCTCGGCGCCGGTGTTCTCGGCGGCGAGGGCCTCGTCGACCTGCTCCCGGGCGCCGTCGAGGGTGCCGACGCTGGCCGGCACCTGGAACGAGTTGCCGCCGGCGAACTCGATGCCCAGTTTGAAGCCGTTGGCCGCGAAGCTGAGCACCGCGAGCAGCACCAGGCCGGCGGCGACGCCGAACCAGAGCTTGCGCCGGCCGACGATGTTGAGACCGGCCTCGCCCCGGTAGAGCCGGGACGCCAGACCATCCTTCGCCATCTCAGGCCTCCTTCACGCGCGTGTTGCGGGGGTTGGCCTGCTCGGCCGCCCGGGACGGCAGGGCCCGGCCGAGACCGCTGACCCGCGGGGAGAGGAACGCCCGGGTCCGGGCGAACATCGTCATGATCGGGTGCCGGAAGAGGAAGACCACGACCAGGTCGAGCACGGTCGCCAGGCCGAGGGCGAAGGCGAAGCCCTTCACCGTGCCGACCGAGACGATGTAGAGCACCACGGCGGACATCAGCGTGATCGCGTTGGCCGAGATGATCGTCCGGCGGGCCCGGATCCAGGCCCGCGGCACCGCGCTGCGCGGGCTGCGTCCCTCGCGGATCTCGTCCTTGAGCCGCTCGAAGTAGATGACGAACGAGTCCGCCGCCACACCGAGTGAGACGATCATGCCGGCGATGCCGGCGAGGGTGAGGGTGAACCCGATCTGCCGGCCGAGCACCACCAGCGCGCCGAAGACCAGCAGCGCGGAGAGGACCAGGCTGAGGAAGATGACCGAGCCGAGCAGCCGGTAGTAGAAGAACGAGTAGACCACGACCAGCAGCAGGCCGATCCCGGCGGCGAGCAGACCGGCGCGCAGCTGGCTGTCGCCGAGGGTCGCGGTGACGTTCTGCTGGGTCTGCGGGACGAAGGTCACCGGCAGCGCGCCGTAGCGCAGGTCGCTGGCGAGGTCGTTGGCGTCCTTGCTGGTGAAGTTGCCGGTGATCTGCGAGTCGCCGGTCAGCACGCCCTGGATCTCCGGCGAGGAGACGATCTCGTTGTCCAGCACGACCGCCACCCGGCACTTGCCGTCCTGGCCGAGCGCGCTCGGGTCGCAGGCGCCGCCCTCGTTGTTGAACGCCTCACGGGTCAGCGCGGTCCACTTGTCCTGACCGTCGCCGGTGAAGTCCAGGCTGACCACCCAGGCGCTGGTCTGGTCGAGCACGGCGTTGGCGTCGGCGATGTCGGTGCCGACCACCTTCGCCACGTCGAGCAGGTACTTGACCGCCCCGTCCTCACAGGCGACCGCCGGCTGTTTCTCGTCCTTGATCGACGCGGCGGGCCGCTTGTCGAGCTGGGCGCAGCTGATCGTCGGGACGTTGAACTGCATCTGCGGCGTCAGCACCGCGATCTCCTGCGGGGAGAGCTCGCCGAACGGCTTGAGCTTCTCCGCCAGCGAGGGGTCGGCGGCCACGTCGGCCGGGCCCTGCAGGGCGTTCGCGGCGGCCCAGGCCGGCGCCTTGACCTTCTGCTCGACGGCCTTGCGCTGGTCGGCGACGCTCTGTGGCACCGGGGCGGCGCTCGGCGAGGCGGCCGGGGCGCTCGGCGAGGCCGGCGCGGACGGGGTGGCGCTGGCGCTCGGCGCGGGGGCGCCGCCGCCCTGACCGCCGGCGTTCGGCGACGCGGTCACCTTGGGCGCGGCGCTGCCGGACGGCTTCGGCGACGCGCTGCCGGACGGCTTCGGCGCGGCGCTGCCCGAGGGCGCCGGGGAGGCGGGGGCGGACGGGGTCGCGGCGGGGGCGGCGACCGTCCCGCTGCC
Organism: Micromonospora sp. LZ37; assembly: GCF_059359015.1. NCBI lineage: Bacteria > Bacillati > Actinomycetota > Actinomycetes > Micromonosporales > Micromonosporaceae > Micromonospora > Micromonospora sp. LZ37. Next base: position 69,475 of record NZ_JCADBL010000015.1, on the reverse strand, counting down.
GTCGGCGGCCTTGAGCACCTTGCGGAAGCGCAGCTCGGCCGCGCTGCCGACGTCGGTCAGCTCACGGTTCTCACCGGGCAGGGAGACGACGATGTTCCGGTTGCCCTCGGTGACCACCTCGGCCTCGGCGACGCCGTAGGCGTTGACCCGGTTCTCGATGATCTGACGGGCCTCCTCGAGGTTCTCCGCCGTCGGGGGCTTACCGTCGATGTTGTTCGTGGCCTCCAACGTCAGCCGGGTGCCGCCGATCAGGTCCAGGCCGAGCCGCGGCTCCAGCCGGTCCTTCCAGCTGCCGCTGGCGTCGGAGAAGAACACCAAAGAATAGAGGACGACGAAGATGAGCCCGAGTACGGCGAGCTGCCGCCCGGGGCGCATCTGTCCCTGAGGTGGTGCCACGGCTGTCCTGTCTCCCTGTGACGGTCGCGCCGCCGGCGCAGCGGCGGCGAGGTCGGACCCGGGGTCCGGGGCCGACGTGCTCTCCACGGACCGGCGCCCACGGTCCGGCACGGTCTGTCGCCGCCGGCGCGGGCGCCGGTCGGTACGGAGGCGTGCCGGCCGAGGCGGCCGGTCCAGCTATCCAGTTGTTGTCGTCCTGTCGGACACCGACCTCACGGACGAGGCCGGGACCCGGCTCCTACTCCTTGACGGCGTCGGCGTCCTCGGTGACCGGCTCGGTCGACTCGGCGCGCGGGGCCTGGGTGACCACCCGGGCGATGGCCGGCCGGGCGTAGCGGGTCTGCACGCCGGGGGCCACCTCCAGCAGCACGGTGTCGTCGGCCACGCCGGTGACCGTGCCGTAGAGCCCGCCGATGGTGACCACCTCGTCGCCCGGGGCGAGCGCGGACTGCATCGCCTCCGCCTCCTTGCGACGCTTCTGCTGCGGCCGGATCATCATGAAGTACATGACGCCGAAGAGCAGGGCGATCATGAGGATCGGCGTGAGACCGCCGGCTCCCCCGCCGCCCGCTGCTGCGTAAAGCACGGTGTGTGACCTTCCCATTGGCCTCCGATTCGGCATGATGTGCCGGAGCGGAGGCAGATTCTCACGTCCTGTACAGACCGCGGCGAGTCTAATCCCTGCACCTGAGAACGCCGAATGCGGTACAGATCACGTTCGGATCACGGCTGATCCGGCGTACCGGAGAACAGATCGGGCACCGAAGCCACCTCCGTGCCAAATGTACCATTTGGTGGCGTGCGACCCAGGTGACGCCAGGCAGCCTCCGTGGCCACCCGTCCCCGCGGGGTACGCGCCAGCAGACCGGCCCGGACCAGGAAGGGCTCGCAGACCTCCTCCACCGTGTCCGGCTGCTCCCCCACCGCCACCGCCAGGGTGGAGAGGCCGACCGGCCCGCCCCGGAACGAGTCGACCAGCGCGGTCAGCACCGCCCGGTCCAGCCGGTCCAGGCCGAGCGCGTCGACGTCGTACACCGTCAGGGCGGCGCGGGCGGTCTCCAGGTTGACCACGCCGTCCGCCCGGACCTCGGCGAAGTCGCGGACCCGGCGCAGCAGCCGGTTGGCGATCCGGGGCGTGCCCCGGGATCGGCCGGCGATCTCCACCGCCCCGTCGTCGGTGATCGGCACGCCGAGGATCCGCGCCGACCGGTGCAGCAGCGCCTCCAGGTCGGCCGGGGCGTAGAAGTCCAGGTGCGCGACGAAGCCGAACCGGTCCCGCATCGGGCCGGTCAGCAGGCCGGACCGGGTGGTCGCGCCGACCAGGGTGAACGGCTCGACGTCCAGCGGGATGGCGGTCGCGCCGGGACCCTTGCCGACCACCACGTCGACCCGGAAGTCCTCCATCGCGCTGTAGAGCAGCTCCTCCGCCGGCTTGGCGATCCGGTGGATCTCGTCGATGAAGAGCACGTCGCCCTCGGCCAGGCTGGTCAGGATCGCCGCCAGGTCGCCGGAGCGCTCGATCGCCGGGCCGCTGGTCACCCGGATGCCGGCGCCCAGCTCCGCGGCGACGATGTTGGCGAGCGTCGTCTTCCCGAGGCCTGGCGGCCCTGACAGGAGGATGTGGTCCGGCGGGGAGCCGCGCCGCATCGCGCCCTGCAACAGCAGGTCGAGCTGGTCGCGGACCCGGTGCTGGGCGATGAACTCCGCCAGCCGCTTCGGCCGGACGCTGGCCTCCGCGTCCAGCTCCGCGTCGCTGACGTACGCCGAGACCAGACCGCCGTCCGGAGCCGTCATCGGGTGCGGCCCAGCAGTCGGATCGCCTGCTTCAGCAGGACGGGCACGGGCGGGGTCGGTCCGTCGACGGTCTCCGCGACCGCCGCCACCGCCTGGTCGGCCTGCCCGGCCGTCCAGCCGAGCCCGACCAGCGCCTGGCGGACCTGCTCGGGCCAGGCGCCGGCGGTGATCCCGGCCGCGCCGTCGGCGCCGACGGGCACCGGGCCGATCCGGTCGCGCAGCTCCAGGACCAGTCGTTCGGCGCCCTTCTTGCCGATGCCCGGCACCCGCGTCAGCGCGGCCGTGTCGGCGTTGGCGATGGCCTTGCGGACCGCGTCCGGGGTGTGCACGGCGAGCACCGCCTGGGCCAGCCGGGGACCCACCCCGCTGGCCGTCTGGAGCAGCTCGAAGAGCTGCTTGGCGTCGTCGTCGGCGAAGCCGTAGAGGGTGAGGGAGTCCTCCCGCACGACCAGGCTGGTGGCGAGCCGGGCCGGCTGACCGACCCGCAGGTCGGCGAGCGTGCCCGGGGCGCACTGCACCGCCAGGCCGATCCCGCCCACCTCCACCACCGCGTGGTCCGGGCCGGTCGCGGTCACCGTGCCGCGCACGCTGGCGATCATCGTGCTCCTCCTCGTCGTACCCGCTCGGCCGCGGCGGCGAGCTTCGAGCGGGTGCCGCCCCGCCAGATGTGGCAGATGGCCAGGGCGAGTGCGTCGGCCGCGTCGGCCGGTCTGGGTGGCTCGGGCAGCCGCAGCAGGCGGGTCACCATGCTGGTCATCTGCTTCTTGTCGGCCTGACCGGAACCGGTCACCGCCGCCTTCACCTCGCTCGGCGTGTAGGTCTGCACCGGCAGCCCGGCGCGCGCCCCGGCGAGCACGGCGATCCCGCTGGCCTGGGCGGTGCCCATCACCGTGCGAACGTTGTGCTGGCTGAAGACCCGCTCGACGGCGACGGCGTCCGGCCGGTGCTCGGCGACCAGGTCGGTGAGCGACCGGTCCAGGTGCAGCAGGCGCAGCGGCAGGTCGTCGGCCGGGTCGGTGTAGACGACGTAGTAGGCGACCAGGGTGCAGGGCCTCCCCGGCACGCCCTCGACCACGCCGACTCCGCACCGGGTCAGCCCCGGGTCGACGCCGAGCACCCGCACGCCGCCTCCTCCCCCAGCCGCCAGCAGTACGTGTGTTCGACACCCTACTGGTCGGCCCGGCACGCCGCCCCGGGGGACACGCCGGGCCCTGCCGGCGCGGCGCGTGCCGCCGGCCACACCGCCCGCCGCACGCTGGTGGACCCGCTGCGGCCGTCCACGGTGACACCGGCCGGTCCGGGTGCTCCCACACAGACCGGCGGTCGAGTATGTGTCGCCGCCCCATGTGCCGCCGGCCACACAGCTCGTAACTTCTTGCGCCATGACGGCAGAACCCGTGGCGGTCCCCCACGTCGTACGCGTCGACCTCTCCGGTCGTAGCGCCCTGGTGACCGGTGGTGGCAGCGGCATCGGCCGGGCCTGCGCGCTGCGGTTGGCCGCGGCCGGTGCGGCGGTGCTGGTGGTGGACCGCAACGTCGAGGCGGCCAAGGCGGTGGCCGCCGAGGCCGGCGCCCGGGCCGAGGGGGTGGACCTGTCCGACCTGGCCGCGGTGCAGCGGCTCGACGCGGACGTGGACATCGTGGTCAACAACGCCGGGCTCCAGCACGTCGCGCCGGTGCAGGACTTCCCCACCGAGCGCTTCTCCCACCTGCACAAGGTGATGGTGGAGGCGCCGTTCCAGATCATCCGGCGGGCGCTGCCGCACATGTACGCCCAGGGCTGGGGCCGGATCGTCAACATCTCCTCGGTGCACGGGCTGCGCGCCTCGCCGTACAAGGTGGCGTACGTGTCGGCCAAGCACGCCCTGGAGGGGCTCTCCAAGGTGGTCGCGCTGGAGGGCGCCGCGCACGGCGTCACCGCCAACTGCATCAACCCGGCGTACGTGCGCACCGCGCTGGTGGAGGCCCAGATCGCCGACCAGGCCGCCACCCACGGCATCGGCGAGGACGAGGTGATCGAGAAGATCATGCTGGCCCGGGCCGCGATCAAGCGGCTGATCGAGCCGGAGGAGGTCGCCGAGCTGCTGGCGTACCTCTGCTCCCCGCCCGCGGCCTTCATCACCGGCGCCTCGATCGCCCTCGACGGGGGCTGGACGGCGAACTAGTGGCTGCCCGCACAATGAGCCTCATGTCGTCGCCGGTCGAGTTTCTGGAGCTGCTCGCCCGGGAGGCGGCGGCGGTCGAGTTCGAGGGCCCGTTGGTGGCCGCGCGGGCCGCCGGGCTGCCCCCCGACCGGCTGGCCGAGCTGGAGCAGGCCAAGCTCGTCGCGCTGCGGGTGCGCGGACTGCTGGAGCGGCGCCGCCGCCGGGAGACCGAGCTCTCCGGCCTGTACGACACGGCCAGCGACCTGGCCGGCCTGCGCGACCTGGACGACGTGCTGCGCGCCATCGTGCACCGCGCCCGGCACCTGCTCGGCGCCGACGTGGCCTACATGACCCTCAACGACGACGAGCGCGGCGACACCTACATGCGGGTGACCGACGGTTCGATCTCGGCGAAGTTCCAGCGCCTGCGGCTGGAGATGGGCGACGGGCTGGGCGGCCTGGTGGCCCAGTCGGGCACCCCGTACGTCACCGCGAACTACCAGGAGGACGAGCGCTTCCACCACACCGGCGACATCGACGCCGGGGTCGGTGAGGAGGGCCTGGTGGCGATCCTCGGGGTGCCGCTGCGGCTCGGGTCGAGCGTGATCGGGGTGCTCTACGCGGCGAACCGGTCGGCCCGGCCGTTCGCCCGCGAGGAGGTGTCGCTGCTGGTGTCCCTGGCCGCGCACGCGGCGGTGGCGATCGACACCGCCCGGCTGCTGGCCGAGACCCGCTCGGCGCTGGCCGAGCTCTCCGCGGCCAACACCACCATCCGGGCGCACAGCACCTCGGTGGAGCGGGCCGCGGCGGCGCACGACCGGATGACCGCGCTGGTGCTGCGCGGCGGCGGCATGGAGGACGTCGCCGCGGCGGTCACCGAGGTGCTGGGCGGGGCGCTGCTGGCGCTGGACGCCGAGGGTCGGCTGCTGGCCCGGGTCGGTGAGATCGGCGAGCCGGACCGGGCGGACCTGGTGGAGGCGGTGGCGGCCTCGCGCACCGAGGGACGCAGCGTACGGCGCGGCGCGCTCTGGTACGCCGCGGTGGTGGCCGGGGCGGAGAACCTGGGCGCGCTGGTGCTGCGCCCGGACGACGAGCTGGTCGACGCCGACCAGCGGATCCTGGAGCGGGCGGCGCTGGTGACCGCGCTGCTGCTGCTGTTCCGGCGGACCGTCGCCGAGGCCGAGGGGCGGGTCCGGGGCGAGCTGCTCGACGACCTGATCGCCCGGCCGCTGCGCGACACCGACGCGCTGCGCAGCCGGGCCCGCCGGCTCGGGGTCGACCTGAACGCCCCGCACGTGCTCGTGGCGGTCGGCGAGGACGCGATCGCCGCGACCGGGTCCGCCCGGCAGCGGGTGCTCTCCTGGGCCACCACGTACGCCTCGACCCGCGGCGGACTGGCCGCGGCCCGCGACGGTCGGGTGGTGCTGATGCTGCCGGGCCGGGACGCCGGTGGCAGCGCCCGCGCGGTGGCCCGGGACCTGTCCCGGGTGACCGGCCGCCCGGTGACCGCCGGGGCGAGCGGTCCGGCGTCGGGGCCGGCGGCGCTGGCCACCACGTTCACCGAGGCGGACCGCTGCCTGACCGCGCTGGGTGCGCTGGGCCGGGCCGGCCAGGGGGCCAGCACCGCCGAGCTGGGCTTCGTCGGGCTGCTCCTCGGCACCGTCGGTGACCAGGGCGAGCAGGACGTCGCCCGGTTCCTGTCCGCGACGGTCGGGCCGGTGGTCGACTACGACGCCCGGCGCGGCACCGCGCTGGTGAGGACGTTGGAGGCGTACTTCGGGGTGGGCGGCAGCCTGGCCCGGGCCGCCGAGCAGCTGCACGTGCACGTCAACACGGTGACCCAGCGGCTGGAACGGGTCGGTCAGCTGCTCGGCGCGGACTGGCAGAAGCCGGAGCGGGCGTTGGAGGTGCAGCTGGCGCTGCGCCTGCACCGGCTGCGCACGTCGGCGGGCTGAGCGCCGGCGGGCCGAGCGTCAGCGGGCCGAGCGTCGGCGGGCCGAGCGTCAGCGGGCCCGGATGCCGTCCAGCACGCCGTCGACGACCCGCTCGGGAAGGAGTTGGTCGTCCAGCTCGGGGTGCCAGCGCAGCATCCGCTGCATCAGCATCGGCCCGGTGAGCAGCGCCATCGCCACCTCGACGTCGAGGTCGGCCCGGAGTTCGCCGTCGCGGATGCCGCGCTGGAGCACCTCGCGCATCAGTTTCCGGCGGGGCTCGATGATGTTCTGGTAGAGCTGGTAGTGGTCCGGGCTGCGGTTCACCTCCGGCACGAGGCAGGGCATGATCCGGGCCGCGCGCGGGTCGATGTTGCGCCCCACCGCCCCGACCAGCAGCACCAGGTCGTCCCGGACGGAGTGGCCGGCCGGCTGCGGCTGCACGCCCTTGAGCCGGCGCAGCGCGTCCAGCAGCAGCGCGTCCTTGCCGGACCAGCGACGGTAGATGGTCGCCTTGCCGACGCCGGCCCGGGTGGCGATCGCCTCGATCGAGAGGGCTTCGACGGTGCTGCCCTCGGCGAGCAGGTCGAGGGTGGCCTCGATGATCGCCTCGTCGGCGCGGACGCTCCGCGGCCGGCCGGGCGACCGCGGGGCGTCGGCGGTGGAAGTCACGTCGGACATTGTCGCCGAGGTCAGGCGGTGCCGGCCAGTTCGGGCTCGCCCACCGCCGGGGCGACGGGGTCGGCGGCGTCCCGGCCGGGCATCCACCGCAGCACCACCAGGATGCCGAGGGCGGCCACCACCGTGGCGAAGGCCGCCGCCCAGTGCATGGCCGAGACGAAGGCGTCGTTGGCCGCCGCGATCAGCTGCGGCCCCGCCGGACCAAGCTGACCCGCCGCGGCGTACGCGCCGGAGACGGACTCGGTGGCCGCCTCGCGGGCCGGCGGCGGCAGGCGGTCGACGGCGGCGGCGACGTCGGCCCGGTAGACGGCGGAGAGGATCGAGCCCAGGACGGCCACCCCGAGCGCGCCGGCCACCTGGCGCACCGTGTTGCTGACCGCGGAGCCCACGCCCGCCTTCTCCCGGGGCAGCGCGGACATGATCGACTCGGTGGCCGGCGGCATGATGTTGGCCATGCCGGCGCCCTGGAGGAAGAAGAAGACCAGCACCACCCAGATCGGGGTGGTGGCGTCGACGAAGACGAAGGCGCCGAGGGCGGCGACGGTCAGCACGAGGCCGACCACGGAGACGGCCCGGCCCCCGTACCGGCGGACCATCGCCGCGCTGCGCGGGGCGAAGATCAGCTGCGCGCCCGCGAAGGGCAGGAAGAGCAGGCCGGTCTGCAGCGGGCTGTAGTCCCGGACCAGTTGCAGGTAGAACGAGCTGAAGAACATCACGCCCATGGCGGCGAAGAAGATGAGACCGACCATCGCCACCGGCGCCGCGAAGCGCGGCACCCGGAACAGCCGGACGTCCAGCGACGGGTGGTCGCTGCGCAGCTCGTGCAGGACGAACCAGGCCAGCACCGCGAGGCCGCCGCCGACGGCGGCCCAGACCACCGGACGGTCGAAGCCGTGCTCGCCGCCGTCGATGATGCCGTAGGTCAGGGCCACCAGGCCGACGACCGAGAGCAGCACGCCGAGCAGGTCGACCCGGCCCGGGGAGGGATCGCGCGACTCGGGCACCAGCAGCGCGACCAGCACCACGCCGAGCGCCACCACCGGCACGTTGATCAGGAAGACCGAGCCCCACCAGTAGTGCTCCAGCAGCGCGCCACCGAGGATCGGGCCGATGGCGACCGCGAGCCCGACCGCGCCGGCCCAGACGCCGATCGCCCGGCCCCGCTCACGCGGGTCGAAGACGTTCGAGATGATCGACAGGGTCACCGGCATGATCGCCGCGCCGCCGACCCCCATCAGGGCGCGGGCCGCGATCAGCTGGCCGGGGCTCTGCGCGTACGCCGAGAGCAGGGACGACAGTCCGAAGAGGACCAGCCCGATCAGCAGGAACCGGCGCCGCCCGGAGCGGTCGCCGAGCACGCCGAAGGTGAAGAGCAGCCCGGCGAAGACGAGCGTGTAGGAGTTGATGGACCACTCCAGCTCACCCTGGGTGGCGCCGAGGCCGTGCACCGGGTCGGCGAGGGTCCGCAGCGCCACGTTGAGGATGGTGTTGTCGAGGACGACCACCAGCAGGCTGATCACCAGCACGCCGAGGATCGCCCAGCGCCTCGGATGCCCGGTGTTCTCGTGCGGTTCCATGCGTCCGGTTCTCCCCCCGGCTCACCCGCGTCGCGAAATACGATACGGAGCAGACTCGTAATGTGCTGAGCGTACGGCCCCCGATTCCGATACGGAACCGGCTCGTATCGTATGTGGCGGCCGTCACCTCCGGTCGGCTTCCCGCGGCCTTGCGTCACCTCGGCTTCTTCGCGCGAGGTGTCCGTTTCCGCAGGCGCGGCCCCCGTGGGTCCAATGTCCGGATGTACCCGCCACGGGTGGTTCGCGGTGACCGACGGCACGCTCAGGCTGGAATCGTGGCGGGGCCGGGGTCGTTACATCTCCCGTACGACCGCAGCAGTCGGTGACTTGCGCTGCCGCCCGATGGACCCGTCCCCCGGCGGAATGACCGCAGGTCCCCGGTCGTTACATCCCCTGGACGATCGCACGAGCAGCCCCGCCCCTTGGCGGAATGACGGCAGGCCGGTGGTCGTTACATCCCCGGCACGAGCGAGAGCCTCCGCCCGTCGGGCGGAATGACACCCGGCCGGTAGTCGTTACACACAGTCCCGGTGCCGCGAGCCCCCCGGCTTGCTGGCCCGCCGGTCGAAGACTTTCTTTTCCTCTGATCTTTGGGCGCCTGATCGTGGTGCTTGCGTCGTGTTCCGACCCCCATTGGGACGCGTCGCCAACCCCCGAATGGAGCTTCTCTGATGAACACGAACATTCTGCGTAAGAGCATGCTGAGCATCGCGGGTCTGGCCTTCGCCGGTGGCATCTTCGCCGGCCCGGTGACCGAGGCCCACGCCGCCCCGGTCGAGGCCAAGGCCGTCGCCGTGGTGCAGGCCGACAAGGCCGACAAGAGCAAGCTGATCCCGCACGGTGTGCAGGGCAAGCAGTCGCACATCGACCTCGGCGACGAGCAGACCAAGAATGTCAAGGCGATCATCGCCGCGACGAAGAAGGCCGACATGGACGAGCGCGCCGCCGTCGTGGCGATCGCCACGGCGCTGCAGGAGTCGAAGCTGGAGAACCTGGGTCACCTGGGTGAGCGCAACGACCACGACTCGCAGGGCCTGTTCCAGCAGCGCCCGAGCTCGGGTTGGGGCACGGTCGAGCAGATCACCGACCCGGAGTACTCGACCCTCGCCTTCCTGAAGGGTCTGAAGCAGGTCGACGGGTGGCAGGACATGCCGCTGACCGAGGCCGCCCAGACCGTGCAGGTCTCGGCCTACCCCTTCCACTACGCACAGTGGGAGCAGCAGGCCGCCGACCTCGTCGCCAAGCACTGGAACTGACGCACACGAACCGACCGCTGGCCGGCACCCGAACCTGGGGTGCCGGCCAGCGCCGTCTGCCCACCCGCCAACCGGATCGTGAACAGTTGTTGTCGCTAGGACGACAACAACTCTCCCCAAACCTCCACCACACCATGCTGATCATGAAGTTGGTGGCAGGTACAGAGATCCACACCGGCGCCAACTTCATGATCGACGCACGCGCTGACGAGCCGGGCCGGGGTGGGGTGCTAACGCCGGGCCGGGGTGGGTCAGGTGGGGTGGGTCAGGCGGGGTGGGGTGCGGCAGACGGTGAGGGCGGCGGCGAAGGTGGTGAGGCGGACCGAGGGTGGCGGGATGGGTTCGATCCAGCCCGGGCCGGCACCGAAGACGCGTACCCCCGGCAGGTCCCGGCCGAAGCGGACCAGGCGGTGCGCGCGGCCGGTGTGCGGGCTCTGCGACCAGACCAGGACGGTGTGCGGACGGGCCCGGGCCACGGCGGAGGCGAGGGCGGCCCAGGGCAGTGCCGGCCCGAGCAGCAGGCAGCCCCGGCCCTGTTCGCGCAGCGCGGCGGCGAGGGCGTGCAGCCCGAGGCAGTGCGCCTCGTGTTCCGCGCCGGCGAGCAGCACGCCGTCCGGCGGCAGCTGCCGACCGCGTTCCCGGCCGTGCACGTCCAGGCCGATCCGCACCCCCTCGGAGAGGGCGTGCTCAATGGCGATCTCGGCGGCGCTCCGCCCGTGGAAGGCGCCCAGCAGCGGTACGCAGACCTGCTGCCAGACGGCCGCCACGCTGGCTTCGGCGGCCAGCTCCAGCACCAGCGCGGCGACCTGGTTGGCGTCGAGGTCCTCGGCTGCCGCGCCGAGCCGCTTGCGGCCCGCCTCGACGACCTCGACCGACATCGGTCCAGCCGACATCGGTCCAGCCGGCTGCGCCTCGGCCGACATCGGGTCGGCCGGCGTCGGCCCGGCCGGCACAGGTTCTGTCAGCACCAGACGTACCCCCAGGTATGCGTTCACCTACCAGGGGGTTCGTCGGGACGGCGCGGTTCGGATGCAGCGCCGCGGGAATTCATCTGCGCCGGGCGGCCATCCAGCGGAGCGCGAGCGCGGCGACGCTGCCCCACACGCCGCGCCGGAACAGCAGCACGACGAGGACGAAGATACCGCCGGTGACCAGGCCGATGGACTCGAATCCGGAGAACGACAGCCAGTCCTCCAGCCGGACCACGATGGCCGCGCCGAGCACGCCGCCCCAGAGGGTGCCGATGCCGCCGAGCACCACCACGATGACCGCCTTGCCGGAGGTGGTCCAGTGCAGCACGTCCAGGGAGACGAAGCGGTGGCCGACGGCGAAGAGCCCACCACCGAGTCCCGCGATGAAGCCGGAGAGCACGAACGCGGTGAGCTTGTAGCGGTGCACCGGGTAGCCGAGCGCCCGCGCGCGGGCCGGGTTGTCCCGGATGCCCACCAGCACCCGGCCGAAGGGCGAGTGCACGATCCGCCAGGCGGCGGCGAGCCCGAGCAGCACGATCGGCAGGATCGCGTAGTAGAAGTAGTAGTCGTCGGTCAGATCCAGGCCGAACAGCTCGCGCGGCACGCCCTGCAGGCCGTTCTCGCCCCGGGTGACCGAGCGCCACTCGTTGGCCACGTAGTAGACCATCTGCGCGAACGCCAGGGTCACCATCGCGAAGTAGATGCCGGTCCGCTTCACCGCGAGGTAGCCGATCGGCACCGCGAGCACCGCCGCCGCGAGCGCCCCGGCCAGTACGGCGAGCGGGAACGGCAGGCCGGCGTGGATCGCCACCAGCCCGGTGACGTACGCGGAGGTGCCCCAGAACGCGGCGTGCCCGAAGGACATCAGCCCGGTGAAGCCGAGCAGCAGGTCCACCGCGACGGCGAAGAGCGCCCAGCAGAGGATGTCCACCGCCACCGCCGGGTAGAGCCCGTTGGGCAGCCAGAACGCGGCGAGCAGGCCGGCGGCGAGCAGCGCGTAGCGCACCCAGCCGGGGGCGCGGGCGACGGCGACCAGCCCTGACCGGGCCGGCCCGGGAGCGGCCTCGGTGTCCACCACTGCGGTCATGCCGGTGCCTCCTCACGGCCGAACAGCCCGGCCGGCCGCCAGAGCAGCACGACGGCCATCACGATGAAGACGATCGTCTGCGACACGATCGGGAAGTCGGAGAGGTACGCCTCGCCCCACGCCTGGACCAGGCCGATGCCGAAGCCGGCGGCGACCGACCCGAAGATCGAGCCGAGGCCGCCGATCACCACCACCGCGAAGACCACGATGATCAGGTCGGCGCCCATCAGCGGGTTGACCGCCCGCATCGGCGCGGCGAGCACCCCGGCGAGCCCGGCCAGTCCGATGCCGAAGCCGAAGACCGGCGTGACCCAGCGTCCGACGTCGATGCCGAAGGCCCGGGTCAGCTCGGGTCGCTCGGTGGCCGCCCGGACCACCATGCCGATCCGGGTCCGGCTGAGCACCCACCACACGGTGACGCAGAGCAGCACCGCGAAGCCCAGGATGAACACCCGGTAGGTGGGGAACTCGAAGATTCCGAAGTCGACCGAACCGCTCAGCGCCGACGGGGTGGCGTACGGGCTGGACTGCACGCCGTAGCGGGTCTTCACCAGGTCCTGCAGGATCAGCGTCAGGCCGAAGGTGAGCAGGAAGTTGTACAGCGGGTCGAGCCGGGTGAGCCGGTGGATGACCGCCCGTTCCAGCGCCATGCCGAGCAGGGCCAGCCCCACCGGCATGATCACCAGCGCCGCCCAGAACGGCACGCCCGCCTCGGTGAGCAGCACGTACGCCCCGAACGCGCCGAGCATGTAGAACGCTCCGTGGGCGAAGTTCACCACCCGCAGCATGCCGAAGATGACCGCGAGCCCGAGGGCGAGCAGGGCGTAGAACGCCCCGCTCACCAACCCGTTGAACGTGTTCTGGAGGAAGCCGGTCACAGCTTGCAGTCCGGGGAGGGGGCGCGGAACGCCTCCGCGGCCGGGATGGTCTTGAGCACCTTGACGTAGTCCCACGGCTCGGAGACCTCGGCCTGCGGCTTCACCTGGGCCAGGTAGGCGTCGTGCACCACCCGGTGGTCCTCGGCGCGGATCTTGCCGTTGCGCAGGAAGACGTCGTTGACCTCCTTGCCCTCCAGCCCCTTGACGACGGTGTCGGCGTCGTCGGTGCCGGCGGCCTGCACGGCCTCCAGGTACTGGGTGGCGGCGGAGTAGTTGGCCGCGTGCGCGAAGGTGGGCCGGGTGCCGGTCTCCTTCTGGAACCGGTCGGCGAACTCCCGGTTCTGCTGGTCGAAGTTCCAGTACCAGGCGTCGGTGTAGGTGGTGCCGGCGAGCGCGGCCGGGGTGAGCGAGTGGATATCGGTGAGGAACATCAGGCCGACGGCCAGCCCGACGCCCTTGTCCCGGAGCTTGAACTCGTTGTACTGCTTGACCACGTTGACCAGCTCGGCGCCGGCCTGCATGGTGCCGAGCACCTCCGGCTTCGGGGTCAACGTCGGAGCCTTGAGCAGGAACGTGGAGAAGTCCCCGCTGGTGTTCGGGAACGGCGCGCCGTCCTTGCCGACGACCTTCCCGCCGGCGGCGGTGATGGCCGCGGAGAAGCTCTTCTCCATGTCCTGGCCGAAGGCGTAGTTCGGGTAGAGGATGTACCAGTTCTTGCCGATCTGCTCGGTGGTGGTCTTTCCGGTGCCGTTGGCCAGCATGTACGTGTCGTACGCGTAGTGGAACGTGTACTTGTTGCAGCTCTTGCCGGTCAGGTCGGTGGTCGCCGCGCCGATGTTGAAGTAGAGCTTCTTCTTCTCCTTCGCCACGTCGGCGACCTTCAGGGCGGCCGAGGAGGTCGGCACGTCGAGGATGAGGTCGACGCCCTTGCGGTCGTACATCTCGGCGGCCTTGCTGTTGGCGACGTCGGGCTTGTTCTGGTGGTCGACGGTCTCCACGGTGACGTCCTTGGTCACCGCCTTGTCGCCGTGCCGGGCCTTGAAGTCGGCGATGGCCATCTCGACGGCCTTCACCGAGTTCTTCCCGGACAGCTCCGAGTAGGCCCCGGACTGGTCGTTGAGCACTCCGAGGACGATCTTGTCGCCGGTCAGCTTCTGGTCGCCGCCGGACTGCGGACCACCGCCGCCGCAACCGGCCGCGAAGACCACCGCCGCCGACGCGGCGGCCACACCCACGCTCCTACGCATGTCCATCCCCTTCATCCGCGCGGGCACCGCGCGGGTCAGCCGTCGAAATGATTCAGATCCCGAGGTACGCCAGCAGCTCGCGCTCCCGGGAGCGCACCTCGGAGTTGGCCATCGCCTCCACGACGCGCCCCTCGGCCAGCAGGTAGTGCCGGTCGGCGACGCCGGTGGCGAAGTGCAGGTTCTGCTCGACCAGCAGCACGGTCACCCCGTGCTTCTTGGCCTCCCGCAGCAGGTCACCGACCTGCTGCACGAGCAGTGGGGAGAGCCCCTCGGTGGGCTCGTCGCAGAGCAGCAGCCGGGCGCCCATCCGCAGCACCCGGGCCAGCGCGAGCATCTGCTGCTCGCCGCCGGAGAGCATGGTCGCCGCCGAGTCGCGGCGCTCCCAGAGGGCGGGGAACGCCTCGTACACCCGCTCCAGCGGCCACGGGTCGGGGCCGACCCGGGGCGGCAGGGTGAGGTTCTCGGTGACGGTCAGGGTGGCGTACGCGCCGCGGTCGTCGGGGACCCAGCCGAGCCCGAGCCGCGCCCGCTTGTACGCCGGCAGCCGGCCGATGTCCCGGCCGTCCAGCTCCACCGTGCCGCGCCGGCCGGGGTGCAGGCCCATCACGCAGCGCAGCAGCGTGGACTTGCCGGCGCCGTTGCGGCCGACCAGGGTGACCACCTCGCCGGCGGCGACGTCCAGACTCACCTCCCGCAGCACCTGCGCCTCGCCGTACCAGGCGGAGAGGTTCTCAATGCGCAGCATCAGCGGCTCCCAGGTAGGCGGTGATGACCCGCTCGTCGGCGCGGACCTGCTCGTAGGGCCCCTCGACCAGCACCTTGCCGGCCTGGAGCACGGTGACGGTGTCGGCGAGCCGGCCGACGACGCTCATGTTGTGCTCGACCATCACCACGGTCCGGCCGGCGCGGACCCGGGCGACCAGTTCGACGGTGCGGTCGACGTCCTCCAGCCCCATCCCGGCGGTCGGCTCGTCGAGCAGCAGCACCTTCGGGTCCAGGGCGAGGGCGATGGCCAGTTCCAGGGCGCGCTTGCGCCCGTAGGCGAGGGCCTCGGCGGGGGCCTCGGCGAGCGCGGCGAGCCCGACCATGTCGAGCAGCTCGTCGGCCCGGTCCCGGTAGCGGCCCATCAGCTTCGCCGAGCGCCAGAACCGCCAGCCGAGCCCGCTCGGGCTCTGCAACGCCAGCTCCACGTGCTCCCGCGCGGACAGCTGCGGGAAGAGGCTGGTGATCTGGAACGAGCGGGCCACGCCGAGCCGGGCCACCCGCTCCGGGGGCAGCCCGGTGATGTCCCGACCCGCCAGCTCGATCCGCCCGGCGGTCGGCGGCAGGAAGCCGGTGAGCAGGTTGAACAGGGTGGTCTTGCCGGCACCGTTCGGGCCGACCAGGGCGTGCACGCTCTCCGGCGCGATGTCCAGGTCGACCTGGTCGACGGCCCGGAAGCCCCGGAAGTCGCGGCTCAGCCCGCGGGCCGACAGGAGCGCTTGCCCGGCCATCGCCTCATCCTCCGCACGTCAGCGGCGACGACCGGGGTCGGTGACCGGGGTCACAGGGTCGTCGCGTGGAGGAAACCTACGGGGCACGGCCGGAGTCGAGCCATGTCGGTTCCCCACACTTTCCCTCCGGTCCACGCGGGGGCGACGGACATGTCCCCTCCCACCCGGACGGCGGTGCGGGATCGACGATGGTGAACAGGGTGGGGTCCGCGACCGCTCCCATGTGGTCGGCCCACCTGCCGAGGTCGGCCGCGGCGGCGCGGGCGTCAGTCGGGGAAGGTGACCACCCAGCGGGCGCCCTCGCCCCGGGCCAGCCGGTCGAAGGCCGCCGGGGCGTCGTCGAGCGGGACCAGGCCGCTGATCAGCGGGGCCAGGTCCAGCGTCCCGTCGCCCACCTGCCGCGCCAGCGCGGGCACCTCCCGGTCCGGATCGGACGAGCCGTACACCGAGGAGCGCAGCGTCCGGGCGGAGTGGAAGATGTCCGCGGCGGCGAGGCTGAGCGGGTCGTCCCGGCCGCCCATGCCGACCACGGTGACCGCTCCCCCGCGCCGGGTCAGCCGCCACGCCGTGTGGATGGTGGCGGCCCGGCCCACGCACTCGAAGGCGTGGTCGACGCCGCGGCCCTCGGTGAGCGCCCGGACCCGCTTCGACAGCCGGTCGTCGGGGAGCAGGAACTCGGTGGCGCCGGCGGCGAGGGCGAGGTCCCGCTTCGCCTCGGCCACGTCGATCGCGACGATCGGCGCCGCGCCGGCGGCCCGGGCGGCGGTGAGCACCGACAGGCCGACCCCACCGAGCCCGATCACCGCGACCGACTGGCCGGCGGCGACCCGGGCGGTGTTGCGGACCGCGCCGGTGCCGGTGAGCACCGCGCAGCCGAGCAGGGCGGCCCACTCCGGGGGCAGGTCGACGGGCACCGGGACGACGGCCGCCGCGGAGACCACCACCTCCTCGGCGAACGCGCCGAGCCCGAGGGTGACGTGCAGCGGCGTGCCGTCGGCGGTCTCGCCCCGGGGCAGGGCGGGGGCGGTGTTGGCGGCGCAGAGCCACGGCTCGTCGTGTCGGCAGAACCAGCACGCCCGGCAGGCCGGCGCCCAGTTCAGCACCACCTGGGTGCCCACCGGCATCCGGGCGCCGGGCCCGGACTCGACCACCACGCCGGCCGCCTCGTGGCCGAGCACCAGCGGGTACGCCGGGGCGAGGGTGCCGTTCACCATGGACAGGTCGGAGTGGCAGACCCCGGCGGCCCGGACCCGGACCCGCAGCTCGCCCGGGCCGGGCGGGGGCAGGCGCACCTGCTCGACGCGGAGCGGCAGGCCGGGGCCCCGGGCCACCAGCGCCCTCATCGCTGGATCGCCTTGAGCTCGGTGAACTCGTCGATGCCGTACCCGCCCAGCTCCCGGCCGAGGCCGGACTGCCGGTAGCCGCCGAACGGGGCGAGCGGGTTGAAAGCGCCGCCGTTGACGTCCACCTGGCCGGTGCGCAGCCGCCGGGCGACGGCGACCGCCCGCTCGGTGTCGGCGGACCAGACCGCGCCGGCGAGGCCGTAGCGGGAGTTGTTGGCGATGGCGACCGCCTCGTCGGTGTCGGCGAATCCGATGACCGCGAGCACCGGGCCGAAGACCTCCTCCTGGGCCAGCTCACTGTCCGGATGCACGTCGGCGAGGACGGTGGGGGCGACGAAGTGCCCGCGCGCCGGCAGCGGGGCGTCGGGGCCACCGGCGACCAGGCGGGCCCCGTCGGCCAGCGCCCGGTCCACGAAGCCGCGGACCCGTTCGGCCTGCGCGGCGGAGACCAGCGGGCCGAGCCGGGTCGCCGGGTCGAACGGGTCGCCGAGCCGGTAGGCGGCGACGGCACGGGCGGCGAGGTCCAGCGCCTCGTCGTACCGGTCGCGGTGGACCAGCATCCGGGTCCAGGCGGTGCAGGTCTGCCCGGAGTTGAGCAGGGCGTTGCCCACCCCGACCTTGACCGCGGTGGCGAGGTCGGCGTCGGCCAGGATCAGGTTGGCCGACTTGCCGCCCAGTTCGAGGGCGACCCGGGCGATCCGGTCGGCGGCGAGGTGGGCGATCCGGCGGCCGGTGGCGGTGGAGCCGGTGAACGAGACCAGGTCCACGTCGGGATGGGCGGCGAGCGCCTCGCCGACCACCGGCCCGGTGCCGGGGACGAGGTTGACCACACCGGCCGGCAGCCCGGCCTCGGTGACCGCGTCGAAGAGCAGGTACGCGGCCAGCGGCGTGAGCTCGCTGGGCTTGAGCACCACCGTGCAGCCGGCGGCCAGGGCGGGGGCGAGCTTCGCGACGACCTGGTGCAGCGGGTAGTTCCACGGGGTGATCGCGCCGACCACGCCGACCGGTTCGCGGACCACGAGGGAGTTGCCGATCGTCTCCTCGGCCGGCGGCCGGGCGGCCAGCTCGACGCAGCTGCGCAGCACGGTCAGCGGCAGGCCGGTCTGCACCCGGGCGGCCAGCTTGAGCGGGGTGCCGAGTTCGAGCGCGATGGTCCGGGCGATCTCGTCGGCGCGGGCGGTCAGCGCGGCGTGCAGCCGGTCGAGGTGGGCGGAGCGGTCGGCCGGGTCGGTCGCCGCCCAGCCGGGGAGGGCGGCCCGGGCGGCGGCGACGGCCCGGTCGACGTCGGCCGGGGCGCCGGCCGGCACCTGCCCGACGATCTCCCCGGTGGCCGGGTTCTCCACGGCGATGCGCTCGCCGTCGGACGGGTCGACCCAGGCGCCGCCGATGTGCAGGTGCCGGCGGACCAGGAGCGCGGGTGGCGCGGCGGCGAGATCCATGTCGTCCTTCGGGGGTGAGGAGACTAGCGCTGGGAGTTTTCGACGCTACCGCGCCGGCCCGGCCGGCTCCAGACCCGCGGTCCGGGCGTGCTCGGCGGCCAACCCGTGCAGCAGCGCGTCCAGACCGAGCGCGAACGCACCTTCGTCCACGCTCCGCTGGTGCTCGGCGAGGCGGTGGGCCTGGCGCAGATGCGGGTAGTGGGCGGCGTACAGCTCGGGATCCTCGACGAAGCCGCGGGCGAACGAGCCCAGCGCCGACCCGGCGACGAAGTAGCGCATCGCCGCGCCGACGTGGGTGGCCCGGGCCGGCGGCCAGCCGGCCTTGACCAGGGCGCCGTAGACCGCGTCCGCCATGGCCAGCGCGGCCGGTCGCCGCCCCGGGCCCTGGGCCAGGTGGGGAACGACGTTCGGGTGCGCGGTGAGCGCCGCCCGGTACGACCAGGCCCACCGGCGCAGCGCCTCCCGCCACTCGTGGCGGGCGAAGAAACTGGTGTCCACGGCGGCGGTGACGCTGTCGGCGACCGCGTCGAGGATCGCGTCGCGGTTGGCGAAGTGGTGGTAGAGCGAGGGGCCCTGGACGCCGAGCGCGGCGGCGAGCCGGCGGGTGGAGAACGCGGCCAGCCCCTCGGCGTCGATCAGCGCCAGGGCGGCGGTGACGATCCGTTCCCGGGTGAGCACCGGTTGCCGGGGTCGGGGCACGTCGGCTCCTCGCGGGTCTGGACGGCGGAAAACTAACACCGCTAGTTTAACCGGGACGGCACCACGACGGCGGAAGGGACCAGCATGGACTTCTCACTGACCGACGAGGAGCGGGCGGTCCGGGACACCGCCCGGTCGTTCATCACCCGCGAGGTGCTGCCGCTGGAGCAGGAGGTGCTGCGCCGCGAGCGGGCCCACCAGCCGGGCGTGACCCGCGACGAGCTGCGCGAGCTGCAACAGAAGGCGCGGAAGTTCGGCTTCTGGGGGCTGGCCACCCCCGAGGAGTACGGCGGGATGGACCTGCCCGCCGTCATGCAGTCGCTGATCTGGACGGAGCTGGGCCGCACCTTCGTCCCGTTCCGCTTCGGCGGGGAGGCCGACAACATCCTCTTCCACGCCACCGAGGAGCAGAAGCGGGAGTTCCTCCTCCCCACCATCGAGGGCGAGCGGATCTCCTGCTTCGCGATCACCGAGCCGGGGGCCGGCTCGGACGCGGCCAACATCCGGCTCAGCGCGCGCCGGGACGGCGACGACTGGATCCTCGACGGCGAGAAGACCTTCATCACCAACGGCAACGACGCCGACTTCGCCATCGTGGTGGCGGTGACCGACCGGGAGAGGGGCGCCCGCAACGGCGGCGCCACGGCGTTCCTGGTGGACCGGTCGATGGGCTGGCGCTCGGAGTTCATCCAGACCATGGGCGAGGGTGGGCCGGCCGCGCTGGTCTTCGACGGCGTACGGGTGCCGCACCGCAACATCCTCGGCGAGATCGGCCAGGGCTTCGCGCTCGGCATGGAGTGGATCGGCAAGGGTCGCTACACCATCCCGTCGCACGCGATCGGCATCGCCGAGCGGGTCCTGCAGATGGCGATCGACCAGGCCAACACCCGGGAGACCTTCGGCGCGAAGATCGGCACCAACCAGGCCATCCAGTGGATGATCGCCGACTCGGAGACCGAGCTGGAGGCGGCCCGCTGGCTGGTGCTGCGCTCCGCCTGGACGGTCGACCAGGGCATGGACCCCCGGCACGCCTCCTCGATGGGCAAGCTCTACGGCGCCGGCATGGTCAACCGGGTGGTCGACCGGGCGCTGCAGATCCACGGCGGGATGGGCTACACCCGGGAGCTGCCGATCGAACGCTGGTACCGGCAGGTCCGGCTGTACCGGATCTTCGAGGGCACCGACGAGATGCAGCGACTGATCATCTCGCGGGACCTGCTGCGCGGCTACACGAAGATCGGCGGCCACCTGGCCTGAGCCGGCAGTTCCCGGTCGCGAACGCGCCGACCCGCTCCGGTCACCTCGGGGCGAGCCCTTCCTCGGTCGTGCCGGTGGTGGTGGAACGGCTCCGGAACAGGCCGAGCCGGAGCGTCCGCAGCAGGGTGCCGGGCTGGCTCAGCGTCGCCGGGTGGTCGAGCATGGTGGTGACCCGGCCCAGCCGGGCGTTGAGCACCGGATCGGTCAGCGAGGTCCGGAAGAGCAGGTCACCGAACCACTTCGTGACCCGGTACCCGGGCGGGTACGGCCCGTCGACGTGTGGAAGCTCGATGTCGGCGGAGGTGGAGACCTGCCACGCGGCATCGACGACCACCCGCGCCCGGTCGAAGTACGCCCGCGCCGGCTCCTCGCGCAGTTCCGGGTCCGACCGCAGGTACGCCGACAGGCAGGAGGCGTGCAGCGTCGCGGAGGTCATGCCCTGGCCGTACACCGGGTTGAAGGAGGCGATGGCGTCTCCGACGGCGACCAGTCCCGCGGGCATCCGGTCGAGCTTGTGGAAGTCCCGGCGTCGGCTGTCTGCCTGGTGGTAGGTCACCACGCCGCCGAGCATCTCGCCGTGTTCGGCGATGTCACCGAACTCCTGCGGATAGTGCTTCCGGCAGCGGGCGGTGAAGTCGGCGACATCGCGGCTGGGCCGGTCCGCGTCGTAACCGGCCACCAGCATCATCCAGCGGTCCCCCTCGACCGAGTTGATCCCGCCGATGCGGGCGGTACGGCCCTTGCCGGCCATGGTGTGGTGGACCACCACCCAGGCGTCGCTGACCTTCTCGTCCTGCTTGAAGAGCGCGGTCGCGTAGTTCAGTTTGATCGGCATCCGCTGTATCGGCGGGCGGGGCCACCCGTTGTCGGCCAGCCAGTCGCTCAGCCGGCTGGACCGTCCCATGGCGTCGACCATCAGATCCGCCGGTTCGACCACCGGCTCACCACCGCCCTCGGGCACGTACCGCGCGCCAATGACGCGCCGGTCGGCGAAGACCAGGCCGTCCGCCCGGCCGTACGCCATCCGGACGTTGTCGACGGCGAGGGTCCGCCGCCGGACCAACGCCTCCAGGAACGGTCGCGTGGTGATCAGCGCCGGACCGGTGTCCGACGGTGCCGGCGGCAGCCCCAGCACGCCGTTCACGAAGATCTTCGCGGTGCCCTCGTCGCTCGGCGGCGGCGGGGCGCCGAGCGCGAACGCCTCGTCGACGATGCCGGGAAACCACCGCTCCAACTGGACCTGACCGGCGGGCAGCAGCGCGTGCACCTGGCTGCCCTGGGGTACGCCGGGCCGGGGCCCGTTCTCCACCTCGGACGGATCCCGCTCGATGATCAGCACCTCCTCGGCGTGGTCAGCCAGCACCCGGGCCGCCATCAGTCCCGCGATGCTGCCGCCGAGCACCACCGCACGCCGCATGACCACTGTGGCGTTCGCCGGCCGCTCGGCCGTCGCTATCTCGGCGAAGAGCCTGGACGGGGAGGGGGGCATGCGATCACTCCTCGACGTGGTCCGGAACATCGACATCCAAGACCGTAACCACCAGAGCCTCCGCCGTCAGTAGCCGTAGTAGGCCCCGTTCCGGGACACGAAGCGAGATCAACCCGACGCCGTACCCGCCCGAACCCCGTGGGTCCGGCACGACCTCGGCTGCTACTGCCGCCTGAGCGGCCGTGGCGGGGCCGGGGCCCGCCGCGACCTCAGCTCGTCAACGCCTCCAGGGCCAGGTCCACGTCGTCCACAGTGGTGTAGAGGTGGAAGGAGGCCCGGACGCGGCCGGCGCGGACCGCCGCCCGGACGCCGGCCCGCTCCAGCTTCTCCCGCGCCCCGGGCACCTCGACGGTGACGATCGCGCTCTCCCCCGGCGGCCGACCCAGCCCGGCCAGCAACCGGTTCGCCAGCGCGACGTCGTGGTCCCGGATCGCCGGCACGCCGATCTCGGCGAGCAGTTCCAGGGCGGGCGCGGTGCCGACCCAACTGAACCAGGCCGGCGAGATGTCGAACCGCCGGGCGTCGTCGGCGAGCCGCAGCGGCGGGCCGTAGTAGGAGAAGTGCGGGTCCTTGCCCGCGTACCAGCCGGCGGCGTCGGGCCGCAGCCGCTCCCGCAGCGACGGCGCAAGGTAGGCGAGGGCGGACCCGCGCGGCGCCATCAACCACTTGTACGCCCCGACCGCGACCACGTCGGCCAGCCCCGCGTCGAACGGCAGCCAGCCGCACGCCTGGGTGGCGTCCACCGCGACCAGGACACCGTGCGCGCGGGCTGCGGCCACGATCTCCGCGTACGGGGCGATCGCGCCGTCGGCGGACTGCACCAGGCTGAACGCGATCAGGTCGGTGCCGGCGTCGATGGCGTCGGCCAGCCCGGCCAGCGGCACCGTGCGCACCCGCACGCCCCGCTCCTCCTGCACCAGCCAGGGGAAGAGGTTCGAGGTGAACTCGACCTCGGGCACCACCACGGTCGCGCCGGCGGGCAGGGCCGCGGCGACCGGGGCGAGCAGCTGGGACACCGTGCTGCCGACGGCGACGTCCGCCACCGGCACCCCGACCAGCCCGGCGAAGGCCGCGCGGGACCGCTCGGTCGCCTCCCCCCAGCCCTCCCATGAGGTACGCCCGACCCGCCAGTCGGCGAGCGCGTCCTGCACCGCCGTCCAGACCGGCTCGGGCGGCAGCCCGTAGCTGGCGGTGTTCAGCCAGCCCGGTTCCGGTTGCCACAGCTTCTGCGCCTGTTCCAGCTCCATGCCGCCGAGGCTAGTGGCGGGTGCCGGCGACGGTGAGCGCCAATCGGACAGCGGTGGCCCGCAGAGCCCGGGCTCCACGTCGGGTGGGCCAGGAGCTTCATCGTCTCTGCAGGGGCTGTCCCGTGGTGGAGGGGGTTGCTGCGCTCGGACGTGGACCCACGGCTGCGACCCAAGCCCCACCCGCCAGTCCGCGGCGTCGACCCGCTGGGGCCGGCCGCCGGTCGGATCGCCTGCGGTCAGACGACGGAAGGTCGGCGGGGGTCCACCGGATTGATGTCGGCGTCCTCGAGGCGCTGCTCCAGCGCTTCGAGGTCGTGTTCGTGCCGGTAGGTCTTCTCCGCCGCGGTGATCGGCAGCAGCCAGAGCAGCCGGATGTGCCCGTCGGTCACCGGGCACAACTCCAGGCTCTCGCCCCACGGGTACGGGAGGCTGACGAGCAGGTGGTCGCAGGCCGACCCGGGCAGCCAGGGCCGTCCGATCGGCACGGTGTGTCCGTGGTCCAGGGCGTACGGCCCGCCGCTGCCGTGGTAGTACGCGACCATGGTCAGCGTCTCCACGTGGAGGTCGGCGTGCTCCGGGGCGAAGAGCACGAACTCCAGGGCGTGCCCGTGCCGCCGGGTCGCCTCCCAGAGCCCGGCGGTGACGTACAACCAGCCGCCCTCACCGGGCCCGGGAGCGAGCCGCAGGACGTGGAAGTCGGGTACCCGCCGGTGGATCGGACCGGCGACCGGCGGCAGCACGTCCAGCGGCCGGGTGGGGAACCGGCGCGTCAGGTGCTCGCGCAGGAGCTCGGCGGACGGCGGCAGCTGATGATCCACGCGGCGATGCTGCCACAGCGTGCTCAGGCCGGGCTGGGCGTACCCCGGGGTGCGGCGCGGACGCCGTCGATGAGGACGGCGCGCAACTCCGTCAGGAGCCGGTCGGCGGGCGTCGCGCCGACCGGTTCGGCGATCAACCCCCGGTCGGCGATGATGGTGACCGCCTCCAGGGCCAGGCCGGCGACCTCGGCGGTCGCCGGCGCGGGCAGCGCCGCGGCGGCCAGGGCCGGGTCGTCGCCGGCCAGCTCCGCCCCGCCGGGCAGGCTCCGGCCGACCAGCACCGCGGCGGCCAGGACCTGCGCGGGCGGCAGCTCCCCCAGCAGTACGGCGGGGGTGTCGAAGACCCGGCCGAGCACCCCGCCGACCAGGGGCAGGCGGCGCTGCGGCGGCCGGGCGCCGACCTCGGCGAGGAAGCGGGCCCGGGCCTCAGCTGACATTGGCCGGCCCGAGCACGCTCTTCAGGTCACCCATCAGCGCGGTGGTCGCCGCCACCCGGAACGGCCCCAGCCGCAGCGTGGTGGTCTTGCCGCCGTTGAGCAGCTTGACGTGCACCTCGGTGTCGCCCGGGTGCAGCACCAGGGTCTCCTTGAGCCGCTCCACCAGCGGCGGCGTGCAGCGGTGCACCGGGATGGTGAGGGTGACCGGCTTGTTGGCCGGGTTGCTGCTGACGTCCGGCATGGACATGTCCATCGCCATGATCCTGGGGGTGTCGTCGCGGCGGTCGACCCGCCCCTTGACCACCACGATGGCGTCCTCGGCGATGTACTGCCCGATCACCTCGTAGGTGTTCGGGAAGAAGAGCGTCTCCACCCCGCCCGCGAGGTCCTCCAGGGTGGCCGACGCCCAGGCCCGGCCCTGCTTGGTGACCCGGCGCTGCACGCCGGAGAGGATGCCGGCGAGGGTCACCACCGCGCCGTCGGGCACCCCGCCCTCCTCGGCGAGCGCGGCGATGGTGGTGTCCGCCGCCGCGCCGAGGACGTGCTCCAGCCCGAAGAGCGGGTGGTCGGAGACGTAGAGGCCGAGCATCTCGCGTTCGAAGGCCAGCTTGTCCCGCTTGTCCCACTCGCTGTCGCCGATGGTGGGCATGACCGTCGTGCTGCCGCCGGCGTCGGTGTCGCCGAAGCCGGCGCCGAAGAGGTCGTACTGGCCGACGGCCTCCTTGCGCTTGACGTCGGCGAAGGCGTCGATGGCGTCGGCGTGCACCGCGAGCAGGCCCTTGCGGGTGTGCCCGAGGGAGTCGAAGGCACCCGCCTTGATCAGCGATTCGATGGTCTTCTTGTTGCAGACCACCGCGTCCACCTTCGACAGGAAGTCGTAGAAGTCGGTGTAGTCGCCCTTCTCCTCGCGGCAGCGCATGATCGCGGCGACCACGTTCGCGCCGACGTTGCGCACCGCGGCCAGGCCGAACCGGATGTCCCGGCCGACCGGGGTGAACGGCCCGGCCGAGGTGTTCACGTCCGGCGGCAGCACCTGGATCCGCATCCGGCGACACTCGGACAGATAGAGCGCCATCTTGTCCTTGTCGTCACCGACGGAGGTGAGCAGCCCGGCCATGTACTCGGCCGGGTAGTGCGCCTTCAGGTACGCCGTCCAGTACGACACCAGCCCGTAGGCGGCGGAGTGCGCCTTGTTGAAGGCGTAGCCGGCGAACGGGACCAGGACGTCCCACACCGCCTGGATCGCCTCGTCGGAGTAGCCGCGCTCGCGGCACCCGTCGCGGAACGGGATGAACTCCTTGTCGAGGATCTCCTTCTTCTTCTTGCCCATCGCCCGGCGCAGCAGGTCGGCCTGGCCGAGGGTGTAGCCGGCGAGGATCTGCGCGGCGCGCTGCACCTGCTCCTGGTAGACGATCAGGCCGTGGGTCGGGGCCAGGATCTCCCGCAGCGGCTCCTCCAGCTCCGGGTGGATCGGGGTGATCTCCTGGAGGCCGTTCTTGCGCAGCGCGTAGTTGGTGTGCGAGTCGACGCCCATCGGGCCGGGCCGGTACAGCGCCAGGACCGCGGAGAT
This sequence comes from Micromonospora sp. LZ37, assembly GCF_059359015.1. Lineage (NCBI taxonomy): Bacteria > Bacillati > Actinomycetota > Actinomycetes > Micromonosporales > Micromonosporaceae > Micromonospora > Micromonospora sp. LZ37. Next base: position 43,721 of record NZ_JCADBL010000015.1, on the reverse strand, counting down.
GTCCTCGAAGTTGTCCGGCTTCATCAGCCGCAGCAGCGAGCGCATCGGCCCGCCGTCGAGCTGGAACACGCCCAGGGTGTCGCCCCGGGCGAGCAGCTCGTACGCGGCCTTGTCGTCCAGCGGCAGGCCCAGCAGGTCGAGCTGGAGGCCGTGGTTGAGCTTGATGTTCTTGACCGCGTCGTCGATGATCGTCAGGTTGCGCAGGCCGAGGAAGTCCATCTTCAACAGCCCGAGCGACTCGCACGTCGGGTAGTCGAACTGGGTGATGATCGCCCCGTCGGCGTCCCGCCGCATCAGCGGGATGTGCTCGATGATCGGCTCGGCGGACATGATGACGCCGGCGGCGTGCACACCGGTCTGCCGGATCAGCCCCTCGATGCCCTTGGCGGTGTCGATCACCTTGCGGACGTCCGGGTCGGACTCGTAGAGGCCGCGGATCTCGCCGGCCTCGGCGTAGCGCGGGTGTTTCGGGTCGAAGATGCCGGTGAGCGGGATGTCCTTGCCCATCACCGCCGGCGGCATCGCCTTGGTGATCCGGTCCCCCACCGCGTACGGGAAGCCGAGCACCCGGGCCGAGTCCTTGATCGCGGCCTTCGCCTTGATCGTGCCGAAGGTCGCGATCTGGGCGACCTTGTCCTCGCCCCACTTGTCGGTGACGTACTTGATCACCTCGCCGCGCCGGCGCTCGTCAAAGTCGATGTCGACATCCGGCATCGAGACGCGCTCGGGGTTGAGGAACCGCTCGAAGATCAGGCCGTGCGGGATGGGGTCCAGGTCGGTGATGCCCAGGGCGTACGCGACCAGCGAGCCGGCGGCCGAGCCACGGCCCGGACCGACGGCGATGCCCTGGTTCTTCGCCCACTGGATGAAGTCGGCGACCACGAGGAAGTACGAGGGGAAGCCCATCTGGTTGATGACGCCCAGCTCGTACTCGGCCTGCACGACGTGCCCCTCGGGGATGCCGTTCGGGTAGCGGCGGGCCAGGCCGGCGAAGGTCTCCTTGCGGAACCACGACTCCTCGGTCTCCCCCTCGGGCACCGGGAACCGCGGCATCAGGTTGCGGAACTCGAACATCCCGGTCGGGTCGACCTTCTCGGCGACCAGCAGGGTGTTGCGGCAGCCCTGCTGCCACAGCTCGGAGTTGTCGACCGCGCGCATCTGCTCGGCGGACTTGATGAAGTAGCCGCCGCCCTCGAACCGGAACCGGTTCGGGTCGTCGATGTTGCTGCCGGTCTGCACGCAGAGCAGCACGTCGTGGGCGGTGGCCTGGGCCTCGTGGGTGTAGTGCGAGTCGTTGGTGACCACCGGCGGGATGTCCAGCTTGCGGGCGATCTCGGTCAGCCCGTCGCGGACCCGGCGCTCGATGGAGAGGCCGTGGTCCATGATCTCCAGGAAGTAGTTCTCCTTGCCGAAGATGTCCTGGTAGCTCGCGGCGACCTTGAGCGCCTCGTCGAACTGGCCCAGCCGTAGCCGGGTCTGCACCGCGCCCGAGGGGCAGCCGGTGGTGGCCATGATCCCCTCGGCGTGCTCGGCGATCAGCTCCATGTCCATCCGGGGCCACTTGACGTAGTGGCCCTCCATGGAGGCGCGCGAGTTGAGGGTGAAGAGGTTCTTCAGGCCGGTGGCGTTCCGCGCCCACATGGTCTTGTGGGTGATCGCGCCGTTACCGGAGACGTCGTCGCTCTTCTGCTCCGGCCGGCCCCACTTCACCCGGGCCTTGTGGAAGCGCGACTCCGGCGCCACGTACGCCTCGACGCCCAGGATCGGGGTGATCCCGGCGGCCATCGCCTGGTTGTAGAAGTCGTTCGCGCCGTGCATGTTGCCGTGGTCGGTGATCGCCACCGCCGGCATGCCGAGCCGGTTGGCCTCGGCGAAGAGGTCCTTGAGTCGGGCCGCCCCGTCGAGCATCGAGTACTCAGTGTGCACGTGCAGATGCGCGAACGAATCGCCCATGCAGAGCGCCCCCCCGGGTCGGATCATGGGTTGGTTCAGGTCGGTCGGCCCACCCTACCGAGATTCGATCAGGGGCTGCGACAGCCGCGCGGACGGACCTTCGACCACGTGGCGGAGGTCTCCCCACGACCCGGCGGTGACGCGTCGCCGACCGGCCGCCGCGCCGCCCCCGACCCGGGGTGCCGGTCCGCCCGGCGAGCCTCCCCCGGCCGTCGGGTGCCGGACTGGACGGGCCCGCCCCGCCGGCACCGGCCGTACGCTCGAGGATCGGCACCGGCGAGCATTGGACACCCGGCATGCCCCACGACGAGCGCATCGACACCCTGGCCCGCGCCGCCGCGCGGGGCGACCCGGCGGCGCTGGACGCCCTGCTGGTCGCGGTGCGGCCGGAGGTGCTGCGACTCTGCGCCCGGTTCCTGCCCAACCGGGAGGACGCCGAGGAGGCCTGCCAGGACACGCTGCTGGCGCTGGCCCGCGGGATCACCCGGTTCGAGGGCCGGTCGGCGTTCCGCACCTGGCTGCACCGGCTGACCGCCAACCGGGCCCGCTCGACCTACCGCACCCTGCGCCGCCGGTGGCTGCTGGAGGCCGACGGCGTGCCGCTGCCCGACCGGCCCGATCCCCGGCGGACCAGCGTGGTCGCCGGCACCCGCCTCGACCTGCTCGACGCCTTCGACGCGGTCCGCCCCGACCTCGCCGAGGTGGTGGCCCTGCGCGACGTGCTCGGGCTGAGCTATCCCGAGATCGCCACGCTGCTCGACGTGCCGGAGGGCACGGTGAAGTCCCGGCTGCACCTGGCCCGCCGCCAGGTCCGGCAACGACTCGGCGACGATTCGCGCTGACCGCGCCCGACCGCGAACCGGACCGGCGGCGGTGGCGACCAACGGAAGACGGCACCGGTCCCGGAAGGGGGAGCCCCCGCCATGCGCCACACCTCGATCCGCCGGCTCGTCACCGGGGTCGTCGCCGCTGTCGCGCTGGCCGGGGCGGTCGGCGCCTGCGGCGACGACGCGGTGTCGCCACTGCCCGTCCAGCCCGCCGCCCCGTCCCGCGCGACGCCGACCCCCGGCGCCACCCCCACCACCGCCGCCGCGTCACCGTCCCGGGTGCCGCCGAGCACCGGACGCCCGGTCGCCGCCCCGCCCGCACCCACCAGGACCCGGGGTACGCCGCCCCGACCGGCCCCCTCGCCGACCCCGCCGACCTCGGCCTGCCAGGGCGCGGTCCGCTACGACCTGCCGCTCGCCGAGACCGAGCTGGAGCTGCTGAAGTCGCTCTGCTTCGCCACCGGCGCGGTGCTGCGGATCCAGGGCATCGGGCCCGGCCTGGTCACCGTCGACCGTCCGGAGCTGGTCTCCCAGCACTACGAGGCCGGGGTGGTGGACATCCGCTTCGTCCGCCCCGGCACCGTGGCCGTCACCATCCCGCAGGAGGACCGGACGCACACCATCACGGTGGTGGTCCGCTAGCGGTCCGGCCCGCGGCCGCTACCGCACCCGCACCCCGGCGAGCAGCGTGTCGACGAAGTCGGCCCCACCGTCCGCCGGTGGGACGATCTGGACGTACACCAGGGCGGCGCGGCCCGGCGCCAGCCCGGCCGACTCGACGATCAGCGGCCGGCCCCGGTCGCAGCGGTACGCCACCACGGTCCACTCCACGCCCGCCCGCCGGGTGCTGCGCGCCGGCACCGGCACGCAGTCCGCGTGCGTGCGCTCGGCGAGGAAACCGGCCGGGGTGGTGCGCGCCGCCGTGCTGGCGGAGAGGCCGACGAACGCACCGGGCAGGCCGGGGTCCGCGACCCACCGGCGCGGCTGCGGCGACATCACCAGCGCCGGTTCGGGGCGCCCGTCGGCGCCGTACTGGCCCGCCCACGTCGCGCCGGCCGCCGACCAGCCGGCCGGCAACGCCACCGTGAGCGGTCCGCTGGTGTACGTCGCCGTGGCCGGCCGCCCCGGGCCCCCGCCTCCGGCCTCGGCGCCGCCGACGCCACCGAGCGCGGCGAGGGCCACGACGGCCACCCCGGCCATCCGGAGGCGGTGGGCCCGGCGCGACGGCCGGACAGCGGGCGGGTGCCCCGGGCCGGCCACCGCGCGCTCCAACGCCACCCGGAAGGCCGCCGCGTCCGGGTGCCGGTCGGTGGGCCGGTGCGCGGTGGCCCGGCGCAGCACCGCCGCCACCCGAGGCGGCACACCGTCGCGCATCCGGACCGCCGCTGTGGGGCGGTCGGGGTGCGGGCTGTCGGGACGGGCGGCCAGCAGCCGTAGACCGAGCCGGCCCAACCCGAAGACGTCGGCGCGGGTGTCCACGACCGCCAGCGGGTCGTCCTGCTCCGGCGCCATGTAACCGGGCGTACCGGCGCGGGCGGTCAGCCCCGAGGCGGCGGCGAGCGCCTTGGCCAGGCCGAGGTCGGCGATCAGCACCTCTCCGGCGGCCGGGTCCCCCGCCGGCGCGGCGGAGCGGAACAGGACGTTGCCGGGAGTCAGGTCGCGGTGCACCACGCCGTGCCGGTGCAGGACCGCGACCCCGGCGGCGACCTCGCCCAGCAGGCGCAGCGCGGTCGGCACGGGGATCGGGCCCCCGGCCAGGCGGTCGCGCAGGCTCCCCCCATCGGCCCAGGCCAGCACCGCGTAGGGCCGGCCGTCGGGCAGCTCGCCCACACCGTGCACCCGGACCAGCCGCTCGTGGTCCAGCCGGCGCAGCAGCCGGGCCTCGTCGAGGAAGCGTTCCCGCACCCGCAGGTCGTGGCTCCAGTTCTCCGCCAACACCTTGATCGCCACGCGGGAGTCGAGGGCGTCGTCGTAGCCGAGCCAGACCATCGCGAACGAACCGACGCCGAGCAGCCGCTCGATGCGGTAGGGCCCGATCCGCGCCGGAGCGGTCACCGCCTCACCTCCGGGCCACGCCGTCGGTTGCCGTGCCCTCCGACAGTAGACCGCCCGGCCGGCGCGGCGGCAGGTCCGGGCGCGCCGGCAGGTCGGGGGCGGCCGGGGCGGCGGTGGTCGGTCGGAAAGCCGACGAACCATCGGCGTCGCCGGGGAGACCAACAGAGCAGAGACCAACCACGAAGGAGCAGGCCATGAACCGTCGTTCGATCCTGATCACCACCGGCGCGCTGGCGCTCGTCACGCTCGCCCCGGCAGCCGTCGCCGGGCCGGCCCGGGCAGCCGTCCCGTCCGGTGTCACCGCACCCGCGTCGGGGCACGTCGGACCGGTCACCGGGTTCCCGGCCGGACGGCCCGACACCGACCCGGGGCACCAGCACCCCCGGCTGCTCAGTGTCCGGGGCGCCGGCGCGTACCGGATCGGCGCCGACCTGGCGACGCTCACGGCGGCCGGGCGCATCTCCTGGACGGCGCCGGGCTGCGCCGGGGTGGTGCACGCGGGGGCCACCGGGGCCTGGGCCGGCGTCATCCTGCTGGCCTTCCGGGACGGCCGGCTGGTCGAGGTGGGTACGGCGACCGCGCCGCCCCGGTCACCCGCCGGGGCGACGGTCGGCATGTCCTTTGAGGAGCTGGAGGAGATCTACGGGCGGCGGGGCGCGCTGATCCGCAACGACGCGGGGGACGCCTCGGCGTACCTGGTGCGCTTCGGGTCGCGGGTCGAGCTCTTCACCGGGCACCCGATCCGTCCGGGAGTGGGCTACTTCCAGGTCGGCCCGGCGGACTTCGTGGAGCGGAACTTCCGCCAGCGGCCGTCCTGCTGATCCCGCCGCGGAACGCGGCGGAGCGGGAGCGCGCGGGGCGTCCGGGTCGTACCGGGCGCCCCGCTCGTCGTCCGGGACCGGCTCCGCCCCGTTGCCGCAATGCCACACGATGATGTAGCGCTGGACGATAGTGTGTGACACACACTATCGTGTCAGTCATGGTTGGTGAGGAGATTCTGCGGACCCATCTCCAGGAGCTGCGCCGAGGCACCGTGGTGGTGGCGAGCCTGGTCGCCCTGCGCCGGCCCGACTACGGCTACGCGCTGCTCCAACGGCTCGCCGGGCACGGCTTCCCGGTGGACGCCAACACCCTCTACCCGCTGCTGCGCCGACTGGAGGAACAGGGCCTGCTGACCAGCGAGTGGAACACCGAGGAGAGCCGCCCCCGCAAGTTCTACCGCACCAGCGAGGACGGCGAGTCCGTGCTGCGCCGGCTCCTCGACGACCTCGCCGCCGTGCAGGCCTCCGTCGCCGGCCTGATCGAAGGAGTGGACCGATGAGTTCCCTGACCGACCGCTATCTGGCCGCCACCCTGCGCGCGGTGCCGGCGCCCCGCCGCGCGGAGCTCGCCACCGAGCTGCGCGCCTCCATCGAGGACATGATCGAGGACCGTTCCGCCGGCGGGCAGGACACCGCCAGCGCCGAGCGGGAGGTGCTCACCGAACTGGGCAACCCGGCGCAGCTCGCGGCCCGCTACGCCGACCGCCGGTTGCAGCTCATCGGCCCGAGGTACTACCTGGCCTGGGAACGGCTGCTCAAGCTGCTGCTCAGCTTCGTACCGGCAACCGTCGGGGTCGTGGTCGGCCTGATCGAGGCGACCGCCGGAGACAACGCCGGCGGGGCGATCGGGGCCGGCATCGCCACCGCCCTCCAGGTGGCGGTCCAGATCGCCTTCTGGGTCACCCTGGTCTTCGCGGTGCTGGAGCGGACCGACACCTCGCTCCACCTGCCCGAGTGGAGCGTCGACCAGCTCACCGAGGGCCCGGTGGAGCGGGACGTACGGCTCACCGACACCTGCGCCTCGATCGCCATGCTCGCCCTGGTCGCGGCCTACCTGCCCTGGCAGCACTTCCAGTCCTTCATCGACGACGACACCGGCCGCAACATCCCGATCATCGACCCGGCGCTGTGGCGGTCGTGGCTGCCGGCGCTGATCGCGGTGCTGCTGGCCAGCATGGTGTTCGAGGCCGTCAGGTACCGGACCGGCCGCTGGACGTGGCGGCTCTTCGCGGTGAAGGCCGCGCTGGACCTGGCCTTCGCGGCGCCGGTGGTGTGGCTGCTGCACACCGACCGGCTGCTCAACCCGGCGCTCGTGCGGCGCTTCGACTGGCTGCGCGACGGCGACCACCTCGCCACCGTCACCACCGTCGCGATCGTCGGCGTCGCCCTGATCGTCATCTGGGGACTGGCCGACAGCGCGGTCCGGACCTACCGCTCCACCCGCTGACCCGGGGCCCGGCCGCGCCCGGGCGGACCGGGCCGGGGCCGGGCGTCCGCCCGCCGCCTACCGCTCCCGCCACTGGCGGGCCAGCAGGGCGTAGACCAGCTCGTCGGTCCACTCCCCCTTGACCCACTCGTTCTCCCGCAGGTGCGCCTCGCGCCGCATGCCGAGCCGCTCCAGCACCCGCGCGGAGGCGGTGTTGCGGGCATCCAACCGGCCCACGATCCGGTGCAGGCCGAGACCGTCGAAGCCCAGCCCCAGCATCACCCGGGCGGCCTCCGTGGCGTACCCCCGGCCGGCGTGGTCGGGATGCAGGACGTACCCGATCTCGCCCTGGCGGTGGGCGGCGCTGGTCCAGGTCAGCATCACGTCGCCGATCAGCGCCCCGGAGTCCCGCCGCACCAGCGCCAGGTTGAGCACGTCGCCCTCGGCCCGCAGGGCGGTGCGCCGCCGCTTGCGGGCCAGCGCCTCCCGGCTCGCCGCCTCGTCGTTCGGCCCGAAGTAGAGGTACCGGGTGACGTCGGGGCGGGACTGGTAGTCGTGCAGGGCGTCGAAGTCGTCGGCGGTGAAGAGCCGCAGGTCGAGGCGGTCGGTGCGCAGCGGGAGGTCGGGGACCAGCATGCCGGCAGGGTACGGCGGGCGCGTCCGCCGCTCGGCCCGACCTCCGGCGTCGGCGACCTCGTGCCCGGCCGCGGCGTCAGCAGGGGACGGTGTCCCAGCCCGCCGGCAGCCGGGGCGTGGCCCAGGACTCCTCCGGCCGCCAACCGGCCCAGCGCTCGTCCCACCAGCGCCGGCCCGCGTCGAGCAGCGCGGCGATCCGGTCCCCCTCGGCCCGGATCGCGTCACCCCGGCCCGGGTAACGCCCCTCCACGAGGCGCTGGGCGAAAATCTCGACGTCCTTCCAGACGTACCGGTCGGCGTCCGCGGCCCACCAGAGGTCCAGCTCGTGGTCGAGGGTGTCCACCCCCACCGGGGTACGCCGGAACGGGTCCTGGAGGTTGAAGTACCAGCCGGCGAAGGCGCGGTCCGGGCCGGTCCAGAAGACGTCCACCGAGTGCGCCTCGCCCGGGCGCTGGAGCATCAGCTTGCCGTGGCCCGACCAGGCGGTGTGCCCGGCGGTCTGCCACGGATGCCGGCCGCAGGGGAAGCGGCCGTGCTCGGGGAAGCCGAACTCGGCCCCCGGCGGCAGGTAGAGCGCGAGCAGGTCGTCGGTGTCCTCGACGCAGATGGTGGGACAGCCGAACCAGACCTCGCCGCGCAGGATCTCCCGCCGGACGACCACCTCGCCCGGCGAGAAGCGACGCGCGGCGGCAGCCGGTTCCCCGCCAGCGACGGGGAACCGACCGGAGGTCCGGCGGCGGTTCAGCCGACCGCCTCCATCACGTCGTCGCTGACGTCGAAGTTGGCGTAGACGTTCTGCACGTCGTCGCAGTCCTCCAGCACGTCGATCAGCTTGAAGATCTTGCGAGCGCCCTCCTCGTCCAGCGGCACGTTGACGCTGGGGACGAGGGAGGACTCGGCCGACTCGTACTCGATCCCGGCGTCCTGCAGGGCGGTGCGGACCCCGATCAGGTCGGTCGGCTCGGAGACCACCTCGTACGCCTCGCCGAGGTCGTTGACCTCCTCGGCGCCGGCGTCGAGGACCGCCATCATCACGTCGTCCTCGGTGGTGTCGGCCTTGGGGACGATCACCACGCCCTTGCGGGAGAACATGTACGACACCGAGCCGGCGTCGGCGAGCGAACCGCCGTTGCGGGTCAGCGCGGTACGGACCTCGGTCGCGGCCCGGTTGCGGTTGTCGGTGAGGCACTCGATGAGCATCGCCACGCCGTTGGGGCCGTAGCCCTCGTACATGATGGTCTGCCAGTCGGCGCCGCCGGCCTCCAGGCCGGAGCCCCGCTTGACCGCCCGGTCGATGTTGTCGTTCGGGACCGAGTTCTTCTTGGCCTTCTGGATGGCGTCGTAGAGCGTCGGGTTGCCGGCCGGGTCACCGCCGCCGGTCCGCGCCGCGACCTCGACGTTCTTGATCAGCTTGGCGAACATCTTGCCGCGCTTGGCGTCGATGACCGCCTTCTTGTGCTTGGTCGTCGCCCACTTTGAGTGGCCGGACATCTGTTACCTCCGTTGCTACCCGCCGTCGCATCGACCGCACCGCACGCGCCCCCGCTCCCGCCGGCGCACGCGGTGGTGCCGGTCAGCCCTGGTGGAAGCCGTGGCGGGCAGATGGCCCTGCCGAATCTCGGCAATCCTACCGGCGGTCGGCGGGTCGCTGTCACGCACCGCACGGCACCGTCGCGCCCCATCCGCCCCAACGGGGACAGACGGGACGCGACGGCCGGTCATTCCCCGAAGCCGTACGACCCCGACCTCGCTGAATCCGGAGACTGTGCGCCACCAGGGGACCGCTCAGCGGGCGGCCCGGACCAGCTCCACGAAGTACGCGTGCACGCGCAGGTCACCGGTCAGCTCGGGGTGGAACGAGGTGGCCAGCAGGTTGCCCTGCCGGACCGCCACGATCCGCCCGGCGGTCGGTCCGTCGGTCACCGTGCCGAGCACCTGCACGCCGTCGCCGACCCGCTCCACCCACGGGGCCCGGATGAACACCGCGTGGAACGGCCCGCCGGCCACCCCGTCGAGCTCCACCGGCGCCTCGAACGAGTCGACCTGGCGGCCGAACGCGTTGCGGCGCACCGTCATCTCGATGCCGTCGAAGCCCCGCTGGTCCGGCCGGCCGTCCAGCACCTCGGTGGCCAGCATGATCATGCCGGCGCAGGAGCCGTAGACCGGCATGCCGCCGGCGATCCGCTTGTCGATCGGCTCGCGCATCTCGAAGATGTCGGCCAGCTTGCTGATCGTGGTGGACTCGCCGCCGGGGATCACCAGCCCGTCGACCGCGTCCAGCTCGGCCGGGCGGCGTACCGGGCGGGCGTCCGCGCCGGCGCCGGCCAGGGCCGCGACGTGCTCCCGGACGTCCCCCTGGAGCGCCAGCACACCGATGACCGGTGCCGTCACGTCCGCTCCTCTCGCTCGTCGGAAACCCAGCCCCGCCGGACCGGTCACCAACCGCGCTCGGCCAGGCGGTGCGGCTGCGGGATCTCGTCGACGTTGATGCCGACCATCGCCTCGCCGAGACCGCGGGAGACCTTGGCCAGCACGTCCGGGTCGTCGTGGAAGGTGGTGGCCTTGACGATCGCGGCGGCGCGCTGCGCCGGGTTGCCGGACTTGAAGATGCCGGAGCCGACGAAGACGCCCTCGGCGCCGAGCTGCATCATCATCGCGGCGTCGGCCGGGGTGGCGATGCCGCCCGCGGTGAAGAGCACCACCGGCAGCTTGCCGGTCTCGGCGACCTCCTTGACCAGCTCGTACGGCGCCTGGAGCTCCTTGGCGGCGACGAAGAGCTCGTCGGCGGGCAGCGAGCTGAGCCGGCGGATCTCCTGCCGGATCTTCCGCATGTGGGTGGTGGCGTTGGAGACGTCACCGGTGCCGGCCTCGCCCTTGGAGCGGATCATGGCCGCGCCCTCGGTGATCCGGCGCAGCGCCTCGCCCAGGTTGGTCGCGCCGCAGACGAAGGGGACGGTGTACGCCCACTTGTCGATGTGGTTGGCGTAGTCGGCCGGGGTCAGCACCTCGGACTCGTCGATGTAGTCGACGCCGAGGGACTGGAGGATCTGCGCCTCGACGAAGTGGCCGATGCGGACCTTGGCCATCACCGGGATCGAGACCGCGGCGATGATGCCGTCGATCATGTCCGGGTCGCTCATCCGGGAGACGCCGCCCTGGGCGCGGATGTCGGCGGGTACCCGCTCCAGCGCCATCACGGCGACGGCGCCGGCGTCTTCGGCGATCTTGGCCTGCTCGGGGGTGACCACGTCCATGATCACGCCGCCCTTGAGCATCTCGGCCATGCCGCGCTTGACGCGGGCGGTGCCGACGACGGAGGTGGCGCCGGTGTTCGGGGAGGTGGTTTCGGGCACGGGGCATCGCTCCTCGGACGTGCTCGGGGGGTGGCTTCGGCTCATGCTACGACCGCGCCGACGCCGCTCCGACAGCCAATCGGACCCACGGTGGCCTGCGATGTGGCTGCCGTCACCCGCCCGGAAACCGGACACCCGGGCAGCTCCGGGACACGGCGGACGTCAGCTGGCCGGAACGTCGGCGGGGACGACGAGGGTCGGGTCGTCGATGTCGAAGTAGCGGGGCCAGGGGTGCCGCCGCCCCATCCGCAACAGCCGCACCAGCGGCCGGCCGCGCGCCGTCCGGGCGTCCCGGACCAGATCGGTGTGCACCTGCCGGGCCAGGGCCAGCCGCCGGCTCGCCGCGATCACCGCCTCGCAGGCCGGGTCGGCCGGATCCAGCTCGACCACGCGCAGCTGCCGGGTGAGGTCGTTCTCGGCGGCCTCCCGCTCCGCCGGGCCCGCGTCCAGGGCGATCCGCGCCGCGGCGTAGAGCTCGACGCCGTACCGCCGCTCGGCGAGCACCGCGGCGGCCGCCGCCCGGCGCAGCAGGTGCGCGTCGAGGGCCCGGGCCGCCGACTCGGCGCGGCTCTGCAGCCGCTCGACCCGGCCGGCGGTCCAGATCAGGTACGCCACGACCAGGCCGACGACCAGCGTCGCGACCACCACCCACCACATGTGCGGCATCGTAGTGGTCACACCGCCCCGCCCAGCCCCGCCCACTCCTGGTCCATGACCCGGCCGTCGGTGGCCTCGATCGCCGCCGCGTACACCTCCACCACCCGGCGGGCCACCACCGGCCAGTCGTAGTGGGCGACCACCTGGTCGCCGCAGGCCGTCAGCGCAGCCCGCTGGTCGGGGTCGTCGAGCAGCTCGGCCAGGGCGTCGCGCAGCCCCGCCGCGTCGCCGGTCGGGAAGAGCCGGCCGGCCCGTCCACCGTCGAGCACCCGGCGGAACGCGTCCAGGTCGCTGGCGACCACCGTGGCGCCGGCCGCAAGGGCCTCGGTGAGGATCATGCCGAACGACTCCCCGCCGGTGTTCGGCGCGACGTAGAGGTCCACGCTGCGCAGCATCCGGGCCTTGTCCGGCTCGGAGACCATGCCGAGGAAGGTCACCCGGTCGTGCAGCTCGGCCGGGAACCGCCCGTACAGGTCGTCGCGGTCCCCCGGCCCGGCCACCAGCAGGCGCAGCCCCGGCCGCTGCGGGGCGAGCGCCACGAAGGCGTCCCGCAGGATCGGGAAACCCTTGCGGGCCTCGGTGAACCGGCCGAGGAAGCCGAGGGCGCCGCCGCGGCCGGGCGGGCACTCCCCCGGCCAGCCGGGCAGCGGCTCCACGCCGGTGAACTTGGCCACCGCCACCCCGTTGGGGATCTCCACCGCGCCGCCGTCCATGTGCTCGACCTGCACCTTGCGGGCCAGCGCGCTGACCGCGATCCGCGCGGTGATCCGCTCCAGCAGGATCTGCAGCACGCCCTGCGCGGCGGCGAGCACCCGGGACCGGGTCATCGCGGTGTGGAAGGTGGCGACCACCGGGCCACGGGCGCAGAGCACGGCGAGCATCGACAGGCTCGGGGTCAGCGGCTCGTGCACGTGCAGCACGTCGAAGTCGCCCCGGGTGATCCAGCGCCGGACCCGGGCGGTGGAGACCGGGCCGAACGCGATCCGGGCCACCGAGCCGTTGTACGGCAGCGGCACCGCCCGCCCCGCCGACACCACGTACGGCGGCAGCGGCGAATCCTCGTCGGCCGGGGCGAGCACGCTCACCTCGTGACCGAGCCCGATCAGCGCCTCGGCGAGGTCGACGATGTGGTTCTGCACCCCGCCGGGGACGTCGAAGGAGTACGGGCACACGATGCCGATCCGCACGTAGGCGCCCTTCCCGTCAGGCCTGGCCGCTGGTCGGCGCGGACCGTGTCGCGCCGCTTGCCGTGCCCCGCTGGTCCAGCCACATCCGCTGCAACATGTGCCAGTCTTCCGGATGCCGGGCGATGCCCGCCGCCAGACCGTCGGCAATCCGCTGCGTCAGCACCTTCACCCGGACGTCCAGCGGGGCGCTCGCCGGGTCGGGCAGCGGGATCGGGCCCTCGATCGAGGCGCACGCGGCGTCCGGTTCGTACCACATCGAGGCGACGTAGAGCGGGGCGCCGGTGCGGATCGCCAGCAGCGCGGGACCGGCCGGCATCCGGGTCCGGCCGCCGAAGAAGTCGACCTCGACGCCCCGGGCGGAGAGGTCCCGGTCGGCCAGCAGCGGCACCACCGCGCCCCTGCGCAGCCGGTCCTCCAGCACGTCGAAGGCGGGTCGGTCGCCGCCGTGGGTGGGCAGGATCTCCATGCCGAGGCCCTGCCGGAAGGCGACGAACCGCTCGTAGACCGCCTCGGGCCTGAGCCGCTCGGCGACGGTGGTGATGGGCCAGCCGGTGGCGGCCACCCAGGCGCCCGCGGCGTCCCAGTTGCCGGCGTGCGGCAGGGCCACCACCGCGCCCCGGCCGGCGGCGACGTCGGCGGCGAGCTTCTCGGCCCCGTCGAGCCGGAAACCGGCGAGGATCTGCGTCCGGCTCAGCGCCGGCAGCCGGAACGCCTCCATCCAGTACCGCGCGTAGGAGCGCAGGCCCCGCCGCACCAGCTCGTCCAGCTCCGCCTCGGGCAGTTCCGGGCCGACCACCCGGCGCAGGTTGGCGCGCAGTCGGGCCGTACCCCCGCCGTTTCTCCGGGCGGCGCGGTCGGCGCCCGCCCGGAAGGCCGCGGCCACCACGGGCCGGGGCAGCGCGCGGGCCAGGCGCCATCCGGCGACGTAGCCGAGTTCGGTGAGGTTCACTCCCGGCCGACCAGCCGGGCCTGCCGGTACACGTGCCGCATCCGCTGCCCGACCGTGAAGATCGACACGGCGGCGAGCAGCCAGAGCGCGATCTCCAGGGCCGGGTCGACGCCCAGACCGGTGAGCAGGCCGCCCACCCCGACGATCAGCAGCCGCTCGGTGCGCTCGGCGATGCCGACGTCGCCGCTCATGCCGAGCCCCTCGGCGCGGGCCTTGACGTACGAGACCAGCCCGCCGGCGGCCAGGCAGAGCAGCGCGGCGGCCACCCCGGAGTGGTTGCCCTCGGTGGCCAGCCAGTAGGCGACCGCGCCGAAGACGGCGCTGTCGGCGACCCGGTCCATGCTCGAGTCGAGGAACGCGCCGAACCGGGTGGAGCCGCCGCTCATCCGGGCCATCGTCCCGTCGAGCAGGTCGGTGAGCGCGAAGACCGTGACGATCACCGCGCCGGCGACCAGGTCGCCGCGGGCGCCGAAGCCGAGGGCGCCGACGAGCACGCCGACGGTGCCGGTCACGGTGACCGCGTTGGGGGACACACCCGCGCGGAGCAGTCCGCGCGCGACCGGCTCGACGACGCGGGTCATCCCCGCGCGGGCCGTCACTTGGAAGATCTTCGCCATGGCGGTCCCACGATAACGGCAGGCAGCGGCCGGCGATACGCCCGGTCGTGTCGACCCGCCCACCGGAGGCTTGTGTCGGGTCCGCCACGGGTGTGAGATCGGGTGTGGGAGGTGAGCCAGCTCACCGACCCGACCGCCTGACTGTCCGTCGTTCGGCAGAGCCCAGGAAGATATCGCCGCGGCACCCGTCCGGGCCCCGCTTCCCCGTCGCCCGCGGCGGTCGCCACCAACCACCGCTGAGGGAGGTGCGCCGCGATGGCGCAGAGGAACCAGGAGAAGGGTGTCGCCGGCAACGCGCCGGTGGTGACCGAGCCCGGCAGGGTTCGCAACGTGGTGCTCGTCGGGCACTCCGGCGCGGGCAAGACGACCCTGGTCGAGGCGCTGCTCGCGGCGAGCGGCACGATCAGCCGGGCCGGCTCCGTCGCCGACGGCACCACCGTCAGCGACCACGACCCGGCGGCGGTACGCCAGCAGCGCTCGGTGAGCCTGGCCTGCGCCCCGCTGCTGCACAACGGCATCAAGGTGAACCTGCTGGACACCCCCGGCTACGCCGACTTCGTCGGCGAGCTGCGCGCCGGCCTGCGGGCCGCCGACGCGGCGCTGTTCGTGGTCTCGGCGGCGGGCGGGATGGACGCGGCCACCGTGGCGCTGTGGGAGGAGTGCGCGGCGGTCGACATGCCGCGCGCGGTCGCGGTGGCCCGGCTGGACCAGCCCCGGGCGGACTTCGACGAGACGGTGGCGCTCTGCCAGCGGGTCTTCGGCGACAACGTGATGCCGCTGTACCTGCCGATGCTCGGCGACGACGGGGTGTCCACCGTCGGCCTGCTCGGCCTGATCACCCGCCGGGTCTTCGACTACACCGCCGGGCTCCCCGCCGACGTGCGCGAGCCGGACCCGGAGCACCTGCCGGCCATCCTCGAGTCCCGCGACGAGCTGATCGAGGGTGTCATCGCCGAGAGCGAAGACGAGTCGCTGATGGACCGCTACCTCGCGGGCGAGGAGATCGGCACCGAGATCCTGATCGAGGACCTGGAGAAGGCGGTCGCCCGGGGCCACTTCTACCCGGTGGTGCCGGTCTGCGCCGATACCGGCGTCGGGCTGGACGCGTTGCTGGAGGTGCTGACCGCCGCCTTCCCGTCGCCGCTGGAGCACGAGGTGCCCGCGGTCACCGGGGTGGACGGCTCGCCCCGGCCCCCGCTGAGCTGCGACCCGGACGGCCCGCTGGTGGCCGAGGTGGTCAAGACCACCGTCGACCGGCACGTCGGGCGGGTCTCGCTGGTGCGGGTCTTCTCCGGCACCCTCCGCCCCGACCAGGTGGTGCACGTCTCCGGGCACGGCCTGGCCGAGCGCGGGCACCCCGACCACGACGCCGACGAGCGGGTCGGGCACGTCTACAGCCCGCTGGGCGCGACGCTGCGCGAGGTGCCGGTCTGCGTCGCCGGTGACATCTGCGCGATCACCAAATCGGGCAGCGCGGAGACCGGCGACACCGTCTCCGCCAAGGACGAGCCGCTGCTGATCGCCCCCTGGGAGATGCCGGAGCCGCTGCTGCCGGTCGCGGTGGTGGCCAAGACCCGGGCCGACGAGGACGCCCTGGCCCGCAACCTGGCCCGGCTGGTCGCCGGGGACCCGACGCTGCGGCTGGAGCGCAACCCGGAGACCCACCAGCTGGTGCTCTGGTGCATGGGCGAGGCGCACGCCGACGTGGTGCTGGACCGGCTGCGCAGCGGCGGGGTGGAGCTGGAGACCGAGCCGGTGCGGGTGCCGCTGCGGGAGACGCTCACCGTGCCGGCGAAGGGGCACGGCCGGCACGTCAAGCAGTCCGGCGGCCACGGCCAGTACGCCGTCTGCGACATCGAGGTCGAGCCGCTGCCGGCCGGCGGCGGGTTCGAGTTCGTCGACCGGGTGGTCGGCGGCGCCGTCCCGCACAACTACATCCCGTCGGTGGAGAAGGGCGTCCGGGCGCAGATGGAGCGCGGCCTGGTCGCCGGCCAGCCGGTGGTGGACCTGCGGGTCACCCTGGTCGACGGCAAGGCGCACAGCGTCGACTCCTCCGACGCGGCGTTCCAGACCGCCGGCGCGCTCGCCCTGCGCGACGCCGCCGAGAAGGGACAGCCGGCCCTGCTGGAGCCGGTGGACGAGGTGGTCGTCCGGGTGGCCGACTCCTCGGTGGGCGCGGTGCTGGGCGACCTCTCCGGCCGGCGCGGCCGGGTGCTCGGCACCGAGCCGGACCCGGACGCCGAGGGGCGCACCCTGGTCCGCGCCGAGGTCCCCGCCACCGAGCTGCTGCGCTACGCGGTGGAGCTGCGCGCGATGACCGCCGGCACCGGCACCTTCCGCCGCCACTTCGTCCGCTACGACCCCATGCCCGCGCACCTGGCCGACCAGGCCCGCAAGGAACACACCACCCACCCCTGACCCCGCACCCGCCCCGTCAGGGGCGGGCGGCGGGAACGGGGGGCATGGGCCAGTGGGGGCGGTCGGCGTCGCGGAGGGCGGCGGTGCGTACCGCCGCGAGCTGGCGTTCCACCTCGGCGAAGTGGTCCGGGGTCAGCGGGCCCCGGTGCAGGGCGGCGGCGTTCTCCTCGACCTGGGCGACGGTGCGGCACCCGGGGATCGGCACCGTCCGCCCGCTGCGGGCCCAGATCCAGCCCAGCGCCCCCTGGCTGAGGGTACGGCCGTCGGCGGTGAGCACCCCCCGGACCGCGGCGACCCGGCGCAGCCACTCCGGCGCCGGCCGGCCGCCGCGGAACCACTCCAACCAGGTCGGGGCGAGGCCGCGTACGTCGTCGCGCGGCAGCTTCGAGGCGGTGGTGTACTTGCCGGTCAGCAGCCCCATCCCGAGCGGGCTGCGGTTGACGCTGGCCAGGTCGTGCTTGTCGCACGCGGTGAGCATCGCCGGGGCGTCCCGCAGCGCCGACAGGGTGTGCTGCACGGCGGTGGCGTGCGGCGCGACCTGCGCGAAGGCCGCCGCCCGGTCGACCCGGTCGGTGCTCCACCCGTACGCCCGGACCAGCCCCTCGGCGACCAACTCCTCCAGCGTGCCCACCAGCGCCTCCACCCGGGGCAGCGACAGGTCACCCAGGTGCAGCTGGTACAGGTCGATCCGGTCGGTGTCCAACCGGCGCAGCGAGTCGGTCACCGCCCGGCGCAGGTACGCCGGGGACGGGTCCTCCCCGGTGGCCTGCCGGGACCGTTCGTCGAAGGTGTACCCCCACTTGGTGGCGACCACCGCCTCGTCCCGCCGGCCGGCGAGCGCCCGGCCGAGAACCCGCTCACCGTGCCCGGCCCCGTAGGTGTCGGCGGTGTCGAACAGGGTCACCCCGAGGTCGAGCGCCCGGCGGACGGCCCGGATCGACTCCTCGTCGTCCACGGCGCCCCAGCCCAGCGGGCGGCTGCCCTCGGCCCACGGGCCGCCGATCGCCCAGCACCCCATGCCGAGGGCGCTGACCTCGATGCCGCTGCGGCCCAACGTCCTTGTCGTCACTGCCATCGACGCATCGTGCCACCTCGAACGCGGCGACGGGCGCGGAGTTCGCCGATCGTGCATGATCGAGCACATGCGGCGGTTGGGTGTGGACGTCGGCGGCGTGATCATCGAGCTGAGCGACGGGGACGAGGACACCTCGTTCTTCGGCGGCAACTTCCTGCGCACACCCCCGATGGCCGGCGTGTTCGACGCGCTGGCCGAGGTGGTTCCGCTCTTCGACGAGGCGTACGTGGTGTCGAAGTGCGGCGCGGAGACCGAGGAGCGCACCCGGCGGTGGCTGGCCCACCACGACTTCCACGGCCGCACCGGGATCGGGCCGGAGCGGCTGCGCTTCTGCCGTACCCGCCCGGAGAAGGCGCCGATCGCCGCCGGGCTGGGGTTGACCCACTTCGTCGACGACCGGCTGGAGGTGCTCGGCTACCTCGACACGGTGCCGCACCGCTACCTGCTCCGGCCCCGCCCGGACGAGGTCGACGCGTACCGCCGGCACCTGCCCGGGGTGCACCGGGTGGAGAGCTGGCCCGAGCTGGCCGCCGCGCTGCGCGGCTGAGGCCGGGCGGGGGCGGCGGTGGCCCGCCGGCCCGGCGCGCGGGTCAGCGCGGCACGGCGTACGCCAGCGGCACCGGGTGCAACTGCCCCGGCCAGGTGCCGGTGAGCCGGGCGCCCGGCGGCACGTCGGCGCCGCCGGGGCGGCGGACGACGGTCAGCTCGACGGAGTCGGTGACGGTGACCGTCAGGTCGCCGTCCCGCACGGCGCGCACGGCGCCGACGGCGGGAGGCCCGCTGTGGCTCGCGCCGCCACTGGTGATCGTCATGCTGGGTGCCCGGACCTCGCGCACGCCGTCGACCTCGAAGTACTCCTGCGCCTGGCCGGCGCCGGTGAGGATGGCCGACGCCAGGGCGGCGGCGTGGACCGGGTCGCCGCAGGCGTCGTAGACCCAGCGCGGGCCGAGCACCGAGTGCCGGGTGGTGCCGACCAGCCAGTCGCCCGCGCCGGCCAGCGGGGCGTCGCGGTAGGTGAGCGGGACCTGGTGGACCGGCCCGTCACCGGCGCGGACCAGGAGCGTCTCGATGCCGACGGCGCCGGCCGGGTCGTCGAACCGGTAGCCGGCGACGCGGGTCAGCCCGGCGGTGAGCGGGCCCCGCCACCAGGAGCGGCCCGGCAGCCAGTCGGTCAACAGTTCCAGCTTGGTGGGGCGGATCTCCGCGCGGTGCAGCAGGGCCATGCGCCGAATGGTAGAGGCCGCGCCGGCTCCGGGCCGCCCCGTGGATCACGGTGGGCCGCCCGCCGGGATCAGCTCGGCCAGACCTGGGCGAAGAGGTCCCGGGTGTCGGTGAGCAGCTGCGGCAGGACCTTCGTCCGGCCGATCACCGGCATGAAGTTGGCGTCGCCACCCCAGCGCGGCACCACGTGCTGGTGCAGGTGCGCGGCGATGCC
Organism: Micromonospora sp. LZ37; assembly: GCF_059359015.1. Classification (NCBI taxonomy): domain Bacteria; kingdom Bacillati; phylum Actinomycetota; class Actinomycetes; order Micromonosporales; family Micromonosporaceae; genus Micromonospora; species Micromonospora sp. LZ37. The sequence continues at coordinate 24,312 of NZ_JCADBL010000015.1, read as the reverse complement.
GGCGCCCGCCACCCCGCCCTGGTTCATGCCCAGGTTGAAGCCGTGCGCGTTGCTGACCTTGCGGACCACCCGCATCGCGGTCTGGGTGAAGACGCCCAGCTCGATCGTCTCGTCAGGGTCGAGCTCGGTGTAGTCGGCGACGTGCCGGTACGGGCAGACCAGCAGGTGACCGGGGTTGTACGGGTAGAGGTTCAGCACCGCGTAGACCCGCTCGCCCCGGGCCACCACCAGGCTCTGCTCCGGCGGCAGGCCGGGGGCCAGGCAGAACGGGCAGCCGGTGGGCTTCTCGTAGCCGCCCTCGGGGCGGTCCTCCCCGGAGATGTAGGTCATCCGGTGCGGCGTCCAGAGCCGCTCCAGCCCGTCCGCCGAGCCGGTTTCCGTGCCGCCGTCGAAGTGCCGTTCCGCCCCAGTCACATCGCCGATCCTACGTTCACCGCGGTGAACCCCGGTCGGCCGTACCGGCCGGCCGGGCCGCTCGGGCCCGGCCGGCGGGAGCACCCGCCGCGGAGTGCTCAGCTCGCGGCGGACGGCCCCGAGTTGGCGCGGGAGCCCACCACGTCCAGCACGTGGGTGACCGCCTCGGTCATCGGCACCCCGTTGCGCTGCGAGCCGTCGCGGTACCGGAACGACACCGTGCCGGCGGCCACGTCGTCGTCGCCGGCGATCACCATGAACGGGATCTTCTGCTGCTGCGCGGTGCGGATCTTCTTCTGCATCCGGTCGTCACCGGCGTCGACCTGGGCGCGGATCCCCTCGGCGCGCAGCGCCGCGACGAAGCCGTGCAGGTAGTCGGTGTGGTCCTCACGGATCGGGATGCCGATCACCTGCACCGGCGCCAGCCAGGCCGGGAACGCGCCCGCGTAGTGCTCGGTGAGCACCCCGAAGAACCGTTCGATCGAACCGAAGAGCGCCCGGTGGATCATCACCGGCCGCTGCCGGGTGCCGTCGGCGGCCTGGTACTCCAGCCCGAACCGCTCCGGCAGGTTGAAGTCCACCTGGATCGTGGACATCTGCCAGGTCCGGCCGATCGCGTCCTTGGCCTGCACGGAGATCTTCGGCCCGTAGAAGGCCGCGCCACCCGGGTCGGGCACCAGGTCCAGGCCGGAGTCCTCGGCGGCCGAGCGCAGCGCCTCGGTGGCCCGCTCCCAGTTCTCGTCGGTGCCGACCGACTTCTCCGGGTTGCGCGTGGACAGCTCCAGGTAGAAGTCGTCCAGGCCGTAGTCGCGCAGCAGGTCGAGGACGAAGGCCAGCAGCGACTTCAGCTCGCCGGCCATCTGCTCCGGGGTGCAGTAGATGTGGGAGTCGTCCTGGGTCATGCCGCGCACCCGGGTCAGGCCGTGCACCACGCCGGACTTCTCGAACCGGTAGACCGACCCGAACTCGAACAGCCGCAGCGGCAGCTCGCGGTAGGACCGCCCGCGCGACCGGAAGATCAGGTTGTGGAACGGGCAGTTCATCGGCTTGAGGTAGTAGTTCGCGCCCTCCATCTCCATGGGCGGGTACATGCCGTCGGCGTACCACTGGAGGTGCCCGGAGGTCTCGAAGAGCTGCGCCTTGGTGATGTGCGGGGTGTTGACGAACTCGTACCCGGCGGCCTCGTGCCGGCGGCGGGAGTAGTCCTCCATCTCCCGGCGGATGATGCCGCCCTTGGGGTGGAAGACCGCCAGGCCGGAGCCGATCTCGTCGGGGAAGCTGAACAGGTCGAGGTCCGCGCCGAGCTTGCGGTGGTCGCGCCGGGCGGCCTCCTCCAGCAGCTTCAGGTACGCCTTCAGCTCGTCGCGGGTCGGCCACGCGGTGCCGTACACCCGCTGGAGCTGCGGGTTCTTCTCCGACCCGCGCCAGTAGGCGGCGGCGGAGCGCATCAGCTTGAACGCGCCGATCAGCCGGGTGTTCGGCAGGTGCGGGCCACGGCAGAGGTCCGACCAGCAGACCTTGTCCTCCTTGGCGTCGAGGTTGTCGTAGATGGTGAGCTCACCACCGCCGACCTCCATCACCTCGGCGGTGTCCAGCCCCTCGCCCTTGACGTCGATGAGCTCCAGCTTGAACGGCTCGGCGGCCAGTTCGGCCTTCGCCTCGTCCAGGCTGCCGAAACGGCGGCGGCGGAACCGCTGCCCGGACTTGACGATCTCCTGCATCCGCTTCTCGAGCTTGGCCAGGTCGTCCGGCTGGAACGGCTTGTCGACGGCGAAGTCGTAGTAGAAGCCGTTCTCGATGGGCGGGCCGATGCCGAGCTTCGCCTCCGGGAAGACGTCCTGCACGGCCTGGGCGAGCACGTGCGCGGTGGAGTGGCGCAGCACGTCCAGGCCGTCCGGCGAGTCCAGGCTGACCGGCTCGACGGTGGTCTCCTCGGCCGGCGCCCAGTCCAGGTCGCGCAGCCGGCCCTGCGGGTCGCGGACCACCACGACCGCCTTGGGGCCGTTCGCGGGCAGCCCGGCCGCGGCCACCGCGTCGGCCGCCGTCGTCCCGGCGGCGACGACGACGGGGTCGGCCACGACGGGGGTACGGGGTGCGGACACGGTGACTCCTCAGCTGCAGACGGTACGGATCGTGCCGGGGACCGGCTCCCTGCGATGCTATCGGCAGAGGCCGGGCCCCCTCGTAACGCCTCCGGTAGAGCACGGGCGGCCTTTTCCACCGCCGCCGATTGAACCTTTCCGGCCTCCCGTCCGAACTACCCGGTGTGGCCGGAGCCGGTCACGCGGACACGGATGGGGGCAGCGATGGCGACGACCCGTGGCGGCAGCCGTCGGACCCGGGCCGGGGCGGTGCTGGCCGCCGCGGTCGCCGGGGTGCTGGGCTGGCCGGGGGCGGCCCAGGCGGCGGAGGTGACGACCACCCCGACCCGGGCCGTGCAGGGCGGGGCGGTGGAGGTGACGTTCGTGGTGCCCGAGGAGCGGCCCGGGACGCGGACGCGGAAGATCGAGGTCAGGCTCCCCGCCGACGCCCCGGTCGGCGAGGTCTACCCGCTGTCGGTAGACGGTTGGGCGCCGCTGATGACCTCGCGGACCCTGGACGAACCGGTGGCCGGCATCCACTCCGCCGGGGTCACCTCGGTGACCGCCGCGGTGACCTGGACCCGGGCCGCGGGCGCCCCGTCGGCCGGGCCGGCCCGGTTGCCGCTGGCCATGGGCCCGCTACCGCAGGCCGACACGATGCGCTTCGAGGTGGTCCAGACGTACGCGGACGGGACGGTGGTGCGCTGGGCCGACCCGGCCGGCGGGACGCACCCCGCCCCCACGCTGACCCTGCTGCCGGCGGCCCCCGGCGCGGTCACCGGTCACGCCCACGGCGGCACCACCGGCGACGCCGGGGCCGCGGCGGATCCCGCCGCCGCGCCGGGACCGGCCGAGGCCGGGCCGAGCGCCAACGTGCTGCTCGGCGGCGGGCTGCTGATCGGTGTCGGCGGCGGCGCGGTGGTCGGCTGGGCGGTGAGCCGGGGCCGGCACCGGGCCGACCCGACCGACGACCCCGACGACGCCGGGGACGCGGGCGGGCCGACGGCCGACGAGCCGGCCGAGGGGGCGCGGCCACCGGGCGAGCGGGCCGAACCGGTGGGCTCACGCTGAGCTCAGCGCACCCACTCCGGCAACGGCTCCCGCGCGGCGAGCCACCCGTCGGGCACCCCACCGGGCGTGCCCACCCCGGTGTACGCGGCGACCACCGCGCCCACGATCGCGGCGGTGGTGTCCACGTCCCCGCCCGCCTCGACGCAGGCGCGGATCGCCGCCGGGTAGTCCTCGAGGTGGGTGGCGGCGACCCAGAGGGTGAAGGCGACGGTGTCCTGCGCGGTGACCCGCGAGCCGTTGCCGAGCACGTCGACGGCCTCGGCCAGCGGCCGGCCGAGCAGTCCGGCGGCCCGGCGGGTCCGGCGGTGCACCTCGGCGGCCGGGTCCAGCGCGGCGGCGACCGCGGCCAGCAGCCGGTCCGGGTCGGGGCGGATGCCGTCCAGCCGGGCCCGGGCGGCCAGCGCGGCGGCGACGGCCACCGCGACCGCCCCGGCGATGCCCTCCGGGTGGGCGTGGGTGACCTCGGCGGAGGCCCGGGCCCGGTCCGCCGCCCGGCGGGTCGAGTCGGCGAACCAGGCGCCGAGCGGGCCGACCCGCATCGCCGCGCCGTTGCCGCAGGAACCCTGCCCGTCGAACGCCGAGGCGGCGGCCACCGGCCACGGCGTGCCGGTGCGGATCAGCCGCAGGATGGTCACCGCGCCGGGTCCGTAACCCCGGTACGGCTCGCAGCGCTCGGCGAACGCCAACGCCAGCCGGTCCCGGTCGAGGTCCCCGTGCTCGGCGAGTTCGGCGACCACCGAGCAGGCCATCTCGGTGTCGTCGGTCCACTGCCACGGTGGCGACGGGAGCCGGCCGGCGGCCATGTCTTCGGGGTGGTGGCCGGGGACGAAGAACTGCGACCCGAGGGCGTCGCCGACGGAGAGACCGGTGAGGCTGTCCCGGGCCAGGGAGAGCCGGGTGTCGGGAAAGAGAGTGAAGGGCATCGTCGTGCCAGCTTGCCCGTTCCGCGGGCACGCCGCAACGCGATCAACTTGCCACGGGCAGTACGGTGCTGACGTGGCCACCGTGCTCCTGGTCGAAGACGATCACGTCGTACGCGGCGCGATGCTGCGTTCCCTCACCGACCGGGGGCACGCCGTGCACGCGGTCGGTACGGCGCTGGACGCGCTGCGCCGGGTCGCCGCCGAGACCCCCGACCTGGTCGTGCTGGACCTCGGCCTGCCCGACCTGGACGGCTCGGACGCGCTGCGCATGCTGCGCGGCATCACCGACGTGCCGATCATCATCGCCACCGCCCGCGACGACGAGCAGTCGGTGGTCCGGCTGCTGCGCGCCGGCGCGGACGACTACATGGTCAAGCCGTTCACCGGCGCCCACCTCGACGCCCGGATCACCACCGTGCTGCGCCGGGTCGGCCGGGCCAGCCGCACGGTGCAGCCGGCGGTGCACACCGTCGGCGGCCTGCGGGTGGACGTGGGCGAGCGCAGCGCGGTGCTCGACGGGGAGCCGCTGGCGCTGACCCGCAAGGAATTCGACCTGCTGGCGTATCTCGCCGCACGACCCGGCCGGGTAGTGTCCCGGCGGGAGCTCTTGGAGGAGGTATGGCGGCAGCCGTCGGTCGGCGAGGACCAGACCATCGACGTTCACCTGTACTGGCTACGCCGAAAGATGGGCGAGTCCGCGGCGAAGCCCCGCTACCTGCGCACCGTGCGGGGGGTGGGGTTCCGGCTGGTGGCCCCGGACTGAGGCTGGCGCTGGCCTACCTCACGGCCGGCATGTGCGCGCTGGTCGCGCTCGCCTTCCTGATCCCGCTCGGGTTGAGCCTGCGCGGCGAGGTGCGGGAGGAGGCGCTGGCCGACGCGGCGCGGCGGGGCGCGCTGGTCACCGGGGCGCTCGCGGTCAGCACCGACCCGGCGGCCGTGCGACGGGCCGTGGAGGCCAGCGGCGACGACCCGGCGACCCGGCCGGTGGTGCACGGCCTGGGCGGGGACTCCTCGGCCGGCCGGGCCTCGGCCGGTGACCTCGACCGGGCCCGGGTGGAGCAGAAGTCGGTGCTCACCGAGGTCCCCGGCGGAATGCTGCGGCTGGACCCGGTGGTGCTCGACGACGAGGTCGCCGTGGTGGAGGTCTTCGTACCGGAGTCGGAGCTGTCCGAGGGCGCGGGCGGGACCTGGCTGCTGCTCGCCGGGGTGGCCCTGGCGCTGGTCGGCGCGGCGGTGATCGTGGTGGACCGAGTGGCGGCCCGCGCCGTGGACTCCACCCGGGGCCTGGTCCGGGCGGCCCTCGCGGTGGGCGACGGCGACCTCGGCGTACGGGTCGAGCCGAGCGGGCCGCGCGAGCTGGCCGAGGCCGGCTACGCCTTCAACCGGATGGCGGACCGCCTGGTCGCCTCCCGCACCGACGAACGGGAACTGGTCGCGGACCTGTCGCACCGGCTGCGCACCCCGCTGACCGTGCTGCGGCTCGACGCCGAGGGGCTGGACTCCGACGACACCAGCGTCGGCTCGTTCACCCCGGCGGAGCTGGACCGGCGGCGCACGATCCGGCGGATCCGGCAGGCGATCGTCACCCTGGAGGGTGAGATCGACGTGCTGATCAAGACCACCCGTAAGGCGGTCGCCCACGAGGCCGGGCCGGCGGAGTGCGACGTCAGCGAGGTGGTCCGGGACCGGATGGTGTTCTGGGCGGCCCTGGCCGGCGACCAGAACCGGCCGCACCGGGTCAGCGGCGCGCAACTGCGCATCCCCGCCCCGGTCCCCCGGGCCGAGCTGGCGGCCGCCCTGGACGCGGTGATCGGCAACGTCTTCCGCTACACCCCGCAGGGGACCGCGTTCGAGGTGGCGGTCTCCCGCCGGGACGGGTACGTGGCGATCCGGATCGACGACGCCGGCCCGGGGATCGCCAACCCGGACCGGGCGCTGCGCCGGGGCGCCAGTGACCAGGGCTCGACCGGGCTGGGGCTGGACATCGCCAAGCGGGTCGCGTTGCAGGCCAACGGCTCGGTGAGCATCGACCGGGCCCGGCTGGGCGGGGCGAGCGTGGTGATGCTGCTGGCGGATCCGGAGGCGACGCCCCGACAGGTCAGCCGGTTCGGGCTGGTCGGCCGGATGGCCCGGGAGGCCCGGGAGCAGAAGAGCGGCGGACGTCGCTGGCCGCGGCAGCGCCCCTCGGGCAGCTGAGCGGGGCCGGGTTGTGGCCCGGCGCAAGTCTTCCTTAGATCCGGGTTAACCACGGCGGTGTCCGGGGTCCGGGCTGGCATGATCAGTTCCGAACCCACCAGTCCACCGGCCTGTCGCCCCTGACACCCACCGGTCGGTGGACCCGGGCGCGCGGCGGGAGTGCGGTCCCCCCACACCCCGCTCCCGTCGCGCGCACCCCTCACCGGCCCGACAGTCGTGCGGTGAGCCGATGAGTTGGCCCTGACCCGGCCACCCCGCTGCCCCGCCGTCATCGGCCGGCGCGCTCCGGCCCGGCAGGCCGTCGACCGCTGATCAAAGACCCACCGTTTGCGGCGTGTCGGGGTGTCAGCGGCGCTGGACACCCCGACACGCCGCAAACCGTGCCGATCATCGACCGGGTAAGTGGGGCCCGGTGAGCCGGCTACGCGGTCGCCGCGTAGGCGTCGATCTCGGCGGTGATCCGGGCCTTCTCCGCCGGCTCCAGGAACGAGGCGGTCACCGCGTCGCGGGCCAGCGCGGCCAGCCGGTCGGGGCCGGCGTCGAGCAGCCGGGCCGCGACCGCGTACTCGTCGTTGAGGGTGGTGCCGAACATCGGCGGGTCGTCGGAGTTGATGGTGACCAGCACGCCGGCGTCGACGAGCCGCTTCAGCGGGTGCTCGGCGAGGTGGGGCACCGCGCGGGTCCGCACGTTGGAGGTCGGGCAGACCTCCAGGGCGATCCGCCGCTCGGCCAGGTACGCCAGCAGCTCCGGGTCGCCGGCGGCGGAGATGCCGTGGCCGATCCGCTCGGCGCCGAGGTCGCGCAGCGCGTCCCAGACGGTCTGCGGGCCGGTGGTCTCCCCGGCGTGCGGCACCGAGCGCAGCCCGGCCGCCCGGGCCTGGTCGAAGTACGGCTTGAACTGCGGCCGGGGCACCCCGATCTCGGGTCCGCCCAGGCCGAAGCTGATCAACCCGTCGGGACGCTCCTCCAGGGCGATCCGCAGGGTCTCCTCGGCGGCCGGCAGGCCGGCCTCGCCCGGGATGTCGAAGCACCAACGCAGGGCGACGCCGAAGTCGGCCTCGGCGCGCTTGCGGGCGTCCTCGATCGCCTCGCAGAACGCGGGGGCGGGGATGCCCCGGTGCACGTGCGAGTACGGGGTGACGGTCAGCTCGGCGTAGCGGACCTGCTGGCGGGCCAGCTCGCGGGCCACCTCGTGGGTGAGGATCCAGACGTCCTCGGGGTCGCGGATCAGGTCGACCACGCTGAGGTAGACCTCGATGAAGTGGGCGAAGTCGCGGAACGCGAAGTAGTCGGCGAGCGCCTCCGGGTCCGCCGGCACCGGGCTGCGTCCCTCGTGGCGGGCGGCCAGCTCGGCGACGATCCGCGGCGAGGCGGAGCCGACGTGGTGGACGTGCAGCTCCACCTTGGGCAGTCCGGCGATGAAGGTGGGCAGGTCGGTCACAGCTTCTCCTCTGCACGGGCGCCGGTGCGGGCGACCACGAAGATCCGGCGGAACGGGAAGTACACCTGACCATGCCGTGCCGGGTACGCCTCGGCGAGGCGTACGGCCAACTCGGCGCGGAAATCCGCCCAGGCCGCGGCGTCCAGCGCGGCCCGGACCGGGCGCAGCGCCGTCCCCTCCATCCAGGCCAGTACCGGATGGTCGGCGGCGGCGGGCAGCAGGTGCACGTAGGTAGTCTCCCAGGCGTCGACCGCGCAACCGGCGGCGGCCAGCGACGCGGCGTAGTCGCTCGGGTCGCCGACCGGCGCCTCGCGCAGCAGCGGGCCGAGCGTGGCCGACCAGCGTTCCCGCCGGGCGACCTCGCGCAGCGCCCCGTGCGACGGGGCGGCGAAGTTGCCCGGGACCTGGAACGCCAGCCAGGCGCCGGCGGGCAGTTCGCCGGCCCAGCGGGTGAGCAGTTCGCGGTGGCCGGGGACCCACTGGAGCACCGCGTTGGCGACGACCACGTCGACGTCGGGCCCGGGGCGCCACCGCCGCACGTCACCGACGGTGAAGTCGACGGGGGCCTCCAGCGCGGCAGCCCGGTCGATCATCTCCGGGGAGGAGTCGATGCCGGCGATCCGGGCGTCGGGCCAGCGGGCGGCGAGGGTGGCGGTGAGGGTGCCGGGCCCGCAACCGAGGTCGACCACGGCCCGTGGCCGGTCGGCGGCGACGCGGGCGACGAGGTCGTGGAAGGGTCGCGAGCGCTCGTCGGCGTAGCGGAGGTAGGTCGTCGGGTCCCACATCGCAGCCTCCATACCGTACGTACGTCTTGCTGAAACCCTACGGTCCCCGCTGCGGCCCGGCAAGCCGGTCACTAGGCTCGGACGAATGGAACAGCGCAGCTTCGACCGGCTCGGCCGGCAGGTGGGCGTCGTCGGACTCGGCGCCTGGCAGCTCGGCGCCGACTGGGGTGAGGTCAGCGAGGCCGCCGCCCTCGACGTGCTGGCCGCCGCCGTGGACGCCGGGGTCACCTTCCTCGACACCGCCGACGTGTACGGCGACGGGCGCAGCGAGCGGCTGATCGGCCGGTTCCTGGCCGACCGGCCCGGGCACGGGCTGACCGTGGCCACCAAGATGGGCCGCCGGGTCGAGCAGACCCCCGAGGCGTACACGGTGGACAACTTCCGGGCCTGGACCGACCGGTCCCGGGCCAACCTGGGTGTGGACACTCTGGACCTGGTGCAGCTGCACTGCCCACCGACGGCGGTCTTCGCCGACGACCGGGTCTTCGACGCCCTCGACGCCCTGGTCGCCGAGAAGCGCGTCGCCGGGTACGGCGTCAGCGTGGAGACCTGCGACCAGGCGCTCACCGCGATCGCCCGGCCCGGGGTGGCCAGCGTCCAGATCATCCTCAACGCGGTCCGGCTCAAGCCTCTGGACGAGGTGCTGCCGGCCGCCGCCGAGGCCGGGGTGGGAATCATCGCCCGGGTACCGCTCGCCAGCGGCCTGCTCTCCGGCCGGTACGACGAGCACACCACCTTCCCCGCCGACGACCACCGCAACTACAACCGGCACGGGGAGAGCTTCGACGTCGGCGAGACCTTTTCCGGCATCGACTACGACCTCGGCCTGGAGGTGGTCCGGCGGCTCGCCCCGCTGGTCGGCCCGGACCGGACGATGGCCCAGTTCGCGCTGCGTTGGGTCATCGACCAGCCCGGCGTCACCGTGGTCATCCCGGGGGCTCGCGACGCCGGGCAGGCCCGGGGCAACGCCGGCGCGGCCGCGCTGGCGCCACTGACCACAACGGAGCGGGAGACCGTGCGGGCGGTCTACGACGAGCTGGTCCGACCCCGGGTGCACGACCGGTGGTGAGCCACGCCGACGGTGTGCTCCCGGACGGTCCGGCCGCCCCAGGGGCCGACGGCCGGTCCGGCGCGCGCAGGGAGGACCGATGAGGGGCTGGCTCACGCTCACCCTCGGCCTGCTGTCCGTCGTGGTGGGTGCCGTCTGGACCGTCCAGGGGCTCGGCTACGTCAGCGGCAGCGTGATGACCGACCAGCGGATCTGGGTGGTCGTCGGGCCGGTGCTGGTCCTCATCGGACTGGTGCTTCTCTGGCGCGGCATGCGGGCCCGCCGGCGCACCTGAGGCGCCCGGTTCGCGGTGCCCCGGACGGGGATCCGCCGGACCGGGGGCAGGTCGGGACCGGAAACGCGGAAAGCCCCGCGTCCAGGAAGGACACGGGGCTTCTCGTCGATCCGGGGGGCCGGATCCACCCGGGCCGGCGGCTGCCGACCGGCACTCGCTCAGATGGGGCGGACCTGCTCGGCCTGCGGACCCTTCTGACCCTGGGCGATCTCGAACTCCACCCGCTGGTTCTCCTCCAGCGTGCGGTAGCCGCTGGTCTGGATGGCCGAGAAGTGGACGAACACGTCAGCACCCCCGCCGTCGACGGTGATGAAGCCGAAGCCCTTGTCAGCGTTGAACCACTTCACGGTTCCCTGCGCCATGTGTATCTCCTTCTAAAACTGGCGGCCGAGCACGCCGTGCGGCCGATTGGCCGTTTTCGAGCAGCGGCGCCTGAGGCGGCCCCCACGTAGGAGACTTCTCTCAACCCACGCCATCTCTCAACAGCGGGGATCAGCAAACCACGTGCGCAAAAACTCTGCACAGCCTAACCGACGAAATTTTCCGACATGTGACCTGACGGATGCCTCGGGTCCCCTGGGCGGGCGGTCGGGGCCATGCGAAAGGCCCCCCGTCCGTCGATGCGGAAGGGGGGCCGTGACGCCTGGGGACCGGTCGCCGGAACGGCGTGGATCAATCCGGCCAGCGGCCGGTCAGCCGCTTCACGCTGACCGCTCCACCCCGGTCCACGGCGGCCCGGACGGCCCCGAAGATCGCGCCCTGGAGCGCCGCGGCGGCCAGGATCTCGACCCAGCCGCGGTCCTCGTCGGTCGGGCTGGGCGCCTCACCGTCGCCGGCGGTCACCTTCCAGATCTGCCGGAAGATCACCCCGGCGACCGTGCCGGCGGCCAGACCGAGCGCCACGCCGACCGGCTTGTACGCCGCCCTGCCGATGTTCCTGCTCACCTGCGCCTCCCCCGGACGATCAGCAGCACGACCACGGTGGCCAGCGCACCGGCCGCGACGACGGCGAAGGGCGTCGGGTTGCGCCGTACCAGCTCGCCCTTCTCCTGTGCCTGCTCCCGGGCGAGCTCGGCCCGGTGCGCCGCCTGCCCCCGCACCAGTTCGGCCTTCTGGCTCGCCTGGCCCCGCACATGTTCGGCCTTCTGGGTGGCCTGGCCCCGCACCTGTTCGGCCTGCCCGCGCACCCGGGCCATGGTCACCGCGGCCCGCTCGCGCATCCGCTCCTTCGCCTGCCCGGCGGACTCCCGCAGCCGGGCCTTGACGTCCGCCTTGGCGGCCAGGGCCTCCACCGTCTCGCCCAACTCCACCCGGGTACGCCGGATCTCCTCGCGGAGCGCCTCGGTGTCGCCGGTCCCGTTGCCCGTCATGCCCGTCCCCTGTCCTTCACCGCGGCGGTGACGGTGTCCACGTCCGCCCGGACGCTGCGCACCGTCGCCTGCGGAACCGGCGGGACCGCCTGACTGACCTGCTTCTTGCCCACCAGGGCGAGCACCCCGGCGACCAGGAAGAGCGCCACCGCCACGATCAGGGCGGCCGCCCACGCGGGCAGTACCAGGTCCAGCAGCAGGATCGCGGTGGCGACCAGGGCGCCCAGCCCGTACAGGGCCAGTGCTCCGCCGCCGCCGAAGAGACCGATCCCGATGCCGGCGTGCTTGCCCTTCTGGGTCAGCTCCGCCCGGGCCAGCGCCAGTTCGTCCCGCACCAGGCGAGAGACCTGTTCCGTGGCCCGCTGCACCAGTTCGGCGGTGGACGGCTCGCTCCCGGTCCGGGACGTGCGGTGGTTCGCGACGTCAGCCATGCTGTCCTCCTTTCATCATCACCGCGCTGTATGCCCGGAGTCGCCGCCGGTCAATCCTGCGTGCAGTACCCCAGTCACATCTGACCGCAGGACGGGCCGCAACGTCCGGCGAAACGCGGAAGCGGACACGACAGAGCCCCCGCGGATCGCCGGGACGGCGGGCGCGGGGGCTCGGTCGGGACGGTCAGCGGCGGGAGTCGGCGGTCTCCTCGGGGCCGACGAAGACCTCGCTGCGCGCCTCGCCGTCGTCGCTGCCGCCGAAGACCCGGGCGTCGTCGGGCAGCTCGGGGTCCGGGCGCCGGCGGACCGGCCGGCGGGGGGTGACCCACTGCCAGGGCAGGGCGCCGCCCGCGTCGCCGATCTCGGTCCGGCTCCTCGGCATCGCCGTCGGCCGGTGGTCCCGGATCCAGGCCACCAGGTGCTCCCGGACCAGGCAGCGCAGGTCCCAGAGGCTGCCCGCGTCGGCGGCGCTGACCAGGGCCCGGACCTTGATGGTGCCGCCGGTCGCGTCGGTCACCTGGAGCACGCAGACCCGGCCGTCCCACAGCTCGGTGCTCTCCACCAGCCGCCGCAGCTCCTCCCGCATCGCCTGCACCGGGACCGCCCAGTCCAGATCGAACTCGGCGGTGCCCAGCACGGCGGCCTCCGTGCGGGTCCAGTTCTGGAACGGGGTGCTGGTGAAGTAGGAGGTCGGCAGGATCAGCCGGCGGTCGTCCCAGATCTGGACCACCACGTAGCTGAGGGTCAGCTCCTCGATCCGGCCCCACTCCCCCTCGACGACGACCACGTCGTCGAGGCGTACCGCGTCGCTGAAGGCGAGCTGGAGGCCGGCGAAGACGTTGCCCAGCAGGCTCTGCGCCGCCAGCGCGGCGACCACGCCGACCACACCGGCGCTGGTCAGCACGCCGGCGCCGATCCCCCGGACGGCCGGGAAGGTCATCAGCATCACGCCGACCGCCAGTACGACGATCACCGCGATGGTGAGCCGGCGCAGCAGCACCACCTGGGTCCGCACCCGGCGGGCGTGCCGGTTGTCCGGCACGTCGGTGCGGAACCGGGCCAGCGCGGTGTCCTCGACCACCACCAGCAGCGAGGCGACCAGCCAGGCGGTGGCCGCCACCACCGCGAGCACGAGACCGTGCAGCACCACCTGGCGCCAGGGCGTGCCGACCGCGTACCCGGTGCTCAGCCGGACGGCGAACTGGACGGCGAGGACGGTCGCGGCGGCCTGGAACGAGCGGTGGGCGTGCTGGGTGAGTTCGGTCATCAGCAGGGAACGCCGGCCGAGCCGACGGACCAGGCGGTGCACCACCTCGACGAGCAGAAGCGCGATCGCCGCCGCGGCGGCCGCGGCGGCGATCGTCTCGAGGTAGTTCTGCACAGGTTCTCCCTCCGGCCGGACGATCAGGTTCGGGCAAAGGCCCTATGGTGCCCGGCGTTTCCGGAATCGACCAGCTCAGACCTTTCGGTACCGGGACTGGAGGAAGCAGAACGTGCCGAAGGCCGCGATGCCGAGGGCCACCAGCACCAGCAGCACCTGGCCGTAGGACTGGTCCCGCAGCGCGCGCAGCGCGGCGTCCAGGCCTCGGGCCTTCTCCGGGTCGTACTTCACGGCGGCGATGATGATCAGCAGGCCGGCGACGGTGTACGCCGCGCCCTTGGCGACGTAGCCGGCGATGCCGAGCCGCCGGGCCAGCGTCCGGGTCCGCGGGCTCATCTGGCCGGTCTTGAGGTGCTTCTCGAAGCGCTTGACCAGGCCGTAGATCACCAGGCCGACACCGATGCAGGCCAGCACCACCCCGGCCAGCCCGACCACGAGGCGGCCGCCGCCGGAGGTCATCAGCTTGCCGGTCAGCGCCTCCTGCTGGTCGGCGCTGTTGGACCCGGCGTCCTTGAAGACCTTGAACGCGGTCCAGGCGAAGTAGAGGTAGACGATGGTCCGGCCGGCGGAGGCGAGCCGTTCCACCACCCGCTCACGGCCCTGTTCGGCCCGGTGGCCGACGGCGGCCTCCAGCCCCTGCCAGATCGCCATCGCCAGCAGGCCGACGGCGATCGTGATCACGAGGAACTTGCCCAGCGGCTGCTGGGCGATGGTCCGCAGCGCACCCGACTGGTCGCCGTCCTCGCCCGGCTTGCCGAAGGCGATCTGCAGGGCGAGCCACGCGAAGAGCAGGTGCACGACCCCGTAGCCGATGAAGCCGGCCCGGGCGAGGAGTTCCAGCCAGCGGCTGTCCGCGGTGCGGGCGGCGGTGGCTTCGGCGTTCCGGGTGAGTGACATGGCGCCACAGTCTCCGATCGCGAAGATCCCCAAACCTGGGGTCCGCCGCCGCCCGGGCGGCGTCAGCTGGCAGAACCGCGCGCCACGCGGATCTTGACCTGCTGATCGGTCACGCTGTCCAGGGTGACCGCGAAACCACCCACCTCGGTGGCCTGCTGGCCGGTGGTGAGGGAGAGCTGCTCGCCGGCGACCTCGACGGTCACCTGGTCGCCCTCGGCGCCGATCAGCTTGGCGTCGACGCCGAGGACGGTGGCCTTGGCGTCCACGCCGCGGTCGAAGGTGACCGTGCAGGCGTCCAGGGCGCAGTCGGTGTCGGCGTTGTCCGAGCTGCATCCGGCGAGCACGGCCGCGCCGAGCGCCAGGCCGGCCAGCAGGCCGGCGGTCCGACGGAGAGGGGTGCGGGGAGGGATAACGGAGGGGGTCGTCACCCGATCAAGGGTACGAGACGCCGCCCACCGCGCCACCGGTGAGGTGATCTTGGGGTCCGGCCCGGCAGGCGGCCCGCCCGGGGCGGGTTAGGGTCCGGTCATGCCGTTCGACATCGCCCGGACCCGGGCCGCCTACCCCGCCCTGGCCGAGGGATTCGCTCATTTCGACGGTGCCGGCGGCACCCAGACGCCGCAGTCGGTGATCGACGCGGTCGCCGAGGCCATGCGCACCGCGCTGGGCAACCGCACCACCGCGTTCCTGCCCGGCCGGCGCTCGCTGGAGCTGGTGGCCGCCGCCCGGTCGGCGGTGGCCGACCTGCTCGGCGCCGAGGCGGACGGGGTGGTGCTCGGCCCGAGCGCGACCGCGCTGACGTACACCCTGGCCCGGACCCTCGGCGACACCTGGCGGCCCGGTGACGAGGTGGTGGTGTCCCGGTTGGATCACGACGCCAACGTGCGGCCCTGGGTGCAGGCGGCCGAGGCGGCCGGCGCGACCGTGCGCTGGGCGGAGTTCGACCCGGTGACCGGCGAGCTGCCGGCCGGCCAGTACGCCGACCTGGTCGGCGAGCGGACCCGGCTGGTGGCGGTGACGGCGGGCAGCAACGCGATCGGCACCGCGCCGGACGTCGCCGCGATCGCCAAGACCGCCCACGCGGCCGGGGCGCTGGTCTGCGTCGACGGGGTGCACTCGGTCCCGCACGGCCCGACCGACCTGGCCTCGCTGGGCGCCGACTTCCTGGTCACCAGCGCCTACAAGTGGTCGGGTCCGCACCTGGCCGCGATGGTGGCGGACCCGGCCCGCTGGGCCGAGCTGCGCCCGGCCAAGCTGCTCCCCTCCTCCGACGCCGTGCCGGACCGCTTCGAGGCCGGCACGCCGAGCTTCCCGCTGCTGGCCGGGGTGGCCGCCGCCGTGGACCACCTGGCCGGGCTGGACCCGACCGCGACCGGCGACCGGCGGGAGCGGGTCCGCGCCGGCCTGGCCGCGGCCCAGGCGTACGAGGAGTCGCTCTTCGACCGGCTGCTGACCGGGCTGGCCGCGCGCCCGGCGCTGACCGTGTACGGCGCCGCCGCGCGGCGCTGCCCGACGGTGTCGTTCCGGCTGGCCGGCTGGTCGCCGGCCGGGCTGGCGGCCGCGCTGGGCGGCGCCGGGCTCTGCCTCTCCTCCGGCGACTACTACGCCTACGAGTACTTCCAGGCGATGGGGCTGCGGGAGCGCGGCGGCGCGGTGCGGGCCAGCGTCTACCACTACAACACCGCCGACGAGGTGGACCGGTTGCTGGCCGAACTGGACCGGCTGGCCGCGCGGGGGGAGACAATGGCCCGGTGAGCTTCCTGGTCGAGGAGAACCCCGCGAAGCACCGCTTCGAGATCCTGGTCGACGACGCGCTGGCCGGCTTCACCGCGTACGAGCCCCGGGGCGAGGTGCGGATCTTCACCCACACCGAGGTGCGCCCGGAGTACCGGGACATGGGGGTCGGCGCGGCGCTGGTCCAGGGCACCCTGGAGCAGGTGCGGCAGCAGGGCGGCCGGCTGGTGCCGGAGTGCTCGTTCGTGCGGGCGTACCTCGAGCGGCACCCCGAGTACGCCGACCTGGTGATCACGGCGGCGTAGCGGGGCGGAGGCGCTCAGGCGGCCCCGGCGAGCAGCTCGGCGGCGGCCCGCGCGCCGGCCCGGGTGGCGCCGTGGGTGGCCACGTGCACCCGGCCGGTGACCAGCTCGGGCACGCCCAGCTCGACCACGACCGCGTCGGGGCGCTCGGCGAGGGCGCGGGCGACGGCGGCGCGCATCCAGTCGTGCCGGTGCAGGTCCCGGACGACCAGCACCACGGGACGGCCGGCGGCGGCGGTGGGGCCGGCCGGCAGGTCCGCCTCCGCGAGCCGCACGGTGGTGGTGCCGGGCAGCAGCTCGGTCAGCGGGGCGGCGATCCCCCAGGGGGTCTCCGCACCGATTGCGATGTTGCGCGGCGGGGCGAACTCCACCACGTGCGGGGCGCCGGTCAGCGGCAGGACGCCGGCGGCGTCCCCACTGACCCGCAGCGCCCGGCGGGCGGCGGCCAGCCCGACCGGAGAGCCGTCGGGGGCCACCGCCGCGCCGGCCGGACGGGCGGCCCGGGCGGCCACGGTCCAGGCGGCGAGCTGGCCGACCCGCTTGGCGGCCTCGGCGAGCCGCTCCTCGGGCAGCTCACCGGCGACCACGGCGGCCACGATGGCGTCGCGCAGCTCGCGGGCGGCCGCCTCGTCGGCCCGTTCCCCGCCCACGCAGATCGCGTCCGCCCCGGCGGCGAGGGCCCGGACGGCGGCGCCGGCGAAGCCGTACCGGTCGGCGACGGCGCGCATCTCGACCGCGTCGGTGACCACCACGCCGGAGAAGCCGAGCTCGTCGCGGAGCAGGTCGCCGAGGATCCGCCGGCTGAGGGTGGCCGGCAGGTCGGGGTCCAGGGCCGGGACCAGCAGGTGGCCGGTCATCACGGCCTGCACGCCGGCGGCCACCGCCGCGCGGAACGGGACCAGCTCCCCGGCGTCGAGCCGGCTCCGGTCGGCGGTGATCCGGGGCAGGTCGTGGTGGGAGTCGACCCGGGTGTCGCCGTGACCGGGGAAGTGCTTGGCGCAGGCGGCGACGCCGGCGGACTGGAGGCCGCGGACCCAGGCGGCGGTGTGCCGGGCGACCAGGCCCGGGTCGGCGCCGAAGGCGCGCACCCCGATGACCGGGTTGGCCGGGTTGTTGTTGACGTCGGCGTCGGGGGCGTAGTTGAGGGTGACGCCGAGCGAGGCGAGTTCCACGCCGAGGTCGCGGGCCACCTCCTCGGTCAGCGCCGGGTCGTCCACCGCGCCGAGGGCGAAGTTGCCGGGCCGGGAGCTGCCCCGGGCCGACTCGATCCGGGTGACGTCGCCGGCCTCCTCGTCGATGGCGACGAGGACGTCGGGGCGCTCGGCGCGCAGCGTCGCGGTGAGGGCGGCCAGCTGGCCGGGGTCGACCACGTTGCGGGCGAAGAGGACGACCGCGCCGAGGCCCTCGCCGAGCCACCGGCACACCCATTCGGGTGGGGTCGCGCCGACGAAGCCGGGTTGCAGGACGGCGGCCGCCAGGCCCGCCAGGTTGCGCTCGGTCATGCCGCCCCCGTACCCCCGTGTCGTGACCGACGGCCCACGCCGTCGCGGTGCTGCCATGGTCACACCGCGCGACGTAATAGTCAAGAAACCTTACTGTTAGGCCCTGGCGGGGCCCGGAACGTCGTGCGACAGTGCGGAGATGGATCCCGTGCTGCTCGCCGACGCCACCTCGCCGGCCGACATCCCCGGCGTACGCCTGCTCGGCGTGGTGGTCGGCGCCCTGCTGCTGCTCGCCGCCATCCGGGCCATGTTCGGGCGGCGCTGAGACTCATCCCCCGTCCCGCGGGTACCGCCCTCCCAGGGTTCGCGCGTGCGGCGCGGGCGAGGAGCGAGGGAGACGTCATGCGGATCGGTTACTTCCTGTCCAGTGAGGAGTACACCCCGGCGGAACTGCTGGACCAGGCGCGCGGCGCCGAGCGGGCCGGCTTCGAGGCGCTGTGGATCTCCGACCACTACCACCCGTGGGTGGACGCGCAGGGACAGAGCCCCTTCGTCTGGTCCACCATCGGCGCGCTCAGCCAGGTCTGCTCGCTGCCCGTCACCACCGCGGTGACCTGCCCGACCGTCCGCATCCACCCGGCGGTGCTCGCCCAGGCCGCCGCCACCAGCGCCGTGCTGCACTCGGGGCGCTTCGTGCTCGGCGTCGGCTCCGGCGAGGCGCTCAACGAGCACATCCTCGGCGACGCCTGGCCGCAGACCGACGTCCGGCTGGAGATGCTGGAGGAGGCGGTCCAGGTGATGCGCGAGCTGTGGCGGGGCGGGTTCGTCAACCACCACGGCAAGCACTACACGGTCGAACACGCCCGGATCTACACCCGGCCCGACACTCCCCCACCGATCTACGTCTCCGGCTTCGGGCCCAAGGCGATCGACCTGGCCGCCCGGATCGGCGACGGCTACGTCAGCGTCATGCCCGACGCGGACATGGTCCGCCGGTTCCGGGAGAGCGGCGGCGGCGACAAGCCATGCCAGGCCGGCTTCAAGGCGGCGTACGCCGACAGCGAGGACGAGGGGATGCGGATCGCGTACGAGAAGTGGCCGAACGCCGGCGTGCCGGGCGAGCTGACCCAGGTGCTCCCCTCGCCGCGCCACTTCGAGCAGGCCGCCCAACTGGTCAAGCCGGAGATGATGAAGGAGACGTTCGTCTGCGGCAACAGCGCCGACGCCCACCTGGAGATGATCAACCGGTACGCCGAGGCCGGCTTCGACGAGGTGTACGTGGCCAACACCGGCCCGCACGCCCAGGGCCTGTTCGACCTCTACCAGCGGGAGGTGCTGCCCCGCCTGCGCTGATCGCCGGATCGGGAGGCGCCGGCGGTTTCGGGGCTGATCTCCTCGGGTACCTCCGGCCCTCGATGAAGCTGTCCACGCACTCGACGACGTTGCGCCGCGCGGCGCGCAGCCTGTTCGGCTGGACCACCCTGCGGCCCAACCAGCTCGCCGCCATGCGCGCGGTGATGAAACGACGCGACGCCCTCGTGGTCCTGCCCACCGGAGCCGGCAAGTCGGCGATCTACCAGATCCCGGCCAGCCTGATCCCCGGACCGACGGTGGTGATCTCCCCGCTGCTCGCGTTGCAGCAGGACCAGATCGCCGCGCTCAACGAACGGCAGCGCCCCGAGCTGCGGGCGGTACGGATCAGCTCCGACGAGAGCCCGACCCAGCAGGCCGAGGCGATCACGGAGGTCCGCGAGGGCCGCGCCGAGTTCCTCTTCATCACCCCGGAGCAGCTCAGCAACCCCGACCGGATGGCCGAGGTGGCGGCGCTGAAGCCGGCCCTCGTCGCGATCGACGAGGCGCACTGCATCTCCGCCTGGGGGCACGACTTCCGCCCCGACTACCTGGCGCTGGGCCACCTCATCGACGGCATCGGCCGGCCGCCGGTGGTGGCCCTGACCGCCACCGCCTCACCCCCGGTCCGCGACGACATCGTCGCCCGGCTGCGGCTGCGCGACCCCGAGGTGGTGGTCTCCGGGCTGGACCGGCCCAACCTCTTCCTCGAAGTGGCCCACTGCCCCACCGACGACTACCGCTGGCGGCGGCTGGTCGCGCTGCTGCGCGACGACCAGCGGCCCGGGATCATCTACGTGCCAACCCGACGGGCCGCCGAGGAGCTCGCCCAGCGGCTCACCGAGGCCGGGTTCCCGGCGGAGTACTACCACGGCGGCATGCCCACCGGCGCCCGCAACGAACTGCACGAGGCCTTCCTCGCCGACCAGGTGCCGATCATGGTGGCGACCTCGGCGTTCGGCATGGGCATCGACAAGCCCAACATCGCCTGGGTGGTGCACATGGCGCTGCCCGACTCCCCGGACAGCTACTTCCAGGAGATCGGCCGCGCCGGCCGCGACGGGGAACCGGCCCGGGTGCTGCTGCTCTGGCGGGCCGAGGACGTCGGGCTGCAACGCTACTTCAGCGGCGGCCTGCCGGACCCCACCGAGCTGCGGGACCTGGCGGCGCTGCTGCGCGGCCGGGCCCGGACGAAGAAGGAGCTGCGCGAGCTGACCGGGCTCGGCCCCCGCAAGCTGGGCCAGTACGTCTCCCTACTGGAGCAGGTCGGGGCCGCCGAGCCCCGGAAGAAGCAGAAGATCGGGGCGCCGCGCTACTCCCCGCAGCCGGTCGCCGCCGCCGAGGCGGCGCTGGCCGAGGCGGAACGCCAGCAGACGGTGACCCGGTCCCGCACCGACATGATGCGGGCCTTCGCCGAGACCACCGGCTGCCGCAGCCAGGCGCTGCTGGCCTACTTCGGCGAGCAGATGTCGGAGGTCTGCGGGCACTGCGACAACTGTTACGCCGGCACCAGCACCGCCGACAGCGGGGCGGTCGGCCCGTTCCCGGTGCACAGCCAGGTCCGGCACCCCGAGTGGGGCCCCGGCCTGGTGCTGAACTACGAGGAGGACCGGATGACGGTGCTCTTCGACGAGGTGGGCTACAAGACGCTCTCCGTACGCGTGGTGTCCGAACAGGGCCTGCTCACGCTGGACTAGCCTGACCGGGCGCACACCACCGACAACGATGACCAGAGCGAGAGGGGATCGAGCGTGATCGAACAGCCGGCGTACACCGGGTTCGGGTTCTCGGACGAGGAGTGGGGACTGCTGGTCGGGCTGCCGCAGTCGGTGCTGACCGCAGCGAGCGCGGCCGAGTCCGACGGCTCCCGGCGCACCCGCGCCGAGAACGCCGCGGGCCTGGAGACCATCTCCACCGGCCGGGAGTCCGCCAGCCCGCTGGTCGCGGCCGTCGCCGGGGAGATCGTGTCCCGGGTGGGCGACCCGGAGGCCGGCGAGGAGATGCCGGTCATCGCGCCGGCCGACCCGCAGGCGCTGATCGACGACGTGCTGGCCCGGGCCGGCGCGGCGGCCGCCCTGCTGGCCACCAAGGTGGACGAGGGCGAGGCCGGGGCGTACAAGCACTGGCTGGTCGAGATCGCCGAGCAGGTGGTCGGCGCCGCCTCCAGCAGTGGCCTGCTGGGCCTCGGTGGCGACCCGGTCAGCGACTCCGAGCGGCGGTTCCGGGACCGGCTCTCGCACGTGCTCAACGACTGACGCGCCGGCCGCCGGGCCCGCGTCGACCCCCACCAGGGCCGGCGCGGAGCCGGCCGGTGCCGGCCGAGGTGGTCCGACCGGTCGTCGACAATGGGCCGACAGCGCCGGTCGACGGGAGGCGGGACGATGCTGCACCGGGACGTCATCGACACCGAACTGCTGCCGCCGGGCGAGCGGTTCGGCATGTGGCTCGACCTGGTGGCCCGCACCGCCGCGCCGCTGCGGATGCGCAGCGCGCACGCCGACGACTTCGCCGCCCGGGCCGAGATCATCGGCCTCGGCCCCATCCAGCTGGTCCGCTACCGCTACCCGTCGCTGGACGCCGTCCGGACCGCCAAGCTGGCCCGACAGACCGAGGTGGACTACTTCCTCCTCGCCCTCACCACCACCGGCACCGGCGTGTCCGGTCAGGCCGGGCGGCACAGCGTGGTCGGGCGCGGCGAGTTCACCTTCTACGACGGGTCGCGCCCGCACGAGGTCAGCCACCTGGGCGAGGACGACGGACGGGCCCCGGCCAGCTCGATCGTCGCGCTGATCCCGTACGGCGCGCTGCCGCTGCCGCCGGAGCGGCTCGCCCCCCTGCTCGCCGGCCGGATGTCGGGCACCGAGGGGGTGGGCGCTCTGCTGGCCCAGTACCTCGTCCAGCTGACCGGCGCTCCCGAGCAGTACCACGCGGCGGACGCCGACCGGCTCGGCGCGGTCGGCCTCGACCTGATCTCCACCCTGCTCGGCCGGCACCTGGTGGCCGAGGACGAGCTGCCCCGGGAGGTCCGCCGCCGGGCCCTGCTCAGCCAGGTGCGCGGATACATCCAGCGCCACCTCGGCGACGCCGCGCTCAGCCCGCAACGGGTCGCCGACGCCCACCACGTCTCGGTCCGCACCCTGCACCGGCTCTTCGAGTCGGAGGCGACGACCGTGGCGGCGTACGTGCGGGACCTGCGGCTGGACCGGTGCCGGCGCGACCTCGCCGACCCGGCGTCGGGCCATCGGCCGATCCAGGCCATCGCGGCGCGCTGGGGGTTCCCGGACAAGGCGCACTTCAGCCGGGCGTTCCGGGCCGCCTACGGGACGACCCCGCAGGCGTACCGGGCGGAGCACGGGGAACAGGCACGGATCGTCAACCGCACGGCGTCCACGATCAACTCTGAGCCGACATACTGATCGCGGGCCGGCGGTCGGGCGACCGTCCTCCGGCCCACGGCAACGGGGGGCCGCAGGGTGGCGCCCGTGACCACTGGTCACGGGTTGCCGCCCCGCAGCTGATCCGGCCGCCCAGCACCCCGGCCCCGTCGCTCTTCCCCCAGGATCGACGACGGGGCCGGTCAAGCCTCCTTCAGCAGCTCCAGCACCCGGCGCTCGGCCTCCTCGCGGGGCGAGTCGGCCCGCACCGGGGCCACCACCCCGTCGTGGTAGAGGTCCACCACCCGGGGATCGACGTAGGACGTGCGCGCCACCGTCGGAGTGTTGCCCAGCAGCTCGGCGACGTCCCGCATCACCGCCACCACCGCCCTGCGGCGGGCCGTGACGGAGCGCCGCACCCCCACCGTGGCCAGTTCGGTCGCGGCCAGCACCGTCGCGTGCCAGGTACGGAAGTCCTTCGCCGTCATCTCCCCGCCGCTGCCGTCGCGCAGGTACTCGTTGACCTCGTCGCTGCGCACGTCGCGCCAGATCCGCCCGTCCCAGTAGCCGAAGAGGCGTTCCTCGGCGCGGCGACGCCGGCGCAGGTGGGTCAGCACCCGGCACAGCTCGGGGTCCTCGATCCGGCGCACCTGGTCGATGCCGCCCTTGGCGGGGAACTCGAAGACCACGCAGCCACCCCGGGACCGGGCGTGTTCGGGGCGCAGGGTGGAGACCCCGAAGGTGGCGTCCTCGCCGACGGCGTACTGGTCGTTGCCCACCCGGAACATCCCCATGTCGAGCAGCCGCGCCACCGCCGCCAGGACCCGGTCCCGGTTGAGCCCGCGGCCGTGGAGGTCGAGCGCGACGCGCTCGCGCAGCTTCGGCAACCGGTGGGCGACCTCCAGCACGTGGTCGAACTTCGCCTCGTCCCGCTTGCGCCGCCACTCGGGGTGGTAGAGGTACTGCTTGCGGCCGGCCGCGTCGATCCCCGTCGCCTGGATGTGCCCGTTGGGATACGGCGAGATCCAGACGTCCTGCCAGGCCGGTGGGATGACCAGCTCGTCGAGCCGGGCCTGCTCGTCGGGGTCACGGACCTGCTCGCCCTTCGGGTCGAGGAAGACCCAGCCCTTGCCGGCCCGGCGGCGCCCGTAGCCCGCCCGACCCGGATCACTACGCCGCAATCGCACCGGAGACCCGCACCGCCTCTTCGGCTTCGTCCACGGCGGCCAGCACCTCGTCCACGGGCAGGGCCGCCAACGTCGGATGCGTTCCTACCCCCGGCGCACCGGTCCAATCCCGCTCCCCGGCCCAGAGCGCACGGTGCCACGGCCGGTCCGGGGGTGGGCCCCACTGGGCGGGCGGGACCGGGCCGAAGAGCAGTACGGACGGGGTGGCGTAGCCGGTGGCGAGGTGTCCGATGCCGGTGTCGCCGCTGATGACCAGGCGGGCGTGGGCGACCAGCGCGGCCAGCTCCCCGAGGTCGGTCTGCCCGGCCAGCACCGCCGCCTCGGGCAGCCCCGCCCCCGCGGCCACCCGCACCGCCAGCTCCCGCTCGTCCGCCGAGCCGGTCACCACCACCCGGTGCCCCCGGCCGGCCAGCTCCCGGGCGGTCGCGGCGAACCGGTGCGCCGGCCAGCGCTTCTCGGCGATCTTGCTGCCCGGGTGGACGATGCTGACTCCGGTGGGCAGCCGGCCGGGGCGTGGTCGGTGCAGGGTGAGGTCGGTGCGGTCGGTGGGGATGCCGTACCAGGCGAGCAGGCGGCACCAGCGGTCGACC
>NZ_JCADBL010000014.1:0-216421 GCF_059359015.1 Micromonospora sp. LZ37 | reverse complement strand
ATCGGGCGTACCTTCTCCGGGTCGCCGTTGTACGGCACGTCCTCGACCAGCGTGCCGTCGCGGTCCAGCAGCACCGCATCGTACAGGACCGGCCCGGCGGCGACCCGGTCATTCGCCGGTTCCACCCGGCCTGACCTGCGCTGATCCGGCTCCCTCTGGTCCCGTCGCACGGGCGGCGGGTTCCCTGCGCCCCGGGGAGTAAACATCATCAACCCGGCGGTACGCCGCATCGCCGCCCGGGACCCGGAGCGACGTTACCCGTCGCCCCGGAGAAGCTAACGCGTCGTTAGCGCACGCACCGGCCGGGGTACTGAACGGCGGTGGCGATTGTGGAGAGAGTGATAGACGCGCCCCCGCAGCAGGTCTTCGACGTGCTCGCGGACGGGTGGACGTACAGCGACTGGGTGGTCGGCACGGTGCACGTGCGCGACGTGGACGAGCACTGGCCCGCCGTCGGCGCCCAACTGCACCACCGGGCCGGGCCGTGGCCGTTGTCGTTGCAGGACGCCTCGACCGTGCTGGCCTGCGAGCCGCCCCGCAAGCTGGTGCTGCGGGCCGGGCTCTGGCCGGCCGGCGAGGCGACCGTCGTGTTCACCCTGGAACCGGTGGGCGACGGCGCCACCCGGGTGCGGATCGGTGAGGACTTCGCCGCCGGCCCGCTGCGCTGGATCCGCAACAAGCTCAACGATCTGGTGCTGCACCAGCGCAACAAGGAGACGCTGAGCCGGCTCTCCGACATCGCCACCCGGCAGAAGGCGGCGGAGCGTACCGACGGGTGACGCTCCGGTTGCGGGGAGCCTCGGCAGGTCGCCGAGGGCCGCTGGCTACCCTTTGGGGGAACGCTGTCGGCAAACTAAGGATGACCGTCATGATCGAACCCGTGGAGCTGCCCTCGCCGTGGCGCGACGCGAACCTGACCGTCGTGGTCCCCACCTACAACGAGGCGGGCAACCTCCCGGTGCTGGTCGACCGGCTCCTCGCGCTGCCGCTGCCCGGCCTGAAGGTGCTGGTCGCCGACGACAACTCCCCCGACGGCACCGGTGACGTGGCGGACAAGCTCGCCATCGAGCACCCCGACCGGATCCAGGTCGTGCACCGCGCCGGCAAGGAGGGCCTGGGCCGGGCGTACGTCGACGGCATCAGCCGGGCGCTCGACGGCGGCGCCGACTACGTGGCGCAGATGGACGCCGACCTCTCCCACCCGCCGGAGGCGCTGCCCGGCATGCTCGGCGCGCTGCTCTCCACCCAGGCCGGCGTGGTGATCGGCTCCCGCTACGTGCCCGGCGGCCAGCTCGACGAGAACTGGCCGCTGTACCGCCGCGCGCTCAGCGGCTGGGCCAACCTCTACGTGCACACCCTGCTGCGGGTGCGGATCCGCGACCTCACCGCCGGCTTCAAGATCTGGCGGGCCGACGCGCTGCGTGACATCGGGTTGCAGCGGGTGCAGTCCAACGGCTACAGCTTCCAGGTCGAGATGCACTACCTCGCCACCAAGCTGGGGCACACCATCCTCGAGGTGCCGATCCGCTTCGAGGAGCGGCGCGACGGCACGTCGAAGATGACCACCGCCACCAAGGTGGAGAGCGCGCTGATGCCGTTCAAGCTGCGTACCCGGCACCGCAACCTGGAGCGCTGACCGCTCAGCGGTACACCGCCCGGTGGGCGAGGCCGATCGCCCGCGCGTACAGGGCGCCGGTCAGGGCCCGGTCGCGGCCCAGCGCGGCCTGCGCCGCGTTCGCGCCGGGCGCCCCGTGCACGCCGCCCCCCGGGTTGGCCGAGGCGCTGGCCAGGTAGAGCCGGTCGACCGGGGTGTCCGGCCGGCCCAGCCCCGGCACCGGACGCAGGAAGAGCTGCTGGTACGCGGCGGCGGTGCCACCGCCGACCGCCCCGCCGACGAGGCTGGGATTGCGCTCCTCCAGGTCGACCGGGCCGGCCACGAACCGGCCCCGGACGAGGCTCTTGAAGCCGGGGGCGTACCGCTCCAGCACCGCCTCGATCCGGTCCACGTGCGCGGCCACGTCGTCGGCGCGCCAGTCCCGGCGGAACGGCAGGTGGGTGTACGACCAGAGCGACTCGGTGCCGGCCGGTGACCGGGTCGAGTCGGCGGTGGTCATCTGCCCGACCAGCAGGAACGGGTCCTGCGGCACCTGCCCGCAGGCCAGGTCGGCGGCGTAGCGGGTCAGCCCGTCGACGTCGGTGGCCAGGTGCACGGTGCCGGCGCCGGCCACCTGCGGGTTGGTCCACGGCACCGGCCCGTCCAGCGCCCAGTCCACCTTGACCGTCGAGCCGTCCCAGCGGAAGTGGTCGAGGTCCTCGACCAGCCGGGGCGGCAGCCGGTCCGCGCCGACCAGGTCCAGGTAGAGCGTGGGCGCGGGCACGTCGGCCAGCACCGCCCGGCGGGCCCGCCACAGCGTGCCGCCGACGGTCCGCACCCCCACCGCCCGGCCCCGGGCGACCAGCACCCGGTCCACCGCGGCGCCGTAGTTGATCCGGCCGCCCTTGGCGGTGAGTCGGGCGACCAGCGCGTCGGTGATCCGCTGCGCCCCGCCGACCGGCACCGGCCAGCCGACCTCCTGGCCGAGCATCGCCAGCAGCCAGCCGTAGACGCCGGAGCCGGCGTCGTCCGGGGACAGGTCGGTGTGCAGGGCGCAGCTGGCCATCAGCGCCGGCGCGCCCTCGCCCCGGAACAGCTCCCGCCCGAGCTGCCGGCTCGGCAGCACCAGCCGGCGGGCCAGCCGCAGCGCGCCCGCGGTGCGCAGCCGGCGCAGCAGCTCCAGCCCGTTGCGCACCGGCGGGAAGGGGGTGAAGAGGGCGTCGACCAGCGGCCGGGAGATGGTCCGCCAGTCGTCGTACGTGTCGAGCCAGCGCTGCCCGTCGCCGGACGCGAACGCCTCCATCGACGCCGCGCTGCGGTCCGGGTCGCGGTGCAGCACCGCCGCCCGGCCGTCGGGCATGACGTGCGCCAGCACCTGCGGCGCGTGGGTCCAGTCCAGGCCGTACCGGTCGAGCCGGAGCCGGCGCAGCACCGGCGAGGCGTACCCGAGCGGGTAGAACGAGCTGTAGAGGTCGCTGAGGTAGCCGGGGGCGGTCACCTCGGCGGAGCGCACCGCCCCGCCGGGGGCGCCGGTGGCCTCCAGGACCAGCACGTCCCAGCCGGCGTCGGCGAGGAGGTTGGCGGCCACCAGTCCGTTGTGCCCGGCGCCGATGACTACGGCGTCCGCGGCTTCCGCGCCGGTCGGGATCACCCGATCCGCCTACCCCGCCAGCAACCGGGCGAAACGAGTTTGCCCCGGCGGGACCGGGGCATCCCCGTCCGCATGTACAGGGTTGAACAGCTCATCGGTGGAGTGTGGGGCGCGGGCGGCGCGGGCGGGGAGTTGACGGTGCACGACCCGGCCGACGGCTCGAAGGTCAGCGTGGTCCCGGTGGCCACGGCGGACGAGGTGGCCAAGGCGGTCGAGGCGGCGCGGGGCGTGGCCGCCGAGTGGGCGGCGACGCCCGCGGCGGAACGGGCGGCGGCGCTGCACCGGGCCGCGGACGCGCTCGCGGCGGCGGCCGACGAACTGGCCGCGGCGACGACCGCGGAGATGGGCAAGCCGCTCGCGGACGCGCGGGGCGGCGTGGAGGCGGGGATCGGCACGTTGCGACAGTACGCCGAGCTGGCTCCGGTCCGGGGTGGCCGGACGTTGCACGGCGGGGCGGCGGCGATCGACTTCATGGCGCCGGAGCCGCGCGGCGTGGTCGCCGCGATCACCCCGTGGAACGACCCGGTGGCGGTCTCCTGCGGCCTGCTCGGCGCGGCGCTGGTCACCGGCAACGTGGTGCTCTACAAGCCGAGTGAGCGGACCCCGGCCACCGGCTGGCTGCTGGCGAAGGTCCTCGACGGCGCGCTGCCGCCGGGGGTGCTGTCGCTGGTTACCGGCGGCGCCGAGGTGGGCGCGGCGCTGGCCGCGCAGCAGGTGGACGTGGTCGCCCACGTGGGCTCGACCGCGACCGGCCGAGCCATCGCGGCGGCCTGCGCCGGGACCGGCGCGAAGGCGCTGCTGGAGAACGGCGGCAGCGATCCGCTGATCGTCGACGCCGGGCTGGACCCGGTCTGGGCGGCCGGTCAGGCGGCCGTCGGCTCGTTCGCCAACGCGGGGCAGATCTGCGTCGCGGTGGAGCGGATCTACGTGCACCGGGACCTCGCCGAGGACTTCGTCGACGCGCTGGTGGAGCGGGCCGAGGCGCTGCGGGTGGGGCCCGGGCGGGACCCGGGGACGGAGCTGGGTCCGCTGGTGGACCGACGGCACCGGGACCACGTGCACGGGCAGGTGACCGCGGCGGTCGCCGAGGGGGCGACGCTGCGCGCCGGGGGGACGCTGCCGGAGGGGCCGGGCGCCTTCTACCCGGCGACCGTGGTCACCGATTGCCGCCAGGAGATGGCGTTGGTGCGGGAGGAGACCTTCGGGCCGGTCGCGGCGGTGGTCGTGGTGGACTCGTTCAGCGAGGCGCTGCGCTGCGCGGCCGACTCGCCGTACGGGCTGGCCGGCACGGTGCTCACCCCGTCGATGAGTCACGCGCAGCGGGCCTGGCGGGAGCTGCCGGTCGGCACGGTCAAGGTCAACGCGGTCTTCGGGGGCGCGCCGGGCGGTGCCGCACAGCCGCGCCGCGGCAGCGGCCAGGGCTTCGGGTACGGCCCGGAGCTGCTGGACGAGTTCAGCACGGTCAAGGCGGTGCACATCGAGGCCCCGGGCGGCGGCCACTGGTGACCGTACGCCGAGCCCGGGACCGTGCGGTCCCGGGCTCTCCGGCACGTCGTACCCCCGGCTCAGCGACCGCGGCGGGCCTTGGACTCCTCGCGGGTCTTCGTGGTCTGCCGGGTGTTCGCCTTCTCGATCGCCTTGACCAGTTCCGGCTTGGTCATCCGGGACCGGCCGGGGACGTCCAGTTTGCGGGCCACCTCCAGCAGGTGGTCCTTCTTGGCGTTGGCGTCCACCCCGCTGGCGGTGGGAGCGCGGCGCTCGGGACCGCCACCGGCGGCCTGCCGGTCGCTGGGGCCTTTGCGTCCCTTGGGCTCCCAGTGGTCGCCCACCTTCTCGAACTCGTGCTTGACGGCGGCGAACGCGGTGCGGTGCGCCCGCTCGCCCTCGCCGTAGGTGTCCACCGCCGAGTCGTGCGTCTTCTCCCAGGTGCGCTGCGCCTTGTCCGGAGAGCGTCGCAGCGTGCTGGGCAACACCTCGCGCCCGGGCATCTCGTCCTCCTCCGCGTCGGCTGCCTCTGCGTCGACGGTTCCCCGGACCGGTACCGGCAAACTCCGGCCTCGGGTTTGTCGATTTCCGGCAACGGGTACCGGCGGGGCCAGGCGAGAGCCGGCTGGTGCGGCCGGCGGCCGGGGCGACAGGAGCGGGCATGGCAGCGACGACGGAGTCGACCACGGCTGCGGGCGGACGGACGGAGCTGCCGATGCCCCGCCGGGTCCGCCAGCTGAGCTGGTCGACCTGGCGCGGCGCGCTGGTACGGAGCGGGCGGAACTTCATCAACGACAACTGCGCGGACTGGGCGGCGGCGCTGACCTACTACGGGGTGCTGGCCCTGTTCCCCTCGACCGTGGTGGTGGTCGCCCTGGTCGGCCTCGTCTCCGACGGGGAGCGGACCGTCGACACGGTGCTGGATCTGGCCCGCGACGTCGGCGCCGGCTCGGTGGTCGGCAACGAGGGCTTCGTCGACGTGGTGCGCACCGTGGTCGACCAGCAGAGCTCGGCGAAGGTGCTGCTCAGCTTCGGTCTGCTCGGCGCGCTCTGGTCGGCCTCCGGGTTCATCGGCGCGTTCACCCGGGCCTCGAACGCCGTCTACGGGGTGGTGGAGGGCCGGCCGTTCTACCGGCTGCGCCCGTTGCAGATCGGTCTGGCCGGGCTCTCGTTGATCCTGCTCGCCGTGGTGGCCACCGGCCTGATCGTGAGCGGCCCGGTCACCGACGCGGTGGGCGACCTGATCGGCGCCGGCGGGCTGGCCCGCACGGTGTGGGCGGTGGCGAAGTGGCCGGTGCTCGCGCTGGTGATGATGGTCCTGCTCTCCCTGCTGTTCTGGATCGCCCCCAACGTCCAGCAGCCGCGGTTCCGCTGGCTGACCCCGGGCGGGGCGGTGGCGCTGCTCTCCTGGATCGTCGCCTCCTTTGGCTTCGGCCTGTACGTCGCCAACTTCGGCTCGTACGACGTGACCTACGGCAGCCTGGGCGCGGTCATCGCCTTCCTGGTCTGGCTCTACCTGTCCAACTGCGCCCTGTTGTTCGGCGTGCAGATCAACGCCGAGCTGCAGCGGGGCCGGGTGCTCCAGGCCGGCGCGGCGGACCCGGGCGAGCCGGTGCTGCCGCCGAAGGCCCCCGCCGATTCGTGACCGGGTGCCGGGTTCGGCGTTTCCTCGGGGCCACCACGGGTAGCACAGAGGGCATGGAGCGTGGCAACAGCAAGCACGGACCGAGGCTCGACGAGCAGATGAGCCAGGAGGTGAGCGGCCTGTTGCAGGGGCCGGGCACCGGGGGCTCGCGCGTCGACGAGTTCCGCGAGGCCGAGCCGGCCGGCGAGGACCAGCCGGGCGCCACCACGGTCGCGGGCGGTGAAACGCGCAGCGGCGCCCCGAAGGGGATGAGCTCGCAGGACGTGGAGCAGCGCAGCCGGCTGGGCCGGTACCTCACGCTGTCGGCCCTGCCCGGCGACCGGGAGGGCCTGATCGCGAACGCCCGCGACAACGACGCGCCCGCCGACATCGTCGCGGAGCTGGAGCGGCTGCCCGACGGCACGCGCTACCAGACGGTTTCCGAGGTGTGGGCCGCGCTCGGGCACAAGAACGAGACGACGCGCTGGTGACCGGATCGGCCCGTGATCCGCAGCAGTGCCGGCGCGCAGAGGAGGAACCTTCATGAGCGGCGTGATTCAGCACGTGGACGTCAGCGTCCCGATCCGGACGGCGTACGACCAGTGGACCCAGTTCGAGGAGTTCCCCCACTTCATGGAAGGGGTGGAGGAGGTCCGCCAGGTGACGGACACGATGACCCACTGGACGGTGGAGATCGCCGGGGTCAAGCGTGAGTTCGACGCCGAGATCACCGAGCAGCTCCCCGACGAGCGGGTGGCCTGGAAGTCGACCGGCGGCAGCCACCACGCCGGCGTGGTCACCTTCCACCGGCTCGACGAGGGCCAGACCCGGGTCACCCTGCAGATGGACTTCGAGCCGCAGGGTGTGGTCGAGAAGGCCGGCGACAAGCTGGGCGTGGTCGACCGCCGGACCAAGGGGGACCTGGAGCGGTTCAAGCAGTTCATCGAGCGGCGCGGCCAGGAGACCGGGGCCTGGCGCGGCAAGGTGGACCGGCCCCAGCCCTGATCCCTCTCCCCCGGACCACACGTCCGTCGACGGCCGCCGGCTCCTGCCGGCGGCCGTCGCCGTCGCGGGCCGGATCGCCGCCGGCGGATGGCCGTTTGCGATCACCGGCCGGGGGTACCGCGATGGGATGACGGACAACGACGACAGGGTGTGGCGCGACGACCAGAAGACGCCGTTGGAGGAGCTGGACCGGGCGGTCGCCCGCTCGACCATCGACGGGCAGGCCGACGACGTCACGGGCAACGACGCCGGGCAGGAGGCCGCCTTCGGGCACGGCCCCGAGGCGGCCGACCGGGGCGCCGGGACGGCCGCGCGGCGCGAGATGACCGACCCGGATCGGGCTTACCGCCCGTCCACCACCGGGCGGACCGGCCCCGACAACATGTGATCGACCGCGCCCCGGGGCGGCCGTCCGGCCGTCCCGGGGCGACCACCGCCCGATGAGGCGGGCGGCGACGTCTGCGCCGATGCGCTGATCGCACCGCACCGTGAGCCCCTTTGCATTGCAGTCGCATTGTGAAGGGGCTACGGTGGGACGCGATGCGGACGTATTGCGAAGACGGGAGCCGCGGATGCGGGTGATCGCGCTGTCGGAGACGACCGCCGACCTGGTCGACCTGGTGGGCGGCAAGGCGGCCGGCCTGGGCGAGCTGATCCGGCGGGGGGAACGGGTTCCGGCGGGATTCTGCGTCACCACCGAGGCGTACCGGCTCGGCGTGCTCCCGCGCGAGGAGATCCTCGACGCGTACCAGCGGCTCGGCGCGGGGCCGGTGGCGGTGCGCTCCAGCGCCACCGCGGAGGACCTGCCGGACGCGAGCTTCGCCGGGCAGCAGGAGACCGTCCTCGACGTCACCGGCGCCGCCGACCTGCTCGCCGCGGTCACGAAGTGCTGGGACTCGCTGCACAACACCCGCGCGACCGCCTACCGCGACGCCCGGGGCGTCGACCACGCGGCGGTACGGATGGCCGTCGTCGTGCAACGGATGATCGCCCCCGACGTGGCGGGGGTGCTGTTCACCGCGAACCCGGTCACCGGCTGCCGTACCGAGATGCTGGTCGACGCCGCTCCCGGCCCCGGCACGACCGTGGTGGACGGCGCCGCCACCGTGGACCACTACCTCCTCGACGGTTCGCCGCGCGACGAGGCGGGCTGCGTGCCGCCGGCGCGGCTGGCCGAGCTACGGGCCGTGGGTGAGCGCCTCCAGCGCCACTTCGGCCGCCCGCAGGACGTGGAGTGGGCGATCGACCGGCAGGGCACCCTGTGGCTGCTCCAGTCCCGGCCGATCACCACGCTGTTCCCGGCCCCGCCGGCCACCGACAAGCCCCTCCCCCGGGTCTACCTCGAATTCGGCCACGTGCAGGGCATGCTCCAGCCGGTCACCCCGATGGGGATGTCCAGCCTGAAGTCACTGGTCTCGGCGATGCTCGCCCCGCTCGGGATCAGGGCGGAGATCGTGGACATCGGGGGGCGGCTCTACGGTGACCTGACCGACATGGCGCGCAGCCGGTCCGGCCGGCAGCAACTGGTCAGGCTGTTGGCGGTCGACTTCGGACCGCGGGCCCAGGCGGTCATGCGGCACGTCCTGGCCGACCCGCGGTTCGCCCCGACGCGCGACGCGGGCGGGGGCCGGGCGGGTGGACCGTCGGCGCGGACGGCCGGCCGGGCGGTGGCCGGCGTCGTACGGGCGCTGGCCCGGCCCGACGAGGCGCGGGGCCGGATGTTCGCCGCGATCGAGCGGCTGCGGCTCGACGCCGCCGCGCCCGAGCAGGTGCGGACGGCCGCCGACCGGCTGCGCTTCGTGCGGGCGCAGGACCCGGACGAGAGTCCCGACGATCTCATCTGGCCGATCGTGGCCGGCATGCTCGCCGCCGCGCTCCCCGCCCAGCTCCTCAAGGGCATCGCCGGCCCGGACGAGATCCACACCGTCCTGGGTGGAATGCCGCACAACGTCACCATCGAGATGAACCTGGCGCTCTGGCGGCTCGCCCGGGACGCCGGGGAACACCGCCGGTTGCTGCTCGACACACCACCGCAGGAGCTGGCCGCCCGCTACCGGCACGGCACGCTCCCCGACATCGGGTTGGCGGCGTTCCTCGCCGCGTACGGTCACCGCGGGGCGGCCGAGGTCGACCTGGGGGTGCCACGCTGGGACGAGGACCCGGCACCGGTCTTCGCCGTGCTCGCCAACTACCTGCGGGTCACCGACCCGCGGCAGGCGCCCGACCGGCGCTTCGCGCAGGCCGCCGCCACGGCCGAGGCCACCCTGCGCGAACTCGTCGCACGGGCCCGCCGCCGCCGGCCGGTACGCGGCCGGCTCGCCGGGTTCCTCCTGCGCCGGGCGCGGTCGCTGGCCGGCCTGCGGGAGGCGGGCAAGTTCGCCGGCCTGTACCAGCTCCGGGAGATGCGCCGACAACTGCTGCTCATCGGCGTCGAACTCGCCGGAGCCGGGCTGCTCGACCAGCCCGACGACATCATGTTCCTCACCCTCGACGAGGTGCACACCGCCGTGCACGAGGGCGCCGACCACCGGGACACGGTGGCCGAGCGGCGGGCAACGCACCGGCGGGAGCTGCGCCGTCGGGCCGTGCCGGTGGCGCTGCTGTCCGACGGGACCGACGTCGAGGCCGTCCTGCCGGCGACGACCGCCGCGGACGGCACCCTGACCGGTGTCGGCGCGGCGGCGGGCCGGGTGACCGGGCCCGCCCGGGTCGTCCACGACCCCGGCACCGCCCACCTCGAACCCGGGGAGATCCTGGTCGCCCCGACCACGGATCCCGGTTGGACCCCGCTGTTCCTCACCGCCGGCGCGCTGGTCACCGAGACGGGCGCGATCATGGCGCACGGTCCTACCGTGGCCCGTGAGTACGGCATCCCCGCCGTCATCTGCGTGCCCGACGCCACCCGGCGGATCTCCACCGGGCAGATCGTCACGGTGGACGGCGCGGCCGGGACCGTCACCGTCACCGATGCGATCGCACTGTGAAAGCATCGGTGCCATGCCCAAGAAGGTCGACCGCCAGGAGCGCCGCACGCTCATCGCCGACGCGTTGATGCGGGTGGCGGCGGCGCAGGGCCTCGAGGCGGTCAGCCTGCGCCACGTCGCGGCCGAGGCCGGCGTCTCGGCAGGGATGGTGCAGCACTACTTCCGCACCAAGGACGAGATGATGGCGTTCGCGCTGGACGTGGTACGCGAACGCGGTCAGGCGCGGGTCACCGCCGCGGTCTCCCGGCTGGGCGACGACCCGGCCCCCCGGCTGCTGCTGCGGACGATGATCGCGGCCCTGCTGCCGCTGGACGAGCAGACGCGCGCCGACGGACGGGTGGCCCTGGCCTTCCTCGCCTACACCGCGGTACGACCGGCCGCCGCCACCGGCCTGCGTGCGGAGACCGCGCAGCTGAGCGCCTTCGTCTCCGGCGTCCTGCCGGTCCCGGACCCGGACGACGCCGCCGCCGGCCTGCTGGCGCTCATGGAGGGGCTCGGTCTCTACCTGCTCGGCGGGCAGTACACCGCCGAGCAGGCGCTGCGCGCGCTGGACACCCACCTCGACCTGCTCTTCGGCCCGCCGACGCCCGCCTGAGGCGGCCGCACCGTCCGCGCCGCTCAGGCGGCGGGCGACCGCCGCGACAGGGCGTGCAGGGCCAGCAGCACCACCGCGAGGACGGTCAGCGCCGCACCGAGCAGGTTCAGCGAGGTGTTGCCGAGCAGCACGCCGAGCCCGGCCGGGATCAGCGCGCCGCCGATCGCGGAGGCCCCGATCTGGAGACCGATGGCCCGGTCGGCGTGCGCCGCCCCGACCCGCTCCGCCGTGGTCAGGGTGAGCAGCGGGAAGACCGGTGCCGCGGCGAAGCCCAGCAGGAACAGGCCGGCGACGGCCAGCCAGCCCGAGGCGGGCAACGCGATGAGCAGGGCGCCGGCCGCCATCCCGAGCAGACTGGCGGTCAGCACCCGCCCGGTCCCCAGCCGCTCGGCCACCAGCCCCTGCACCACCCGGCCGACGAAGAGGCTGCCCCAGTAGCCGGAGACGCAGAGGCCGGCGGTCGCGGCCGGCAACCCGCGCCCCTCGGTGAGCAGCAGGAACGCCCAGAGCCCGGCGCTGATCTCGATGGCGACGTAGACGGCGAAGGCGAGGGCGCCGAGCCAGACGGCCGGCAGCCGCAGCGTCTCGCGTACCCGCACGGGCTGGTCCGCCAGCGCCACCGCCGCTCCGGTGACCGGCCCGCCCGCCGCCAGCGCGGCCGACGCCGGGCCACCGGCCGGCGGCCCGGCGGTGACCGGCGCGGCAGTCGCCGCCGACCGGTCCCGCCAGGCGCGGACGGTGAGCGCGAAGGCACCGGCCAGCACCAGCTGGGCCGCCGCGGTGACGCCGTACCCCCAGCGCCAGCTGAGCCCGGCGCCGATCGTGGCGGTCATGATCAGCGGGCCGATCGCCACGCCGAGGCCGAAGAAGGCGTGCATCCAGTTCATGTGGCGCGGGCCGAAGGCGCCCGCCGCGTACGCGTTGAGCCCGGAGTCGATCGCGCCGGAGCCGAGCCCGAGGACCAGCGCGCAGCCGACCAGCACGGTCAGGGCGGGCGCCGAGGCGTACCCGGTGAGCGCCAGGCTGGCCAGCAGGGTGCTGCCGGCGAGCAGCCAGCCCACCCCGAGCCGGGCCAGGGTGAAGCCGGCCAGGACGCTGGAGGTGAGGTAGCCGACGGTGCCGGCGGTGATCAGCAGCCCGACCGCCTCGGTCGGTACGCCGAGGTCGACGCGGATCGACGGCCAGCCGACCCCGAGCAGCCCGTCGGGCAGGCCGAGGCTGACGAAGGCGAGGTAGGCCAGCAGGAGCAGCGAGGCGCGGGGTGGTGCGGAGGACATGGTCGCCCATCCTGCCGCATCCGCCGAGAACGACTCCCGTCGGTGGCCGCCTCCCCCGAACCGGCAAGATGGAACGCCCGGACGGGCAGCAATCCGGACAGGCCATCCAGAATCCGCCGTTCGGCTGACGGCAAGCCGGGGTCGTCGCGCGAGACTTTCGGGATGCAACAGGGCTCCGGCTTTCTCACCCCTCGTCAGCGTCGCCTCGCCTGGCTCGGCTTCCTGCTCGCCGCGCTCCAGGCTCCGGTCTCCGCCCGGTTCGCCTCGGACGACTCGTGGCTGTTCAGCCTCTGCGTCGCGCTCATGGTGGCGACCGTGATCATCGCCGACGACGCCAGCCGGCGCCGGCCGGCCGACGCGCCGACCGTCGACTAGCCGCCGCTGCCGGGGCGGGCCTCGTGCCCCGGCCGGCCCCGGGTCCGCCGCCGCTCCTTCATCTCCGCCTCGTACAGGTGGCGGCGTCCGCCGACCAGCCCGTCCCGGGCGTCACGGTCCAGTTCGCGGAAGACTGCGTGGTAGTTGTCGTCGAAGTCCTCGACGATCTGGAAGGTCCAGCGCCCGGCGATCACGTTGCGGCCGAGCAGCTCGGTGGAGATCCGTTCCGCGATCGCGTCGTGGCCGGCGGACCGGAACAGCTCCACCGCGTCGTCGAGCATCAGGTCGGCGTGCCCGATCAGCTGGTGCAGGGAGTACAGGTGCCCACGGGCCCGCTCGACCGTCTCCAGCGCCTCGCTCAGCTTGCCCAGCGCGGCCACCGTCTCGTCGCTCACCCCGTCGGGTCGGCGGTGTCGCTGGTCCGGGCCGTCCTCGTGCTGTCCCATCCGTCCCTCCACGGTGCCGGCTACGCCCGATCGCGCGCCGTACTCCCTCTGCCCCGGCTACGCCGGGTCAATCCCCGCGGGGGAGGCCGGGCGACCGGAAGAGGGACCGGTACCGCCCGAGCGGCCGAGGCCGCCGGGCTGACCGGTGACTAGCCTCGGGTCCCATGCGTGTGCCGTACTCCCAGGTCGCGACCCGGACCGCCGCCGCCTCGGCGCGGACCGCCCTCGCCCTGCTCTCCGCCTCGGTCGGGGCCGCCGGCCTCGCCGCGGCAGCCACCCGCCCGGGCCTGCTCGCGCTGGTCGACCAGCACGCCGCCGCGATCCGCGACAGCCTGGACGGCGACCGTCGCCCGCTGACCCCGGCCGCCCTCGCCGGGTACGCCGAGGGCGTGCGCGCGGCGGCAGTGGAGCACGGCTGGACCCCTCCGGTCGGGTCGACCGACTGGACGGAGCCGGACTGGCTGCTCACCCGCCTGCTGGCGGTCTGCGCCCTGGCCCGCACGCTCGACCCCCGGCACCTCGAAGCGGCGTAGCCGCCCCGGGAGGGCGCCCGCGTCCGCGCGGACACCCTCCCCCGGTACGGTCCCCTCAGCTGCCCGGACGGCGGAACTGCTGGGTCTGCTCGCCCGCGGCGCCGGCCATCGGCCGGACCTCCTCGACGGGCGCCGTGGCGCGGGTCTTGGCGGCCCGGTCGGCCATCTGCCGGTCGACGTCGCCCCGCCCGGCGTTCTGCGCCCGACGGTGCTCCTGGATCGCCCGCGACTCCTCGGCCAGCCGGTCCAGCCAGCCGTCCAGGCGCCTCTGCATCGGCCGCACCAGACCACCACCGACGCCGACGATCAGGATGCCGGCGACCGTGGCCAGGACGGCGACCAGCACCGGCGTGGTCACCGCGGTGGCGATGCCCACCTGGTTGAGCGCGGCGATGACGCCGAGCCCCAGGATGAAGACGGCGACCACGTCGGCCAGGATCCTGCCGTACGGGAGCCCGCCCAGCGCGCCGGTGACCAGATCGCGGACCGCGTTGGCGATGGCGGCCGCGATGACCACGATGATGATCGCCACGAAGGCGCGGGGCAGCCACGCCACCACGCCGCGGATCAGGTCACTGATCGCGTTGGGACCCCACACCCCGAAGGCGAACTGCAGGGTGAACAGCAGGACCGCGTAGTACGCGAGCTTCGCCAGGATGTCACTGGCGTCGTACTTGGTGCGTTCCAGCGCCCGTTTGACGCCGCCCCGTTCGACCGCCTTGTCGAAGCCCACCCGTTCCAGCACCGCGTCCACGATCTTGAGGACCGCTCGGGCGATGAGCCAACCCACCACGAGGATGGCGATGAACGCGATGGCCCTCGGGATGAAGAGCAGCACTGACCGCCACGTGTCGGTCAGGGCGTCACCGATGTCGGCCTGCCCGGCCGCGAGGGTTTTCGTCATGATGTCCCTCCTGTCCTATGGACTGCGCCGCCCGCTTACCCCCTCGCCCCCGCAGCACGCCGCGAAGGTGGCCCCCAATTTCCCGACACGACCGGGTAAAGCGCCCTTGAGCTGCCCTAACGTCCCACCGGGCGGGCCCGCGGGGGCATGATCGGGCCTCTTCCGCCGCCGTTGGCTAGGCTGCGGACATGCCAGGCACGGTCGGGCGGGTTCCCCCCACGCCACCAGCCGCCACCCCGGAACCCACCGCGGTCTCCCCGGTGGCGGCCGCTGTGCTCGCCCACCCGTGGGTGGACACCCCGCTCGGCGCGCCGCAGGAGTGGGACCCGGCGGTCCGCGCCCTGGTGGACGTGCTCCTCGCCACGCCGGTGCCGATGGCGCTCTACCACGGCGACGAGTTCGTGATGCTCTACAACCAGGGCTACTCCGAGCTGATTGGCGACCGGCACCCCGCCGCCCTCGGCCGTCCCGCCGCCGAGGTCTTCGCCG
The DNA here is from genome assembly GCF_059359015.1 of Micromonospora sp. LZ37. Taxonomy (NCBI): domain Bacteria; kingdom Bacillati; phylum Actinomycetota; class Actinomycetes; order Micromonosporales; family Micromonosporaceae; genus Micromonospora; species Micromonospora sp. LZ37. The sequence continues at coordinate 201,459 of NZ_JCADBL010000014.1, read as the reverse complement.
ACGTCTGGCACCACCCGGGCGTCGGCGACGTCGTCGAGCGCGCCTACCGGCACGGCGAGTCCTACCTGCAGAAGGAGTCGGTGCTGCCGTTCGAGCAGCACCTGGGGGCGGCCGGGGACCATCCGGTGTTCACCCGTGGCCACTCGCCGGTGCGCGACAGCACCGGCCGGATCGTCGGCGTGCTCACCGTCGCCGCGCAGACCACCCAGCTGACCCAGCAGCTGCAGAGCCTCAGCGACTTCGCCGCGGCCCTGTCCGGCACGCTCACCCTGGACGACGTGGCCCGGGTCACCCTGCGGTACGCGCTGCACGCCTTCGACGCCGACCGGGTCAGCTTCGCCGTGGACGACGGCCCGGCCTGGCGGCTCGTCCGTCGCCTGCGGGGCGAGCTGCTGGACGAGGCCGACGAGCGGCTCCCGCCGCTGTGGCGGCCCACCCCGGCCGACTCCCCGGCGCCGGTGGTGACGACCGCCCGCAGCGGCGTGCCCTTCTTCGTCGGTGACGGCCAGCCGCTGCGGAACAGCGCGGTGGACCGGCACGACCAGAAGATCCGCGCGCTGGCCGCGCTGCCGCTGCGCTCGGCGGTGATCCGGGGCGGGTTGGCCGTCGGCCACCAGGCGCCGCACGGCTGGACCGCGGCGGAGCGCGCCCTGCTGGCCGCCTCGGCGGAGCTGGTCGGCCAGGCGGCCGAGCGGGCCCGTCGGTTCGAGACCCAGCACGGCACCGCCCAGCTGTTGCAGCGCAGCATGCTGCCGGAGCGGCTGCCGGCCCTGCCCCGGCTGCGCATCGCCGCCCGCTACGACCCGGGAGTCGACGGCAACGCCGCCGGCGGCGACTTCTACGACGCGTTCCTGCTGCCCACCGGCGGACTGGGCGTGGTGCTCGGCGACGTGGCCGGGCACGACGTGCAGGCCGCCGCCCGGATGGGACAGGTCCGCGCGGCGCTGCGCGCCCTCGCGCTGGCCGACTCGCGCCCCGACGCCGTGCTGACCGGGCTGGACCGGCTGGTGGCCAGCCTGGGCACCGAGACCGGGACGCAGGAGCTCTTCGTGACCGTGGTCTTCGGGGTGGTCGACGCCGACCGGGGTGAGGTCACCCTGGCCAGCGCCGGGCACCCGCCGCCGCTGATCCGTCGCGGCCGTCCCGACGGCACGGCCACCGCCGGGTACGTCGACGTGCCCACGGGCGCGCCGCTGGGCCTGGGCTGCCGGCCGCGGACCGTCACGGTGCCCTTCGCGCCGGGGGACACCCTGCTGCTGTACAGCGACGGGGTGGTGGAGCGCCGCTGGCAGGACCTCTCCGCCGGGTTGGACGGGCTCGCCGAGGCGGTCGCCGGGGCGGCCAGCGGGGACCCGCGGGCGCTCTGCGCGGTCGCCACCGGTGCGGTCGCCGGCGCCACCGAGGACGACGTGGCGGTGCTGGCGGTGGAGCACGCGCTGAAGCCGAGCCGCTCGGCCAGCATGGAGATGCCGGCCGAGCCGACCGCGCCGAGCCGGGTGCGACACTGGCTGACCGCGCAGCTCACCGAGTGGCGGGTGCCGGAGGCGGTGATCGGCGCGGCGGTGCTCTGCACCAGCGAGCTGACCACCAACGCGCTGCTGCACGCCGGCACCGCGGCCCGGGTGGAGATCGACCTGAGCGCGGAGCGGCTGCTGGTCTCGGTGGCCGACTCGGGCACCCGGGGGACGGTGACCCGTGCCCAGACCGACACGCTGAGCAGCCGGGGCCGGGGGCTCGGGCTGATCGAGCAGCTCAGCGACGCGTGGGGCACCGACCCGACGGTGCGCGGTTCGACGGTCTGGTTCGAGATCCTGGTGCCGAACGGGTGAGCCGGGGGGTCAGCGCGCCCCGATCCGGGTAGGAGACCCCCATGAGCGGCGAGAATCCCACCGGTGTCCTCTTCGACGTCGACGGCACCCTGGTCGACACCACCTATCTGCACACGGTCAGCTGGTGGGAGGCGCTACGCCAGGCCGACCACCCGGTGTCGATGGCGCTGATCCACCGGTCCATCGGGATGGGATCGGACAAGCTCCTCGACCACCTGCTCGGCCCGGAGCGGGATCGGGGCGGGGACGGCAAGCTCCGCGACGCCCACGACAGCCTCTTCGCCGAGTACTGGGAGCGGCTCACGCCGCTGCCCGGCGCGGCCGACCTGCTGCGCGCCTGCGCGGCCCGGGGGCTGCGGGTGGTCCTGGCCACCTCCGCCGCCGAGCACGAGGTGACCGCACTGCGGGCCGCCCTGGACGCGGACGACGTGATCGACACGGTCACCTCGTCCGCCGACGCCGAGGAGAGCAAGCCGGCACCGGACATCCTCGTCGCCGCCCTGGAGCAGTCCGGCCTGGACCCCCGGCGGGTGGTCTTCGTCGGCGACTCGGTCTGGGACGTCGCCGCCGCCGGCAAGCTCGACATCCCCTGCGTGGGGCTGACCTGCGGCGGCACCAGCCGGGGCGAGCTGGCCGGGGCGGGCGCGGTCGCCGTGTACGACGACCCGGCCGCCCTGCTCGCCGCGCTGGCCGACTCCCCGCTCGCCGCTCCGCGCCCGGCGTCAGGGCAGGACAAGCCGGACAGCGAGGCTTAGGCGCCCGGAGCACGGGGCACAGTCCCCCCATCTCGCCCCGACTGGTGGGCGAGATGGGAGGGGTGGTGCCGTGGAGCCGGTCGATGTCGCGTTCGCGCTGGTGGGTGTGGGGGCCCTGCTGGCCGGGATCCTCCCCCGCGTGCTGGAGCGCCGGCCGCTGTCCATGCCGATCGCGTTCCTCGGCCTCGGGATGCTGGTCTTCCTGCTGCCCATCGGGCTGCCGTCGCCGGATCCGCTGGCCCACCGCGAACTCACCACCCACCTCACCGAGATCGGCGTGATCGTCGCCCTGATGGGTGCCGGCCTCAAGATCGACCGCCCGCTGAGCTGGCGGCGCTGGTCGTCCACCTGGCGGCTGCTGGCGATCACCATGCCGCTGTGCATCGCGGCGGTGGCGCTGCTGGGCTGGTGGTGGGCGGGCCTGGTGCCGGCCGCCGCGCTGCTGCTGGGCGCGGCGCTCGCCCCGACCGACCCGGTGCTCGCCGCCGACGTGCAGGTGGGCGAGCCGACCGACGCGGAGGACTCCGAGGACGAGGTGCGGTTCGCGCTTACCTCCGAGGCGGGCCTGAACGACGGGTTGGCGTTCCCGTTCGTCTACGCCGCCATCGCGATCGCCGGCACCAGCCTCGCCCCGGCGCAGTGGTTCGCCGACTGGTTCGCCATCGACGTGCTGTGGAAGATCGCGGCGGGCGTCGGCGGGGGCCTGCTGGTCGGCTGGCTGCTCGGCAAGCTCTTCTTCCGCGCCCCCAGCGACCTGCGGCTGGCCCGGCACGCCGAGGGTTTCCTCGCGCTGGCCGCGACCTTCCTGGCGTACGGGCTGGTCGAGGTGATCGGCGGGTACGGCTTCCTGGCCGTCTTCGTCGCCGCGCGGGCGATCCGGGCCGCGGAGCGGACCCACGAGTTCCACTCGGTGCTGCACGACTTCGCCGAGCAGATCGAGCGGCTGCTGACCGTGCTGCTGCTGCTGCTCTTCGGCGGCGCGGTCATCGGCGGCCTGCTGGCCCCGCTGACCTGGCCGGCGGCGGCGGTCGGGCTGGCGCTGGTCTTCGTGCTCCGGCCGCTGTTCGGCTGGCTGTCGCTGCGGGGCGCGCCCGGCCGGCCGGCGGAGCACTGGGTGATCTCGGCGTTCGGCATCCGCGGCGTGGGCTCGTTCTACTACCTGGCGTACGCCACCACCGCGACGGACTTCCCGCAGGCGGAGCTGCTCTGGGCCACCGTCGGCCTGGTGGTGGTCGTCTCGGTGGTGGTGCACGGGGTTGCCGCCACCCCGGTCATGCAGCTGCTGGACCGGGCGGGCGAGCGCACCTCCGACCCCTCAGAGCGGGAAGCCGCCCGGGGCGAACCCGCGCTCGGTGGCGCCCGCGGGTGACCGGGGCGCGGGTATCGCCACCGGCGGCAGCGCCAGGTGGACCCGGACGGTGGTGGTCCCGCCGGCGCTGCCGACGTCGACCAGGTCGCAGAGCTGGTGCACCAGCAGCAGCCCCCGGCCGCGCTCGGCGGTGGCCGCTGCGGGGATCCGGCCGGCGAGTGGATCGGCCGGCCCACCGGCCGCGCTGACCTCGCAGGCCAGCGCACCGGCGGTCACCCACCACCGGGCGGTCGCCGGCTCGCCGGCGTGGCTGATCGCGTTGGTCGCCAACTCGGTGACCACGATCCGCAGGTCGTCGGTGCGGTCGGCGGGCAGCCCGGCGGCGTGGGCGTCGGCGGCGACGGCCGCCCGCAGCGCGCCGAGCCCGGCCGCCGTGACCGGCATGGTGGCGGCGTGGCCCGGTGGCGGCGACAGCGGGGCGGCGCGCCCGGCGAGCACCAGCTCCGGGGGCTGGTAGTCGACGCTCGGACGGCTCCCCCCGCCGCCGCGTACGACGGGGTGGGTGCGTCGGGCGTCGGCGAGGGCCTCGGCCGGCAGGCGGTCCCGGTCGAAGAGGCAGAGCACGGTGAGCGGGTACGACCCCAACGCCAGATTGATCATGGCCTCGTGCTCGACGCAGTGCCGGTACGTCACGGCGGGCCGGCCGGGCCAGAGCGACTCCCCCACGATCCACAACCGCCGGCCGGCATGCCGGTGCACGAAGTCGCGCAGCACCGCCGGGATGATCGCCGCCGGGTTACGCCCGAGGGCACTCATGTCGGCCAGGGTGACCCCGTCGGCGGCGCCGAGCGTCGGGCCGACCCGGGCCAGTCGGTCGGCGGGCACCGCGACCAGCACCGGCTCACCCGCGGCCCGCCCCTGCGCCACGAAACCGGTGATCGCGTCGAGGTAGCCGCGGTCGTCGTCGTAGAACAACGCGTCGTGCCGCAGGCCGTCAGGAACGGTCATGCCGTCCTTCGCCCCCGTCCGGCAGCTTCCACTCGCGCACCTCCCGCAGGGAACGGTACGCCCCGCCTGCGCCGGCCGGCACGCGGACCGGCAGCGGTCAAGCACCGACCGTGAGCAGCCGCTCGGCCAGGGCCCGGCCGAGGTCCCGCCCGGACCGCCACGCGCTCTGCACCCGGGGCTTGCCGAACGCGTCCCCGGCCAGCCCGACTCCCTCGTCGTCGAGGTGGTACGTCCCGACCCCGCCGGCCGCCGGCTTGGCGTACGTCCACCGGTGCACGTGCACCAGCTCGGCCGGCTCGGGCAGGCCGAGCAGGTCGCGGACCGCCTGCTCGACGGGCGGGCCGGCCGCGCCGGGCTGGGCCAGGTGCCCGGCGGCGAACTCCGGCGTGGTGTGCGCGACCAGCACCGGGGCGTCGTCCCCCCGGCGGTCGCCGTCGTCGCAGACCAGCGCGAGCACGGGGTGGTCGTTGACGAAGGCTCCCCGGAAGTCCGCCCACCGGCGGCTCGGGAAGCGCAGCACCGTGGCGAGCGAGGGCGACCAGCGCTGCTCCCCGACGGCCCGGGTGGCCGCGGTGAGCGCCGGGTCGAGCAGCGGCGCCGCCTGCGGGCCGGGCACGCAGAGCGCCACCGCCGCGCACGACCGACCGTCCACCACCGGACCCGGTCGCACCGACGTGACCGGGCGGTCGACCGTCACGGGCAGCTCCCGGGCCAGCTCCTCGACCAGCGAGCGCAGGCCGCGCGGGGCCGCCCAGCGTCGCGGCCCGGGCACCTCCCGGTGACCGTCGGCGCCGTACGCGACGAAGGTGTCGGTCCACTCCCGGACCAACCCGGCGGCGCGCCACCCCTCGACGACCTCGGCGAAGTCGGGATCGTCGGCGGTGAGGTACGCCGCGCCCGTGTCGGTGGGGCGCCCGTCGAACCGTTTGCTGGCCATCCGTCCGCCGGGCACCCGGCCGCGCTCCCGGACCTCCACCGGAACGCCGGCCCGCACGAGCTCGCCGGCGCAGGCCACCCCGGCGATGCCGGCGCCCACCACGATCACACCCGAGTCCACCCGATGATCGTATGTGCCGGGATCGACGTCGGCATGAAGGACGGGATTCGGGGGTAGTGGTACACCTGTTCGAGGAAAGGGTGACCATCATGACGGACCGCAACAGTCAGCAGCCCGATCCGCGGGGCGCGATCAAGGACCCGGACGAGTGGGTGACCGGCGCGGAGCCGCCGACCGCCGCGCAGGAGTCGTACCTGCACACGCTGGCCCGGGAGGCCGGCGAGGAGGTGCCGGACGACCTGACCAAGGCCGAGGCGTCCCGCCGGATCGACGAGCTCCAGGAGGAGACCGGCCGGGGCCGGTAGGTCTTCAGCGCGGGGGCAGGCGGTGCAGTTCGACCTCGTCGAGCCGCCCCGCCGCCACCCGCGCGGTGAGGTAGGTGGCGTACGGCTGGGCCCGCCGGTCGGTGGGGGAACCCGGGTTGAGCAGCCGCAGCCCGTTCGGGGCGACGCTGTCCCACGGGATGTGCGAGTGGCCGAAGACGAGCAGGTCGCACTCCGGGAAGCGGGCGGCGCAGCGCTCCTCCCGCCGGGTCTTCGGCCCGGTCTCGTGCACCATCGCCACCCGCAGGCCGTCCAGCTCGACCCGGGCCACCTCGGGCAGGCGGGCCCGCAGCTCGGGGCCGTCGTTGTTGCCGTACACCCCGATCGACCGGCGCGCGCGGGCCTCGATCGCGTCCAGCAGCGCCACGTCCACCCAGTCCCCCGCGTGCAGCACCACGTCGGCGGCGTCGATCGCCGCCCAGAGCGGCGCCGGCAGGTCCCGGGCCCGCTTCGGGACGTGGGTGTCGGCCGTGATCACCAGACGCATGCCCTCATTCTCGGGCAACCCGCCTTGGACCGCAGGGGCCCCCGGCACCGGAATCCCGATGCCGGGAGCCCCGCCTACCCGGTGGTCAGGGCAGGGTCCAGCGCTGCGCGCCGCTGCCGTTGCAGTCGTAGAGCTGCAACTGGTTGCCGTCGGCGGCGTTCGAGCCGGGGATGTCCAGGCAGCGCCCGGACTGCGGGTTCTTCAGGCTCCCGTCGGGTTGGGCGGCCCACTGCTGGGCACCGGTGCCGTTGCAGTCGTACAGCTGGATCGGGGTGCCGTTGGTGGTGCCGCTGCTCTTGACGTCCAGGCACTTGCCGAGCCCGCGGACCGTCCCGTCGCCGGGCAGCGTCCAGCGCTGGGCGCCGGTGCCGTTGCAGGTCCAGATCTGCACCCGGGTGCCGTTGGCGGTGTTGCTGGAGGCGATGTCGACGCACTTGCCGAGGCCCTTGATCTCACCGGTGCGCGCCCCGGTGCCGACCCCGGGGCCGGTGAAGGTGTAGCTGTCCACGTCGAGCAGCGCACCGCTGCCACCGGTGAAGACCAGGTACAGGTCGTGGGTGCCGTCGTCGGGTCGGGTCACCGGCGCGCTGAGCTCGGTGTAGTTGTCCCAGCCACCGGTGTTCGGCACCGCGATCCGGGCGACCTCCGGGCCGGTGGGCGAGTCGTACCGGAAGGAGACGGTGCCGCCCGGCCCGCCGGAGGAGACCCGGGCCTTGACCCCGGTGATGCCCTTCAGGCTCACCGCGTGGTGTCGGACGTTCTCCCCGTTCTGGATGTCGCCGAGCCGCTTGCCGCCCTCGGCGGCGGACTGGTCGATCACCTTCGGCCCGTTGAGCGTGACGTGGTGCTCGGCCTGCCACTGCTTGGGGTAGAGGCTGATCTCCTTCTCCCCGGTCAGCGCCACCGAGCCGGTCGCGCCCTTGTCGGTGTAGCTGCCCCGCAGGACGAAGAAGAGCACCGAGTCCGGGCCGGCGTGCACGGGTCCGGTGTTGAAGGTGGCCCCGCAGCCGGTCCCCTGCCCCTCCTCGTGGGCGTGCTCCTGGTGCCCGAGCGCGGCCCGGACCACCACCGCCGAGCAGGCCGGGGCGCCGTCCTGCGGGTCGCTGGCCGAGGCGGAGACCGTCAGGTCCTGACCCCAGTCGAAGAGGCCGCCGGCCGGCAGCCCGCTCAGGGTGACCGTCGGCCGGTTGTTGCCGACCACGATCGGCACCGTGGTGGTGCCGCTGCGTCCGGTGCCGTCGCTGACCGTCAGCCGGGCGTTGAAGCTGCCGTTGGAGGGGTACGTGAACGACGGGTTGGCCGAGGTCGAGTCGACGCTGCCGTTGTCGGTGAAGTCCCAGGCGTACGTCAGCGGGTTGCCGTCGGGGTCGGAGCTGCCGGCGCTGGAGAAGGTGACGGCCAGCGGCGCCAGCCCGTTGTCCTTGTCCACCGTGGCCCTGGCCACCGGCGACCGGCCGCCCTGCACGTAGTTGATTTTGTAGAGCCCGGCGTCGGCGGCGCCGGAGAACCAGCCGCTGCCGTACTCCAGCAGGTAGAGCGCGCCGTCCGGGCCGAACTCCGCGTCGATCGGATGCACGAAGGACATCCCCGACAGCACCGGCTCGATCACGGTCGGCGCGCCGGTGGCCGGGTTGCCGTTGTCGAACTGGACCTCCTTGATCCAGTTACGGCAGTACTCGGTGATCAGCCACTTGTTGTCGTAGTACGCCGGCCACTTGACCTCGGAGTTCAGGTTCGGGTCGTAGTGGTAGACCTCGGTGTGGGCCGGCGAGCCGCAGCCGCCCGGGTTGTCCAGCGCCGGCCAGTCCTCGCTGCCGCCGTGCTGCTCCCAGACCAGCGCCGGCTTGGTCGGCGGGAGCTGGTTCAGGCCGGTGTTGCGGGGCGAGTCGTTGACCGGGCCGGTCGAGCCGCCACAGGGGAACCAGCCGCGCGGCGCGTTGGCGGCGAAGTCCCAGTCGTTGTAGGCCACGTTCGGCCCACCGCAGTACGGCCAGCCGTAGTTGCCGGGGCCGGTGGCCCGGTTGAACTCGTCGTACGCGGCCGGGCCCCGGTTGGCGACGTCGGCGCCGGCGTCGGGGCCGACCTCGCCCCAGTAGAGGGTGTTGCCGGCCTTGCGGTCGACCCAGATCCGGTACGGGTTGCGTACCCCCATCACGTAGATCTCGGGCCGGGTCTTCGCGGTGCCGACGGCGAAGAGGTTGCCCGACGGGATGGTGTAGCTGCCGTCGTTCTCCGGGTGGATCCGGTTGATCTTGCCGCGCAGGTCGTTGGTGTTACCGGAGGTGCGCTGCGCGTCGTACTGCGGGTTGCGGCTGGTGCGTTCGTCGATCGGCGCCATCCCGGCGGAGTCGCCACCGGAGTTGGTGTTGTCGCCCACGGCGAAGTAGAGGTTGCCGGCGGAGTCCCAGCTCATCGAGCCGGCGGAGTGGCAGCAGAGGTCCCGTTCGGTGGGCCACTCGATGAGCGGGTCCTCGCTGGCCGGGTCGAGCACCAGCGTGGTCGCGTTGAAGGTGAACCGGGAGATCCGGTTGACCAGCGGGGTGACCTTGGGCGAGTAGAACAGGTACACCCAGCGGTTGGTGGCGAAGCCGGGGTGCAGGGTGATGCCGATCAGGCCGTCCTCGTACCGGGCGTCGAGGGCGAGGGTGAGCGCCACGGTGGTGGACTTCGTCGCCGGGTTGTAGAGCCGGACCTGGCCGCCGCCGTTGCTGGTGCCGCGGTTGATGTAGAGAACCTTGCCGTCGGGCAGCACGGCGAGTTCGATCGGCTCGCCCATGGTGAGTCCGCCGTCGAGGGCGACCTTCTCGAAGCCGCTGGTCGCCGGGGGCGCCAGCGCCGCGGCTGCCCGACCGGCGACCGGCGCCACCGCGGCCCGGTCGGCGGGATGGCCACCGGGGTGGCCGGGGTGGGCGAGAGCGGCGGGGGGCCGGACGGCGACGGTGGTCAGGAGGGTGAGCAGGGCGGTGACGACGAGGAGTCGTCGGCGGGTGCGTGGCACGGGTCCTCCAGGGGGTGAGGCGACTCGTTGCCCCTCCCGCCGACAGGGGCACGCGTTGCGAAGACATTAACGTCTTTAACTCCCGTTGAACAGAAGTCCGCACACTGGTGACGAAAGTTGTCGATGACTCGTGGAAAGTCCCGGCCACGACGCCGCCCGGCCCCCCGCGAACCGCGGGGGGCCGGGCCGCCGGGCGCAACGCCCGGCTCAGGCGCCCTGACCCTGGTTCTGCATCAGGCCACCGTCCATGAAGTACGTCGAACCGGTCACGTAGTCGGCGTCGTCGCTGGCCAGGAAGACCGCCAGCTTCGCGATCTCGACCGGCTCGGCGGCCCGCTTCCACGGGATGCTCTGCACCTGCTCCTCCAGGTACGCCGGGTCGTCGATGGCCCGCTGGTTGAACGGGGTGAGCACCATCCCGGGCCCGATGTTGTTGACGTTCATGCGCATCGGGGCCACCTCCAGGGCGAGGCTGTTGGCGAACTCCAGCATGCCCCCCTTGCTGGTGTCGTAGTCCGCGCCGCCGGCCCGCGCGACCTCCTGGTGGATCGAGGTGATGTTGATGATCCTCCCGCGTCCACCCTGGTCGCGACGGTGCCGCACGAACCGCCGGGAGCAGAAGAACGTGCCGTAGAGGTTGGTCCGGATCGCCCGGTCCCAGGTCTCGGTGTCCAGGTCGGCGACCGGAATGCCGGCGGCGTCCACACCCGCGTTGTTCATCAGGATGTCCAGCGTGCCGAACGCGCCGATGGCCTCGTCGAACATCGCCTCCACCTGGTGCTCGACGCTGATGTCGCCCTGCACCACCACGGCCCGCCGACCGGCGCGCTCCACCTCCGCCTTTGTGTGCTTCGCCCCCGCGTGGTCGTGCAGGTAGTGCACCACCACGTCGGCGCCCTCCCGGCCGAACTCGATCGCGGTGGCCTGCCCGATCCCCGAGTCCGAGCCGGTGATCAGGGCGGTCATGCCCTCCAGGCGTCCGGTCATCAGCGTGCTCCCTCCGTGGATCCCGTGCCGACCGGCACGGGCTGTCGGTCGCTGGCCCGCCGCATCCGCTCGGCGGCGTCGGTGATCCGGCCGGCAGTGGTGATCAGGCCGATGTGCGAGAAGGCCTGCGGGAAGTTGCCCAGCTGCTCCCCGGTGGCCTGGTCGATCTGCTCGGCATAGAGCCCGAGGTCGTTGACCCGGGCGGCGAGCTGCTCGAAGAGTTGGTCGGCCCGATCCAGCTCGCCGGCCTCGGCCAGGCAGGCCGCCAACCAGAACGAACAGATGACGAAGCCCGCCGGGTCCTCGTCCCACCGACGCAGCAGGCCATCGTGGGAGAGCTCGCGCTCCACCACCCGGATGGTGGAGCGCATCCTCGCATCGTCGGCGGGCAGGAAGCCCACCAGCGGCATGAGCAGCACCGAGGCGTCGAGCCGGTCGGAGTCGAAGGCCCCGGTGTACGCCCCGAGCCGCTCGTTCCAGCCCCGGCTCAGTACCGCCGCCCGGACCTCGTCCCGGGCCCTCGCCCAGCGGGCGATCTCGGCCCGGTCGCCGATCCGCGGGCCGAAGCGCACCGCCCGGTCCAGCGCCGTCCAGCACTGCACCTTGGACGAGACGTAGTGCCGCTCGGCGTCCCGGGCCTCCCACATCCCGGCGTCGGGCCGGCGCCAGTCCAGCACCGCCTTCTCGGCCAGGGCGTGCAGCAGGTGCCGGACGTCCGGCGTCATCGGATCCAGGTAGTGCCGCATCAGCCAGGCCGCGTCGAGGATCTCGCCGAGCACGTCTGTCTGCCGCTGGTTCCAGGCGTCGTTGCCGACGAGGACCGGCCGGCTGTCGGCGTAGCCGGCGAGGTGTTCGAGGGCGTGTTCGGTGAGGTCCCGCTCGCCCTCGACGCCGTACATGATCGGCACCGGGGCGTCGCCGATCCGGCCCATCGCCCGCGACACCCAGGTGAACTGCCGGTTCGCCTCGTCGGGACAGGCGGCCAGCCAGAGCGCCTGGAGGGTGAGGCTGAAGTCGCGGACCCAGACGAAGCGGTAGTCGTAGTTGCGGTCGCCGCCCAACTGCTCCGGCAGCGAGGTGGTCGCCGCCGCGACGACCGCCCCGCTGGGCTGGTACGTCATGCCCTGCACCACCATCGCACTGCGCCGCACCTGCTCCCGGTAGCGGCCCCGGTAGTCGTGCAGGTTGGCCCAGGAGCGCCAACCGGCGACCGCGTCGGCGACCACCTGGTCGGCGTCGGGCAGCGCCGGCTCGTCCTCCTCGTGGTAGGCGGGGGCGTAGCCGAGGGTGAAGCGGTAGGTCTCGCCGGCCCGCACGGTGACCCGGCCGGTGGCGTCGCCGTCCCCGAGCGTCAACGGCACCTCGGAGCGCAGGCTGAGCCGGCAGGCCCCGGCGTTCGCCTCGATCACCCCACCGGTGTCCATGAGGTACGCGGTGACCAGGCCGTACGCGAACCGGGGCCGGTACTCCACCCGCATGGGCACCTCGCCGGAGAGACCCTCGACCACCCGGCAGAGCACCCCGGGTGAGCGCCGTCCGATGTCGTGCCCCCGCGCCCCCGGCTCCAGCGCCAGCGCGTCGGTGACCGCCACCGTTCCGCGCGCGCCGGTGAAGACGGTCCGCAGCACCAGCGTGTCCTCCAGGTAGGACCGTTCGGTGGTGAAGTCCCCCTCGGGCCGGATCGACCAGTGGCCTGCGCGGTCGTCGAGCAGCCGCCCGAAGACCGAGGGACCGTCGAACCGGGCCGGGCACCACCAGTTGACCGAGCCGTTCCGGTCCACCAGCACGGCGCTGCGTCCGTCCGCGAGGAAGCCGTGATCGCTGATCCGTCCGCTGTCCACGCGGGTGGCTACCCGGGCCGGCGTGGTGGCATTCCTCGCCACCCGCGGCGTTACCGCGCGCACTGGGCGGGAACCCGGACCGTTGACGAAGGAGGAGCCATGAGCAGACCCTCGACCCCGACCGCCGGCTGGCGACCCGGGATGCCGGGCGGCGAGAACCTCCCGTCCGGTCCGGCCGGCCGGCCGGCGACGCCCGGCGGGGACGGGCACGGTCCCGAGACCGGCCCGCCCACCGTGACGATCGGCTCGTACCCGGATTATCCGTCCGCGCAGCGGGTGGTGGACTATCTGGCGGACAACCGGTTCCCGGTGGAGCACACCGCCATCGTGGGGACCAACCTGACTCTGGTGGAGACGGTGCTCGGCCGGCTCACCACGGCGCGCGCCGCCCTGCTCGGCGCGGGCACCGGTGCCTGGTTCGGCCTCTTCATCGGCCTGCTGTTCGGCATCTTCACCGTCGGCAACTGGGTCGCGGTGATCCTGGTCGGCCTGGTCATCGGCGCGATCTGGGGTGCGGTCTTCGGCGCGGTGGCGCACGCCATGTCCGGCGGCCAGCGCGACTTCACCTCGGCGAGCTCGCTGCGCGCCGGCCAGTACGCGGTCATCGTGGACGCGGACCTGGCCGACCAGGCGCGGCAACTGCTCGGTCGGATGCACCTGACCCCGACCGGCGCGACCGCCCGCTGAGCCACCGGCGGACGCCCCGGCACGCTACGCGCCGGGGCGTCAGCCCGTGTCGACGCCCGGTCAGTGCCGGTACGTCAGCTCTCCGGCGCGCAGCGGGACCTCCACCCGGTTCTCCGGCGGGGCGAGGGGGCAGGCCCACCGGTCGTCGTACGCGCAGCTGGGGTTGTAGAGGTAGTTGGCGTCCAGGCGTACCCGCCGGTCGGGCAGCACGGTCAGGCCACGGCCGAAGCTGCCCTTGACCGTGTCGGTCAGGTACCGGCCGCCGCCGTAGGTCTCCGCCCCGCAGGTGCCGTCGCGCAGCGGCACGAAGAGCCCGCCCCCGTACGCCTCGATCCACCACAGGGTGAGCGGGCCCCACGGGGTCTCCGCGACCGCGACCCGCCGGTAGTCGACCACGCCGTCGGGCCCACCGGTGTCGATGCTCATCGTCCCGGAGGCGGGCCGCAGCGGCGCCTCCACGACGGCGTCCGGGTTCGGCGGGAACCAGCCCAGCCCGGTGAAGGCGGCCCGGTCCGCCGCTGGCAGGGGGCTCTGCGGATGCCGGGCGAACAACTCGTCGCGGGCCGCCCGGAACCCGCCGAGGTCCAGGTCGGAGAGGTAGAGCCGGGCCACGCGCTCGCGCCAGTCGAGCAGTTCGAGGTCGTCCACCCTCCGACCCTAAGCCAGTGCCCGCCTCAGGCGTCGGTGACCAACCGGGCGTGCAGGTGCTCGTCGTAGCGTCGACCGTCGCCGTAGCGGTACGACTCACGCAGCGTCCCCTCGACGGGATACCCGGCCCGAACGGCGACCCGACAGGACGCCGGGTTGGCGACGGCGTGGCAGAGCTCGATCCGGTGCAGCGCGAGCCGGCCGAACGCGAAGGCGGTCAGCGCGGTGACGGCGGTGGAGGCCACGCCCCTCCCCCGGGCCGCGGGAACCGTCCAGTAGCCGATCGAGGCGTCACCGTCGTGGATCCGGTTCAGCGAGACCGAGCCCAGCAGGTCGTCGTCGTCCGGCCCGACCACGGCCAGGCTGACGTGGTCGCCGGCGGAGGTGTCGGCGCGACGCCGGAGCCACTCCCGGGCCCCGTCCAGGTCGGTACCGCTCGGCGACGGGTTCCACTGGGCCACGGCCGGGTCCCGGAGGGCGGCGAGGACGGCCGGGGCGTCCTCCTGCCGCCAGGGGCGCAACCGCAGGCCGGGGGCGGGGATCTCGATGTGCTTCACGAGGCGGCAGTGTGGCACCGCCGGCCCGCCAGGCGCACGGAATTTTCGAACCCGATAGTTGTTTCAAAGTGCAAGTACCGGCGCAGCCGATCCCCGGCGTTACCGTGCTCACATGGGGTTCCGAGGCTTTGTTGAAATTTGAAATAGTGGTACCGTCGGCGTCATGACGGAGGGCCTGGACAGCGAGCGGATGGCCTGCTGGCGCGCGTACATCGAGGCGAGCCAGCGGTTCTTCACCAGGCTGGAGGACGACCTGCGTACGGAGAGCGAGCTGAGCCTCGCCGACTACCACGTGCTGGTCCTGCTCTCCGAGGCGCCCGGGCAGCGACTACGGATGGGGGAGTTGGCCGGCCGACTGGTCTTCTCACCCAGCCGGCTGACCTACCAGATCTCCGCCATGCAGAAGCGGGGCCTGGTCGCCAAGGAGTCCTGTCCGCAGGACCGCCGGGGCAGCGAGGCGGTGCTCACCGCCGCCGGGCTGCTCGCCCTGCGCGAGGCCGCGCCGCACCACCTGACCTCGGCGCGCCGGCACCTGATGGACGACCTCGACGACGCCGAGGTCGCCTGCCTCACCCGGGTCTTCGAACGGCTCGGCCGGCGCCTTCGCGCCGACCGCGACGTTGCGTCCCCCCCCAGCGACTAAGGAGTTCGCGATGCCCGCCATCACCGTCGACGACGTCCTCGTCCTGCCGCGCCTGCCGCGGCTCGACGAGACCACCCGCTACCGCCTGGTCCGCCGCGTGATCACCGCGCCGCGGGGCTTCGAGGGCGAGGGTTTCCCGGTGCGCCGGGCCTTCGCCGGGGTCCCGATGACCGAGCTGGACCCGTTCATCCACCTGGACCAGATGGGCGAGGTCGACTACGCGCCGGGTGAGCCCAAGGGCACCTCGTGGCACCCGCACCGCGGCTTCGAGACGGTGACCTACATGATCGACGGGATCATGGACCACCAGGACTCGCACGGCGGTGGCGGCACCATCACCAACGGCGACACGCAGTGGATGACGGCCGGTCGTGGCCTGTTGCACATCGAGGCGCCGCCGGAGAAGCTGGTGCGCAGCGGTGGGCTCTTCCACGGCCTGCAGCTCTGGGTCAACCTGCCCGCCGCGGACAAGATGATGACGCCGCGCTACCAGGACATCCGCGGCCGGCAGGCCGCGCTGCTCACCACGCCCGACGGCGGTGCGCTGATCCGGGTGATCGCCGGCGAGGTCGCCGGGCACCAGGGGCCGGGGTCGACCCACACCCCGATCACCATCGCGCACGTCACGCTCCAGCCCGGCGCCGAACTGAGCCTGCCCTGGCGGTCGGACTTCAACGCGCTGGTCTACGTGCTGGGCGGGCGGGGCACGGTCGGCACCGACCGCCGGCCGTTCGGCAGCGGGCAGCTGGCCGTGCACGGGCAGGGCGACGCGTTGCGGGTCACCGCCGACGCCCGGCAGGACGCCAACACCCCGGCGATGGACCTCTACATCATGGGCGGCCAGCCGATCCGGGAGCCGGTGGCGCACTACGGGCCGTTCGTGATGAACACCCGCGCCGAGCTGGTGCAGGCGTTCGAGGACTACCAGGCCGGCAAGCTCGGCGTCATCCCGGCCAAGCGGTTGCCGCACACCGGGGGTCAGGGCAAGCGCCCGCAGACCGGGGGTCAGGGCAAGCGCCCGCAGAACCGCGGTCGGAGCAAGCGGCGCTGACGTCGGATCGACCTGACCGGGCGCCCCGCTGAGCGGGGCGCCCGGTCGGCGTTCAGGAGACGGCGAAGATCCCGGCCACGCCGAGGATGACCATGAGCAACACCGCCAGGACCGCGCCCCGTTCGCTCTCCACCGCCTGCGGGCGGTACTCGGACACGGAGTCGGTGGTCTCGGCGGGCATGGTGGGGCCTCCTCGGTGTTCGCTGCGTCTGGGGTGCGGTGGCCCCCCACCGGGGCATGTCCGGCTCACCCGACATGCGAGCCCTGAGCTGGGGGCCTACCGTGAGGACGTTGTCGATCGACCTCGGGGGGCTGGAACGTGGCAGTGCAGGACTGGTTCCTGACCGCTGAGGAACGTGCCAACCCGGTCTCGGAATTACCCGTCTGGGCGACCGGAAACCTCGCCGAGCCACTAATTCACGGCGCCGCGTATTTCGACCGACTGGTCACCGAGGTGGAGGCGCTGAAGGCCGGCGACCACCTCTTCTTCACCGACTGGCGGGGCGACCCGGACGAGCGGATGCGCCCGGACGGCCCCACCGTGGTCCAGCTCTTCGCCCGGGCCGCGCAGCGCGGGGTGGTCGTCAAGGGTCTGCTCTGGCGCTCCCACCTCGACGCGCTCTCCTACAGCGAGGAGGAGAACCGCGACCTCAGCGAGGCGATCTGCGCCGCCGGCGGCGAGGTGCTGCTCGACCAGCGGGTCCGCCGCGGCGGGTCGCACCACCAGAAGCTGGTGGTGCTGCGGCACCCGGACGCGCCGGACCGCGACATCGCCTTCGCCGGCGGGATCGACCTGTGCCACAGCCGCCGGGACGACGCCGGGCACGCCGGCGACCCGCAGGCGGTGGCCATGTCACCGCGGTACGGCCCGCGCCCGCCCTGGCACGACGTGCAGCTCGCGCTCCGCGGGCCGGTGGTCGGCGCGCTGGACACCACGTTCCGCGAGCGGTGGACCGACCCGATGCCGCTGGACTCGGAGAACCCGATGGCCTACCTGCGGGACCGGCTGCGCGGCTCCGACCTGCGCCCCGACCCGTTGCCGGAGCAGCCGGCCGACCCGCCGCCGTGCGGTCCGCACGCGGTTCAGGTGCTGCGTACCTATCCGGCGGTCCGTCCCCGGTACTCCTTCGCCCCCGACGGCGAGCGCACCGTGGCCCGTGGGTACACCAAGGCGGTCCGGCGGGCCCGCCGGCTGATCTACCTGGAGGACCAGTACCTCTGGTCGACCGAGGTGGCCGAGCTCTTCGCCCAGGCGCTGCGGGACAACCCGGACCTGCACCTGGTGGCGGTGGTCCCCCGGTACCCGGACGTCGACGGCCGGCTCGCCCTGCCGCCGAACATGGTGGGCCGGGAGCAGGCGCTCTCGCTCTGCCAGCGGGCGGCGGCCGACCGGGTGCACGTCTTCGACGTGGAGAACCAGCGGTCGGAACCGGTCTACGTGCACGCGAAGGTCTGCGTGGTCGACGACGTCTGGGCGAGCGTGGGCAGCGACAACTTCAACCGCCGGTCCTGGACGCACGACAGCGAGCTCTCCTGCGCGGTGCTCGACGAGACCCGGGACGAGCGCGCCCCGGCGGACCCGGCCGGGCAGGGTGACGGGGCCCGGGCCTTCGCCCGGGAGCTGCGGCTGCGCCTGTGGCGTGAGCACCTCGACCGCGACCCGGACGGCGGCGAGGACGCCGACCTGCTCGACCCGGCCACCGCGGTGCGGGCGATCGTCTCGGCGGCCGACGCGCTTCAGCGGTGGCACGACTCGGGTCGCCGGGGCCCTCGGCCACCGGGGCGGTTGCGCCCGCACCGCGCGGAGCGCCTGCGCTGGCACACCCGGCTCTGGGCGGTACCGGCGTACCGGCTGGTCTACGACCCGGATGGCAGGCCGCTGCGGGACCGGCGCGCCGGCACCTGGTGAGTCTGCCGTCCCGGCTCCGGGCTGCCCGGGTACCGGGTCAACCCGCCCGGGTACGCGAAGGACGTGCGCGGCGCGTAGAAGCCCCACGCGATCATCAGCGGGTTCTCCGGCCGGAGCGCGTAGGTCGGGTGGCCCGGCTCCAGGAACTCCACCGACTCGATCTCGAACGGGGTGACCGGCTCGGCGACGAACGGGTAGACGGCGCTGAAGAGCTGGCCGTCGCTCAGGGTGAAGTACCGGTTGTGCCCCGTCCGCACGGTGCGCCCGGTGTCACCGATCCGGGCCCGGGCGCGGATCAGCGGGACGCCGTCCGCCTCGGTCTCGGCGACCAGGAGGTCGCCGCGGACGTCGATGGTGGTCCGGCCGAGCACCGCCGGCGCGCCCCGGGCGGCCGCGTACCCCCGCACCAGGGGACTCGAGGTGACGTAGTGGGTCCACCATCCCCCCGGCGTGACACCGTCCGGCGCGTCCGCGCCGGTGAGCGCGACCCCCAGGTACGTCAGTGAGTAGGCGCCGAACCCGGAGGTCTGGGTGTCGTCGTCCACCACGTACTGGTTCATGAAGACCTGACGGTCCGGGCGGGCCCGCAGGCCGGCGGGGACCAGGGCGGCGACCGCGTCGGGGTCCGCCGGCAGCCAGCTGAAGTGCAGGGTGCGGCTGTCGACGACGATGTGCGGGTCCGCGGGGTCGAGCACGACGCCTCCGGGTCAGGGGGATGTACACGCGACGCTACGGCCAGTCCCGTCGGCGGGACAACGACGGAAAGCCGACACTGCCGGCCTCCTGTCGGGTTTCTCGTTGACCGCTCAGGGTCACCCACGGGCCGCCCGGTCGGACACCGGTGGCCGCCCGAGGATCGGCGTCAGCCGATCGGACCGGTAACAGTGATCACAAAACGCCGGAGGATACGGACACAAAGTCCGCTTCGCACCAGTAAGTAACGTAAGTACATCGTCCTTTCGGCTAGATTTCGTCGGACCGATCAGGCTAAGGTGACTCTCGAACGGCCTATCTGAAGCTAAACCGAAGCGTCACCACTTTTTTGTCCGCGGACGAGGTGCAGGGAGGACCACCAATGACCGCGTCAACGATCAGTGAGCAGGCGGCCACAACGCCGTCCACCACCGAGAAGCTGGACCCGCGCGCCCTCACCGACAGCGCCGCCGACCTGCTCAACGCGATGGCCGCGCTGCCCGCCAACCACCCTTCCCGCGCCGCCATGCGCGACCGGGCGATCGAGGCCTGGCTCCCCCTGGCCAACCACCTCGCCCACCGCTACAGCGGCCGCGGCGAGCCGACCGACGACCTGGCCCAGACCGCCGCCGTCGGCCTGATCAAGGCGATCGACAAGTTCGACCCGTCGCGCGGCGTCGACTTCGCCGGCTACGCCATCCCCACCATCATCGGCGAGCTCAAGCGGCACTTCCGCGACCGCACCTGGGACATCCGGGTGCCGCGTCGCCTCCAGGAGCTGCGGCTGGCCATCTCCGACGCCAACAGCTCGCTGCTGCAGACCCTCGGCCGCTCGCCGACGGTCGCCGACATCGCCGCCCACCTCAAGCTCACCGAGGAGGAGGTGCTGGAGGGCCTGGAGGGCGCCCGCGCGTACAACGCGGTGTCGCTGTCCACCCCGACCGGCGACGGCGACCGGGCGACCGAGCTGGGCGACATGCTCGGCGGCGAGGACAACGAGTTCGAGCTCGCCGAGCTGCGGGTCGCTCTCGGCCCGGCGCTGGCCACCCTGGACGAGCGCGAGCAGAAGATCCTCACCCTGCGCTTCTACGGCAACCTGACCCAGTCGCAGATCGCCGAGCAGATCGGCGTGTCGCAGATGCACGTCTCGCGGCTGCTGGCCCGGGCGCTGACCAAGCTGCGGGGTCAACTGGACGGCACGTACTGAGGGACGACGACGGTGGCCGGGGTCGGCGGGCCCGGCCACCTCGCGTCCCCGGGGCCCGGTCGGCGGTTCGCCGGCCGGGCCTCCTCGTGCCCGCCGCCGAACCGGCGCCGACGGCGGGTGGTCGGTCAGCGACGCGAGACGGGACCCCGGCGAGTTCGCCGGGGTCCCGTCCGTACGGCTCAGACCGTGGGGTTGCGCCACATCGGCCAGAAGGGGGTGCCGTCGGGCAGCCGGAACGGCTCCCGCACCTGGTAGCCGTGCCGCGCGTAGAGGTCGCGGCTGCCCTCGCTGCTGGCCTCCAGGTAGCCCGGCATGCCGTTGGCGTCCAGCCAGGCGTGGTGGTGCCGCAGCAGCGCGGTGCCGATGCCCTGTCCCTGACGGTCCGGGGCGATCGCCAGGAACGCCAGGTGGTGGTGCTCGGCGTGCGGGTGGTTCGCCTCGAACAGCTCGTCGAGGTGCTGGAACCGGGGGGTCCACTCGCCGCAGGCCGCCGCGAGCCGGGCGTCGTACTCCGGCGGCGCCGGGGCCGGCTCGCCGACCTGCGGGAACCAGACCGCCACCCCGGAGGCGTCCGCGGTGCCGTGGACCAGGCCGTGGCGCATGGCGTGGTCCACCAGGATCTCGAAGTTGTCGGCCAGCACGGCCTCCCGCTTCGCCTCGTCGGGCACCAGCCAGGCGGTCACCGCCAACGGCGTGAACGCGGTGGCGATCAGCTCGGCGACGGCCCGGGTCCGGTCCGCGCCGAGCCGCTCGATCGCACCGGTCACCGCAGCGCCTCGGCGCCGCTCCGCGGGGACGTGGGCGCGGAGAGGACACCGGCAGCGGCGCTCTCCGCGCCGAGTCCGATCCGGGCATACACGTCGGGACGGCTGCCGCGCAGCATCAGGCCCCAGAGGACGCCGAGCAGCGCGGCGACCGGGTAGACGGCCGGGATGATCCAGCGCAGCGGGTCGTCCGGCGCCACCCCGAGCAGGGTGGCGAAGTTCGCCACCGCCACCGCGACGATGGAGAGCAGCGCGACCGCCGCGACGCCCGGTGCGACGGCGCGCCGCCAGAGGGTCTCCGTCGCGCCGGTACGGGCGAAGTAGACGATCACCGCGATCGAGGTGGCGGCGATCAGCAGCAGTACGCCGAAGCCGCCCCCGGTGCCGCCCCAGAAGAAGAGCTGCACCAGCGGGTCCCAGCCGGCCAGGGCGTACAGGACGATCACCACCAGACCGAGGGCGCTCTGCGCCAGCGACGCCACCCGGGGCGAGCCGGTGCGCGGGGAGGTCTGCCCGAACGCGGCCGGCAGCACCCGCTCCCGCCCGAGCGCGAAGGCGTACCGGGCGGTGGTGTTGTGGAAGGAGATCATCGCGGCGAGCAGCGAGGTGAGGAAGAGCGCCTGGCCGATGCTGACCGCGGTGTCCCCGAGGTGCTCGCCGGCCAGGTTGAAGATGAGTCCGGTGCTCTGCTCCCGGGACGCTTCGACGATCTTGTCCGGTCCGGTCGCCACCGTCATCGTCCAGGCCGAGAAGGCGTAGAGCCCGGCGATGATGGCCACGGAGAGATAGGTGGCCATCGGCACGGTCCGCTTCGGGTCCTTGCTCTCCTCGCTGAACACCACGGCGGACTCGAACCCGGTGAACCCGGTGGTGGCGAGCACCAGAATGGCGCCGACGCCCGGCACGAACAGGTTCTCCGGCGAGAGCGTCGTGAAGCTGACCGAGTCGCCCGCGGGGTGGGTCACCTGCGCCAGGTCGAAGACGACGATGACCGCGATCTCGGCGAGCAGCAGCACCGCGAGGACCAACCCGTTGATGTCCACCCGGAGCAGCCCCAGCACGGCGACCAGCGCCCAGGCGACCAGGGCGATCACCCACCACGCCGGACTTTCGCCGACCAACTGGACCAGCACCGGCTCGGCCGCCGCGCCGACCGCGCCGTAGAGCCCGATCTGAAGGGCGTTGTACGCGATCAGCGCCACCCAGGCCGCGCCCACGCCGGCCGGGCGGCCCAGCCCGCGGGAGATGTAGGCGTAGAACGCCCCCGCGTTGGCGACCCGCCGGGCCATCGCGACGTAGCCGACCGAGAAGAGCGCGAGTACCGCCGCCACCACCAGGAAGGCCAGCGGGATGCCGGTCACGCCGGTGACCGCGTACCCGGTGGTGACCACGCCGGCCACCACCGTCAGCGGTGCGGCAGCGGAGAGGACGAAGAAGATCACCGAGGGGACGCCGAGCCGGCCACGGGCCAGGGCGTCGGAGACGTTGCTGGGTCGTTCCAGCGTCGAGGTCGGGGGCATGGGGGTGCTCCGGTTCGTCAGGGAGGGGTTGTGGGGGGCGGGATCAGGGGGCGCCGCGCAGCACGGCGGCGCCGACGGCCGCCTCGGTGTGCGAGACGAGTTCCTTCAGGGGGGCGGGCAGCGACTGGAGCAGCAGGCCGAGGCGGTGGTGGGCGCGGGGGCCGGCGCTCCAGAGCACCTCGCGGGTCAGGCCGGCGGCGGCGACCAGCCCGAGCAGGGTGGCGTCCGGCACCGACGGCGGTTCGGCCCGTTCCAGCAGGGCGGCCAGCCGGGTGGCCGGCCAGGCGACGGCGTTGAGGTCGATCGGCACGTAGTTGACGCTCGACCGCAGCAACGACCGCTTCTCCTGCCGGCGCAGCACCCCGGCCCGGGCCAACCGCTCCCCCACCGACGTGGTCGCGGACTGGGCGAGGAAGGCCAGCCAGGTGCGCAGCTCCCGGTGCTGCGACTCACCGATCAGCTGGTCCAGCACGGTGTGCGACAGCGCGTCGGCCGGTGGGCGCCGGTCCACGACGGTCAGTTGGCCGGAGGCGACGGTGATCTGACCGAAGAGGATCAACTCCCCGAGGAGGCCGCCGGCGAGGCCGAGCCCGGTCGCGGTCGGGTGGAGCTTCGCCTTGCCCCGGCTGTCGTTGTGGGCGATCAGGAAGAACTCGTCGGCGATGAGCAAACGAGCCTCCAACGCGGGTTGTCCACAAGTGATCGACGCCGGGTGACAGGATGCATGCACCGTCCCACCAATGCAACTCCCAGATTTGGTAGTTGCACTCCGTGCTCGCGCGACCTGCGGATCTTGTCGTGACAGACTCGGAGGGTGACCGCCAGTCCCACCGTTCGCCGCCGTCGTATCGCCCGGGAACTGCGCCACCTGCGCGAGCGCGCCGGCATGACGCTCGACGTGGCGGCCCGCCAGCTCGACATGTCCAAGAGCAACCTGTCCCGGATCGAGAACGCCCAGATCGGCGTCAAGCCCCGGGACGTACGGGCCGCGCTGGCGCTCTA
This sequence comes from Micromonospora sp. LZ37, assembly GCF_059359015.1. Lineage (NCBI taxonomy): Bacteria > Bacillati > Actinomycetota > Actinomycetes > Micromonosporales > Micromonosporaceae > Micromonospora > Micromonospora sp. LZ37. The sequence continues at coordinate 178,184 of NZ_JCADBL010000014.1, read as the reverse complement.
CGCGGTCACCGGCGCCGACGCCGAGGCGCTGATCGAGATCGCCCGCAGCGCCCAGCAGCGCGGCTGGTGGCAGAACTACAGCGACGTGCTGCCCGAGTGGTTCGAGTTCTACGTCGGGTTGGAGGCGGAGGCGGCGACGCTGCGCACGTACGAGGCGGAGGCGGTGCCCGGGCTGCTCCAGACCGAGGCGTACGCCCGGGAGATCTACCGGCGTACCGCCGGGGAAGAGGGCCTCGAACGCAAGGTCGCCGCCCGGCTGCGCCGCCAGGAGGTGCTGCACCGGGAGTCTCCGGTGCAGTTGTCGGTGGTCCTGAACGAGGCGGTGCTGCGGCGACCGGTGGGTGGCCCCGCCGTGATGGCCGGTCAGCTCGCCCACATGGCCCGGGCCGCTCAGTCACCCAACGTGACAATCCATGTGCTCCCGTTCAGCGCCGGCGCCCACCCGGCGATGAGCACCCCGTACGTCATCCTCAACTTCGCCGACGCGGCCGACGCGGCCGTGGTCTACCTGGACAATCTCACGATGGGACTGGCTCTGGAGGAGGCCGCGCACGTGCGCGGGTATAGCCTGGTGCACGAGGAGCTGTGCCGGATGGCACTGGATCCGGCGGACTCCGTGGCCCGCCTGGAGGCGGCTGCTCGTGACTTAGCGTGACCGCCTCGCGGCACGCCACAGGGGACGTGAGGTACCGGATGACCGCGCTCGACCTGTCCGGGACGGACTGGCGCACCAGCACCCGCAGCAGCGGCAACGGCAACTGCGTCGAGGTCGCCGTCGGCGCGGGTCGGGTCGCCGTCCGGGACAGCAAGGACCGCGGCGGGCCGGTGCTGCTCTTCCCGGCGGGGACCTGGGCCGCCTTCGTCGCCGGCGTCGACGCGGTACGCCCCGGCTGACCGCCGGGTGCCAGAGTGGGAGCCGTGCTCTCCGACGTCTCCCTCGACCTGCCGGTCCGCCCGGCGCTGCCGGCGGTGCTGGCGGCGCTGACCGGGAGCGGCAGCGCCGTCCTGGTGGCCCCGCCGGGCACCGGCAAGACCACCCTCGCTCCCCTGGCGGTGGCCGACGCGGTCGACGGCCGGGTGGTGATCGCCCAGCCTCGGCGGGTCGCCGCCCGCGCCGCGGCCCGCCGGATGGCCGCGCTCCTCGGCGAGCCGGTCGGCGGGCGCGTCGGGTACGCCGTGCGCGGCGAACGCCGCAGCGGTCCGCGGACCCGGGTCGAGGTGGTCACCACCGGCCTGCTGCTGCGCCGCCTGCACCACGACCCGGAGCTGCCCGGCGTCGGCGCGGTGCTGCTCGACGAGTGCCACGAGCGGCAGCTCGACGCCGACCTGGCGCTCGCCTTCGCGGTGGAGGCCCGGGCCACGCTCCGCCCGGACCTGTGGTTGCTGGCGATGTCCGCGACGCCGGAGGCGGACCGGTTCGCCGCGCTGCTGGCCGGCGACGGGGAGCCGGCGCCGATCGTCCGGGCCGAGGCGGCGCTGCACCCGGTCACCCGGATCTGGGCGCCGCCGCCCCGGCCGGTGGCGCCGCCGGGCGCCGGCCGGGTCGACCCCGCCCTGCTCGACCACGTCGCGGCCACCGTGCGGCGGGCGTTGCGCGAGCGCGAGGGCGACCTGTTGGTCTTCCTGCCCGGCGCGGGGGAGATCGGCGCGGTGGCGCGGCGGCTGGCCGACCTCGACCGGGAGGTCGCCCTCCTGCCGCTGCACGGACGCCTGCCCGGGGCCGCGCAGGACGCCGCGCTACGCCCCGCCGACCGGCGCCGGGTGGTGCTCGCCACCGCGGTCGCGGAGAGCAGCCTGACCGTGCCCGGGGTGCGGGTGGTGGTGGACGCCGGGCTGAGCCGGGTCGCCCGCACCGACCTGTCCCGGGGACTGGGGGCGCTGGTCACCGTCCCGGTCTCCCGCGCCGCGGCGACCCAGCGGGCCGGCCGGGCCGGCCGGGAGGCCCCCGGGTACGTCTACCGGTGCTGGTCCGAGGCCACCCACGAGCGGCTCGCCGCCCAGCCGCAGCCGGAGATCGCCACCGCCGACCTGACCGGGTTCGCGCTGGACCTGGCGGCCTGGGGCAGCCCGGACGGCGCCGGCCTGGCGCTGCCCGACCCGCCGCCGCCCGCCGCGCTGACCGTCGCCCGGGAGACGCTGGCCACCCTCGGCGCGGTGGACGCCGACGGCCGGATCACCGCCCGGGGGCGGGCGATCACGGCGGCCGGCGCGCACCCCCGGCTGGCCCGGGCGCTGCTCGACGGCGCCGAGCGGGTCGGCGCGCAGCGGGCCGCCGAGGTGGTCGCGCTGCTCGCCGAGGAGAGCCTGACCGGACGGGACCACGACCTCACCGCGGCGTGGCGACGGCTGCGCGGCAACGTCGACCCGGGCGCCACGGCACGCTGGCGCACCGAGGTACGCCGGCTGCGCGCCGCCCTGCCCGCCGACGCCGGCGGCGGCGAGCGACTCCCCGACGACCTGGCCGCCGGGCTGCTGGCCGGCCTGGCGTACCCGGAGCGGCTGGCCCGGGTGCGCCGGGCCGGCGGGACGTCGTACCTGATGGCGGGCGGGACCGCGGCGGAGCTGGCGCCCGGGTCGGCGCTGGCGGGCGTCGACTGGCTGGCGGTCGCCGTGGCGGACCGCTCCCCCGGCGCGCCGACGGCGCGGATCCGGCTCGCCGCCGCCCTGGACGAGGCGACCGCGCGGGAGGCCGGCGGGCCGCTGCTGCGCACCGAGCGCGAGGTGCGCTGGGCCGACGGGGACGTGGTGGCCCGGGAGGCGGTCCGGCTCGGCGCGATCGACCTGGTGGTCCGGCCGCTGGCCCGGCCGGCGCCGGAGCTGCTGGCGGGGGCGCTGCGCGAGGGCCTGCGCCAGGAGGGGTTGGCGCTGCTGAGCTGGTCGCCGGCGGCCCGGTCGCTGCGGGACCGGATGGCCTTCTGCCGGCACGCCCTCGGCGAGAGCTGGCCGGACGTCACGGACGAGGCGCTGCTCGCCACCGCGCCGGGCTGGCTCGGCCCGGAGCTGGGCGGCGCCCGCCGCCGCGCCGACCTGGCCCGCATCGACGTCGCCACCGCCCTGCGCCGGCTGCTGCCCTGGCCGCTGGCGGCCCGCCTGGACGAGCTGGCCCCGGAGCGGATCGAGGTGCCCAGCGGTTCGAAGATCCGCCTGGACTACGCCGACCCGGCGGCGCCGGTGCTGGCGGTGAAGCTCCAGGAGACCTTCGGTTGGCGGGACGCGCCACGGATCGCCGACGGCCGGGTGCCGGTGCTGCTGCACCTGCTCTCCCCGGCCGGTCGCCCGGTGGCGGTCACCGCCGACCTGGCGTCCTTCTGGCGCACCGGGTACGCCCAGGTACGCGGGGAGCTGCGCGGCCGCTACCCGCGTCATCCCTGGCCGGAGGACCCGACCACCGCGGCGCCCACCCGGCGGGCCGCTCCCCGGCGGCGCTGACTACTCGTCGACGACGTCGGCGATGAGCACGGTGACGTTGTCCGGGCCGCCCGCCCGCAGCGCCAGGTCGATCAGGCGCCGGGCGCACAGCTCCCGGTCGGGGGTCTCGCCGAGCACCTCGGCAAGGGTGTCCGGCCGGACGACGTTGGAGAGGCCGTCGCTGCAGAGCAGCCAGCGGTCGCCGGCCCAGGGCACCATCGTCGCGTACGACGGGGAGACCTCGTCGCCCTGGAGGGCCTGGGTCACCACGGCCCGGCGGGGGTGGCTGGCCGCCTCCTCCGGGCGGATCACGCCCTGGTCGACGAGCATCTGCACGAAGGTGTCGTCCCGGGTGACCTGCTTGAGGGTGCCCTCCCGGAACAGGTAGGCGCGGGAGTCGCCGACGTGGGCCAGGGCGAGGCAGCTACCGGTCCGGGCGAAGAGCAGGGCGGTCAGTGTGGTGCCCATGCCCTGCCGTTCCGGGTCCTCGTCGACCGCCTGCCGGATCCGTGCGGTGGCCAGCTCGATGCCGCTCTGGAGCGCGGCCACCAGGGCGTCCTCGGGGGTCTCGACGTCCAGGGGAGCGACCGCGTCGATGGCGATCCGGCTGGCCAGGTCGCCGGCCGCCATCCCGCCCATGCCGTCGGCGACGGCGACGAGCCAGGCACCGGCGTGCAGGGCGTCCTGGTTTCCGCTGCGGATCAGCCCACGGTCGCTCGTCCCGACGGAACGAAGCTTCAGGGTCATGGGTGGCAGCCTGCCAGGCGAAGGGCGCTGTTGTCTTCATGAGATCAGCACGACGGCGCGTCGCGCGGCGAATCTCACTGTCGGTAGGGCGCCGGAAGCAGATTTTCCGGGTGGCGGGTCATCGGGATGGATCGATTGACAGCGGCGTGTCGCGCTGGAAACATCGACTCACATTGGGAGCGCTCCCAATACGTCCGCTCCCCACCACCCCCGTCCGGAAGGAATCCCCCGTGATCCTGAACCGACGCCGTCGACCCCAGCTGGCGCTGCTGGCGGCGACCACCCTGGTCCTCACCGGCGCCGGCGCCGGCGTGGCCCACGCCGAGGTACCGCCGGACGCCCCCGAGCAGCTCAGCAACGGCGACTTCAGCGAGGGCGTCTCCCCCTGGTTCTCCTACGGCACGGGCGCACCGGACGCCGCCGACGGCCGGCTCTGCGCCACCGTCCCGGGCGGCCTGGCCAACCCGTGGGACGCCGGCATCGGCCAGGACGGCGTCCGGCTCACCGCGGGCGCGGAGTACCGGCTCGGCTTCGACGTCTCCGCCACACCGGGCACCGCCGTCAAGGCCGTCCTCCAGCTCGGCAGCGCCCCCTACACCACGTACGCCAGCGTCGACGCCACCGCCGGGACGCAGACCCAACGGGTCGAGCGGACCTTCACCGTGCCGGACGACAACAGCAACGCCCAACTGGTCTTCCAGGTCGGCGGGGCCCCCGCCGAGCAGCGACTCTGCCTGGACGACGTCTCCCTGCGCGGCGGCGAGGCCGCCCCGCCGTACGTGCCGGACACCGGCCCGCGGGTGCGGGTCAACCAGGTCGGCTACCTGCCCGGCGGGCCGAAGAACGCCACCGTGGTGACCGAGGCGGCCGACCCGCTGGCCTGGCAGTTGAGATCGGCCGGCGGCGCGGTGGTGGCCAGCGGCGAGAGCACGCCGCGCGGGGTGGACGCCGCCTCCGGGCAGCGGGTGCAGAGCATCGACTTCTCCTCCCACCGCACCCCCGGCACCGGGTACACCCTGGTCGCCGACGGCGAGACCAGCCACCCGTTCGACATCTCCGGCGCCCTCTACGACCGGCTGCGCGCCGACTCGCTCCAGTTCTTCTACGCCCAGCGCAGCGGCATCGCCATCGACGGCGACCTGATCGGCGCGGAGTACGCGCGCCCGGCCGGCCACCTCGGCGTGGCGCCCAACCAGGGCGACACCGAGGTGCCCTGCGTCCCCGGGACGTGCGACTACTCCCTCGACGTGCGCGGCGGCTGGTACGACGCCGGCGACCACGGCAAGTACGTGGTCAACGGCGGCATCGCCGCGTACCAGTTGTTGAGCACCTTCGAGCGGACGAAGACCGCGGAGAGCGCCGACGGCGGCGCGGCCCTCGGCGACGCCACGCTGCGGCTGCCCGAACGGGGCAACCGGGTGCCCGACGTGCTCGACGAGGCCCGGTGGGAGATCGAGTTCCTGCTCCGCATGCAGGTCCCCGCCGGCAGACCGCTCGCCGGGATGGTCCACCACAAGATCCACGACCGGGCCTGGACCGGCCTGCCGCTCGCCCCGCAGGACGACCCCCAGCCGCGCGAGCTGCACCCGCCCTCGACCGCGGCCACCCTCAACCTGGCCGCCGTCGCCGCCCAGTGCGCCCGCCTCTTCGCCCCCTACGACGCGGCGTTCGCGGCCCGCTGCGGCAGCGCCGCGAAGACCGCCTACGCGGCCGCCCGGGCCCATCCCGCGGTGTACGCCCCGGCCGGCGGCGCCGGCGGCGGCCCGTACGACGACACCGACGTCACCGACGAGTTCTACTGGGCGGCGGTCGAGCTGTACCTGACCTTCGGCGAGCAGCGCCACCGGGACGACCTGACCGCCTCGCCGCACCACACCGGCGACGTCTTCGCCCCCGGCGGCGCCTTCGGCTGGCAGGCCGTGGCCGCGCTCGGCCGGCTCGACCTGGCCACCGTGCCGAACGGCCTGCCCGCCGCCGACCGGGCCCGGGTCCGCGCCTCGGTGACCGCCGCCGCGGACGCGTACCTGGCGGCGCTGCGCGCCCAGGCGTACGGGCTGCCCTTCCCCGGTGACGCCGCCAGCTACGTCTGGGGCAGCAACAGCAACGTCGTCAACAACGCCATCGTGCTGGCCACCGCGTTCGACCTGACCCGGGACGCGAGGTACCGGGACGGGGCGGTGCAGGCGATGGACTACCTGTTCGGCCGCAACGCGCTGAACATGTCGTACGTGACCGGCTGGGGCGAGCGGCACGCCCGCAACCAGCACAGCCGGATCTTCGCCCACCAGCTCGACCCGGCGTCGCCGAACCCGCCGGCCGGATCGCTGGCCGGCGGCCCGAACGCCGCCCTCCAGGACCCGTACGCCGCGCAGCTGCTCAAGGGCTGCCGGCCGATGTTCTGCTACGTCGACGACATCAACTCGTACGCGACCAACGAGGTGGCGATCAACTGGAACTCGGCGCTGGCGTGGATGGCCTCGTTCCTCGCCGACCAGGGTGCGGCCGGGGCGGTGCCGGCGCGCGGCTGCGCCGCCACGTACGACGTCCACGGCAGCTGGCCGGGCGGCTTCAACACCCAGGTCACCGTCCGCAACACCAGCAGCTCGGCGGTGAACGGCTGGGAAGTGCGGTTCGCCTTCACCGGCGACCAGCGGGTCACCCGGTCGTGGTCGGCGCAGCTGGGCCAGTCCGGCGCCACGGTGACCGCCCGCAACCCGTCGTACGAGGCGAGGATCGCGCCGGGCGGGAGCGTGACCTTCGGCCTGATCGGGGCGGCCGGCGCGCTCGCCAACCCGTCCCCCGACCTGATCACCCTCAACGGCGCCGCCTGCACCGTGTCCTGACCGACACCCGCGCCCCGGGCGGCCACCGCCCGGGGCCCCCTGGGCACCGCCCCGGGCCCGGGCGTCCGGGTCCCGGGCGGCAGCGCAAGATCGCACTACTTCCCGGAAGTTGTGGTCTCCCCCCGCCGGGAGGCCACTACTTCCGGGAAGTTGTCGCCAGAGTCGGCGGCATCGTCGGCGGCGGCGGGCGGGCTCGTGGGAGCGGTCGCCGAGCCGGCAGTCACCGCCGGGGCATGCCGCCGTGCGGGCTGTTGAGGATCACCGGCACCGACCCCTCGGCCAGGTACCAGTGGTCCGGGTGGTACTCGACGTGCAGGTGACCACCGTCGTCGAGGTCGGCCACGTCGCGCACGATCTCCGCCAGCCTCGCGAGCTTCGCCGGGCCGCCGGTGATCCGGAGCCGCCCGGCGTCCACCTCGATCAGCACGGCTCGCCCCGGCACGGTCGTCACCTCCACCCCGGCCAACGCCACGTCCCCGGCGACGCACGGTGCCGACGGGTCGGCCGGGCACCCCCCTGCGCCGGCGGCGACGACCGAGGCGAGCAGCTCGTACTCCACCCTGGAGGCGGAGAGGTCGACCTCCCCGGACACCGGGTCGTGAAGGATCTCCATCTGCCCCCCATGGCGCGTACGGGTCACGATCGCACAGGCGACGACCGTACGGCAGCGGGGTCAGACCGGGCGGCGCAGGGCGACCCGGTCGGCGGGGTCCAGCCCCATCGCCGCCTCGGCCGCCAGCACCTGCGCCAGGGCCGGGCCGACCTGCGCCGGGGACAGCGGCACGAACCCGCAGCGGGCGTAGTAGGGCGCGTTCCACGGCACGCCGCGAAAGGTGGTCAGCGTCAACGCCGGTACTCCCCGCTCAGCGGCCCAGTCCGCGACGTGGTCGAGCAGCCGCCGGCCGACGCCCCGACGGGCGTGGTCGGGGTGCACGCTGACCTGTTGGACGTGGGCGCAGCCGTCGACGAGACCCACCGCGGCGAAGGCGATCGGACGGTCGGCGGCGTCCACCGCCACCCAGACCCGTCCGGCCCGCTGGCAGTCCGTCAGCACGTCGAGGCCCAACGGTGGGGCGTCGGCGATGGCGGCCATGCCGACCTCCCGGAAGGGCGCCCCGGAGGCCACCTCGATCCGTTGCAGGTCACCGAGTTCGTCCGCCGTCGCCGTCCTGATCCGCTCCATGGTCCCGGAGCCAACCACCCGGCGCGGGCCGCCGCCCACTGGTTTTCGCCGGCTTCCCCGGCTCCGGGACCGCCGTGACGTCGGCGGGGCCGGGGCCGGACACCGGGTGGGGCGCCCGCGCCTTGTTGCGGGAGGGACGGACGCCCCGGTGTGCGGGTGAGGCTCAGGCGGGCAGGCCACCCACCTGGGTGTTGATCCAGGAGCGGATCGAGGGCAGGTCACCGTAGATGGACGGGCCGGTGGCGCAGGTGGAGTTGTTGTTGCCGGCCCGGCTGGTGGCGCCGATGAGGTGCCACACCCCGTTGATCTGGCGCACCTGCGGGCCGCCGGAGTCGCCGTAGCAGGCGCCCGAGTTGCCGTTGGTGTTGTTGGTGCAGATCTCGTACGTCGCGTTGATGCCGGAGCACCGGGTGTCCGAGACGATCGAGGTGTCGAGTTCGTGCGCGACCGTGGGCGCCGGGCCGCAGCCCCGCCGCGGGCAGGTCTGCCCCCAGCCGATGATCCGGGTCGCCGTGCCCACGGCGCCCGAGGCGGTGGGGATCGGCGCGGGGGCGTGACCGACCGAGCTGGCCAGTTGCAGCAGCTTGACGTCGATGGTGGGGTGGCTGACCGCCCTGGTCACCCGGACCACCGTCCCGCCGCTGGTGCGGTCGTTGCTGCCCACCCGCACCGAGGTCGGGGTGGAGCAGTGCCGGGCGGTGACCGCCCAGTTCGCCTTGATCAGGGTGCCGGTGCAGCCGGAGACGTAGACCATCCACGGGTAGTTCTCCGTGGCCGGTCGGCCGCCGACCACCGTCGGGCCGACGTCGTCGCCGGTCCAGGTGTGGCTGGTACCGGCGGCGGACGCGGCGAGGCTGCCGCCGAAGAGCGAGTTGACCCGGGACGCCTCGGCCGCGCTCGGGTAGGCGTTGCGGCAGGAGACCGGCGCGCTGCTGCCGGACATCAGGTCCGAGCAGAGCCCGGTGCGCCGGTCCGGCAGGCCGAGGATGTGGCCCAGTTCGTGGCTGGCGATGCGGGTCCGGTCGTACCCCTGGTTGACGGCCTGCCGTCCCATCCAGATCCGGCCGGAGCCCAGCCCGGTCACCTGCGCCCGGGGCCAGCCGTCGTCGACGTAGATGGTGACGTTGCCGGGGGTACGGGGCGCCAGCCGGACGTTGCTGACCGAGTTGTTCCAGATGGTGGCCGCCTGGTCGAAGTTGGTGCGGAACTCCCCGGCCCGGCTGGCGTCGTAGTAGACGGTCCGCGCGGCGGCCGAGACGGCCGTGCCCGAACCGGCCACCACGCCCGCCGCGGCCAGCACCAGCACGACCAGGATTCCGGCCGTACGCGAGAGCTGTCGTCGTAGGGTCATCCACCCTCCCTCATCGAAGTTCATAGATGTTAAACATATCGACCTTCATCAGTCGAATATCGGATTCGTCATACGGCGGACCGATCGACGTGACGCGGCTCGCGCCGGACGGGGCCACCGCGCCGCGCGACCGGGCCGGGACCCCCGGATGGATCGGGCCGGCCGTCCTCTTCGGCGCCGTCGGGCCGCTCGTGCCCCCGCCGGCCCGCCGGGCCGCCGCCACCGCGGACCACTCGACCGCACCGGCCGGCGGCGGACGACGCGCGCCGCTGTAGCAGCATGTCGGCCATGACCGGTCCGCAGACCCTCACCATCCGGCCCGGCGGCCCGGCCGACGCCGCCGCCGTGCTCCGGCTGCTCGACACCGCCACCGCCTGGCTGGTCGCCCAGGGCCGCACCGGGCAGTGGGGCACCGAGCCGGCCTCGAGCGATCCGCGGCGGATCGCCCAGGCAGACCGCTGGGCGGCCGGCGGCGGACTCCATCTGGCCCTGCTCGGCGACGTCGCGGTGGGCGCGCTGGTGGTCGGCACGGCGACCGAGCACGTCCCCGCGCCCACCGAGCCGGAGCTGTACGTCAACCTGCTGGTCACCGACCGGGCGCACGCCGGTCGGGGGATCGGGGCGCGGCTGCTGGAGCACGCGGCGCGGCTGGCCCGCGAACGCGGCCTGGGCCTGCTGCGGGTGGACTGCTACGCCGGCGGCGACGGGGCGCTGGTCCGCTTCTACGAGAGCTGCGGCTTCACCGCCACCGACCCGTTCACGGCGCCGCGCCCCGGCCGTGAGCCGTGGCCCGGCCAGGTGCTCGCCCGCCGGCTGCCCTGAGCCCGGCGGTCAGCCGATTCCCCGGCTCAGCCGATCTCCTCGTCGACGAAGCACCAGCGCCAGGTCTCCCCCGGCTGGATGGAGCGCATCACCGGATGCCCCGTCGACTCGAAGTGCCTCGTCGCGTGCTGGTACGGCGAGGAGTCGCAGCAGCCGACGTGCCCGCAGGTCAGGCAGGCGCGCAGGTGCACCCAGTCGTCGTCGCCGATGGCGACGCAGTCCGGGCACTCCCGCGTGGTCAGCGGCTCGGCGTCGCCCGCCTCACTCAGGTGCTGGCAACTCACTCGTCGGCCTCCCGTCGCAACAACGACTCCTCCAGGTCCAGGTCACGATAGGCCCGCACCAGCACTTCCTCGGGGATCCGGCCGGCGTCCCGCGCCGCCCGGAACACCTCCCGCTCGGCGTCGATCATTTCCTGCCGCAGCCGACCGTACGCCTGGGAGGGGGTTTCCCGCGCGGCGCCGCCCAACCGTTCCCAGGCGAGGTTGGTGCGGTTCTCCAACACCTGGCGGGCCCGCTCGACGACCGTGGCGGGGACGGTGTCGGCCAGCGCGTCGAGCCGCTCCCGCGCCGCCCTGCTGGCCTGCTGCTGCACGGCCGCGGCGGTGAGGGCGTCCTGCACCGGGTCGTCGGCCGGCAGCTTCAGCCGGCGGGCCACCGCCGGCAGGGTGGCACCCTGCACCACCAGGGTCGCCACGATCACCGCGAACGCCAGCCAGATGAAGAGGGCCCGCGGGTAGGTCCGGTCCCCGGCGAGGGTCAGCGGCAGGGCCAGCGCGGCGGCGAGGGTGACCACCCCGCGCATCCCGGCCCAGCCGATGACGAGCGGGACCTGCACCGGCGGGGCGGGGTCCCGGCGCCGGACCCGGGGCACCAGCCGGGCCAGGTAGGTGGCGGGGAAGAGCCAGACGAAGCGGGTCAGGAAGACCGCCAGCAGCACCGCCGCGGTGATCCCGACCAGCCGGCCGAGCGGCTCGTCCAGGTCGCGCAGCACCTCGGGCAGTTGGAGGCCGACCAGCAGGAAGACCAGCCCCTCCAGCAGGAACCGGGCCAGCCGCCAGAACGCGCCGACCTGGAGCCGGGAGGCGGCCGACATCAGCAGCGGCATCCGGTGGCCGATGCCCAGGCCGGTCACCACCACCGCGACCACCCCGGATGCGTGGATCTCCTCGGCGGCGAAGACCACCGCGAACGGCACGATCAGCGACAACGCGTTGTCCAGCAGCGGATCCCTGGTCCGCTGGTGCAGGAAACCGAAGACGAGCACGCCGAGCAGCCCGACCAGTACCCCACCGCCGGTGGCGACGACCACCTCCCCGGCGACGTACCCGAAGCCGACGGTGCCGCCGGCCGCGCCCGCCGCGGCGATCGCCACCCGCAGCAGCACCAGCGCCGTCGCGTCGTTGACCAGGCTCTCCCCCTCCAGGATGGTCACGATCCGGCGGGGCAGCCCGACCTTGCGGGCCACCGCGGTGGCGGCGACCGCGTCGGGCGGCGCCACCACCGCGCCGAGCGCCAGGCAGATCGCGTACGGCACGTCGGGCATGAGCAGGTGCACGACCGTGCCCACCACGAAGGCGGTGAAGAGCACCAGCCCCACCGCGAGCAGCAGGATCGGCCGCAGGTTGAGCCGGAACGCCGGCACCGAGGTCTCCAGGGCCGCCACGTAGAGCAGTGGCGGCAGGATGCCCACCAGCACCAGGTTCGGGTCCAGCCGCACGTCGGGGAAGAAGGGCAGGTAGGACAGCCCGAGGCCGAGCACCACCAGCAGGATCGGCGCGAGCAGACCGAGACGCCGGGCCAGCGCCGCGCCGAAGGTGGCGATGGCGAGGAAGACCACCACCTCGAACAGGGTCTCCATGGGATCCGAGCCTAGGCCCCCCGGCCGCCCGGCGAGATCACTCCGCCGGGCGCAGTTTCGGCAGGACCTCCGCGCCGAACGCGTCGAGGAAGGCCCGCTGCTCCTGCCCGACGTGGTGCAGGGCGATCTGGTCGAAGCCCAGCTCGACGTACTCCTCGAGCCAGCCGACGTGCCGGCCCAGGTCGGCGGAGACGTTGACGACCCCGGTCACCTTCGCCAGCGGCACGTCCTCGGAGACCACGTCGAAGTGCTCGGCGGTCTCCAGGTCCCAGCAGATCGGCGGGGCGAAGACGTTGCTGCGCCACTGGTCGTACGCGACCGCCTCGGCCTCGGCCTGCTCGGGCGCCCAACTGACGTGCACCTGGAGGTGCAGCGGTCCGCGACCGCCGGCGTCCCGGTACGCGTCGATCATCTGCCGCAGGTGGTCCGCCGGGGCGTTGACGGTGATCAGGCCGTCGGCCCACTCGGCGCACCAGCGCGCGGTGGCCACGCTGACCGCCGCGCCGACCAGCGCCGGGGGCTCCTCGGGCCGGGTCCACAACCGGGCCCGGTCCACCCGGACCAGACCGTCGTGGCTGACCTCCTCGCCGGCCAGCAGGGCCCGGATGACGTCGACGCACTCGCGCAGCCGGGCGCTGCGGAGGTCCTTGCGCGGCCACCCGTCCCCGGTGATGTGCTCGTTGCTCGCCTCGCCGGTGCCGAGCGCCGCCCAGAACCGGCCCGGGTACATGGCGCCGAGGGTGCCGATGGCCTGCGCGATGATCGCCGGGTGGTAGCGCTGCCCGGGCGCGTTGACCACGCCGAAGGGCAGGTTGGTGGCCTGGAGGGCGGCGCCGAGCCAGGACCAGGCGAAGCCGGACTGCCCCTGCCGGGCGCTCCACGGCGAGAAGTGGTCCGAGCACATGGCGGCGCCGAAGCCGACCCGCTCGGCGTGGACCACCGCCTCCAGCAGCTTGCGGGGATGGATCTGCTCGTGGGAGGCGTGAAAGCCGAACACCGTCATGGGCACGACTCCTACCCATGACGGCCCGGATGTAAGCAGGGCCCCCGCGCCATGCCGGCGGTCAGGCAGGGGCCCCGGCGACGCGGCGGGCTACTCAGCGTGCGCCCCGGCGCCGGCCGAGGCGGCGCCCTGACCCACCCAGACGGTCTTGATGTTGCAGAACTCGCGCATGCCCAGCGCGGAGAGCTCGCGGCCGTAGCCGGAGTTCTTCACCCCGCCGAAGGGCAGCTCCGGGTGGGACGTGGTCATCCCGTTGATGAAGACGCTGCCGGCGTCCAGGTCGGCGGCGAAGCGCTCCTGCTCCTGCGGGTCCCGGGTCCAGGCGTTGGAGCCGAGGCCGAAGGTGGTGCCGTTGGCCACCTCGATGGCCTCGGCGTACGACGAGACCCGGTAGAGCCCGGCGACCGGTCCGAACACCTCCTCGGCCCACATCCGCATCTCCGGCGTCAGGTCGGTGACCACGGTCGGCGGATAGAACCAGCCGTCGCCCTCCGGCAGCTCGCCGCCGCAGAGCACGGTGGCGCCCTTGTCCACCGCGTCGCGCACCTGGGCGTGCACCTCCGCGCGGCCACGCTCGCTGGCCAGGGGCCCGACGTCGGTGCCGGAGTCCATCGGGTCACCGACCCGCAGCGCCGCCATGTTCGCCGCGAACTTCCCGGCGAACTCGTCGAAGACGTCGGTGTGCACGATGAACCGCTTCGCGGCGATGCAGGACTGGCCGTTGTTCTGGCACCGGGCGGTGGTGGCGACCTCGGCGGCCCGGTCCAGGTCCGCGGAGGGCATCACCACGAACGGGTCGCTGCCCCCGAGCTCCAGCACGGTCTTCTTCAACTCCCGGCCGGCGATCTGGCCGATGGAGCGGCCCGCCGGCTCGCTGCCGGTCAGGGTGGCCGCGCGGACCCGCGGGTCGCTGAGGATCCGGTCCACGGCCTCGGAACCGACCAGCAGGGTGGTGAACGCGCCCTCCGGGAAGCCGGCCCGGCGGAACAGGTCCGCGAGGTAGAGGGCGGTCTGGGGCACGTTGGAGGCGTGCTTGAGCAGGCCGGTGTTGCCGGCCGCCAGCGCCGGCGCGGCGAACCGCATCACCTGCCAGAGCGGGAAGTTCCACGGCATCACCGCGAGCACCGGGCCGATCGGCTGGTAGCGGACGAACGCCCGGGTGGCCTTGACCGCGCCGGCGTCGGCGGGTTCGTCGGCGAGCATCCGCTCGGCGTTGGTGGCGTAGAAGCGGCAGGCGGTGGCGCTCTTGCCGACCTCGGCCTGCGCCGCGGCGTACGTCTTGCCCATCTCGGTGGTCATCAGCCGGGCGGTCTCGTCGCGCTCGGCGTCGAGCAGGTCGGCCGCGGCGGTGAGCCAGCCCGCCCGCTGGGCGACCGTGGTGTCGTGCAGTTGGCGGAACGCCAGGTGGGCCCGCCCGATCGCCGCGTCGACCTGCTCGTCCGACATCGGGTCGTACGACTTGAGCACCTGTCCGGTGGCGGGGTTGGTGGTGGCGATGGACATCTCGTACTCCTGTCACTCGAAGAGTGAGTGCCGCACGCCGGGTTCCTCACGACGGCGGGCGGCGCGGCGCCGCTGGATGACGACCAGGTCGATGACGGCGACCACGGCGAGGAGCGCGCAGGCGACGCCCAGCAGCACCAGGTCGTCGCGGAACGCCAGGATCGCGAAGACGGTCATGGTGACCAGCCCGAACAGGGCCAGCGCGAGCCGGAGGTTCAACGCGCTGTACGCGTGTCCCACCGTGCCACGGGCACGCCGGGGCTGCGATCTCGTCATTCTCTCGGGCTACCCCCCAGACACCCCCGCTAACCGACGGCCGGCCCGGGCGGCCGCCGCCCCCCGTCCCGAAGCCCGCAGGGCCGGTCCGGTGATCCCGACCACCCAGCGGGTACGCCACGGATTCGACCCCCGGTGGGTTGCGTTACACCGGTGCGTCACGACCGGGCCGACACCGGTCGCGGCGGGGAGGATGAGGACATGACCACCACCCACGCGGTACCGGTGACCGTCGCCATCGCCCGGCGGGCCGACCCGTCCCGGGCCAGCGAGATGGTCGCCTGGATGCGGGCCGGCACGGCGCTGGCCGAGGCGTTCCCCGGCTTCCTCGGCGCCGGGTGGGTGCAGAGCGCGCCCGGTTCCCCGGAGTGGCACATGCTCTACCGGTTCGCCGACGCCGAGACGCTGCGCCGGTGGGAGGAGTCCCCGCAGCGGCACTGGTGGTTGACCTCGGCGCAGGGCATCGTCGAGCACACCCGCGTCGAGCGGCGCACCGGCATCGAGGGCTGGTTCGACCCACCGGTCGACCAGGTCGTCGAGTTGGCCGCGCCGGCCGGCGAACCGGCCGTGCCCGGGTCCCCGCCCCGGTGGAAGCAGGCGGTGACGATCTGGCTGGCGTTCTTCCCGTTGAGCCTCACCGCCACCCTGCTCACCGCCCGGTTCATCGGCGGGGTGCCGCTGGCGGCGCGCACGCTGATCATCACGCTGGTGCTGACGCCGCTGATGACGTACCTGGTGCTGCCCCGGATCACCCGCGCGTTGCACTGGTGGCTGCACGGGCAGCGGGCGCCGTGGCGGCTGTTCCGCTGAGCCCGCCTAGCAGATCCGTGTTTCTCGATGTCAGCTCCGCCGGAAAGCCGACACGAACCGCTCCGGACACCCCACCGCGCGCGTAAGGTTACCGCGCTGTCGCTCTGCGCCGCCGGACCGGGGGAAGACATGCCTCGACGCTGGGTCGCCGCCGTCGCCTGCCTGGCCGCCCTGGCCGCCCTGGCCTGCGAGCAGGGCGACGGGCCCGCACCCCGCCCGTCGGGCGGCCAGACCCCGCCCGGCCTGCCCGACACCATGGCCGCCCTCGGCGACTCGATCACCACCGGCTTCGGCTCCTGCCTGGTGCTGACCTCGTGCGCGCGCAACTCCTGGTCCACCGGGGACGGCATCCGGGTGGACAGCCACTACCGCCGGCTGCTCGACCGGGGCGCGGCGCTGCGCGGCCGGGGCCACAACCACGCCGCGCCGGGCGCCCGCGCGGCCGCGCTCGCCGGGCAGGCCCGGGCCGCGGTCCGCGACCGGGCCGACTACGTCACGATCCTGATCGGCGCGAACGACGCCTGCCGCGAGGACGTCGACCGGATGACCCCGGTGGCGACGTTCCGCGGCCAGGTCGACCGCGCGCTGCGGGTGCTGCGGGAGGGGCGGCCGGCGGCGCGGGTGCTCGTGGTCAGCGTGCCGGACCTGTACCGGCTCTGGGAGGTGGGCCACACCGACTCCCGGGCCGTCCGGGCCTGGCGGGCCGGGATCTGCCCCGCGCTGCTGGCCGCCCCCACCTCCACCGCGCCGGCGGACCGGGCCCGGCGCGCCGCGTTCCGGCAGCGGGTGCGGGCCTACAACGCCGAACTCGTGGCGGCCTGCCGGGCGTACGGGTCGCGGTGCCGGCACGACGGCGGGGCGGTGCACCGGGCGCGCTTCACGCTGGACGACCTGAACCGGCTGGACTGGTTCCATCCGAACGTCGCCGGGCAGAACCGGATCGCCGACGCCACCTTCTCCGCCGCCGGCTGGAAGCTCTGAACCACCGCCCGGACGCGCTTCCGCCGCGCCCGGCGACCGGACGCGGCGGAAGGGAGTGGCGGGTGGGGTCAGGCGCCGCGCTGCTGCGGGAGACCACCCCGGTTGGCGCGGTACAGCGCCCGGGCCCGTTCGGCGAGGTCCTTGGTGGCCGACGAGTTGGCCCAGGTGCCGAGGACGATCGCCGCGCCCGGCACGACCTTGGCGACCATCCGTTTCGCCGCGCGGACCCCGGCCATCTGGGCCAGCCGTACGCCCAACCGGAGCATCACCCGGCCGAGGGGCTGCTGCGCGCCGTGGCCGAAGAGCGCGCCGGCGCGTTCCCGACCGGCGGCCACCCCGAGGGCGAGCCGGGCGGTCTCGGTGACCTTGTGCACCTTCTGCAGCACCAGCAGGTCGGTGGCCCGGTCCGGGTGCACGGGGTCGACCCCGTACGCGGCGGCGACGTGCAGCACCAGGCGCGCCTGGGTCCAGGCCAGCACGCCCACGTCGATCACCGCACCGGGCAGCCCGGCCGCGCCGGAGACCGCCCCGGAGAGGCGGGCCCGGTTGACGAACCGGCGTACCGCCTGTTCGGCGAGGTCCTCGGCGGAGAGGTCGGGCCGCTCGGCGCGGGCCCGGACGACCCACTGGGCCGCCTCCGGCCCGAGCCGGCGGACGGCCTCCAGGGCGAGATGCTCCGGGGCGTACTGCGGGTCGTCCCGCATCCGGTCCCAGAGCGTGGCCGGCGGCGCCTCGGGGGCGTCCGCGCCCCCGGCCGGTGGGGCCGAGGGCGGAGCGGTCGGGGTGGCCTGCGGCGTGGGGACGGTCGGTTCGTCGTCGACGGGGGCGGCGTCGGTCACGGGGGCTCCCGCTGGGGTCGTGGGACGGGGGTTCAGCGGCGACGGCCGGAGAGCCGGTCGGCCACCTGCTTGAGCTTGGTCTTGTTCTCGGGCTTGGCCAGCTCGCGCCGACCCCGGTCGACCAGTTGCTGGCCCTTCGGGGACCGCAGGAACGCGCTGATCCGTTGCATCAGTGCCGACATGTCTTCCTCCGTGGAGTTGTCCTGCCTCATGTGTACCCCGGAACGACAAGCGGCAAGCCGACATCACGGACTATCACGCCAGGATGGCCTCGACCACCTCGGTGGCCGCCCACTCGTGCTGGGCGTAGGCGTCGGGGAAGGCGGAGACCTGGACGGCCTGGGCGGCTACGGAGAGCGGCAGGTCCTGCCAGCCCGGGATCTCCAGCAGCACGGAGAGGAACGCCCGGGTGGCGTACGCCGGGTCCATCAGCTCCCGCACCTCGCCCCACCCGCTGCTGGGACGCTGCTGGAACAGTCCGACGGAGTCGTGGTCCCAGCCGATGGCCTGGTGCGGGTACCGCTGCGACTCCGGGAGCACCCCGCTGGCGTAGTTGTAGAGGCGACTCTCCTGCATCGCGGTGGCCACCGCGATGACCAGCGCCCGCCGGGGCGCGCCCATCCGGCGACCGGCCTTGACGATCGCCACGGCGTTGTCCATCTGTGCCCGGTCGAGCCCGGCGACCGGGGCGATCCGCTTCGGCCGGGGCTTCGGGCGGGGCCGGGGCTTCGCCTTCCTGGTGGCGGACGGCCGGGGGGAGTCGGCGGTGGGGCCGCCGCGGGTGGGGGACGCGGTGCCCGGGGTGCGGTCGTGGCTGCGGGAGGCGGCGGCCTCCTCGGCCCGCTCGGCGAGCGCCGGCTGGGCGCCCACGGGTTCGAGCCGGTCGGCGGGGAGAGCCTGGACGCCGGCGAAGGCGGCCACGCCGAGGCAGCAGGCCACGCCGGTGGCGAGCGCCACCCGGACCCGGGAGGGGCCACCGGACCGGGCGTTAACGAGGGCGCCGAGGCGGGTACGGAGGGAGGGGGTCGCCGCGGTGTCACGGAGCACGCCGACCTGATCGGACGAGGGGGTGTCGTCCGAACGGCCAGTCGTGTCCTCTGGGGGGTACTGGTCGTCGAGGGTGTCGTGGTCACGCATCCGACGAGGCTAAGCAGGCGAAACGGCCTTCACCCGGTGCCGTGGTGTGGCCCTGCCCACACTTCGCGCCCCGGAACGGGACGTCGTCGGCCGGGCGCGGGTGCCCCCGGACAGAGGTGCCGGGTCGGGCAATCCGGGCAGACGCCACGGCGCCGGCGGCGGCGGGGACGAACCACTCCCGATCATGACGTCGCACATCATGATCCGTAATATCCACCGTTCGGCTGACACAATGGGGTACGGAAATCCAGTCCGCTGACGGATGATCAGCGAATTGCCGCCTTCGTCGGTCTTCACCCACCCCGCCGTGACGAATCTCCCCCTGCTGGAATGGATTACGCGGGCGGGTACGTTCCCCGAACCGGGTGCCGTGTCGCGGACGGGCGCCCGCACGCGCGTTCTTCTCAGGAGGTCCCCACCGGTGCTCGACCCACACGAGCTCTACCAGCTCACCGACGACCTGCCCGACCTCGGTCAGCCGGTGCTGATCCAGGCGCTGACCGGCTTCGTCGACGCCGGCAGCGCCAGCCGCCTGGCCCGGGAGCAGCTGCTCACCTCGCTGGAGTCCCGTCCGATCGCCACCTTCGACGTGGACCAGCTCTTCGACTACCGGTCCCGGCGTCCGGTGATGACCTTCGTCGAGGACCACTGGGAGCACTACGACGCACCCGAACTGGAGCTGCACCTCCTGCACGACGACGACGAGACCCCCTTCCTGCTGCTCACCGGCCCCGAGCCGGACCTGCAGTGGGAGCGGTTCGTGGCGGCGGTCGCCGGGCTGGCCGCCCGACTCGACGTCCGACTCACCGTCGGGCTGAACTCCATCCCGATGGCGGTGCCGCACACCCGCGCCACCGGCGTCACCGCGCACGCCACCCGGCGCGAGCTGATCGCCGGCTACGAGCCGTGGCTGCAGCGGGTGCAGGTCCCCGCAAGCGTCGGCCACCTGCTGGAGTACCGGCTGGGCGAGCTGGGCCGGGACGCGATCGGCTTCGCCGCCCACGTGCCGCACTACGTCGCGCAGACCGAGTACCCGGCCGCCGCCGAGGTGCTGCTCTCCTCGATCTCCCGCAGCACCGGGCTGCTGCTGCCCAGCGACGCCCTGCGCACCGCCGCCGAGGTGGTCCGGGTCGAGATCGACCGCCAGGTCGCGCAGACCGACGAGGCCGCGACCCTGGTCCGTGCCCTGGAGGAGCAGTACGACGCGTTCGCCCGTGGACGCGGCGAGAAGAACCTGCTCGCCGCCGAGAGCGGCCCGCTGCCCACCGCCGACGAGCTCGGCGCCGAGCTGGAACGCTTCCTCGCCGAGCAGACCCGCCCGGGCGACACCCCGGGCAGCTGACGCGGCGCACCGGGGCGGGATGCGGCAGGCTGGAGACATGCGCCTGGCCACCTGGAACGTGAACTCCGTCAAGGCCCGCCTGCCCCGGCTGCTCGACTGGCTGGCCACCACCGCCCCGGACGTGGTCTGCCTCCAGGAGACCAAGTGCCCCGACGGCGCCTTCCCCACCGAGGTTGGCGAGCTGGGCTACGAGGTGGCCAGCCACAGCGACGGCCGGTGGAACGGGGTGGCGATCCTGTCCCGGGTCGGGCTGGCCGACGTGACCGTCGGCTTCCCCGACGAACCGGGCTTCCCCGACCCCGAGGCGCGGGCCATCGCCGCCAGCTGCGCCGGGGTCCGGGTCTGGTCGGTGTACGTCCCGAACGGCCGCGCCCCGGACGACCCGCACTACGCGTACAAGCTGGCCTGGTTCGCGGCGCTGCGGGACGCCCTCGAACCGGAGCTGGCCGGCGGCGGGCCGGTGGCCGTCTGCGGTGACTTCAACGTCGCCCCGACCGACGCCGACGTCTGGGACCCGGCGCTCTTCGCCACCTCCACCCACGTCACGCCGGCCGAGCGGGCGGCCCTGGCGGCGCTGCGCGACCTCGGGCTCAGCGACGTGGTGCCGACCCCGATGAAGGGCCCGCACCCCTACACCTACTGGGACTACCGGGCCGGGATGTTCCACCAGAACAAGGGCATGCGGATCGACCTGGTGTACGCCTCCGCGCCGTTCGCCCGCGCGGTCCGCTCGGCGTACGTGGACCGGGAGGCCCGCAAGGGCAAGGGGCCCTCCGATCACGCCCCGATCGTGGTCGACGCCGACCTGGTCCCGGCCGTCGAGTCGTTCTGACCCGACCCGCGCCGCAGGGAGGCACTCGCCCCGCCCGGCGCCCGCCCGGTCGTTAGGGTGGAGCCATGGCAGTCGTGAAGATCAACGCGATCGACGTCCCGCCCGGCGCCGGCGAGGAACTGGAGAAGCGGTTCGCCGCCCGGGCCGGCGCGGTGGAGAACTCCCCCGGCTTCCTCGGCTTCGAACTGCTCCGCCCGGTCGCCGGCGAGAACCGCTACTTCGTGTACACCCGCTGGGAGACCGAGGAGGCGTACCAGGCCTGGGCCGCCGGGCCGTCCCGGGCCGCGCACGCCGGCGCCGAGGGCGGCGAGCAGCGCCGGCCGGTCGCCTCCGGCGCGACGCTCTTGGAGTTCGAGGTGGTGCAGCAGGTGACCGGCAAGGGCTGACCCACGCCCGGCCCACCGCACCGCCCGCCCAGCGGCCCGCGGTCAGGGCTCGCGGATCTCGGCGAGCGTGGCGAAGGCGATGACGTTGTCGGCGTAGCCGGTCCGGCCGCCCACCCACTCGCCGCCGCAGGTGATCAACCGCAGGGCGGGGGTGCCCTCGTCGCCGTAGACCCGGTCGGCGGGCAGGTTCGACTTGTCGAAGTGCTCCACCGACTCGACGGTGAAGACGACCACCTTCCGGTCGTCGCGGGTCACCTCGATCCGGTCGCCCGCCTTGAGCCGGTGCAGGTCGTGGAAGACCGACGGGCCGCTCTTGGAGTCGACGTGCCCGACGATCACCGCCCGGCCGGGCTCCCCCGGGGTGGGGCCGCGGTCGTACCAGCCGGTCTCGTGGTGCCGGCTCAACGGCGGGACGTCGATCGACCCGTCCGGCGCCTGGCCCACCGGGTTGACCGCGGCGGACACCTCGATCGTCGGCACCGCCAGGCGCACCGGCCGGCTGGCCGACAGGCCCGCCCGCTGCTCCGCCGCCCGCTGGGAGTGCGCCGGACCCGCCGCCCAGTCCAACGGCCCGACGGTACGACCCAGTCCCGCGCCGGTGGCGAAGACGCCGACCAGCACCAGCAGCACCGCCAGCGGCACCGACCACGGACTGCGCGCCGGGGCCCGGTCACGCCGGGCGACCGGGGCGGAGGCGGGTGAGGTGGCCATGGTCAGCGTCGGGCGACGCCACGGGGACGGCGGGCCGCGATGATGCCGACGATCGCCCCGGCGATGGTCAACGCCAGCCCACCGGGGACCAGCAGGCCACCCGGGCCCAGCCCGGCGCCACCGCCGAACCCGGTCTGCGGGCCGGGGCTCGGGCGCATCCGCTCCACCACCTGGAGCATGGTGGCGGCGGTCGCGCCGTCCGGGCACTCCAGCTTGACCCGGTAGTTGCCGGGCCGGGTCCGCTCCCGGACCATCGCCGACGAGGTCAGCTCCCCGCGCTGCGGCTGCACCTGCACCCGGCCGAAGGCGTCGGAGACGACGATCGCCGGTACGGCGTTGTTCCGGCAACTGGCCCGCAGGCCGACCAGGAAGCCGGGCTGCACCATGCTGGGGCGCACCTCGACGAAGACGACGCCGGGGGGCGGCTGCGGATTGCCGTTCTGATCCGGAAAGCTCTGGCCGTCGTCGGACGGGGTGGGAGCCGCCACGGCCAGGGCCGGAGCCGCCACCGGCGGCGCCCCGGCGCGGGCCACGCCCACCCCGAGGAGCACCGGACCGAGGGCACCGACCGCGACCGCCACGGCGGCCCGCTGGAGCGAGACCGACATCCTGCCCCCTTCCGGCGCCCACCGGCAGCGCCGCGGCGGAGCCGCCGGCCTGCCGTACGGGATGAATCGTCTCACCTCCGGGCGTACATCACATCCGATACGCCGGAACCGTCGCGTACGCTCGGGTCGCTGTGACCTCCACCGACCTGAACCCCGCCGTCCCGGTGGCCGCGCCGGCCGTCGGGATCCGCACCTTCCATCCCCGCCGTGGCCGGATGAGCGGCCGCCAGACCGACGCGCTGGAGCGGCTCTGGCCCACGTACGGCATCGACATCGCCGCCCTCGACGGGCCGGTCGATCCGGCCGCGCCGTTCGGACGCGGCGCCCCGGTGGTGCTGGAGATCGGCTCCGGGATGGGTGACGCCACGGCCGCGATGGCCGCCGCCGACCCGGATCGAGATTATCTGGCGGTCGAGGTGCACACCCCGGGAATCGCCAACCTGCTCGACCTGGTGCAGCGGCACGGGCTGCGCAACGTCCGGGTGGCGCAGGGCGACGCGTTGGACCTGGTCCGGGCGATGCCGGAGGGCTGCCTCGACGCGGTGCACGTCTTCTTCCCCGACCCGTGGCCCAAGTCCCGGCACCACAAGCGGCGGCTGATCCAGCCGGGCCACGTGGCGCTGCTGCGCTCCCGGCTGACCGACGGCGGGACGCTGCACTGCGCCACCGACTGGGCCGAGTACGCCGAGGCGATGCGGGAGACCCTGGCGGCCGACCCGGAGCTCGCCAACGCGTACGACGGTTACGCCCCCCGCCCGGCGCACCGGCCGGTGACGAAGTTCGAACGGCGCGCGCTCACCGCCGGCCGCCCGGTCTTCGACCTGATCCACCGGCGGGTCGCCCCCGCCGCCGCGACCGCCCGGGGCTGAGCCGCGGGCGTACCCCGCGGGGTGCCCGGCGAAGGGCACGGACCGGGACGCGCGGGACGGCGCGCGCGCCCGGCGGGCGCCGCGGCCGACCCGGTTGGCGCGACCGACCATGATCCGGGCACCATGGGGGGCGCTATGACGCTCACCGCCGCGCTTCCGGAAAGCGCCGACCCCGACACCCTCTACGACGCGTTCGCCGGCTGGGCGAAGGAGCGCGGCCTCGACCTCTACCCCCACCAGGAGGAGGCGGTCATCGAGATCGTCTCCGGCGCGAACGTGATCATGAACACGCCGACCGGCTCGGGCAAGAGCCTGGTCGCGATCGCCGCGCACTTCGCCGCCCTCGCCGACGACCGGACCACCTTCTACACCGCGCCGATCAAGGCCCTGGTGTCGGAGAAGTTCTTCGCGCTCTGCGAGGTCTTCGGCGCGGAGAACGTCGGCATGCTCACCGGCGACGCCAGCGTCAACGCCGACGCCCCGATCATCTGCTGCACCGCCGAGATCCTCGCCAACCTCGCGCTGCGCGAGGGCGCCCGGGCCGACGTCGGCCAGGTGGTCATGGACGAGTTCCACTTCTACGCCGAGCCCGACCGGGGCTGGGCGTGGCAGGTGCCGATCATCGAACTGCCCCAGGCGCAGTTCGTCCTGATGTCCGCCACGCTGGGCGACACCACCCGCTTCGTCGACGACCTGACCCGGCGCACCGGTCGGCCGACCGCCACCGTGCGCTCGGCCGAGCGGCCGGTCCCGCTCCTCTTCTCGTACGCGATGACGCCGATGCACGAGACCCTCGAGGAGCTGCTGGCCACCAAGCAGGCCCCGGTCTACGTCGTGCACTTCACCCAGGCCGCCGCCCTGGAACGCGCCCAGGCGCTGATGAGCGTCAACGTCTGCACCCGGGCCGAGAAGGACATGATCGCCACCGCGATCGGGAACTTCCGGTTCACCTCCGGCTTCGGCAAGACGCTGTCCAGGCTGGTCCGGCACGGCATCGGGGTGCACCACGCCGGCATGCTGCCCAAGTACCGGCGCCTGGTGGAGACCCTCGCCCAGGCCGGGCTGCTCAAGGTCATCTGCGGCACGGACACCCTCGGCGTCGGCATCAACGTGCCCATCCGCACCGTGCTCTTCACCGGCCTGTCCAAGTACGACGGGGTCCGCACCCGACTGCTCAAGGCCCGCGAGTTCCACCAGATCGCCGGGCGGGCCGGCCGGGCCGGCTTCGACACCCTGGGCCGGGTGGTGGTGCAGGCACCCGAGCACGTCATCGAGAACGAGAAGGCGCTCGCCAAGGCCGGCGACGACCCGAAGAAGCGCCGCAAGGTGGTGAAGAAGAAGCCGCCGGAGGGCTCGATCGGCTGGGGTGAGCCGACCTTCCAGCGCCTGGTGGAGGCCGAGCCGGAGCCGCTGACCTCCAGCTTCCAGGTCAGCCACTCCATGCTGCTCAACGTGATCGGCCGCCCCGGCGACGCGTTCGCCTCGATGCGGCACCTGCTCACCGACAACCACGAGGACCGCGCCGCCCAGCGCCGGCACATCCGCCGGGCCATCGCCATCTACCGGGCACTGCGCGCCGGCGGGGTGGTGGAGCAGCTCGACCAGCCCGACGAGGCCGGCCGGCGGGTCCGGCTCACCGTCGACCTCCAGCTCGACTTCGCGCTCAACCAGCCGCTGTCGCCGCTGGCCCTGGCCGCCATCGAACTGCTCGACGTCGAGTCCCCGTCGTACGCCCTGGACGTGCTCTCGGTGATCGAGTCGATCCTCGACAACCCGCGCCAGGTGCTCTCCGCGCAGCAGTTCAAGGCCCGCGGCGAGGCGGTCGCCGCGATGAAGGCCGAGGGCATCGAGTACGAGGCCCGCCTGGAACTGCTCGACGAGGTGACCTGGCCCAAGCCCCTCGCCGAGCTGCTCGACTCGGCGTACGAGATGTACCGGCAGGGCCACCCCTGGGTCGCCGACCACGAGCTCTCCCCCAAGTCCGTCGTGCGGGACATGTACGAGCGGGCGATGACCTTCACCGAGTACGTGCAGTTCTACGGGCTGTCCCGGTCGGAGGGCCTGGTGCTGCGGTACCTCGCCGACGCGTACAAGACGCTGCGGCAGACCGTCCCCGAGGACGCCAAGACCGAGGAGCTGGTCGACCTCATCGAGTGGCTTGGCGAGCTGGTCCGCCAGGTCGACTCGAGCCTGATCGACGAGTGGGAGCGGCTGCGCAACCCGTCCGACGTGGCCGAGGTCGCCTCCGCCCTGGAGGACCGGCCACCGGCGGTCACCCGCAACGCGCGGGCGTTCCGGGTGCTGGTGCGCAACGCGTTGTTCCGCCGGGTCGAGCTGGCCGCGCTGCGCCGCTGGTACGACCTCGGCGAGCTGGACTCCGCCACGGGCTGGGACGCCGACGCCTGGGCCGACGCGCTGGAGCCGTACTTCGAGGCGTACGACTCGATCGGGGTGGGGCCGGACGCGCGCGGGCCGGCGCTGCTGATGATCGAGCAGGGGCGGGAGCGCTGGACCGTACGGCAGATCTTCGACGACCCGGAGGGTGACCACGACTGGGGCATCAGCGCCGAGGTCGACCTGGCCGCCTCCGACGAGGCGGGGGCGGCGGTCGTCCGGATCACCTCGGTGGGCCAGCTCTGACCCTGTTTCAGAAGGGGCCGTCCGGGACGTCCGGACGGCCCCTTTTCTGCCCTGGGCGATGTCACCTCCGTCGATTAGAATGTATGTACTAATCGAGTTCCTGACCTGGGAGGACGCTCGTGACCGCGCCCATCGCCACCCCCCTCACGCCGTACGCCACCCTCCTCGGTTTCACCCGGTACGTCGACCGCACCGGCCCCACCAAGGCCACCTTCGTCGGCGGCCTGCGCAAGCAGCGGGCCAGCCGCTCCGGCTTCAACCCGCACGGCCAGTTCGTCAAGGCGCTCAAGGCCGACATCGCCTTCCACACCGGCGGCACCCACCTGGCGCAGGTGGCCGACCTGGTCAAGCCGCGCTGGCGCCCGCTCTACCAGGCGCTCGTCCCCGGGGCGACGGCCTGGCTGGAGTCCCTCGGCGAGCCGGCCGGCGTCGACCTCGCCCAGACCCGCGACGCCCTCGCCATGCTCGGCGACCTGCCCGTCAAGATCAACCCCCACTTCGGCGTCCGGTACGCCGACGGTCGCGCCGAGGCGATCCGGCTGCACTTCGACGAGGCGCCGCCGAGCGAGGAGGCGGCGCTCGCGACGCTGCACCTGATGGCCCGGCACATGGACGCGGTGCTCCCGCACGCCGAGCCGGTCCTGGTCGACGTCCGCCGCGGCGCGGCCCTGCGCATGCCGGAGACCGTCAAGCCCCAACAGGTCGAGCAGTGGCTGGCCGGCGAGGCCGCCGCCTTCCGCGCCATCTGGTCCACCGCCGCCTGACCCACCCCCACCCCTTCGCGTCGCCGCCGCCCCTCGCGCCCCCCGCACCCCCGCAAGATCGCGCTCGATCCAGGAAGTAGTGGCCTCCTCGGCGCGGGGAGGCCACTACTTCCATGTTCGAGCGTGACCATGGCGGGACGGCCGAGGAGGCCCCCGGGGTTATCCACAGGGGATGGCGCGGGGCGGCGGGATCGGGAACCGTTGGAGCATGCCGAAGGCCCCTCGCCGACCTCCGCAGCTACGCGGCCGGATCTTCCGCGGATCCACCGCCGTCTCCCGTGGCCTGCTCACCCGCAACGACCTCCGCAGCTCGGCGTGGCGTTCCCTGTTCCGGGACGTCTACGCCGACTCCCACCTCAGAGTCAGCCATCCCGATCGATGTCGCGCCGTCACGCGGTGGCTGGTACCGCCCGGCACAGCCGTGGCCGGTCGGGCCGCCGCGGCGTTGTACGGCGCCGGTCGGGTCGCCCCCGACGAGCCGATCGACGTGCTGATGTCGACGTCGCCCGCCGCGCCGCAGCCCACCGACGCCACCACGACGGACACCACAGGCACGAACGCGGTCGACGTCGGAACGACCGTCATGGAAGGGAGGCCCGTCGCCCGGACCCGACCGCGACGCGGCCCGGCGACCGGGCTACGGGTGCATCGGGCCGAGGTGGATCCCGGCGACGTCGTGGACCGGGCGGGTATCCTGGTCACCACGCCGGCGCGTACCTGCTGGGATCTGGCCCGTTGGCTGGACGTCGTCGACGCGGTCGTCGTCATCGACAGCCTGCTGGCCCGCCGGCTCACCGACGTGCCGGCCCTGCGCGAGTACGCCCTGGCGCGGGCCGGCCGGCGAGGTTGGCGATCGCTGCTGCGCGCCGTCGACCTGGCCGACCCGGGCGCCGAGTCGCCACCGGAGTCCCGCACCCGGGTCCAGCTCGTACTGGCCGGACTGCCCCGGCCGCGGACCCAGTGGGTCGTCTCCGACCACGGCCGGTTCGTCGCGCGGCTGGATCTGGCCTGGCCGGAGTTCAAGGTGGCGGTGGAGTACGACGGTCTGTGGCACGACGACCCCGAGCAGTTTCACCGCGACCGCCGCCGACTCAACCAGCTGCTCGGTGGCGACTGGATCGTCCTGCACGTGACGGCCAAGCGCCTCCGGGAAGACTTCCCGGGCTTCGTCGCCGAGGTCCGGGCCGCCCTCCGCTCCCGCGGACACCGCCCGGGACGCTGACACCGGAGCGCTGCGCGGGGCGGAGCGCGGGGCGGAGCGCGGGGCGCGGAGCGCGGGGCGCGGAGCGCGGGGCGCGGAGCGCGGGGCGCGGAGCGCGGGGCGCGGAGCGCGGGGCGCGGAGCGCGGGGCGCGGAGCGCGGGGCGCGGAGCGCGGGGCGCGGAGCGCGGGGCGCGGACGGCATAGAGGCGCGTAGGGCACGCCTGGGCGCAGTGCGCACGTGGGCAGAGCCGTGAAGATCACGCTCGAACATGGAAGTAGTGGCCTCCCATCGTCGGCGAGGCCACTACTTCCTGAAACGAGCACGATCTTGCGGGTGCCCGGGCGCCTGGGCGCCTGGGCGCCTGGGCGCCTGGGCCCGGATGCTCGCCCTGTATCTGACGCGCAGCGGCAGCGCGGGATGGGCAGGGCGGCGCGGCGGGACGCGGGGCGTGCGTCCGAGGCGCACGGCGCGGCGGGACGCGGGGCGGGAAGATCACGCTCGAACATGGAAATAGTGGCCTCCCATCGTCGGCGAGGCCACTACTTCCTGGAACGAGCACGATCTTGCGGGGGTGCCCGGGTGCCCGGGTGCCCGGGTGCCCGGGTGCGCGCGACGCGAGCGCGCGCGACGCGGGCCGGTCAGGCGGCGGTGAGGTACTTCTCGAGGTCGTCGAGGATCTTGTTGGCGGCGCCGACGCCGATGCCGGTCATCCAGACCTCGTCGGAGACGACGTGGGCCTTGCCGGCCTTGACCGCGGCGAGACCCTGCCACAGGGTGCCGGCGGTGACCTTGGCCTGCTCGGCGGCGGCCTTCTCGCCGTACGCGGTAACGAAGATGACGTCGCCGTCCACCTCGTTGACCCGCTCGGCGCTGACCAGGTCGAAGCGCTTGTCCTCCTTGCCGTCGAGGCGCTGCCGCTCGGGGCGGCCCAGCCCGGTGTCGCCGACGACGATGCCGGAGAACGAGTCCGGGCCGTACACCCGGATGTTGCCGGGGATGAAGCGCACGATGGAGATCTTGCGCGACGCCGCGTCGCCGAGCTTGGCGCCGAAGTCCTTCGCCCGCTTCTCGTACGTGGCGAGCAGCTCCTTGGCCTGCTGCTCCTTGCCGAGGGCCCGACCGTCGAGGAGGAGGTTCTCCTTCCAGGTGATGCCGACCTTCTCGGTGAAGACGGTCGGCGCGATGGCGGCCAGCTCGTCGTAGAACTTCTCCTGGCGGAACTTGCTGCCCAGGATCAGGTCCGGCTTGAGGGCGGTGATCGCCTCCAGGTCGGGCTCGGTGAGCACGCCGACCTCCTTGATGGCGGCCAGCTTCTCCGCGCCGAAGTAGGTGGGCCAGCTCTTCGCCTCGCCGGCGGTGGCGGCGCCGACCGGCGTGACGCCGAGCGAGAGCGCGGTGTCGATCTTGTCGGTGTCGAGCACCACGACGCGCTTCGGGTCGGCGGGCACCTTGCTGGTGCCCATGGCGTGGGTGATCTCCCGGGTCTCCCCGGTGGCGGTGCCGGCGACCGGGTCGCTCTCACCACACGCGGTGAGACCGACGCCGAGGGCGAGCGCCGCGGTGAAAGCGGCGGCGAGACGACGCATCAGAGTCCTTTCGAGGGGTACGAGCCGACGACCGGACCATCCGCGTCGTCGGTGTGGGTGCGGGCCGCCGGAGCGGGGCCCGCCGGCGGGGAGGCCCCGCCGGGGCCGGCAGCCCCGGCCGGCGTTGGGAGGGAGGACGGGGCGGCAGCCCCGGTCGGCGATGCGAGGGAGGACGGGGCGGCCGCCCCGGGCAGCGGCGCGAGGGAGGGGGTGCTGAGCCCGGGCACCACCAGCGGCGCCCCGGTCACCGGGCAGGGCACGACCACGCAGTCGAGCCCGAAGACGTCGCGGACCAGCTCCACGGTGAGGATCTCCCGGGGTGGCCCGGCGGCCACCACCGCGCCGGCCCGCATCGCGATCAGGTGGTCGGCGTAGCGGGCGGCCTGGTTGAGGTCGTGCAGCACGGCGACCACGGTCCGGCCCCGCTCGACGCGCAGCCGGTGCAGCAGGTCGAGCACCTCCACCTGGTGGGCCAGGTCGAGGAAGGTGGTCGGCTCGTCGAGCAGCAGCGCCTCGGTGTCCTGGGCGAGGGTCATCGCGATCCAGACCCGCTGCCGCTGCCCACCGGAGAGGGTGTCCACCGGCCGCTCGGCGAGCCCGGCCACGTCGGCGAGGACCATCGCCCGCTCCACGGCCGCGCCGTCCTGCTCCGACCACTGCCGCCACCACCGCTGGTACGGCTGTCGCCCCCGCCCGACGAGGTCGGCCACGGTGACGCCCTCGGGCACCAGGGGGCTCTGCGGGAGCACGCCGAGCCGGCGGGCCACCTCCCGGGTGGGCAGGTCCCGGATCGCGGTGCCGTCGAGCAGCACCGTTCCCCGCCGGGGCTGGAGCAGCCGGGCCAGCGTGCGCAGCAGGGTGGACTTGCCGCAGGCGTTCGGGCCGACGATCACGGTGAACGCGTCGGCGGGCAGCTCCAGGTCGAGCCCGTCCAGCACGGTCCGCTCGTCGTAGCCGGCAACCAGGTCGCGGGTGGAGAGCAGCGCGCCTGCCCGGTCAGGGATGGACCTCACGACGACCTCCGGCGACCACGGATGAGCAGGAACATCAGGTAGGGCCCGCCGATGGCGGCGGTGAGCACGCCCGCCGGCAGTTGGGTGGGGGCGAACAACCGCCGCCCGGCCAGGTCGGCCAGCACCAGCAGCAGCGCGCCGACCAACGCCGCGCAGACCAGCGGGGGCCGCTCGGCGCGGACCAGCCGGCGGGCCACCTGCGGGGCGACCAGCGCGACGAAGTCCACGGCGCCGACCTGCGCGGTGACGCTGGCGGCCACCGCGACCCCGGTCACCGCCAGGCCGATCCGGCGGGCGACCGGGCGCAGCCCGATGCCCCGCGCGGTGTCGTCGTCCAGTGCGGTGCTGTTGAGCGCCCAGCCGGCCCAGGCGAGCACCGGCAGCAGCACGGCCAGGGTGAGCGCGATCCAGGCCGTCTCCGTCCAGCCCTTCCCGGCCAGGGTGCCGATCAGCCAGATCTGCGCGCGCAGCCCGTCGATCGGGTCGGCGGTGAGCATGACCACCTCGGTCAGCGCCCGCAGGGCGAACGCGACGGCGACGCCGGCGAGGACGAAGCGCTGCGCCGCCAGGCCGTGCCGGGCCCCGAGCGCGAAGAGCAGCAGCGCGGCCGCCAGCCCGCCGAGCAGCGCAGCCGGTGCTACCAGGACGGCAGCCGCGCCGGTGGTGATCGCCACGGTGGCGGCCAGCCCGGCACCCTGGGTGATGCCGACGACGTCGGGGCTGGCCAGGGGATTGCGGGCCACGCTCTGGATCAGCGTGCCGGCGATGCCGAACGCGGCGCCGGCGGTGGCGGCGAGCACGACCCGGGGCAGCCGCAGGTCGAGCACCACCAGGTCGTACGGGGTGCCGGCGCCGGAGAGCGCGCGGAGCACGTCGCGCGGCGCGACGTACGGGGTGCCGAGGCAGAGGCTGAGCAGCACGGCGACGGCGAGCAGCGCGGTCGTCGCGGCGGCGACCAGCACGGCGCGGCGGCGGATCTGGACGCGGACCGGCCCGACGCGCAGCAGCGACCGGCCGGGCGGCGCGGTGCGGGGTGGCCGGGAGGCGGCGACCGGGGCGGTGCCCGCCGGGGCCCCGGCCTGGTCGGCGAGGACGCGGGGGCTCACGCGGTCACCACCTTGGCGCGGCGGACCAGGAACGCCAGCAGCGGGGCGCCGATGAGGGCGGTGACGATCCCGGCCGGCACCTCTCCGGGCGGGGCGACCAGCCGGCCGACGATGTCCGCGCCGAGCAGCAGCGCCGGCCCGAGCAGGGCGGAGACGGCGAGGGTCCACCGGTGGTCGGCGCCGACCAGGGCCCGGGCCAGGTGCGGCACGGCGAGGCCGACGAAGGCGATCGGGCCGGCCGCGGCGACGGCGGCGCCGGTCAGCAGCACGGCCGCCAGGCCGCCGCCGAGGCGGACCAGGCCGATCCGGTGGCCCAGGCCGCGGGCGACGTCGTCACCGAGGGCGAGCGCGTCGAGGCCGCGGGCCACCAGCACGGCCAGCGTCAGCCCGGCGAGGACGAACGGCAGCACCTGGCCGGCGACGGTGAGGTCCCGGCCGGTGAGCCCGCCGACCACCCAGAACCGGTACTCCTCGAAGGTGCGCGCGTCGATGCTGAGCAGCGCGTACACGACGGAGGCGAGGCTGGCGTCGAGCGCCGCGCCGATCAGCGCGAGGGTGACCGGGCTGGCGCCCTCGCGGGTGCGGTTGGCGACGGCGAAGACGAGCAGCCCGGCGCCGAGCGCGCCGGCGATGCCGAACCAGACGTACCCGGCGAGGGTGCCGATGCCGAACACCGCGATGGCGAGCACCACGCCGAAGGAGGCGCCGGCGCTGATGCCGAGGATGCGGGGCTCGGCGAGCGGGTTGCGGGTGAGCGCCTGGAAGAGCACCCCGGCGACGGCGAGGGCGAGGCCGACCAGCAGGCCGAGGGCGGTACGCGGCATGCGCAGCTCGCGCACGATGGTGCTGGCGGTGCCGCCGTCCGGAGCGACCAGCGCGTGGAAGACCTGGCCCGGGCCGAGCGGCCGGCTGCCGAGCGCGAGGCTGGCCACCACCGTGAGCGCCAGCACGGCGGCGGCGGTGACGGCGACCGCGGTACGGCGGCCGGGACGGCCGCGGGACCGGCGGGCGGCGCCGGCCGGGCTGGCGGCGAGGGTGGTCACGTTGCTCCCGGGCTTGGAATAAGGTTCGCCTTACCTTATCCGAGAGGCTTAGGGTGGCCTAACCGACGGTCCTCGATCGGTCCCCGCGCCGCTGTCGGCCGCGAGCGGGACAGCGCGGCGGCAATCGCCCCTACGCTGGTCAGATGCGATTCGACCAGCACACCCTCGTTCTGCTGATCCGCCCGGAGGGCACCCCGGAGCTGCCACGGGACGCGGCCGACCTGCTGCGCGACGCCCACCTGGCCCACCAGGCGGGGCTGGTGGAGCAGGGGCTCGTGCTCGCCGCCGGCCCGTTCCTGGACCCGGACGACACGACGCTGCGCGGCCTGGTGGTCCTTCCGGTCGACCCGGCCGCGGCCCGCGAGCTCTACGCCAACGACCCGGCGGTTCGCGCGGGCCAGCTCGCCGTCCGGGTGACGAGTTGGATGGTGCGGGAGGGCAACGTGCGGTACGGGGACGTCGGCGTGCCCCGGTCGATGCTGGAGGCGGCTGCCGGGGACTGACCGGTCACGCCTCCGAGGCCGGCCGGCTGCCCGGCACGGTCGGCAGCGGCCACTGCCCGGTCCGCACCACCGCCGACGGTTCGAGCTGCTGGTCCGCCCAGACGTGCGTCTCCGGCAGCAGGTCGGTCACCGGCACCTTCCGTAGGGCGTTCATCGGCCCGACGATCACCTCGACGGAGGGAAAGTAGTCCAGCAGCACCTGCCGGCACCGCCCGCACGGCGGGATCACGGTGCGCCCCCGGTCGCCCACGGCGACGATGGTCTCCAGGGTGCCCGCGCCCTGGGTCGCCGCGGCGCCGATCGCGACCACCTCGGCGCACGGGCCCCCGGTGAAGTGGTGGACGTTGACCCCGGTGAAGAGCCGGCCGTCGACGGTCCGCGCCGCCGCCGCCACGGTGTGGTTGTCGCTGCGGCAGCGGAGCTTGGCGACGGCCGTGGCCGCCTGCACGAGCGCGCGGTCGGTGTCCAGCATCGTCATCTGGGGGCCCCCGTGGTAGCCAGTGGGTCGGCGGCAACTCTAGCCCGCCGCACCCCTGTTTCCCCGGGAGCGACTCCGCCACCGGCGCGCGAGCCACCTCGGCGACCAGCGCGTCGACCCCGGGCGGCGGCACCGGGCCGACGGGCGGTGGGCGGTAACCCGGGGGCGGCCCCGCGCCGGTCTGCCTATCCTTGTCGGCGACATGCAGAATCCAGCCGCACCCGCCGACGCCGTCACCGCCCGTGAGCTGCACCGCCGCCTCGCCCCGCTGATGTTCCGCGACCAGCGCCGTCTGCAACGGCGGCTGGACGGCGTCCGACGGCTGAAGGACCCGCAGCGGCGGGACGACGCGCTGGCCGAGATCGCCGCGGACGTGGCGCGGGCCGAGGCGCGGCTGGAGAGCCGGCGAGCCGCCGTGCCGGTGGTGACCTATCCGGCGCAGTTGCCGGTCAGCGAACGCCGGGACGACATCGCCGCCGCGATCCGCGACCACCAGGTGGTGATCGTGGCCGGCGAGACCGGCTCCGGCAAGACCACCCAGTTGCCGAAGATCTGCCTGGAGCTGGGTCGCGGGATCAACGGGCTGATCGGGCACACCCAGCCGAGGCGGCTGGCCGCCCGGACGGTGGCCGACCGGATCGCCGAGGAGCTCGGCACCGAGCTGGGCGACGTGGTCGGCTACAAGGTGCGCTTCACCGACCAGGTGAGCGACCGCAGCCTGGTCAAGCTGATGACCGACGGCATCCTGCTGGCCGAGTTGCAGACCGACCGGATGCTGCGCCAGTACGACACGCTGATCATCGACGAGGCGCACGAGCGCAGCCTCAACATCGATTTCATCCTGGGCTACCTGCGGCAGCTCCTCCCCCGTCGCCCCGACCTCAAGGTGGTCATCACCTCGGCGACCATCGAGACCGACCGGTTCGCCCGGCACTTCGCCGACGCGGACGGGAAGCCGGCGCCGGTCGTGGAGGTCTCCGGGCGGACCTACCCGGTCGAGGTGCGGTACCGGCCGCTGGTCGAGGTCACCGAGGCCGAGGAGGACGAGGGCGACGACGAGGAGACCATCCGGGACCAGATCCAGGCGATCGGCGACGCGGTCGAGGAGCTGGCCGCCGAGGGGCCCGGCGACATCCTGGTCTTCCTCAGCGGCGAGCGGGAGATCCGGGACACCGCCGACGCGCTGGGCAAGCTGGTGGAGAAGAAGCGGTCGCTGCTCGGCACCGAGATCCTGCCGCTCTACGCCCGACTCTCCGCCGCCGAGCAGCACCGGGTCTTCGCCCCGCATCCCGGGCGCCGGGTGGTGCTCGCCACCAACGTCGCGGAGACCTCGCTGACCGTGCCCGGCATCAAGTACGTGGTGGACCCGGGCACGGCCCGAATCTCCCGCTACAGCAGCCGGCTCAAGGTGCAGCGGCTGCCCATCGAGCCGGTCTCCCAGGCCTCGGCCAACCAGCGCAAGGGCCGCTGCGGGCGGACCTCCGACGGCATCTGCATCCGCCTCTACGACGAGCAGGACTTTCTCTCCCGGCCGGAGTTCACCGACCCGGAGATCCTGCGCACCAACCTGGCCTCGGTCATCCTCCAGATGACCTCGATCGGGCTGGGCGACATCGCCGCGTTCCCGTTCATCGACCCGCCGGACCGGCGCAACGTCACCGACGGCGTCAACCTGCTGCACGAGCTGGGCGCGCTCGACCCGACCGAGACGGACCCGGCGAAGCGGTTGACCGCGCTGGGGCGGCGGCTGGCCCAGCTCCCGGTCGACCCGCGGCTGGCCCGGATGGTGCTGGAGGGCGAGCGCAACGGCTGCGCCACCGAGGTGATGGTGATCGCCGCCGCGCTGTCGATCCAGGACCCGCGGGAGCGGCCGGCGGAGAAGCAGGCCCAGGCCGACCAGGCGCACGCCCGGTTCGCCGACACGGAATCCGACTTCGTGGCCTTCCTCAACCTCTGGCGTTACCTGCGGGAGCAGCAGCGGGCGCTGTCGTCCAGCGCGTTCCGCCGGATGTGCAAGGCGGAATACCTCAACTACCTGCGGGTCCGCGAGTGGCAGGACATCGTCAGCCAGTTGCGCCAGGTGCTGCGTACCCCCGAGCAGGGGCGACCGGCGCGCGACGGCGACGGCCGGCGCGGCCCGACGGCGGACCTGCCGGAGGAGATCGACACCCCGAAGGTGCACCAGTCGTTGCTGCCCGGCCTGCTCTCGCACGTCGGGCTCAAGGACGCGCAGAAGCACGAGTACCTGGGTGCCCGGGGCGCGAAGTTCGCGCTCTTCCCCGGCTCGGCGCTGTTCAAGAAGCCGCCGCGCTGGGTGATGGCCGCGGAGCTGGTGGAGACCTCCCGGCTCTGGGGCCGGGTGGCCGGCCGGGTCGAGCCGGAGTGGGTGGAGCCGCTGGCCCAGCACCTGGTCAAGCGCAGCTACAGCGAGCCGCACTGGGAGAAGAAGCAGGCCGCGGTGATGGCCTTCGAGAAGGTCACCCTGTACGGCATCCCGCTGGTCACCTCCCGCAAGGTCAACTTCGGGCGGATCGACCCGGCGCTGAGCCGGGAGCTGTTCATCCGGCACGCCCTGGTCGAGGGCGACTGGCAGACCCACCACCAGTTCTGGCAGGACAACCAGCGGCTGCTGGCCGAGATCGAGGAGCTGGAGAGCCGGGCCCGGCGCCGGGACATCCTGGTCGACGACGAAACGATCTTCGCCTTCTACGACCAGCGGATCCCCGCCGACGTGGTCTCCGGCCGGCACTTCGACGCCTGGTGGAAGAAGACTCGCCGGGAGCAGCCCCAGCTGCTCACCTTCACCCGGGACCTGCTGGTCAACGCCGGCCGGGGCGGGGTGGACGAGGCGGACTACCCGGACGAGTGGCGCTCCGGCGAGGTGACCCTGCCGCTGACCTACCGGTTCGAGCCGGGCACCCCGACCGACGGCGTGACCGTGGACATCCCGCTGCCGCTGCTCAACCAGGTTCCGGCGGAGAGCTTCGACTGGCAGGTGCCGGGGCTGCGCGAGGAGCTGGTGGTCGCGCTGATCCGGTCGCTGCCCAAGGCGATCCGGCGCAACTTCGTCCCGGTGCCCGACTACGCCCGGGCCGCGCTCGCCGCGATCACCCCGGGCGAGGAGCCACTGCTCGACGCGCTCACCCGGCAGCTGCGCCGGATGACCGGGGTCACCGTCCCCCGCGACGCCTGGGACACCGAGCGGCTCCCGGCCCACCTGCGGGTCAGTTTCCGGGTCCTCGACGAGGAGAACAAGCCGGTCGCCGAGGGCAAGGACCTGCCGACCCTGCAACGCCAGCTCCGCCAGGAGGTACGCCAGGTCGTGGCCGCCGCCGCGCCGGACGTCGCCCGGACGGGCCTCCGGGATTGGAGCATCGACGATCTTCCTCGCACCATCGAGCAGGTCCGCGCCGGCTACGCGGTGACCGCGTACCCGGCGCTGGTGGACGAGGGCGCGACGGTCGGGGTGAAGGTCTTCGACTCCGAGGCCGAGCAGGCCGCCGCGCACTGGGCGGGCACCCGGCGGCTGCTCCGGCTGACCGTGCCGTCGCCGGCGAAGTTCCTCCAGGGGCGGCTCTCCAACGAGGCGAAGCTGGCGTTGAGCCGCAACCCGCACGGCAGCGTGCAGGAGTTGATCTCCGACGCCGCCGGTGCGGCGATCGACAAGCTGATCGCCGAGGCCGGTGGCCCGGCCTGGGACGCGGAGGGCTTCGCCGCGCTGCGCGAGAAGGTCCGCGCGGACCTGGTGGACACCGTGGTCGACGTGATGGACCGGGTCCGCAAGGTGCTCGCCGCCGCGTACGCGGTGGAGCAGCGGCTCGGCAAGACCCAGAACCTGGCGGTGGTGTCCGCCCTGGCCGACATCCGGGCCCAGCTCTCCGGGCTGGTCCACAAGGGCTTCGTCACCGAGACCGGGTACGCCCGCCTCACCGACGTGCTGCGCTACCTGACCGCGATCGAGCGGCGGCTGGACCGGCTGCCGGGCAACCCGCAGCGGGACCGGCAGCAGCAGGACCGGATCGCGGCGGTGCAGAAGGAGTACGCCGACCTGCTCGCGGCGCTGCCGCCGGGTCGCCGCGGGTCCGCGGCGGTGCGGCAGATCCGCTGGATGATCGAGGAGTTGCGGGTGAACGTCTTCGCCCAGGCGCTGGGTACGCCGTACCCGGTGTCGGAGCAGCGGATCTACCGGGCGATGGACGACGCCGAGGGTCGGTGACCGCGGCGAGGTCTGCTGCAACAGACCATTGACTGTTTGCAGTGGACGGGGCTAGCGTCTTCGCCTAGGAAAGCCCTTTCCTCAGGCGAAAGGCGGTTCCCCGGATGCCTTCCACCTCCCCTTCGGACGGCCCTCACCGCGCCGTTCTCGACCGGCTCCCCCCGCACCGCTGCTCCTGCGGCACCACCCGCCGCGCCTTCGTGGAGGAGTCGGCCGGCGCGGTGAGCGTGCACCTGCTCCAGGTGCGGCAGGCCACCACTCACTTCCACAAGGTCGCCACCGAGGTCTACGTGATCCTCGACGGCACCGGCGAGGTGGAGCTGAACGGCGTACGTCACGAGGCGAGACCCATGTCGGCCTTCCTGATCCCGCCGGGCACCCGGCACCGGGCCATCGGCGACCTCACCGCGCTGGTGGTCTGCCTGCCCGCGGCGGACGACACCGATGAGTACTTCGACTGAGCCGAGCACCGTCGCGCTGCCCGGCGGCGTCGGTGTCTCCCGGCTCCGGGTCTACGACACGGCCGCCCCGGACGGCCTGCCCGGCGGCACGCCGCACCTGCACCTGGCCTGCACCGAGGGGTACGTGGTGACCGGCGGCGCGGGGCTGGTGCAGACGTTGACCCTCGCCGGCTACCGGGAGGTGGCGCTGCGTCCGGGGGCGGTGGTGTGGTTCTCCCCCGGGACCATCCACCGGCTGGTCAACCACGGGGGCCTGGAGATCACCGTGCTGATGCAGAACGGCGGGCTGCCCGAGGCCGGCGACGCGGTGCTGACCCTGCCGCCGGAGCTGCTGGCCGACCCCGAGCGGTACGCCGCCGCCGCGCGGCTGCCCGACGGTGGCGCGCCCGGTGGCGACCTGGCCGCCGCGTACGCCCGGCGGGACCTGGCGGTCCACGGCTACCTGCGGCTGCGGGACGCCCTCGCGGCGGGCGACCCGGCTCCGCTGCGGGAGTTCCACGCGGCGGCGGTCCGGCTGGTGCGGCCGGGGCTGGACCGGTGGCGGCGACGCTGGCGCTCGGGCGCGCTGGGCGCCGCCGAGGAGACCGGCCGGCACCTCGACGCGCTCGACCGCGGTCGGGGCGACCACCTGGCGGACGCACGGGTCAGGTGGCGCGACCGGCCGCTGGAGCACGGCCGGCACGGCATGTGCGGCCTGCTCGACACCTATCCCGCCGGCTGACCCACCCCCGTTCCGGGCTTCCGGGCCCGGACCCGACCGTAGTGAGAAAGCGCTTACCCGCTGGCCGGAACCGCCGTCGGCGCACACCGGACCACCGAACCGAGGAGGAGTGCCGTGCCCGACCAAGCCGTCAACCAGGGCGTCGAGCTGGCCGCGCCGACACCCGACAGCCCCCCGCCGCCCGTACCGGCGCACACGCCCGACCCGGCACCGGAGGGGGCGCCCGACCCGGCGGCGGGACGGGGCGGCACCCGGGGGTACGAGGCCGCGCCGACGGTCCGGTCCGGCCTGGCACGTCGCCTGGCCGGCCTCGCCGACGCGCTCTGGCGGCCGGCGCTGCTGCTCGCGGCCGTGCTCGCCGGCTGGTGGTTCGTGGCCGCCCGCGAGTACGTGCCGAACTACCTGGTCCCCACCCCCGGGCAGGTCTGGACGACCACCGTCGAACAGTGGCCGTTCCTGCTGCGCAACACCTACGTCACGCTCTACGAGACGGTGGTCGGGTTCGTGCTCGCCGCGCTGCTCGGGCTGGGCACCGCGATCCTGATCGCCTACTCCCGCACCATGGAGCGGGCGATCTATCCGATCGTGCTCTTCGCCCAGGTGATCCCCAAGATCGCCATCGCCCCGCTGCTGGTCGTCTGGTTCGGGGTGGGCTTCGCGCCGAAGGTCATCCTGGCCGTGCTGATCGCGTTCTTCCCGGTGGTCATCTCCGGCGTGGCCGGGCTGCGCTCGACCGACCCCGAGCTGATCGACCTGGCGTCCACCATGGGCGCCGGCCCGTGGCGGACGTTCCGCAAAATCCGCTTCCCGAACGCGCTGCCGCACCTGATGAGCGGCCTGAAGGTCGCCGTCACCCTCGCCGTGGTCGGCGCGGTGGTGGGCGAGTTCGTCGGGGCCGACGAGGGCCTCGGCTACGTCCTGCTGCTCGCCAACGGCAACCTCGACGCCGCGCTGCTCTTCGCCGACCTCTTCCTGATGTCCCTGATCGGCATCGCGCTCTTCGTGGTGGTCGAGGTCGCCGAGGCGCTGCTCATCCCCTGGCACGCCAGCCGGCGCGGCGGCGTACCGCTGACCACCTCCTGACGCACCACCACCTGACCCCGTTCCGAAACGCTGCTGGAGGCACCCATGAAACGTCTCGCGTACGCCGGCGCCGCACTGCTGCTGCTCGTCCCGATCGCCGGGTGCGCCGGGTCCGACGGCCCGGCCACGACCGCCGACGGAAAGAAGAAGGTCACCCTCACCCTCAACTGGGTGCCCTACGGCGAGCACGCCCCGTTCTACTACGGGCTGAAGAAGGGCTTCTACGCCGAGGAGGGCATCGAGCTGGAGATCAAGGCCGGGGGCGGCTCCGGCAAGACCATCCAGGCCGTGGCCCAGAAGCAGACCGACTTCGGCTGGGCCGACACCCCGCCGCTGCTCAAGGCCATCGGCACCGGGATGAAGGTGAAGAGCGTCGGGGTCTTCCTCCAGAAGGGACCGACGTCGATCGAGTTCCTCGCCGACAAGGGGATCAGCAAGCCGGCCGACCTGAAGGGCAAGACCGTCGGCGGCACCCCCGGCGACGCCATCTACGCCACCTTCCCCGGCTGGCTGAAGGCCAACGGCCTCTCCCCCACCGACGTCAAGGTGGTCAACCTGGACGCCGCCGGCAAGATCGCCGCGCTGTCGGAGGGGCGGGTCGACGCCATCCAGGGCTTCTTCCACGACCAGGCGCCCACCATCGAGGCGAAGACCGGCAAGAAGGTCAACTACCTGCTCTACGCCGACTGGGGCATGAACATGCTCGGCACCGGGCTGGTGGTCAACGAGGCGACCCTGAGCGGGGACGCCGCCCTGGTCCGGTCGTTCGTCAAGGCCACCCAGCGGTCCTGGACCGAGGCGGCGAAGGACATTCCCGCCGCCACCGACGCGATGGCCGAGCTGGCCGAGAACGAGCCGGCCAAGGAGGTGCTGGTCAAGCAGCTCACGCTGGCCGTGCCGCTGCTGGACACCGGGGCCGGCGGGGTGCCGGGGGTCAACCCGGAGGCGAAGTGGACCGAGACGATCGACCTGATGAGCAGGTACGCCGAGCTGAAGGGCGCCGGCGCCCCGGCGACCTACTGGGACGCTTCCTACGCCGGACAGGGGTGAGACGGCGATGGCCAGCTCCGCGACGCTGACCGGCACGGCGGTCGACCTGACCGACCTGACCGTGCGCTTCGCCTCGAAGCGCTCCCGCACCACCGCCGTCGACGACGTCACGCTGCGCGCCGCGCCCGGTGAGTTCGTCACCATCGTCGGCCCGTCCGGGTGCGGGAAGTCCACCCTGCTCAAGGTGGTCGCCGGCCTGGTCCGGCCCAGCTCCGGGTCGGTGTCGTTGCTCGGCCGCCCGGTCACCGGCCCGCAGAAGGAGATCGGGTACGTCTTCCAGCGCGCCGCCCTGCTTGAGTGGCGGGGGGCGCGGAAGAACATCCTGCTCCAGGCGGAGATGCGGGGGCTGGACCGGGCCTTCGCCGCCCGCCGGGCCGACGAGCTGATCGAGCTGACCGGGTTGAAGGGATTCGAGGACGCCCTGCCGCACGAGCTCTCCGGCGGCATGCAGCAGCGGGTGGCGCTCTGCCGGGCCCTGCTGCACCAGCCGCGGGTGCTGCTCATGGACGAGCCGTTCGGCGCCCTGGACGCGCTCACCCGGGAGCAGCTCAACACCGAGCTGAACCGGATCTGGCGGGAGACCGGGACGACGATCCTGCTGGTCACCCACTCGATCGCCGAGGCGGTCTTCCTCGGCACCCGGGTCGAGGTGATGAGCCCCCGGCCCGGCCGGATCATCCGCACCCTGCCGGTGGAGCTGCCACCGGACCGCCGCTACGCGGAGGTGATGAGCGACGGGAGGTTCGACCGGCTGGCCACCGAGATCCGCACCCTGCTCGGCGCCGACGCCAACCACTGACCGGGCCGCCCGGCGGCGCCCGGCACCCACCACCCGCGTCCGGCGTCCCGCCGGCGCACCGACACCGGACCGCCCGGTCGCCGACCTGCCCGGCGACCGGCGGCGCCGGGGCCGCCACCGTCCGTCCGTACCGCTGGTCGGCGCCGCCCGCGCGGCGCCGGCGGCAGGACCCTGCGTGCCCCACCCCGCTCGTCCCCCACCGGGAGCGCCCGCCATGAGACGACGTCACCCCGTACCGCTGGCCCTGCTCAGCATCCTCGCGCTGCTGATCGGCCTCACCCCGACCCCGGCGCAGGCCGCGCCCCGCTTCAACGTGCTGGTCTTCTCCAAGGTCACGAACTTCTACCACGACTCGATCCCGGCCGGCATCGCCGCGATCCAGCAGCTCGGCGTCGACCACAACTTCACCGTCGAGGCGACCACCGACGCGACCGCCTTCACCGACGCCAACCTGGCCCGGTTCGACGCGCTGGTCTTCAACAACACCAACTCCACCCCGACCTCGGGCGACCTGCTCAACGCCAGCCAGCGCACCGCCCTGCAGAACTACGTCCGGGGCGGCGGCGGCTGGGTCGGGCTGCACGCGGCGACCGCCAGCGAACGCGACTGGACCTGGTACGAGGGCCTGGTCGGCACGATCTTCGACTACCACCCGGACTTCTCCGCCACCGGCGGGACCTTCCCCGGCCGGATCAAGGTGCTCGACCGCGTCCACCCCTCCACGCAGGGGCTGCCGGAGCTGTGGGAACGCTCCGAGGAGTGGTACAACTGGCGCACCAACCCGACCGGCAAGGTGCACACCCTCGCCCAGATCAAGGTCCGCGACGGGATCAACGGCCTGGACGAGGGCGTCGACCACGCCTACTCCTGGTGCCAGAACTACGACGGCGGCCGGTCCTGGTACACCGCCGGCGGGCACTCGTCGTCGTCCTTCGGCGAGCCGGCCTTCCTGGCCCACCTGCGCGGTGGCATCGAGTGGGCGGCCGGCGCGGTGCCCGGCGACTGCGGGGCCACCAGGACCACCAACTTCCAGCGGGTGCCGCTGGTCACCGCCGACCTGGCCGACCCCTTCGAGCTGGCCGTCGCCCCGGACCGGCGGGTCTTCTACATCCAGCGCACCGGCGCGGTGAAGGTGATCAACCAGGCCACCCTCGGGGTCACCACGCTGATCGACTTCGCGTACACCGCGGAGCAGACCAGCCAGTCCGACGGGCTGATCGGGATGACCCTGGACAACAACTTCGCCACCAACAACTGGCTCTACCTGCTCTGGTCCGACAAGACCCTCAAACAGCTCAACCTCTCCCGCTTCACGGTGGCGAACAACGCCATCAGCCTCGCCTCCGAGAAGCGGCTGCTGACCATCCCGACGCTGCGCGGGGAGGCGCGGGCCAACTCGCACATGGGCGGCTCCCTGACGATGGACCGGGCCGGCAACCTCTACGCCGCCATCGGCGACAACATCGACCCCTTCGAGTCCAGCGGCTTCACCCCGATCGACGAGCGCGCCGGGCGGCGGGCCTTCGACGCGCAGGGCACCTCCGGCAACACCAACGACCTGCGCGGCAAGATCCTGCGGATCCGGCCGCAGGCCGACGGGACGTACACCGTCCCGAGCGGCAACCTCTTCGCGCCGGGCACCGCGAAGACCCGGCCCGAGGTGTACGCCATGGGCATGCGCAACCCGTTCCGGATCAGCGTCGACCCGGTGAGCAACGCGCTGCTGGTCGCCGACTACGGCCCGGACGCCCGGGCCGCCGACCCGAACCGGGGCCCCGAGGGGACGGTCGAGTTCAACCGGATCACCAGCGCCGGCAACTACGGCTGGCCGTACTGCGTGGGCAACAACATCCCGTTCAACGACTACAACTTCGCCACCTCCACCTCGGGGGCGAAGTTCAGCTGCTCCGCGCCGGTGAACAACTCGCCGAACAACACCGGCCTGACCAACCTGCCGGCCGCCCGCTCCGCGCTGGTCTGGTACGCCTACTCCGCCTCCAGCCAGTTCCCCGAGCTGGGCACCGGCGGTGGCGGGCCGATGAGCGGCCCGGTCTACGACCACGACCCGGCCAACCCGAGGGTGACCAAGTTCCCGGCGTACTTCGAGGGGAAGTGGATCGTCTACGAGCTGACCCGCAAGTGGTTCAAGACGCTGTCGACGCACACCACCGCACAGACCTTCAGCAACGCCCGGTTCGGGCCGACGAAGGTCGGTGACCTCCAGTCGATCAACGGCATCTTCGGCGACATGTCCTGGGTGCAGCCCTTCGAGGCGGAGTTCGGCCCGGACGGCTCGCTCTACGTCATCGACTTCGGCGCGGGCAGCGG
Source organism: Micromonospora sp. LZ37 (assembly GCF_059359015.1). Lineage (NCBI taxonomy): Bacteria > Bacillati > Actinomycetota > Actinomycetes > Micromonosporales > Micromonosporaceae > Micromonospora > Micromonospora sp. LZ37. The sequence continues at coordinate 133,678 of NZ_JCADBL010000014.1, read as the reverse complement.
CAGCGGCCGGGGCGGCAGCAACGAGGGCGCCGGCATCTACCGGATCGACTACGTGGCCAACGGCCGGCCGCCGGTGGCGAAGGCGGCCGCGAGCCGGGACAACGGGCCGGCGCCGCTGGCCGTCACCTTCTCCAGCGCCGGCTCGGCCTCCGGCGACGGCGGGCCGATCACGTACGCCTGGGACTTCGACGGCAACGGCACGACCGACTCCACGGCGGCGAACCCGAGCTTCACGTACACCACGAAGGGACGGTTCACCGCCCGACTGACGGTGACCGGTACCGGTGGGGCGACCGCGGTGGCCACCACCGAGATCACGGTGGGCAACACCCGGCCGGTGGTGACGCTCAGCGTGCCCGACGGCGGCTTCTTCGACTTCGGCGACCGGATCCCGTACACGGTGACGGTCAGCGACCCGGAGGACGCCACCATCGACTGCTCCCGGGTGGTGGTGCAGAGCCAGCTCGGCCACGACTCGCACACCCACCCGCTGGACAACTACACCGGCTGCTCCGGGGTGGTCCTCACCGACGGCGGGGCCGGCGACGGGCACGGGCCGGGGCAGAACCTCTACACCGTGCTGACCGCGCAGTACACCGACGGCGGGGCGACCGGGGTGCCGGCGCTGGTCGGGTCGACGAAGTCCGAGCTCCAGGTCAAGAGCAAGGAGGCGGAGCACTTCGACGCCCAGAGCGGGGTGAGCGTGCTGGACCGGGCCACCGCCCGCGCCGGCAAGCGGATCGGCGACGTCGACAACGGTGACTGGATCAACTTCGGGCCGGTGAACCTGCGCGGCATCGGCTCGGTGACCGTGGGCGCCAGCTCCGGAGGTCTCGGCGGCGACGTGGAGTTCCGGGCCGGCTCGCCGACCGGGACGCTGCTCGGCAAGGCCACCATCGGCAGCACCGGCGGCTGGGACAACGTGGTCTCGCCGACGGTCCCGCTGACCAACCCGGGCGGCACGACGACGCTCTACCTGCGCTTCGTCAACGCCGCGCAGACCGGCGGCACGCCGGACCTGCTCTCGGTGGACTGGCTGCGCTTCAACGGGGCGGGGGTCAAGCAGGAGACCGGTGGGACGCTCAGCGCCACCGCCACGCCGAGCACCGGCACCGCGCCGCTGGCGGTCGCCTTCACCAGCACGGCCACCGCGCCGGCGGGGCGTACGGTCGCCGACCGGGAGTGGGACTTCGGGGACGGCTCGGCGGTGGTGCACGGCGCGACGGCGAACCACACGTACAGCCGCAAGGGCACGTACACCGCGCGGCTGACGATGACCGACAGCGCGGGTAGCCCGATGTCGACCTCGGTGACCATCACGGTCGGCTGAGCGGTCCGGCGGTGGTGTGCCCGGTTCCGTGCCGGGCGCGCCACCGCCGGCCCTACAGCGGCTCGACGCCCGGCGGCAGCTCGTCGGCGGCGGTGGCGTCGTGCACGTACTCCAACAGGATCCGGCGCAGCTCCCGTCCGGCGTGGGTGGGCACCACGTCGCGGCGGCGGGCCACCGCGATGGTCCGCCGCACGCCGGGCGGGGCGAGCCGGGTGACCCGGACGCCGGGCCGGCGGGCGACCACGATGCCGGGCACCAGCGCGATGCCCAGCCCGGCCTCGACGAAGCTGAGCACGGCGTCCATCTCACCGCCGTCGACGGAGAAGGTGGGCTCGAAGCCCGCCTCCCGGCAGGCCTGGATGGTGGCGTCGCGCAGGTCGTAGCCCTCGCGGAACATCACCAGGGGCTGGTCGCGCAGGTCGGTGATCCGCAGCTCGCCGGTCTCCCGCGCCGCGGGCAGCTCCTCGACCGAGGCGACCACCAGGCTCTCCCGCAGGATCGGGTCGACGCGCAGCCCCGGGTCGGCGCCCTGGGCCGGCATGATGATCAGCGCCAGGTCCAGGTCGCCGCGGAGCAGGTCGCGGACGAGGTCCTGGGAGCCACCCTCCTCCACCCGCAGGTCGACGGTGGGGTGGGCGTCGCGGAACCGGCGCAGCACCGGCGGGGCGAGTGAGGTGGCCAGGCTGGGGGTGGCCCCGAGCCGGACCCGACCCCGCCGCAGCCCGACCAGCTCCTGCACCTCGCGGGTGGCGGTGTCCACGTCGGCGAGGATCCGCTTGGCCAACGGCAGCAGCACCTCGCCCGCGGCGGTGAGCGTGATGTTTCCCCTTACCCGTTCGAAGAGCGGAGCCCCGAGGTCGGTCTCCAGGGCGTGAATTTGCTTACTCAACGAGGGCTGCGTGATGCCCACCAGGTCGGCGGCTTGGGTGAAATGTCGTACTTCGGCTACCGCTACGAAGTACTTGAGCTGATGGAGCTGCATCCAGATAGCTTATGGCTATCAAGACTGCGAGGTCGATGCATTGGACGACTGATCGAAGTGCTCCTAGCGTCGGTCAGGTGGTAGTCACGAAAACTCGGTCGCCCCTCCGCTCCAGCGTCGGCCTCAAGGCCGTCATGGCGGTGACGGGCATCTTCCTGGTGCTGTACCTCGTCGCGCACATGGTCGGCAACCTCAAGGTCTTCACGGGCGCGACGTCGTTCGACCACTACGCGCACTGGCTGCGCGACATCGGCAAGCCGCTCCTGCCGGGCGTGTGGTTCCTGTGGATCCTGCGGGGGGCGCTGCTGGTGGCGGTGCTCGGCCACATCTGGGCCGCCACCACGCTCGCCCTGCGCGCCCGCGCCGCCCGGCCGGTCCGGTACGCCCACCGCAAGAAGGTCCAGGGCAGCTACGCCGCCCGCACGATGCGCTGGGGTGGGGTGATCATCCTGCTCTTCGTGATCTACCACCTCCTGGACCTGACCACCGGTCACCTGAACCCGGTCGGCGACCCCAGCAAGCCGTACGCCAACGTGGTCGCCGACTTCGCGCCGGAGCGCTGGTACGTCACGCTCTTCTACGCCCTGGCGGTCGTCACCCTCGGCTTCCACCTGCGGCACGGCATCTTCAGCGGCCTGCGCAGCCTCGGCCAGCAGACGCCGAAGGGTGAGCGCCGCAACCGCGCGATCGCGCTGGTCGTCGCCGTCGGCATCTGCGGCGGCTTCCTGCTGGTCCCGTTCGCCGTACTCACCGGATTGGTGTCCTGACCATGGATCTCTTCACTGAGGGCGACCCGATCGCCGACACGAAGGCACCCGCGGGCCCCGTCGAGAAGCGCTGGGAGACCCGCCGCTTCGAGGCCAAGCTGGTCAACCCGGCCAACCGCCGCAAGATGACGGTGATCGTGGTGGGCACCGGCCTGGCCGGGGGCTCGGCCGCCGCCACGCTCGCCGAGCAGGGCTACCGGGTCAAGTCCTACTGCTACCAGGACAGCCCGCGCCGGGCCCACTCGATCGCCGCGCAGGGTGGCATCAACGCCGCCAAGAACTACCGCAACGACGGCGACTCGGTGCACCGGCTCTTCTACGACACCGTCAAGGGTGGCGACTTCCGTTCGCGGGAGTCGAACGTGCACCGGCTGGCCGAGGTGTCGGTCAACATCATCGACCAGTGCGTCGCCCAGGGCGTCCCGTTCGCCCGCGAGTACGGCGGCCTGCTGGACACCCGCTCCTTCGGCGGCGCGCAGGTGCAGCGCACCTTCTACGCCCGGGGCCAGACGGGCCAGCAGCTGCTGCTCGGCGCGTACCAGGCGCTGGAGCGGCAGATCGGCCTGGGCAACGTGGAGATGAACGCCCGGCACGAGATGCTGGAGCTGGTCGTCGTCGACGGCAAGGCCCGGGGCATCGTCGTCCGGGACCTGGTCACCGGCGAGATCAGCACCGAGATGGCCGACGCGGTCGTGCTCGCCTCCGGCGGCTACGGCAACGTCTTCTACCTCTCCACCAACGCCAAGGGCTGCAACGTCACGGCCACCTGGCGGGCGCACCGCAAGGGCGCCTACTTCGCCAACCCCTGCTACACGCAGATCCACCCGACCTGCATCCCGGTCTCCGGCGACCACCAGTCGAAGCTGACCCTGATGAGCGAGTCGCTGCGCAACGACGGCCGGGTGTGGGTGCCGAAGGCCAAGGGCGACGACCGCGCGCCGCGGGACATCCCCGAGGACGAGCGGGACTACTACCTGGAGCGGATCTACCCCTCCTTCGGCAACCTGGTCCCCCGGGACATCGCCTCCCGCGCCGCGAAGAACGTCTGCGACGAGGGCCGCGGCGTCGGCCCGACCAAGCTGGGCGTCTACCTCGACTTCGCCGACGCGATCAACCGGCTCGGCCGCAAGGCCATCGAGGCCAAGTACGGCAACCTGTTCGAGATGTACGAGCGGATCACCGGCGAGGACCCGTACGAGGTCCCGATGCGGATCTACCCCGCCGTGCACTACACGATGGGTGGCCTCTGGGTCGACTACGACCTCCAGTCGACCATCCCGGGCCTGTTCGTGATCGGTGAGGCCAACTTCTCCGACCACGGCGCCAACCGGCTCGGCGCCTCCGCGCTGATGCAGGGCCTGGCCGACGGCTACTTCGTGCTGCCCAGCACCATCGCCAACTACCTGGCCACCGGCCCGCTGGAGAAGGTCGACGCCAGCCACCCGGAGGCGGTCGCGGCCCGCACCGACGTCGAGGACCGGATCCAGCGGCTGCTGGCTGTCGACGGCGACCGGACGGTGGACTCGTTCCACCGGGAGCTGGGCCAGATCATGTGGGAGCACTGCGGCATGGAGCGCAGCGAGGCCGGGCTGCGCAAGGCGATCGACGAGATCCGGGCGCTGCGCGAGCAGTTCTGGCAGCGGGTGAAGGTGCCGGGCGACGGTGAGGGGCTCAACCAGTCGCTGGAGAAGGCCGGCCGGGTGGCCGACTTCTTCGAACTGGCCGAGCTGATGTGCATCGACGCCCTGCACCGCGAGGAGTCCTGCGGCGGCCACTTCCGGGCCGAGCACCAGACCCCGGACGGCGAGGCGCAGCGCGACGACGAGCGGTTCGCCTACGTGGCGGCCTGGGAGTACACCGGCACCGACGAGCCGGTCGTGCTGCACAAGGAAGACCTGAAGTTCGAATACGTCCACCCCACGCAGCGGAGCTACAAGTGAACCTGACCCTGCGCATCTGGCGCCAGAAGGGCCCTGAGGACAAGGGTCGGATGGTGACCTACCAGGTCGACGACGTCTCTCCCGACATGTCGTTCCTGGAGATGCTCGACGTGCTCAACGAGCGACTCATCCTTCAGGGCGAGGAGCCGGTGGCGTTCGACCACGACTGCCGCGAGGGCATCTGCGGCATGTGCGGTCTCATGATCAACGGCGACGCGCACGGGCCGCAGCGCGGCACCACCGCCTGCCAGCTGCACATGCGGCAGTTCTCCGACGGCGAGACGATCGACATCGAGCCGTGGCGGGCCCGGGCCTTCCCGGTCATCAAGGACCTGGTGGTCAACCGGGGCGCCTTCGACAAGATCATCGCCGCAGGTGGCTACATCACCGCCCCGACCGGCAGCGCCCCCGAGGCGCACTCCACGCCGGTGGCCAAGGCCAACGCGGACGCGGCGTTCGAGTCGGCCGCCTGCATCGGCTGCGGCGCCTGCGTGGCGGCCTGCCCGAACGGCTCCGGCATGCTCTTCACCGCCGCCAAGCTCACCCAGCTCTCGCTGCTGCCGCAGGGCCAGCCGGAGCGCTACACCCGGGTGATCGGCATGGTCGACGCGCACGACGAGGCCGGCTTCGGCGGCTGCACCAACACCGGTGAGTGCACCGCGGTCTGCCCGAAGGGCATCCCGCTGAACACCATTGGCCGGCTCAACCGGGACTACCTCAAGGCGACCGCCACGCGCGGCGACACCCCCGGATCCTGACCGCCCGCGGCGACCCGCCGCGCGCAGCATCGACCGCCGTACCCCCGCCGGGGTGCGGCGGTCGGCGTTTTCCCCCGGGTACGACGGGAAGTCGCCCCGTGGCCGCTCCGGCGACCGCTCCACCCGCCGGTTCAAGCCGTCCGCTCCGGGTAGCAGTCCCATGGACGGCACCGAGAGGGGACATCAGGCATGAAGGCACTGACCTGGCACGGCAAGCGTGACGTCCGGGTGGAGGAGGTACCGGACCCACGGATCGAGGAGCCGACGGACGCGATCGTCCGGATCACCTCCACCGCCATCTGCGGCTCGGACCTGCACCTGTACGAGGTGCTCGGGCCGTTCCTGAAGCCGGGCGACATCCTCGGACACGAGCCGATGGGCATCGTCGAGGAGGTCGGCTCCGGGGTGACCCGGCTCAAGCCCGGCGACCGCGTGGTCGTGCCGTTCAACATCGCCTGCGGCGACTGCTGGATGTGCCGGCGGCAGCTCTACGCCCAGTGCGAGACCACCCAGGTCACCGCCGAGGGCAAGGGCGCCGCGCTGTTCGGCTACACCTCGCTCTACGGCTCGGTCCCCGGCGGCCAGGCCGAGTACCTGCGCGTCCCGCACGCCCAGTTCGGCCCGGTGAAGATCCCGGAGACCGGCGCGGACGAGCGCTACCTCTACCTCAGCGACATCCTCCCCACCGCCTGGCAGGCGGTGAAGTACGCGGACACCCCGCCCGGCGGTACCCTGGCCGTCCTCGGCCTCGGCCCGGTGGGGCAGTTCTGCGCCCGGATCGGCCGCCACCTCGGCGCCGACCGGGTCATCGGGCTGGACCTGGTGCCGGAGCGGCTGGCGATGGCCCGCCGGCACGGCATCGAGACGCTCGACATCAGCGAACTCGACGACGTGGCGGGCGCCCTGATCGACCTGGTCGACGGGCGCGGCCCGGACGCCGTGATCGACGCGGTGGGCATGGAGGCGCACGGCTCCACCTCCGGGAAGCTGGCCCAGACCGCCGCCGGGCTGCTGCCGGACAAGCTGGCCCGGACGATGACCGACAAGGTCGGCGTGGACCGGCTCGTCGTGCTCAAGACCGCGCTCAAGGCGGTCCGCCGCGGCGGCACGGTCTCGATCTCCGGGGTGTACGGCGGCGAGGTGGACCCGCTGCCGCTGATGGAGATGTTCGACCGGGGCGTCCAGCTGCGGATGGGCCAGTGCCACGTGCGCCGCTGGACCGACGAGATCCTGCCGCTGCTCTCCGGCGACGACGACCCGCTGGCCGTGGAGGACCTGCGGACCCACCGGGTGCCGCTCACCGAGGCGCCGCGCATGTACGAGATGTTCCAGAAGAAGGAGGACGGCTGCGTGAAGGTCGTGCTCGCGCCGTGACCCGGGTGGTCGTGATCACCGGGGCGACCAGCGGCATCGGCCGCGCGGCCGCGCTGGAGTTCGCCGGGCGCGGGGACCGGCTGGTCCTCGCCGCCCGCTCCACCGAGACCCTGGAGCAGGTGCGCCGGGACTGCCGGGAGGCCGGCGCCGCCGACGTGCGGGACGTGGCCTGCGACATCACCGGGCCCGGCGCGCTCGACGCGCTGACCGCCACGGCGGTCGAGGAGTTCGGCCGGATCGACGTCTGGGTGCACACCGCCGCGGTGATGGCGTACGGGCGCTTCGAGGAGGTGCCGGCGGAGGTCTTCGACCACGTGGTGCGGACCGACCTGCTGGCCGCCGCCGGCGCCGCCCGGGTCGCGCTGCGGCACTTCAAGGCGGTCGGTGGCGGCACGCTGATCCTCACCGGGTCGGTGCTCGGGCACATCACCGCCCCGTACATGAGCGGCTACGTGACCAGCAAGTGGGGGTTGCAGGGGCTGACCCGGACGTTGCAGCAGGAGTCCCACGACCTGCCCGGGGTGAACATCTGCCTGGTCACCCCGGGCAGCGTGGACACCCCGGTCTACCAGCAGGCGGCGAACTACCTGGGCCGGGTCGGGCGGCCACCGCTGCCGATCGCCGGTCCGCAACGGGTGGCCCGGGCCATCGTCGACTGCGCCGACCGGCCCCGCCGGGAGGTCTCGGTGGGTCGGCTCAACCTGATCATGCGGGTCGGCTTCATCGTCGCGCCCGGCCTCTACGACCACCTCGTCGGGCCGCTGATGCGCCTCGGCGGGCTCACCGACCGGCCGGTGGCGCCGCACGAGGGCGTGGTGTTCCGACCGAACCCGGCCGGCGAGGCGATCCGCGGCGGCTGGCTGCCCGACCTGCCCCGGCTGGCCCGGGCGGTCGGCGGCCAGGCCGCCTCGGTCGGCGGGGCGGTGCTGCGCCGACTGCGCTGAGCCCCGGGGCTGGGGCCCCGTTTGCGGCGGGTCGCGGTGTCCCCGGTCAGGGAAACCCCCACCCCCCGCAAACGGGGCGGCCGGCAACCGGATGCCGGGCCGGGACGGCCGCGGGCGGGGGCGGGCGGCGGATTGCGTCCGGGGCGCTCGCGCGCGCACCGGCTTCGCGTGGGCGGGCGGGTGCGGCGGTGACTACCGTGTATCCCGGGACACGGCGGAGGGACGAGGCGATGCGGGCACCAACGGACCGGGAACTGGACCGGGCGGTCGGCGGACGGCTCTGGCGGATGACGGGGCTGGCCGCGGTCGCGGGCCTGGCCTGGGCGGCGCGGGACGTACCGGCGGCGCTGGGCGGGCGGCTCACCGGGGCCCGGGCGGAGCGGGCGGCCCGCTCCCCGCAGTTCCGCGACGGCACCTTCCACAACCGCACCCCCATTCGCACGATGCCCGGCGGCGAGTCGGGCCGGAACCTCTTCCGAGAACTGATCTTCGGCAAGCAGCGCCGCCGCCCCACCGCCCCCGTGCCGATGGTCCGTCCCGATCCCGCCCCGCAGAGCGCCGTCGAGCGCGAGCTGAGCATCGTCTGGTACGGCCACGCCTCCGCCCTGGTCGAGATCGAGGGGCACCGGGTGCTGATCGACCCGGTCTGGAGCGAGCGTTGCTCCCCGTCCGCGACGGTGGGCCCGAGGCGGCTGCACGAACCGCCGGTCCGCCTCGACCAGCTGCCACCGGTCCAGGCGATCCTGATCTCCCACGACCACTACGACCACCTCGACATGCCCACCGTCCAGGCACTGGTACGCGGGCAGTCGGCGCCGTTCCTGGTCCCGCTGGGCGTCGGCGCGCACCTCGACCGGTGGGGGGTGCCGGCGGACCGGATCGTCGAGCTGGACTGGTCGGAGAGCCACCGGGTGGGCGGCTTGGAGATCACCGCCACGGCCGCGCAGCACTTCTCCGGCCGGGGACTGCGCCGCGACGGCACGCTCTGGAGCTCGTGGGTGGTGGCCGGGGCGCACCGGCGGGTCTTCTACACCGGCGACTCGGGCTACTTCGACGGCTACGCGGAGATCGGCGCCGCGCACGGGCCGTTCGACGTCACGCTGATGCAGGTCGGCGCGTACGACCGGGCCTGGCCGGGCATCCACATGTTCCCCGAGGAGGCCGTCTCCGCCCACCTCGACCTGCGCGGCGGGCTCTTCATCCCGGTGCACTGGGCGACGTTCAACCTGGCCCTGCACGACTGGTCCGAGCCGGTGGACCGGATCTGGGCCGAGGCCAAGGCCCGCGACGTGCGGCTGGCCGTACCCCGCCCCGGGGAGCGGGTGGTGGTGGACGACCCGCCGCCGGTCGACGGCTGGTGGCAGGCGGTCGCCTGACGTACCCGCCGGCGCCCGCGCCCGACGGTGCGGGACCGGCGCCTCAGAGCACGAAGGCGTCGGTCCACAGCGCGCCGGACCGGCCCGAGAGGGCGTCCAGCATCGCGACCGCCTGGCCGTCGGTGAGCTGGGCGACGAAGTCGATGATCGCCCGCCCCCGGGCACGACCCACCCGGTCCGGGGTACGCGGGTGCAGCTCCGCCTCGGCCAGCTCCACCAGGTCGTGCAGCCGGCGCGGCAGCCGGGACTCCTCCTCCGGGTCGAGCAGCCACTCCCAGAGCGCCTCCACCAGGGTGCCCAGGAGCCGGGCCTGACCGCGCTGGTGCAGCGCCAGGTCGGGGCGGGCCAGCACGAACCGGTGGTGGACGAACTTCAACACCTGCACCTCGTGCCACTGCGCCTTCGCCAGCAGCACGTGCCCGGCGCGCACGTCCGGCTCGCCGGTCACCCGGATCGCGTCGACGAACCGGGTGGTCCAGCGGGCCGAGAAACGGGCCACGTACTGCTCGGCCTCGATCGACCCGTCGAACGGCAGGGCCAGCAGCCCCTCCACCAGTTCCTGCCGGACGTGCTCGACGGCGGCGGCGAACGCGTCGTCGTCGGCGATCCAGGCGTCCTTGCGGTGCAGCTGCCGGCGCAGCCGCTCGATCGCCGAGCCGGGCCGGCGGGCCGCCCCGGCCAGCGCCGCGTCGGTGACCGCCCGCAGGTGCCCGCCCTCGCGCTGCCAGGCCATCAGCTCGGCGGCCACCGCGCCCTGCTGGAGCACCCCCACCCGGTAGAAGTCCTCCACGTCGTGGATGGCGTACGCGATGTCGTCGGCGGTGTCCATCACCGACGCCTCGACGGTCTGCTGCCAGTCCGCGATCCGGCCGGCGAACGGCTCCCGGGCCTGCCGCAGGTCGGCCAGCTCGGTGCGGTACGCGCCGAACTTGGCCGAGCCGCTCTCCGGATCGTCCGGCGGGGCCGCCGCGCCCCGGGGCGCGGGGACGAGGTGACGCGGGTGCGGGTCCGGGTGGTCCAGCCGGGTCCACGGGTACTTCAGCATCGCCGCCCGAACCGCGGCGGTGAGGTCGAGCCCGGTGGTGGCCGCGCCGCGGATCTCGGTGCTGGTGACGATGCGGTACGACTGGGCGTTGCCCTCGAAGCCGTCGGTGAGCCCGAGCCGCTGCCGGGCCAGCCGGTCCAGCACCCGCTCCCCCAGATGCCCGAAGGGCGGGTGCCCGAGGTCGTGGGCGAGCGCGGCGGCCTCCACCACGTCGGGGTCGCAGCCGCCGAGCTTCTCCAGCAACGGCCGGTGCCGGTCTTCGGCGGTGAGCCGCTCCGCGATCGCCCGGGCCACCTGGGCGACCTTGAGGCTGTGGGTGAGCCGGTTGTGCACCAGCAGGCCGGAGCCGACCGGGCTGATCACCTGGGTCACCCCGCCCAGCCGGGCGAAGAAGGGCGACGCGACGATGCGGTCCCGGTCGGCCCGGAAGGGGCTGGCGGCGAGGTCGCCGAGCGCCCGGGCGCTGCCGCCGAAGAGCCGGCGTGCCCGCGGATCCGCAGCTTGTTCCATGATCGCCACGCTAGCGCAGGCCGGTTCGGCGGGTGTGGGGAGCGCCGTCGGAGGCGGCCGGCAGAATGCAGCACGGAACCCACAGCGAAGGCGGATCAAGATCGTGACCCAGTCTGTACATCAGCGGATCGCCGACGAGCTCGGCGTCGCGGAGCGTCAGGTGCGGGCGGCCGTGGAGCTGCTCGACGGCGGCGCGACCGTGCCGTTCATCGCCCGCTACCGCAAGGAGGCCACCGGCCTGCTCGACGACGCCCAGCTGCGCACCCTCGAGGAGCGGCTGCGCTACCTGCGTGAGCTGGACGAGCGGCGCACCGCGGTGCTGGAGTCCATCCGCAGCCAGGGCAAGCTCGACGAGGCCCTCGAGGCGCAGATCATGGCGGCCGACTCGAAGTCCCGGCTGGAGGACATCTACCTGCCGTACAAGCCGAAGCGGCGGACCAAGGCGCAGGTCGCCCGCGAGGCCGGGCTGGAGCCCCTCGCGGAGACGCTGCTGGCCGACCCGACGCGGGACCCGCGCGAGACGGCGGCCGGCTACGTCGACGCCGACCGGGGCGTGGCGGACGCCGCCGCCGCGCTGGAGGGGGCGCGGGCCATCCTGATCGAGCGCTTCGCCGAGGACGCCGACCTGATCGGCACGCTGCGCGAGCAGATGTGGTCGCGGGGCCGCCTGGTCTCCCGGGTACGCGACGGCCAGGAGGCCGCCGGCGCCAAGTTCGCCGACTACTTCGACTTCTCCGAGCCCTACCCGAAGCTCCCGTCGCACCGGATCCTGGCGATGTTCCGCGGCGAGAAGGAGGGCGTGCTCGACCTCAGCATGGACCCGGAGGCCGAGGGGGACTCCGACGCCGCGCCCACCGGCCCGAGCCGTTACGAGGCGGTGGTCGCCGGCCGGTTCGGCATCAGCGACGCCGGCCGCCCCGGCGACCGGTGGCTGGCCGACACGGTGCGCTGGGCCTGGCGTACCCGGATCCTCATCCACCTCGGGGCGGACCTGCGGATGCGGCTCTGGCAGGCGGCCGAGGAGGAGGCCGTCCGGGTCTTCGCCACCAACCTGCGCGACCTGCTGCTCGCCGCGCCCGCCGGCACCCGGCCCACGATGGGCCTCGACCCGGGCCTGCGCACCGGCGTGAAGGTGGCCGTGGTGGACGCCACCGGCAAGGTCGTCGCCACCGACACGATCTACCCGCACGAGCCGCGCCGGCAGTGGGACGCCTCCATCGAAACCCTGGCGAAGCTGGCCGGGGCGCACGGCGTGGAGCTGGTCGCCATCGGCAACGGCACCGCCAGCCGGGAGACCGACAAGCTCGCCGGTGAGCTGATCAAGCGACACCCGCAGCTCAACCTGACCAAGGTGGTGGTCTCCGAGGCCGGAGCGTCGGTCTACTCGGCCTCCGCGTACGCCTCCCAGGAGCTGCCCGGGCTGGACGTCTCGCTGCGGGGCGCGGTCTCCATCGCCCGCCGCCTCCAGGACCCCCTGGCGGAGCTGGTCAAGATCGATCCCCGGTCGATTGGCGTCGGCCAGTACCAGCACGACCTGTCCGAGGTGAAGCTCTCCCGCTCGCTGGACGCGGTCGTGGAGGACTGCGTCAACGCCGTCGGCGTCGACGTCAACACCGCCTCCGCGCCGCTGCTGACCCGGGTCTCCGGCATCGGCGCCGGGCTGGCCGAGAACATCGTGCTGCACCGGGACGCCAACGGCCCGTTCCGGTCCCGCTCCGAGCTGAAGAAGGTGGCCCGGCTCGGCCCGAAGGCGTTCGAGCAGTGCGCCGGCTTCCTGCGCATCCCCGGCGGCGACGACCCGCTGGACTCCTCCAGCGTGCACCCCGAGGCGTACCCGGTGGTGCGCCGGATCCTGGCCAGCACCGGGCAGGACCTGCGCTCCCTGATCGGTAGGTCGAACATCCTGCGCGGGCTGCGGGCGACCGACTTCGTCGACGACACCTTCGGCCTGCCCACGGTCTCCGACATCCTCGCCGAGCTGGAGAAGCCCGGGCGGGACCCGCGGCCGGAGTTCCGCACCGCCACCTTCGTCGAGGGGGTGGAGAAGATCGGCGACCTCACTCCCGGCATGGTGCTGGAGGGGGTGGTCACCAACGTGGCGGCGTTCGGCGCGTTCGTCGACGTCGGCGTGCACCAGGACGGTCTGGTGCACGTCTCGGCGATGTCGCACACCTTCGTCAAGGACCCGCGCGACGTGGTCAAGTCCGGTGACGTGGTCCGGGTCCGGGTGCTCGACGTCGACGTACCACGCAAGCGGATCTCCCTGACCCTGCGGCTGGAGGACGAGGCCCCGGCCGGGGCGGGTCGCCCGCCCGCCGAGGCTGGCCGTCGCGAGCGCGGAGGTCCGCGCGGTGACCAGGGCGGACGCGGCGACTCGCGCGGCGACCAGCCCGGCCGCGGCGCGGGCCGCGGCGACCAGCCCGGCCGCGGCGCGGGCCGCGGCGACCAGCCCGGCCGCGGCGCGGCGCGGGGGGACCAGGGCGGCCGCGGCGCCGCGCGCGGTGACTCGCGCGGGGACCGTGGGGCGCGGGGTGGGCCGCAGCCGCGGCAGGGCCGTGGGGGCGGCTCGCCGGCGCCGGTGAACGACGCCATGGCCGAGGCGCTGCGCCGCGCCGGACTGGCCTGACCTCACCCGACCCCGACCCCGACCCCGACCCCGGCCCCGGCCCCGGCCCCGGCCCCGACCCCGACCCCGGCCCCGGCCCCGGCCCCGGCCCCGGCCCCAAGATCGTGCTGGATCCAGGATGTAGTGGCCTCCTGCTCGGAGGGATGCCACTACATCCATGTTCCGGCGTGATCTTGCTCGGGCACGCAAGCCGAGCGCGCAAGTCGAGCACGGCAGCCGGACGCGGAGGTCGACTGCAGAAGCCGAGCGCGAAGGCCAAGCGTGGAAGCCGGGCGGCGGCGGGTAGACCCTCGGTCCACCGCCGTCCGGCGGCGGAACGTCGGCGTCGTCGGGTCGGACGGTCCGGGCGCGCGGGAGCCGTCGTGGACGGCGGCGCGGACGGCGTACCGTCTCGGCATGGGTGCGGACGACGGCCGTGAGTGGCGGGAGCGGCGGCGGGAGGCGGTACGGGCGCACGCGGCGGCCGACGAGCGGCAGCGGGCGGCCGAGCACGCGGCGGCCGCGGAGCTGGTGGCCTGGTTCGCCGCCGAGGCGACCCGGCGGGGCCTGCGGACCACCCGGCTGGTCGCCCGCGGGTACGACGGCCGCAGCCGCTACCGGACCCGGCTCTCCGGCTGGTACGTGGACCGCGCCCGCACCCGCGCGGTGGACACCGAGGGCCGCTTCCACCTGCTGACCGTGCCGCCCGGCCTGCGTGCCCGGCTGTTCGGCGTCGACCCGCGACCGGACCTGCCACCGTTGATCGTCGGCCGGGGCGGGCGGGACGGCGAGTCCATCCCGCTGCGGGACCTGCTCACCCGTCGATTGGAGGCTGGCGACGACTGGGAGTGACCGGCCGGCCGGCGGTCTGCCGCCGCTTCTCCCGACGTCCGACGTGCCGCCACCAGAGCTGCTGCACGCCGAGGGTGGCCAGCCCGGCGAGCACGATGGCACAGAGGTTGATCACGAGCTGGAGCGCCGAACCGGCCGCCTCGTACCAGACTCCGTAGGCCGCGGCGACGGCGACGTTGGCGGCGGCCGGCACCGTGGTGACCGAGATCAGCACGCCCACCAGGGATCCGGACTTCTTCGAGGTCAGGGAGAGCATCCCGGCCACACCGGCGAGCAGGCCGACCACCCAGGAGAGCGCGTCCGGGCGCCAGATGAAATCGGTCAGCGGCCGTTCCGCCAGCAGCATGTCCCGGCTGACCAGGTCGGCCGCGGTCAACGCCCAGGTGCTCAGCGCGGTGGCCACCATCGCGGCCAGGAAACCGACCACCAGAGCCTGCACCGATCGGCCGACGATCCGGCCCTGGCGGCGCAGCAGCGCCACGCAGAGGGCGGCGAGCGGGCCGAACTCGGGCCCGACCACCATCGCGCCGACGATCAGGATCGGCTGGTCGAGCAGCACCCCGATCCCGGCGATCATGGTGGCGACCATGAGCAGGACGAGGTACGTGGCGGAGAGCTCGGTCTGTTCACCGGTCTTGGCGGCGACCTCGTCCCAGATCACCGCGTCGGCTCCGCTGCCCGGCGCCTTCTCGGCGGCCCGGTCCGCCGCGTGGGAGAGGGTCAGTTCGACGTCGGCGGCGGCCACCGCACCGCGCGCCACCACCCCCAGTTGCTGGAGGCCGTGGAGCACGTTGTCGGCCCGCTCGCGGACCACGTCGCAGAGGATCAGGTCGCCCTCGGGCCGCCGGGCGGCCCCCGGCAGCACGACGAGGTGCGTGACACCGGGATCGGCGGTGAGCAGGTCGGCCACGGCCGACGACTGGTCGGGGGGCGCGATCACCCGGAGGTGCAGCACGGCTCTCCCCTCGCCCGATCGACCGCCGAGGACTCTACTGCCACTCGGTGACCTCACCCACCACGACGGCGTTTGTGTCCGCCTCAGCCCCCGACCTCGCGCACCCTCCCGATGTCGGCCCTCGTTGTCCACTACCGGACGAACAGGGATCCGGCCAGGACCCGTGGGCGGTCGAGCACTGACAAGATGCCGACACGGAGCCAGGCCGGGCGAGAACCCGGCATAGGTGCGTTTAGGGGATATAACCCCTAGGCACCGCATCTCCAGCTCGGGGCGGGACAATGACGCAGACAAGAAGCAGGCCGGAGGCCCCATCGCGGGCGTCCTTCCGGGGTGACATCGAGGGACTGCGTGCCCTGGCGGTCATCCTGGTGCTGGTCGGCCACGCCGGAAGTCAGTTCATCCCCGGCGGCTTCGTCGGCGTGGACGTCTTCTTCGTGATCTCGGGCTTCCTGATCACCGGACTGCTCGTCGAGGAACTCGACCGCACCGGACGGATCTCTCTGGTCGGCTTCTACGCCCGACGGGCGAAGCGGCTGCTGCCCGCCGCCGGCCTGGTGCTCGTGGCCACCCTGCCGCTCACGTACCTGCTCCTGCCGAAGGTCCGCTTCTCCACCACCGCCTGGGACGTGGTCAGCAGCGCGCTGTACGTGATGAACTGGCGGCTCGCCGAGCAGTCGGTGGACTACATGTTCGTCGACCAGGCACCCAGCGCCCTGCAGCACTACTGGTCGCTCAGCGTCGAGGAGCAGTTCTACCTGATCTGGCCGCTGCTGCTGCTCGGGTTGGCCGTCGTCAGTGGCCGGCGACGGCTGCGCCGAGGGGTGTTGCTGGCCGGGGTCGCCGTGGTGGCCCTGCCGTCCTTCGCCTGGTCGGTGTTCCTGACCTCGGCCGATCCGGCACCGGCGTACTTCGTGACCACCACCCGGATCTGGGAGCTCGCCCTGGGCGGTGCGGTGGCCATCGTCGGCGCTCGACTGCACCGCACCCCGCGTGCGCTGGCCGTCGTGCTCGCCTGGTCCGGGTTGACCACCGTGGCCGCCTCGGCCTTCCTGCTCGACTCCGCGTCCGCCTTCCCCGGGTACGTCGCCCTGCTGCCCACCGGTGGCACGGCGGTGGTGATCGCCTTCGCGGTGGCCGCCGGCCGGGCCGGACCGGCCGGGCTGCTCAGCCTGCCGCCAATGCGCGGCGTCGGAGCGGTGTCGTATTCGCTGTACCTGTGGCACTGGCCGCTGCTGATCGTCGCCGACTACCGGTTCGGCGAGCTGGGCGCGTCCGCGCGCCTGGCGGTGGTTGCGCTCTCCGCGGTGCCGGCGGTCCTCACCTACCACTTCGTCGAGAACCCCATCCGCCGATCCCAGACCTTGCACTGGCAGCCGATGCTGGCACTGCGCCTGGGTGCCGTCTGCACGGGTACAGCACTGGTCGCCGGCCTGCTCTTTCAGCTGACCGCCCTGTCGCCGGCCGGACCGCCGCTGCCCGCGTCCGCGGTGCCGCCACTTGGCGGAAGCAGCGCGTCGGCGAGCGCCCCCGCCCCGGCCGGACCGCCAGGAGCTGCCGTGCTGGGCAAGTCGCCCCGGGGCGACCAGGCCGGCAGGCCCGTCGACCGGGTCGACTCGATCACTCCCGACCCGCTGGTCGCGGCGAAGGACGTACCGGCGACGACCCGCACCGGCTGCCATGTCCAGCAGAACAGCAGCGAGCCACTGAACTGTGTGTACGGCGTCAAGGACGCCTCTCACACCGTCGTGCTCGCCGGCGACTCCCACGCCGCGCAGTGGCTGCCGGCGCTGGAGGCGGTCGCGGTGAAGCGGAAATGGCGCGTGGTGACGCACACCAAGTCCTCGTGTCCGTTCCTCGCGATGGAGGTGGCACTCGACCAGCGGCCGTACACCAGTTGCACCGAGTGGAACCAGCGGGTTCGCGGCCAACTGCGCGCCGACCCGCCGGACCTGCTGCTGGTGGGCAACTCCCATTACCTGATGGTGCGCGACGGCGAGTTGGTGACCAGGGACGCGCACGACATCCTGGCGCGCGGTCTCCGGGACACCTGGCGGGAGATGACCGGGATCGGAGTGCCGGTGGTGGTGCTCCGGGACACGCCCTACCACCGTCGGGACCCGGTCGAGTGCGTCTCTGCCAACCCGGACCGGCTCACCCGGTGCGCCCCGCGACGTGACGAGGTGCTGGCCGCCGGGGGTGGCATCGCCCAGGAGCGGGCCGCCGAGGGACAGTCGGGGGTCCATCTGATCAACCTCAACGACGCGATCTGTCCCAGCGACCGCTGTCCGGCGGTCATCGGTGGCGTACTGGTCTACCGGGACACCAACCACCTCACCGCCACCTACACGCGGACTCTCGCGCCGCGGCTCGACAGCGCCCTGGCCGCCGCGGCAACGCGCCAGAGCTGACCCGTGACCTGGCCGCGACTTGTGCGGTTGATCCGAGGGGTTACCTAGCGACTGTCTTATTGTTCGAACTGTGGGCGTTTCTGCGTGATAAAACCTGTACGTCAGTTTTTGCTCCTGCACAGCGGAGGTCGGAACGGTGCCGATGCCTGGAGTCCTCGTCAAGGCGCCCGCTCGCCCCGCACAGCAGGCCCGGGCGGACCGGGGCAAGCGGATCATCGACGTGACAGTGGCCACCGCACTGCTGGTGCTTCTCGCGCCGGTGATGGCGGTGGTGGCGGTCCTGGTCGCGGTGGGGCTCGGTCGGCCGGTGCTGTTCCGCCAGCGCCGGACCGGGCTGCACGGCCACATCTTCGAGGTGGCCAAGTTTCGCACCATGCGGTCACCCGACCCGGGTCGTGGCCTGGTCAGTGACGGCGACCGGCTCACCCCGCTGGGTCGCTGGTTGCGGTCCACCAGCCTCGACGAGCTGCCCACCCTCTGGAACGTGGTGCGTGGCGACATGAGTCTGGTCGGCCCCCGACCGCTGCTCCCCGAATACCTCGATCGCTACTCCCCCGCTCAGGCCCGTCGACACGAGGTGAGGCCGGGGGTCACCGGCCTGGCTCAGGTACGCGGCCGCAACAGCCTGAGCTGGGAGGAGAAGCTCGACCTCGACGTCCGGTACGTGGACGGCCGGAGCCTGCGGCTCGACCTGTCCATCCTCGTCGCGACCGTCCGGACGGTGCTGTGCCGGCAGGGAATTTCCGCCGAGGGCGCCGCCACCGCCCCGGAGTTCCTCGGCACGCCGCACAGGTCGGCGTCCCCTCGGCAGGATCCAACCTCGGCATGACGACCCGTCCCGGAGGTGCCCGATGAATCGGAACATCCACCTGTCACCGCCCGACGTCGGGCCGTTGGAGGAGTCGTACCTGGTCGCCGCCCTGCGGTCGGGGTGGGTCGCGCCGGTCGGTCCGGACCTCGACGCGTTCGAAGGCGAGGTCGCCGCGCGGGTGGGCACCCGGGGGGCGGTCGCGGTGAGTTCCGGCACCGCGGCCCTGCACCTGGCCCTGCTTGGTCTCGGAGTCGAGCCCAATGACCTCGTCGTCGTGCCGACGCTGACCTTCGTCGCCACCGCGAACGCGGTGCGGTACACCGGCGCCCGGCCGGTCTTCGTCGACTGCGACCCGCGCACCGGCAACGTCGATGTCGCCCTCGTGGCCGAGCTGCTGCACCAGCTACGGTCCCGCGGCCACCGGATCGGCGCGGTCGTGCCGGTCGACATGTTCGGCAGTTGCGTCGACTACACCGCGCTCCTGCCGGTCTGCGCCGACGCGGGCGTACCGGTGGTGGAGGACGCCGCCGAGGCTCTCGGCTCCACCCATGCTGAGCGGCCCGCCGGCTCGTTCGGCCAGATCGGCGCCTTCTCCTTCAACGGCAACAAGATCATGACCACTTCCGGAGGCGGGATGCTGGTCTCCGACGACGCGGCGCTGCTGGCTCGGGCCCGACACCTCGCCACTCAGGCCCGCGAGCCAACACCGCACTACGAACACCGCGAGGTCGGCTACAACTACCGGCTGAGCAACCTGCTGGCCGCGCTGGGCCGGGCCCAGCTGGTCCGGCTGGACGCGATGATCGCACGCCGCCGGCAGCTGCGCGACCGGTACGCGAAGCTCTTCGCAGCGGTGCCCGGAGTCGAGCTGATCGGCGCGGAGGACGCGGGATCGAACTGCTGGCTCACCGTCATCCGAGTCGAGCCGGAGCGGTCCGGCTGGGGGCCCGGAGACCTCGCCGCACATCTGGCCGTCCGGGGCATTGAGACAAGACCGGTGTGGAAGCCGATGCACCGGCAACCGGCCTACGCCGAGGCCGAGAGCCTGCTGACCGGGGCGGCCGACGGCCTGTTCGCCGACGGCTTGACCCTGCCGAGCGGCAGCGCCCTCACCGAGCGAGAGATCGCGACCGTGCTCGGCGCGATCGACGAGTTCCTGGCCGCTCGGAGCGGGGCGACGGCGTGACGATTCCACTGGTGGTCGTCGGCTGCGGTGGCCACGGCCGGGAGGTGTCGACAATCGCCCGAGCGATGGACGCCGGCGCCGGACAGCCACGCTGGCGCCTGCTCGGCTTCGTCGACGACCGCCCCTCCGAGGAGAACATCAAGCGGGTGCACCAACTGGACCTGTCCTACCTTGGCGGGATCGACTGGCTCCGCGACGCGCCCACGGACACCCACCACGTCATCGGCATCGGGGATCCGCGGGTCCGGCGTGCCGTCGGACGACGTGTCGACGGGTACGGCACGCCGGCGGCCAGCGTCGTCCACCCGGCCGCGACGATCGGGCCGGACACGGAGTACGGACCGGGGTTCGTCGCCTTCGCCGGGGCTCGGGTCACCACCAACGTCACCATCGGCCGCCACGTGCATCTCAATCAGAACGCCACCGTGGGCCACGACAGCAGCCTCGCCGACTACGTCTCGGTCAATCCGCTCGCCGCCGTCTCCGGCGACTGCCACCTCGCCGAGGGCGTGCTGATCGGCACCACCGCCGCCGTGCTGCAGGGCCTGCGCGTCGGCCGGGACAGCACCGTCGGGGCGGGCGCCTGCGTAGTCCGGGACGTGCCGGATGGCGCGGTGGTCAAGGGCGTGCCGGCCCGCTGATCTCGCAGGTGTCGGCGTCCGCGCCGGACCCGCTGCAGGCTCCGGGCCGGCAACCGCGTACCGGTTGCCGGTCTGCGTCCGGTCAGCGCCGGATGCCCGCCCAGTCGTGGTGCCGACGCACGGTCGAGAGGATGAAGTTGACCACCCGACGGGAGGTGTCGGTCACCTGGTAGTCCGCCGGACAGGGCACGCCGCCCACGCCGACCTGGTCGATCGCCACCCCGACCGCCTCGACCACGCCGGCCGGCTCGAGGCCGGTCATGATGATGCCACCGGCGTCGAGCGCCTCCGGTCGTTCCATCGCATCGCGCAGCGTGACCGCGGCGAAGCCGAGAATCGCCGCCTCCTCGCTGATCGTGCCGCTGTCGGACAGCGTGCACCGGGCCTGGGTCTGCAGGCGTACGTAGTCGAAGAGCCCGAACGGTTCGTGGAAGGTGATGTCGTCGGTGCCGAGATCAACGTCGGTCAGGGCCGCCAACCGCTTCCGGGTGCGCGGATGGGTGGAGACCAGCACCGGCAGTCCCCAGGTCTGGCGTACGGCGCGCAGACATTCCAGCAGCCGACGCAACCGGGCCGGCTGGTCGACGTTCTCCTCCCGGTGGGCGCTGACGACGAAGTAGCCACCGGGTTCGAGACCGAGCTGACGCAGGATCGACGACTCCTCGATGTCCGTACGGTAGTGGTCCAGCACCTCCCGCATCGGCGAACCGGTGTGCAGCACCCGACGCGGATGCAGTCCCTCGGCGAGCAGGTTGCGCCGGGCATGCTCGCTGTAGACGAGGTTGAAGTCGGCGATGTGGTCGACCAGGCGCCGGTTCGTCTCCTCCGGCACGTTGAGGTCGAAGCAGCGGTTGCCGGCCTCCATGTGGTAGACGGGCACCCGCATCCGCCGGGCCATCAGGGCGGCGATGCTGCTGTTGGTGTCCCCGAGCACCAGCAGCGCGTCCGGCCGCAGCTCGGCGATGGCCGCTTCCATGCCGACCAACACGCCGCCCAGCACCCGTCCCAGTGACGACGTGTCGACCCGGAGGAACCGGTCCGGCTCGCGCAGCCCCAACTCCTTGAAGAAGACGTCCGAGAGGGCGGTGTCCCAGTTCTGGCCGGTGTGCACGAGAACGTGCTCCACGGCGTCATCGAGTCGATTCACGATCCGGGACAACCGGATGATCTCCGGTCGGGTCCCTACCACCGTCATCACCCGTGTCATGTCTGCACCCCTTCGGCCCGGCGCCGGCTCGCCCCCAAGCCGGCACTCTGATCGTTGAAACAACGAATCGGGGCAGTCGACGGTGGCGGCCTTTTGATCGTAATTGATCTCATTTAAAATCCATGGCCGTTTTAGTGGTTTTGGGGCTCAAGGCCGTCATTCGGTTGTATCGTCCGGATCGACCAGAACCGCAATCTCCCCTGACCGTCGTCGGGGAGGACTGGAGGAGATGTGACTTCCTCGCTATCGGACCGACGTTTCCTGATCACCGGCGGGACCGGCTCCTTCGGACAGACGATGGTCACCCGCCTGCTGGACTCGGGCGCCTCCGAGGTGCGCGTCCTCAGCCGCGACGAGTCGAAGCAGGACGCCATGCGGCACCGGCTCCGCGACGACCGGGTCCGCTACTACGTCGGGGACGTCCGCGACTACGACAGCGTGCTCAAGGCCAGCCGGGGCATCGAGTTCGTCTTCCATGCCGCGGCGCTCAAGCAGGTCCCCTCCTGCGAGTTCTTCCCGCTCGAGGCGGTCCGGACGAACGTGGTGGGCAGCGCCAACGTGGTGGATGCCTGCGAGCGCAACGGGGTCGAGGCCCTGGTGCTGCTGAGCACCGACAAGGCGGTCTATCCGGTCAACGCGATGGGCATGACGAAGGCGCTGATGGAAAAGGTCGCCCAGGCCCACTCCCGCAACAACCCGGACGCCCGGACGCGGGTCTGCTGCGTTCGCTACGGCAATGTCATGTACTCCCGAGGCTCGGTCATTCCGCTCTTCATCGAGCAGATCAGGAACAGCGTGCCGATGACGGTGACCGAGCCGACGATGACCCGGTTCCTGATGTCGCTCGACCAGTCGGTCGAGCTGGTGGAACACGCGTTTCGACATGGCGAGCCGGGCGACGTCTTCGTCCGCAAGGCGGACGCCTGCACCATCGGAGACCTCGCCACCGCGCTGTGCAACCTGTTCGGGGTGCCGGCGAAGTTCGACGTCCTCGGGATCCGGCACGGCGAGAAGTTGTACGAGACGCTGGCCAGCCGGGAGGACCTGGCCCGTGCCCAGGACCTCGGCGAGTTCCTGCGAATCCCGGTGGACAGCAGGGACCTCAACTACTCCCTGTACTTCGACGAGGGCGACACCAGTCGCGGCCACCAGGTCGACTACAACTCGCACAACGCCCGGCGGCTCGACGTCCCGGAGATCATGTCGATGCTGTTGACCCTGCCCGAGCTCCGGGAACAGCTCGACGACATCCCGGCCCCCGTCAGCCTGGCGTGAGCGGGCGGACGGGGCAGCGCCCCGAGGACCGGGATCGGCCCGACCGGGTGGCCATGGTCAGTCAGTGGTTCCCACCGGAGCCGACCACCATCCCGCTGGGCATCACGCGCTCGCTACGCCAGCAGGGGTTCGCCGTGGACGTGCTGACCGGCGTGCCGAACTACCCGACCGGGAAGGTTCACCAGGGCTACTCGGCGCGCCGCAGGACCGTCGAGAGCCACGACGGGCTACGGGTGGTGCGATCCCCGCTCTACCCCAGTCACGACCACTCGACGATCGGTCGCGCCGCCAACTACCTGAGCTGGGCGACGACGTCGGCGCTCCTCGGCGCGCCCGTCCTGCGCACCGCGGACGTGGCACTCGTCTACTCGTCTCCGGCGACCGCGGCCACCGCCGCCATGGCGGCCCGGCTCCGGTGGCGGACGCCGTACGTGTTGATGGTGATGGACCTGTGGCCGGACTCGGTGTTCGCCACCGGTTTCCTCAACGACGGAACCACCCGTCGGCTGGCCGAGGCGGCGCTGGGCCGGTTCACCGACTGGACCTACCGCTGGGCGGACCATGTCACGGTTCCCTCTCCCGGGCTGCGCGAGACGGTCGTGGCTCGTGGCGTGCCCGCGGACAAGGTGTCGGTGGTCTACAACTGGGCCGACGAGAAGCTCATGCAACCGACCGAGCCCGACCCGGCGTTTCGGGCCCGCCTTGGCCTGGCCACCGAAGACTTCGTGATCATGTACGGCGGCAACCACGGCGCGGCGCAGAATCTGGATGTCGCCATCAGGGCGATGGCCGACCTGCGCGACCTGCCCGACGTTCACCTGGTGCTGGTCGGGGACGGGGTCAGCAAGCCCGCCCTGCGGTCCCTGGCCGGCGACCTGCGGCTGCGCTCGGTTCACTTTCTCGACCAGCTCGAGCCGCAGCGGATGCCGGCCGTGATGGCCGCCACCGACATCCAGCTCGTGACACTGGCGGACGAGGCACTGTTCCGGATCACCATGCCGAGCAAGGTGCAGGCGATCCTCGCCTGCGGCCTACCCGTCCTGTGCTGCGCGCCGGGAGACGCGGCGCGAGCCGTGCGAGACGCCGGCGCGGGATTCACGTCGCCACCGGGTGACCCGGTGCGGCTGGCCCAGGCCATCCGCCTGGCGCACGGGACACCGCGGCATCGCCTGCGGGCCCTGGGACGGGCGGGGCACGACTACTACCGGACGACCATGAGCGAAGCGATCAATTCGCAGGTACTCGCCGATCTGCTCGCGGCTGCCGCGCAGAGGGGCAGGAGCCTGCGGCGGAAGCGGGAGCGGACATGAGCCGAAGGGTGCTGGTCCTGGGGGCCACCGGGATGCTCGGCCACACACTGATGCAGGAGTTCAGCGGCGCCGCCGACATCGAGGTGTACGGTGCGGCGCGGCGCCCCGTACCGGCCGGCGCCTTCCCGGCCGACGTAGCGGCGCGGATCACCCCGGGCCTGGACGTCCTGGAGCGGGATCACCTCGGGCTGCTGCTGCAGGAGGTCCGGCCGGACGTGGTCGTCAACTGCGTCGGTGTGATCAAGCAACGGCCCGAGGCCCAGGACGCGGTGCGCACCATCGCCGTCAATTCCCTGTTTCCGCATCTCCTGGCGCAGGAGTGTCACGGCCGGGACGTACGCCTCATCCACGTCAGCACCGACTGTGTCTTCTCCGGAGACCGGGGCGGTTACGTGGAGACGGACATCCCCGACCCACCAGATCTGTATGGACGGTCGAAACTGCTGGGCGAGACGAGCGCCCCGCCTGCGCTGACCCTCCGCACCTCCATCATCGGTCACGAGCTCGAGAGCGCCCGTTCGCTCGTCGACTGGTTCCTGGCCCAGAGCGGCGTCGTCACCGGCTACACCAAGGCGATCTACAGCGGCGTCACCACCGTCGAGTTCGCCCGGCTGCTGCGGTCGATCGTGATACCGCGGGAGGACCTGGCCGGCCTGTACCACATCGCCGCCACACCCGTCTCGAAGTACGACCTCCTGCGCCTGATCGCACGGACGTACGGCTGGACGGGACGGATCGTCCCCCACGACGCGGTCGTCTGTGACCGTTCGCTGTCGGCCGCGGCGTTCTTCGCAATGACGGGTTACCGGCCTCCAGCCTGGCCGGAGATGATCGCCCAGCTCCACACCGCGGCGTCCGGGTGGGCGGGTGTCCGCGTCGGTATCGACGAACGGAACGCCGCCCACCGATAACCGGCCGGCGCCAGCTCCGTAGGCAGCCTGCCGTTCCAGGTACCGGTTCGTCGCACACGATCCACCGCCCGCCACTCGGCGGACGGTGGATCGCTTGTCTCACGCGCAGTTGTCCACAGCGGTCCGCCGGGCTTCACCCCCGCGGGACGTCGAGTCGCCGTCGCTCGAGCACGAAGATCAGGACCGTCGGTCGCCGGGGCCGGGGGCCGACGAGACCAACCGGGCGGTCGGCCGCTGAGTCCGCTGATCGAATCCTGGTCCGGCCCAGATCTCCGGTTCGGTCCGGCGCAGGGAGAGCCACCCCAGCGCCGCGACCAACACGGCCAGCACGACCAGGCGACCGCCGGTGCGCGCGACGTAGGTGAAGCTGCCGACCCAGACGAGGTCAAACAGCCCCACGACGGCGAGGACCGAGGCGACGTAGGCGCCCATCGCGCGGGGTGTGGCCAGCGGCCGGGAGGACGCCCAGGCGAGCAGCCGGTCGACACCTCTCACGGCGAGACCGGTCACCGGAATCATCAGTGCCAGGCCGAGCAGACCGAAGTTGAACAACCATTCCCCATGCCACAGCGCTGCCGAGGAGTGTTCCGTGCCGACCAGCTCGGGCGACAGGAACGGCACCAGATCAGCGCCGAAGCCGACCGGCTTGTCGGCCCAGAGCGAACGGGGAATCAGGGCGACGGACGAATTGAAGAAGGTCTCCCCCAAGCCACGGGGCAGCATCCCGGCCGCGTCCAGGTGCAGCAGCCGGGCGAACGAATGGATCGGGCTCACCGCGGACCCGAATCCGTCCGGGTCGACCGTGGGCGCCGGTCCGCCGGGGTCGCTGGCCCGAATCCCGGCGAGGAACAGCAGGACCGGTGCCGCCCCGAGGAGCACGGCCGCCTTCGTGTACCGCCGCCCGTCCCGGTGTGCCAGGACGACCAGCAACGCGAGCCCGAGGGTCCCGATGACGATCCGACCGAAGCCGTTGAACAAGTATGTGAAGTAGACACCGAAAGCCACGGCGACCAGGGCTCCACAGAACACTGTCCATCGTCCCAACGGACCACGCAGCAAGCCCGCTCCCAGGAGCAGGACGCCGACGAACCCCGCCGAGTCGACCAGGGGCACCATCTGCTGCGCCACCCTCGACGTGGCGACCGCGACGACCAGCAGGACGCAACCGTACGTCACCGCCCATCCCGCCGTCTTCGCGTCCGCCCGGGCGGCACCGGCAGGTGGCGGGGACGGCTCTCTGCCCCAGAAGAACAGCCACGTCGTCACCTGGCCGAAGAAGCAGATGGCCGCAACGGTGAACAGCGGGGCACCGGGGTCGTTCGTCGATGCCTTCATGGCCTGGTACAGACCGCCGAAGCCGACGAAGAGCGCGAAGGCGAGGCTGTAGACCCCCACCGCCGTTATCCGGCTACCTCCATGACGGTAGAACAGCCAACCGCCGAACATGATCGCCAGCACGCTCAGTGCCGCCGCTCCGTCGTGCCCCCAGCCGGTCGGCGTGACCGGATCGAGGACGACACATGCCACGCCCGCTCCGAGCCACGCCACGCCGGTGAACACACGTCGGGCCGGGCCGGGCTGGTGTCCCCGGGCGGGCCCGCCGCCAGCGGGACCATGCCCGCGGTGCGAACGCGCATGCCGAGTTGCGCCCACCACGGAGGGCGCGCCGATCAGTGGCTCCATGGCAGTCGAGCCTATACGGGCAGGCATCTCGCGATATTGTCTTCCGGCGATTCCGCACGGAGCAGTTCCGGCGTCACCCGCGCGCGCATAGCGTCGTTGGGCAGGCATGGCTGAACCCTCCGGCATCCCCGTCGACAACAGCATGGAATCAGCCTCGAACAATACTCGCGGTCCGGCGGGGTCGACCGTGACGCTCCGCCAATGGCGATCGACCGGCCAACCCGGGGAGAAAGGCGAATCGCCGGCCCCTTCCCGGCCGTTCCGGGTGCTGTTGGCGTGCGAGTTCTTCGAGCCGGGATTCCGCGCCGGAGGGCCCGTCCGGTCCATCGCGCAACTGCTCGACGTCGTGTCGCCATCGGTAGAGGTGACCCTGGTGACCAGGGACCGGGACCTCGGCTCGACGGAGCCGTACGCTGGTCTTTCCGGCCGGTGGGTCCGGCGCGGTCGGACGCGGGTCTACTATCTCGACCCGGCTCGTCCACGGCACTGGTTCGCGCTGGCGCGGGACCTCCGGTCCAGCCGTTTCGATCTCTTGTACGTCAACAGCCTCTGGGCGACCTCCTCGATACTGCCGATCCTCGCGGCTCGGTTCCACCTCATCCGTGTCAAGCAGATCCTCATCGCGCCGCGGGGCGAACTCGCCCAGAGCGCACTGAATGCCAAGGCCAGCAAGAAAAGGCGGTTCCTGCGGGTGTGGCGGCCATTTCTCAGATGGTCCCAGGTGCTTTGGCACGCCACCAGCGCACACGAGGCGACGCTGATCCGGAGCGCCTTTCCCTGGGCCCGGATAGAGATCCGCCAAAATGAGGTCTCGCTCCCCGCCGAGCCGATGCCGCCGGTCGAGACCGGCGAGCCGGTGCGGCTCGTCTTCGTCGGCCGGGTCAGCCCGGTCAAGAACCTGGCGATGGTGGTCGCCGCGCTCGCTCAGATGACGCGGCCGGTGGTGTTCGACGTCTACGGCCCCCTGGAGGACGAGAGCTACTGGTCCGCGTGTCGCACACTCGCCACGCAACTTCCCCCGGTCGTGACCTTCACGTACCGGGGTGAGTTGACACCGGATCAGGTCCGCCCCACGTTCGCCCGGTACGACGCGTTCGTCTTTCCGACCCGGGGAGAGAACTTCGGACACGTCATCGCCGAAAGCCTGTCCGCGTGCTGTCCGGTCATCTGTTCGGACCAGACGCCATGGAGCCCGGTGCTCCGGACCGGTGGGGGAACGGTGCTGGCGGACCTCACGCCGGCCGCCCTGGCCGAGCAGCTCGACCGGGTGGCGAAGTCGACGGCGGAGGAACGGCTTCGCGCCCGCCGTGCGGCGGGCGAGGCGTACCGGTCCTGGCGCACCAGGGCGGCGGGCCCGAACATCCTCGATCAAGTCAGGTTGACCGCCGGAGGCCAGTGACGCCTGAGCGCCTGGCCGACCGTCCACCGCCTCACCGGCGATCGACCAGCCCACGGCTGTCAGCCTCCGGAGCGGTTCGCCGAGAAAGGACGACTGGTTGACGCGGGAGCGGACAATTCCCTCACCCACCGCACCTCCCCGGTTGGGCCGCCGGGCCCGCCCTGGAGGAGTCCGCTCGAACGCCATCGTGGCGTCGGCGGCGAGCCTGGTCAGTGGCGTGCTCAACGCCGGGATACTCGCGTACAGCGCCCGGCAGGGGCAGACCGGCGAGATCGCCGCCTACAGCGTCATGACCGCCGCCCTGACCTGGGTGGCGATTCTCATCATGGGTGGCTCGTCACTCCTGTACGCCACGGGGGACGAGGACGAACGTCGGAGCGTCCGCAGTCAGCGCCTGCTGCTCGCGGTGCCGGCCATGGCCGGCGCCACCGTGCTGCTCGCCTGGCTGTACGGCGGCCGAGGGTACGCAACGGCAGCCCTGCTGAGCGGCGGGGGCGTGATGATCCTGAACAGCCTCGCCGAGCTGCGCTTCAGCGATCTCGTCCGCCAGATGAGGTTCCTCGCGGCTTCGGCCGCGCTGACCGCCACCCGACTCTTCGCGCTGCTGCTGCTGATCGCCGGCGCGCCGCTGACGATCGCCCTGGCGGCCGGCGCAGCCGCCTACCTGCTCACGACCGAGGCGCTGGTCTGCCGCGGCTCGTCCAGCGCCCGCCCGCTGTGGAGCGGGCTGTCGCTCTCGTCGGCGGGACGGGCCTTCCGGTTGAACCGCCAACTGTTCACCTACAGCCTCGCGGACGCGTTTACCGGGCGAGCCGCCACGATCGCGCTCTCGCTGGTCGCCAGCCCGCTCGTGGTGGGCTGCTTCGGTGCCTTGACGAGCATCTACCAGGCGCTGGTCGCCGTCGTCTTCAGCGGGCTCCGGGTGCCGATGGCGGTCCGTACGCGACGGCGGCACAAGCTGGGGCCGACCGGAGCGGTCAGTCGGGACGCCGAGGTGATCTCCGTGACCGCCGCGACGCTGATCGCCGTGGGCGTCGTCGCCTGGGCTCCCTGGATCGCCACCACTCTGCTCGGCCTGCCGATTCCCGAATCGGCGGTCTGGTTGCAGCTGTTGGCGCTCGCCCTCCCGTTCGCCACGGTCAACCGGGCCGTCGCGCTGAACCGCATCGGCGACGGCAGCTACCCTGCCGCCACCCGGGTGGCTCTGTCCATCGCACTTCTCGTCGCCGGAGGGCTGCTCGTCCAAGCTGTGACACTCGCTCCCGCGGGTGCGGCCGTGACGACCAGCGTCGCGGAAGCACTCGTCGCGGCTGCTCTCCTCGGGCTGGCCGCCTTCCGGCGGTACGGACGAAAAAGCAGGAGAGGACGCCGGACCGACGATCGGGAAAGCCGACCACGGCTGGCCCGGGCGACCGGCCGGTGACGAGCGGCGCCCGTGCCGGCCATGCCCGCCGAGAGTCAGCCCGGCGACCCGCGTGCCGGCCGGGTCAGGGCACGAACAAGGCGTGCTTTCCGGCCCGGGTTCGTGCCTGTTCGGCGACCTGGTGGAACGTGATCGAGTCGGCCCGGAGATCCGGGTGGTCCTTGCGCAGTTCACGAACGAAGAACCGGCTCACCGCGTCCAGGTCCAACTCCTGGTCCGCCTGCACGTAGATGTGCAGGGCGTCCGGCCGCTCCTGACGGAACTGGACTCCGACGATCCCGGGATAGGTCTTGAGGATGTGGACCGGCAGGATCGGGGAGAGATCGAGGATCCGTTGCGCGGCCGCCACCTGGACGATCTCCTGCCGCCGGCCCAGTATCGAGCGGAACTCCAACGCGTTCCCGTCGACGACGTCGGTCGGCTCGACGCAGTCGCCGATCGAGTAGTTGATCAGAGGAAAGAGGCGGTCGTCGAGGGTGGTCACCACCAGTGACCGGCTCTCCGGCACCAGGCAGATGAAGCTGTCCCAGATGACGCGGATGGCTCTGGACCTCTCCCGGGACATCGCCATGACGCCGGTCTCCGCGGCGCCGTACTCGATGACGGCGTGGGCTCCGAAGACCCGCTCGATCATCGCGAGGTCGGCGTCGCTGGCCGTCTCCGCACAGAGGATCACCGAGCGGAGCCGGCTCTTGTCGCCCAGGTCGAAGCCGTTCCGTTCGATGTATCGGGCGAGTTTGAAGACCGCCGAGGTGTATCCGACCAGTGCCACCGGGTTCCGGTCCCGAAGGGCCAGGTGGTGCGAGCGCAGCGCGGGCTCGCTGAGGTCGTAGGCGTTCAGGCGGGTCATGTTCACCAGCCGATCGGCGGCTGCCCGCTCGGCCTGGGCGACCCGAGCACGCAGCCCACTGCCGAACAGGTGCGCGTGCCCCCAGAGCAGCACCTGCGGCTCGAACGGCTGGATTCCCCACCAGGACCGGCCGAGGTAGTTGTTCACCCATCGGCCGATCACCTCGTTCGCGGCCTTCGGAAAGCGGGTCGGCTGACCGGTGCTCCCGCCGGTGCTGTAGGCCTGTCTGATCGACCCGCCCTGGAACACCTCCGCGGACCGACGGATCAGCACCTCTTTGTCGAGGATCGGAAAGTGACGGAGGTCAGAGGGGCGGCGGATGCGCTCGGGCAGATCGTGCTCCCGACGCCACGACCGGTAGAACGGCACCTGCGTCGTGCAGTACGCCCACACCTTGTTGAATCGCTCGACCTGGATCTGCTCGATGTCCGCACGGGACAGCCGCTCGTCGTGCAGGGCGATCTTCCGGGCGAGTTGCCGACGACGCTCCGCGAACATCACCTTCGACCGCATCAACGCATACACCTTCGATCGCTCCCTAGGTTGGCTGCCGACCGTCGGGGGCGTCCTGATCTTCGTCGCGCCCACCCATTCGTCAGCACCTCCCTCAACGAGGCGACAAAATGCGGGTTACGAAGGCCGGCCGGCCGGTTGGACCACCACCGACGACAGTGACGACAGCGACGGCATCCCGGCACACCGACGGAGCCGAGTGCCCCATTGACACGCGTGAGTCAAGTTGGGAAGGCTCTCCGTTACCGGTCCTTCCACCAAAGGGGATGCGATGAGACCAACACGGCTGGCGATCGCCGGCGTGTTCACCCTGGTCGGCGCGTTGACGCTGACCGCTCCGGCGGCAGCCCGGCCCCCGTCCGAGCCGGGCGGCCGCGACAAGCTCGAGGTGTACGTCGGCACGCTCGACGCGCAGCAGTTGGAGAAGTTGCGGGCCGCGGGCGTCGACCTCGGTCACGACCACCGCGGCACCGACCCCGCCGGCTCCACCGAGGTGGAGACGGTGCTCAGCACCCGGCAGGCGGAGCGCCTGGCCGGCCAGGGCGTCAAGCTCGACGTCAAGAAGGTGCGCGGCAAGGCCGCCTCCCAGGCGCTGCGGGAGCAGGCCGCGGCCGGCTGGGACGCGTTCCGCCCGTACAGCGCGCCGGGCGGCCTGCGGGACGAGATCACCGCCACCGCGGCCCGCTTCCCCAGACTGGCCAAGCTGGAGACCATCGGCCGTACCTGGCAGGACAAACCGATCCTCGCGGTGAAGGTCACCAAGAACGCGCGGAGCGTGCCGGACGGCACGCGCCCGGCGGTGCTCTACGGCAGCGCCCAGCACGCCCGGGAGTGGATCACCCCGGAGATGACCCGCCGGCTGATGCACCACGTGCTGGACAACTACGGCAGCGATCCGCAGATCACCCGCCTGGTCGACACCACCGAGCTGTGGTTCCTGCCGGTGGCCAACCCGGACGGGTACGACCACACCTTCACCCCCGGCAACCGGCTGTGGCGCAAGAACCTGCGCGACAACGACGGGGACGGGCAGATCACCACCGCCGACGGCGTCGACCTCAACCGCAACTTCAGTTACAAGTGGGGCTACGACGACGAGGGCTCCTCGCCGGAGCCGAACAGCGACACCTACCGGGGGCCGGGCCCGAACTCCGAGCCGGAGACGAAGGCGCTGGACCGGCTCTTCAAGCGGGTCGGCTTCGAGTTCTTCGTCAACTACCACTCGGCCGCGCAGCTGCTGCTCTACGGCGTCGGGTGGCAGGTGAGCACCCCCACCCCGGACGACGTGATCTACGAGGCGATGGTCGGCGACGACGCGCACCCGGCGGTCCCCGGCTACGACCCGGACATCTCCGCCGAGCTGTACACCACCAACGGCGACACCGACAGCCACGCCACCGTCCGGTACGGCACCCTCGGCTTCACGCCGGAGATGTCCACCTGCCAGTCGGCCGCCGCGTCGGACCCGGACGACCAGTGGCGCCCCGAGGACTGCGTCAGCGGCTTCATCTTCCCCGACGACGAGAAGCTGATCTCGGCCGAGGTGGCGAAGAACGTGCCGTTCGCCCTGGCGGTGGCGAAGTCGGCGGCCGACCCGGACGACCCGGTGTCGGTGGTCGGGCGCGCCACCCCGGACTTCGTGGTGGACGCCTTCGACACCTCCTACGGGCGCGACCAGCAGGTCGCGTCGATCACCCGGCGGGCGTTGAAGAACGTGCGGATGCACTACACCGTCAACGGCGGCCGGCCGAAGACCACCAAGGTCCGCGAGTGGCGCGGCGGTGAGCGGTACGGCGACACCCACGACGACTACTACGCCGAGCTGCGCGGCACGGTGCGCGGCGCGAAGCCGGGCGACCGGGTCGAGGTCTGGTTCACCGGGGTCAAGCCCCGCAAGGGTCCGGTGGCCAGCGAGCACTTCACCTACCGGGTGCACGGCGACATCGGCGGTGACGTGCTGGTCCTCGCGGTGGAGGACGTGACCGGGCTCAGCCCGGCGCAGAACGCCACCGGCGCGAAGTACGCCGACGAGATCGCCGCGTCGCTGGCGAAGGCCGGCCGCAGCAGCGACGTGTACGACTTCGACACCATGGGCCGCAAGGCGCCGCACCCGCTGGGGGTGCTCTCGCACTACCGGACGGTGGTCTGGGAGACCGGCGACGACATCATCCTGCGCTCCCCCGGCCAGGTCGGCGGCACCGCCGCCCGGGCGGCGCTGGAGACCGAGCTGGCCGTGCGGGACTACCTCAACGAGGGCGGCAAGCTGCTTGTCAGCGGCAAGTACGCGCTCTTCGCCCAGGCCGCGAACGGCTCGTACGTCTACCAGCCGAACCCGGGGGCGGAGTGCACGGACCCGGACGACGCCAGCTGCCTGCCGCTGCTGAACGACTTCCAGCAGTACTACCTGGGGGCGTACAACTACGTCAGCGACGGGGGCTCCGCCCCGGACGGCACGCCGTACCCGCTGCGCGGCGCCGAGGGGGCCTTCGCCGGCTTCTCGGGGCAGCTCAACGCGGAGGGCTCCGCCGGCAACCAGGACCACACCGCCTCGTTCCTGTCCACGTCGAGCTTCCTCACGCCGGACCGGTTCCCGCAGTTCGCCAGCTCGGCGACGGTGGACTGGGCGCGGCCG
Source organism: Micromonospora sp. LZ37 (assembly GCF_059359015.1). Classification (NCBI taxonomy): domain Bacteria; kingdom Bacillati; phylum Actinomycetota; class Actinomycetes; order Micromonosporales; family Micromonosporaceae; genus Micromonospora; species Micromonospora sp. LZ37. The sequence goes on along the minus strand of NZ_JCADBL010000014.1, from coordinate 99,988 downwards.
GGCAGCGCGCCGTTCGACCCGCGCACCGGTGAGTGGTACCTCTACAGCGGGCGGGCCGACGAGTCGTACAAGCGGCTCACCCGGACCGTCGACCTGACCTCGGCCTCCAGCGGCGAGCTGCGCTTCTTCACCTCGTACGACATCGAGCAGGACTGGGACTACCTGTTCGTGGAGGCGCACGAGGTGGGCAGCGACGACTGGACCACGTTGCCGGACAAGAACGGCCGCACCGGCACCGGGACCGGGGAGAGCTGCGAGTCCGGCTGGGCGGCGACCCTGCACCCGTTCCTCGCCCACTACCAGGGCGCGGACTGCTCCCCCACCGGCAGCACCGGTAGCTGGAACGCGGCCACCGGCGCCTCCGGGGGCTGGCAGGAGTTCGCCGTCGACCTGTCGGCGTACGCCGGCAAGAAGGTCGAGCTGTCGATCACCTACGCCTCCGACTGGGGCACCCAGGGCCTGGGCGTCTTCCTGGACGACGCGCGGGTGTACGCCGACGGCGTGGTCGTCTCGGAGACCTCCTTCGAGGCCGCCGACCTGGACGGCTGGACGGTGGCCGGGCCGCCGGCCGGCTCCGCCCCGGCCGCCAACGACTGGGCCCGCAGCCAGCAGGCCTTCGAGGAGGGCGCGGCGGTGGTCACCGACGACACCGTCTACCTCGGCTTCGGCCTGGAGGGCCTGGCCCCGGCGGCCCGGGACGACCTGGTCGCCCGGTCGCTGGCCCACCTGACCGGAGCGGCGCGGCGCTGACGCCGCGGACCGGGCGCGCCGGCGGTGGGGACACCGCCGGCGCGCCTTCCGGTACGCCCACCGCCGACCCGGCGGATGTGGTGAGCTGTAGCGGTGGCGGCGTACCTGATCGGTCTGGTGCTGCATCCCACCCGGGACGTCTCCGAGGTGGTCGAGATCATCGAACGGTGGGCCGCCCGGCACGGGAAGTCGCTGGCCGTCCGGGTCGACGACCGGCACCGGGTGCCGCCGACGGTGGAACCGGTCCCGGCGGAGGAGCTGGCAGCCCGGTGCGACGCGCTGATCAGCATCGGCGGGGACGGCACCATGCTGGGTGCGCTGCGCTCGGCCGTGCGCCACCCGAAGCCGGTGCTCGGGGTGCACCTGGGGCGGCTGGGCTTCCTGGTCGAGGTGGAGCCGCCCGACCTGCCGCGAGCGCTGGCCCGGCTGGTCGCACGGGACTTCACCGTCGAGTCGCACGCCTGCCTGGCCTGCGACATCTGCGGCGACGACATGGTCGCGTTCAACGACGTCGCGCTGGTCCGCCAGCCCGGCTCCGGCTTCGTCACCGCCACCCTCGCCGTCGACGGCCAGCAGTACGGCTACTACCGCTGCGACGCCCTGGTGGTGAGCACGCCGACCGGCTCGACGGCGTACAGCTACGCCGCGGGCGGCCCGCTGATCTCGCCGGCCGCCGACGCCGTGGTGGTGACGCCCTCCGCGCCGATGTCCGGTATCTCCCGGTCGGTGGTGCTCTCTCCGGACGAGACGATCCGGTTGGAGCTGCGCGCCGAGTCGGCGCCGGTGGCCGTGGAGATCGACGGCATGGTGATCCAGGAGGCGGCCACGGAGGGCGCGGTGCACGTGCGGTACCAGCGCGACGCCGGCCTGGTGGTACGCCTCGACCCGCGCCGCTACCAGGAGCGCAACCAGCTCAAGCTGGGCCTGCTCGACCTGCCGCTGCTGCCGGAGCAGCTGCGCGAGCTGCTCCCCGCGGGGCTGCGCGAGCAGCTCAACCGCCGGGAGCTGCCCCCGCCCCGCTGACCGTCCGCCCCCGCCCCGGCGTCAGGCGGTGGCGAGCACCCCGTCCACCAGCGCCTTCGCCTCCTCCTGGATCCGCTTCAGGTGCTCCGCCCCCTGGAACGACTCGGCGTAGATCTTGTAGACGTCCTCGGTGCCCGAGGGGCGGGCGGCGAACCAGCCCGACTCGGTGGTCACCTTGAGCCCGCCGATCGACGCGCCGTTGCCCGGTGCGGCGGTGAGCGTGGCGGTGATCGGCTCGCCGGCCAGCTCGGTGGCGCCGACCTGCTCCGGGGAGAGCTTGCCGAGCACCGCCTTCTGGGCCCGGCTGGCCGGGGCGTCGATCCGGGCGTACGCGGGGGCGCCGAAGCGCTCGGTCAGCTCGGCGTAGTGCTGGCTGGGGGTCCGGCCGGTGGTGGCGATGATCTCCGCGGCGAGCAGGCAGAGCAGGATGCCGTCCTTGTCGGTGGTCCAGGTGCCCCCGTCGCGGCGCAGGAAGGACGCGCCGGCGCTCTCCTCACCGCCGAAGCCGACCGCCCCGTCGAGCAGCCCGGGCACGAACCACTTGAAGCCGACCGGCACCTCCAGCAGCGGCCGGCCGAGGTCGGCCGCGATCCGGTCGATCATGGAGGAGGAGACCAGCGTCTTTCCGACGGCCGCCGCCGGGCCCCACTGCGATCGGGTACGGAACAGGTGGCCGATCGCCACCGCCAGGTAGTGGTTGGGGTTCATCAGGCCACCGTCCGGGGTGACGATGCCGTGCCGGTCGGCGTCGGCGTCGTTGCCGGTGGAGACCGCGTAGTCGGCGCGGGCGGCGATCAGGGAGGCCATCGCGTTCGGCGAGGAGCAGTCCATCCGGATCTTGCCGTCGCCGTCCAGGGTCATGAACCGCCAGGTCGGGTCGACCGTGGGGTTGATCACGGTCAGGTCGAGCCGGTGCCGCTCGGCGATCTCGCCCCAGTAGGCGACGCTGGCGCCGCCGAGCGGGTCGGCGCCGATGCGCACCCCGGCGGCGCGGATCGCGTCGATGTCGAGCACCGCGGGCAGGTCGTCGACGTAGTTGGCGAGGAAGTCGTACCCGCCGGTGGTGTCGGCGGCGCGGGCCCGCGCGTACGGGATCCGCCGCACCTCCTTGAGCCCGGCGGCCAGGATCGCGTTGGCCCGGTCCTGGATCCATCTCGTGACGTCGGTGTCGGCGGGCCCGCCGTGGGTGGGGTTGTACTTGAAGCCGCCGTCGTCGGGCGGGTTGTGCGACGGGGTGATCACGATGCCGTCGGCGAGCCCGCTGGTCCGCCCCCGGTTGTGGGTGAGGATGGCGTGCGACAGCGCCGGGGTCGGGGTGTAGCCGTCGCGGCTGTCCCGCAGCACGGTGACGTCGTTGGCGGCGAGCACCTCCAGCGCGTCCGCCTCGGCCGGGGCGGAGAGCGCGTGGGTGTCCCGGGCCAGGAAGAGCGGACCGTCGAGGCCCTGCTCCCGCCGGTAGTCGCAGAGCGCCTGGGTGACCGCGAGGATGTGGTCGGAGTTGAAGGCGTTCCGCAGCGACGACCCCCGGTGCCCGGAGGTGCCGAACGAGACCTGCTGCGCCGGGTCCGCCGGATCGGGGTGCTCGGCGTAGTAGGCGGTCAGCAGCCGGGGCACGTCGACCAGGTCGGCGGGCTCGGCGGGCTGTCCGGCACGGGGGTGGGACACTGCGGGATCCTCCTCGGTTCAGGCGCTGGCTGCTGGCGGGGCAGGGCTCAGGGCTCGACGCGCTGGCCCTTGCCGATGACCACGATGCCATTGTCGGAGACGGTGTAGCGCTGCCGGTCCTTTTCCAGGTCGACGCCGATCTCCGCGCCCTCGGGGACGAAGACGTTCTTGTCCAGGATGGCCCGGCGCACCACGGCGTGCCGGCCGATCTCCACGCCTTCCATCAGCACCGCGCCGTCCACGTGCGCCCAGGAGTGGACCTTGACCTTCGGCGAGACGATCGAGTTCTCCACCAGCGAACCGGAGATCACCGCGCCGGGCGAGACCATCGAGCCGACCGCCCGGCCGACCCGCTCGCCCCACTGGTGGACGAACTTCGCCGGCGGGAACGGCGGCTGGGCACTGTAGATTGGCCAGTCGAAGTTGTAGAGGTTGAACACCGGGTGGACGTTGATCAGGTCCATGTGGGCGTCGAAGAAGGAGTCCAGCGTCCCCACGTCACGCCAGTAGCCCCGGTCGCGGTCGGTGCTGCCGGGCACCTCGTTGTCCTTGAAGTCGTAGACGTTGGCGTCGCCCCGCTCGACGAACATGGGGATGATGTTGCCGCCCATGTCGTGCTTGCTGGTCTTGTCCTCCGCGTCACGCTCGACGGCCTCGCAGAGCGCCTTGGTGGTGAACACGTAGTTGCCCATCGAGGCGTAGATCTGGTCCGGGGCGTCGGGCAGGCCCACCGCGTCGGTGGGCTTCTCGCGGAACGCCCTGATCCGCCGGCCGTCCTCGCCGACCTCGATCACGCCGAACTGGTCGGCCATCGACAGCGGCTGGCGGATGCCGGCGACGGTGACCCCGGCGCCGGAGGCGATGTGGTCCTCCACCATCTGCCGGGGGTCCATCCGGTAGATGTGGTCGGCGCCGAAGACGATCACGTAGTCCGGCTGCTCGTCGTTGATCAGGTTGAAGCTCTGGTAGATGGCGTCGGCCGAGCCGGCGAACCACCAGGGACCGCGCCGCTGCTGGGCCGGCACCGGGGTGACGTAGTTGCCCAGCATGGTCGACATCCGCCAGGTCGTGGTGACGTGCCGGTCCAGTGAGTGGGACTTGTACTGGGTCAAGACGACCATCTTCAGATAGCCGGCGTTCGCCAGGTTGGAGAGGACGAAGTCGACCATGCGGTACATCCCGCCGAACGGGACGGCCGGCTTGGCCCGGTCCGCGGTGAGCGGCATGAGGCGCTTGCCCTCTCCACCGGCCAGGACGATCGCGAGCACCTTGGCAGCCATGCACCGACGCTATCCATCCGGCTGCCACTTCACCACTCGTACGGGCACAGTTCTGCACTAGGGTGCGGGGGCATGACGGACTCCGCACCCTCGCTTCGCGTCGACCTGCTCACCCGGGAGTACCCGCCGGAGGTCTATGGCGGCGCCGGGGTGCACGTCGAGTACCTGGCCCGGGAGCTGCGCCGACTGGCCGACGTGCGGGTGCACTGCTTCGGTGCGCCGCGCACCGGACCGGGCGTCACCGCGTACGCCGAACCAGCCGGCCTGGCCGGCGCGAACGCCGCGCTGCGCACCATGGGGGTCGACCTGGAGATGGCCGCGGGGTGTGCCGGCAGTGACGTGGTCCACAGCCACACCTGGTACGCCAACCTGGCCGGGCACACCGCGAAGCTGCTGCACGGGGTGCCGCACGTGGTGACCGCGCACAGCCTGGAACCGCTGCGGCCGTGGAAGGCCGAGCAGCTCGGCGGCGGCTACGCGCTCTCCTCCTGGTGCGAGCGCACCGCGGTGGAGGGCGCCGACGCGGTGATCGCGGTCAGCGAGGGGATGCGGCGCGACGTGCTCACCGCCTACCCGGCGGTCGACCCGGACCGGGTCCGGGTGGTCTACAACGGCATCGACACCGCGCAGTACGCCCCGGACCACGGCACCGACGTGGTGGACCGGCTCGGCATCGACCCGTCCCGCCCGAGCGTGGTGTACGTGGGGCGGATCACCCGGCAGAAGGGCCTGCCGTACCTGCTGCGCGCGGCCCGCGAGCTGCCCGCCGACACCCAGCTGGTGCTGCTCGCCGGGGCCCCCGACACGCCTGACATCGCCGCCGAGGTGGAGGAGCTGGTCGCCGAGCTGCGGGCGAAGCGCTCCGGGGTGGTCTGGGTCGCCGAGATGCTGCCCAAGCACGAGGTGATCCAGGTGCTCACCCACGCGACGATCTTCGTCTGCCCGTCGGTCTACGAGCCGATGGGAATCGTCAACCTGGAGGCGATGGCCTGCGAGACGGCCGTGGTGGCGACCGCCACCGGTGGCATTCCCGAGGTGGTCGCCGACGGGGAGACCGGGCTGCTGGTGCCGATCGACCAGGCGACCGACGGCAGCGGGCGGCCGCTGGACCCGGAGCGGTTCGTGGCCGACCTGACCGCGGCGATCAACGGGCTGCTGGCCGACCCGGCACGGACCGGGGCGTTCGGCCTCGCCGGGCGGCGGCGGGCCGTCGAGCACTTCTCCTGGGACGCCATCGCCGCACGCACGCTGGAGGTCTACCGGTCGGTGGGCGCGACGGGCTGACCGAGCACGAAGCGATCTCGCACAGTAGGTTGGCGATGTGAGCGGACGGTTCCCGATCGAAGACGTCTCCCCCGTGGTCGCCTGCGGTCGCTATCCCGCCAAGGCGGTGGTCGACGAGGTGGTGCCGGTGTCGGCCCGCGCCTACCGGGAAGGGCACGACGCGCTCGGCTGCAACGTGGTCTGGCTCGGCCCGGACGGCGCGGCGCGGCCGTTCACCCGGATGCGCCCGGGTGAACCGGGTCAGGACCGCTGGCACGCGGCCATCCGGCCGGACGCGGTGGGCGAGTGGGTCTTCACCGTCGAGGCGTTCCAGGACCCCTACCTGACCTGGCAGAACGCGGTCACCAAGAAGATCGCCGCCGGGCAGGGCCCGGAGGACCTGGCCAACGACCTGGCCGAGGGCGCCCGGGTGCTGGAGGCGGCGGTCGCGCTGGTCCCGGCCGGCGAGACGGAGCGGGTGCGGACGGCGGTGGCGGCGCTGCGCGACGAACGGCTGGCGCTGCCCCACCGGGTGGCCCCGGCGTTGGACCTGGCCGACCTGCTCTGGGCGCACCCGGTGCGGGAGCTGGTCACCACCGGTGACGAGTACCGGCTCTGGGTGGACCGCCCCCGCGCGCTCTTCTCCGCCTGGTACGAGTTCTTCCCCCGCTCCGAGGGGGCGGTACCGGCCACCGTGGACGCCCCGGCCCGCTCGGGCACCTTCGCCACCGCGATGGACCGGTTGCCCGGGGTCGCGGCGATGGGCTTCGACGTGCTCTACCTGCCGCCGATCCACCCGATCGGCCGGGTCAACCGCAAGGGCCCCAACAACGCCCTCACCGCCGGGCCCGACGACGTCGGCTCGCCGTGGGCGATCGGCGCCACCGAGGGCGGCCACGACGCCATCCACCCCGACCTGGGTGAGCCGGAGGACTTCCGCGAGTTCATCGCCGCCGCCGCCGAGCAGGGCCTGGAGGTGGCGATGGACCTGGCCCTGCAGTGCGCCCCCGACCACCCCTGGGTGACGCAGCACCCGGAGTGGTTCACCACCCGCGCCGACGGCAGCATCGCCTACGCGGAGAACCCGCCGAAGAAGTACCAGGACATCTACCCGCTGAACTTCGACAACGATCCCGAGGGCATCCGCGCCGAGGTGCTGCGGGTGGTGCTGCACTGGGTCGGCGAGGGCATCCGCATCTTCCGGGTGGACAACCCGCACACCAAACCGTTCGACTTCTGGCACTGGCTGATCGGCGAGGTCAAGAAGGTCGACCCGGACGTGCTCTTCCTCGCCGAGGCGTTCACCCGGCCGGCGATCATGCACGGGCTGGGCAAGATCGGCTTCACCCAGTCGTACACCTACTTCACCTGGCGCACCTCGGCGGCGGAGATGCGGGCGTACTGCGAGGAGCTGGTCGCGGCGGCCGACTACATGCGGCCCAACTTCTGGCCCAACACCCCGGACATCCTGCACGAGTCCCTGCAGCACGGCGGCCCGCCGATGTTCAAGATCCGGGCGGTGCTGGCCGCGCTGCTCTCCCCCTCGTGGGGCATGTACGCCGGCTTCGAGCTCTTCGAGCACGTGGCCCGCCCCGGCGCCGAGGAGTACCTCGACAACGAGAAGTACGAGCTGCGCCCCCGGGACTGGGCCGGCGCGCAGGCCCACGGCCGCTCCCTGGCCCCCTTCATCGCCACCCTCAACCGGGTACGCCGGGACAACCCCGCCCTGCACCGGCTGCGCAACCTGCGCTTCCACGACATCGACAACCCGGCCCTGCTCTGCTGGTCCAAACACGACCCGGACACCGGCAACACCGTCATCGTGGTCTGCTCGTTCGACTCGCACACCGTGCAGTGGGGCAACACCACGTTGGACATGCCGGCGCTGGGCTTCGACTGGCACGAGCGGTTCACCGTGCACGACGAGCTGACCGGAACCAGCTACGAGTGGGGGCAGCGCAACGCGGTCCGCCTCGACCCGTACCTGCAACCGGCGCACGTGCTGACCGTGCGCCGGCCGCACGCCGCCGACGCTCCGGCGCCCGCGACGACGGTCCCGGCCACCCTGACCGTGGCAGACGTACCCACCGACCTCTCGGGCGGCACCGCCCCGACCGCTCCGGCCCAGAAGGACGACGACCGATGGACCAGCTGATCGCCGGCGAGACGCACGACCCGCACGCCGTGCTGGGCGCGCACCCCGCCGACGGGCGCACCACCATCCGGGCGATGCGCCGGGGGGCCGGCGACGTGGCCGTGCTCGTGGGCGCCGAGCGGCACCCGATGAAGCGGGTGCACGACGTCGGGATCTTCGAGGCCGTCGTCGACGGCACCGTGCTGGACTACCGGGTCGACGCCGACGGCCGGGTCACCGACGACCCGTACCGCTACCCGCCCACCATCGGCGAGCTGGACCTGCACCTGATCGGCGAGGGCCGGCACGAACGGCTCTGGGAGGCGCTCGGCGCGCGCGTCTTCGACGAGGGCGTGGCCTTCTCCGTGTGGGCGCCCAACGCCCGCGGGGTGCGGGTGATCGGCGACTTCACCGGCTGGGGCGCCGACGACGGCTGGCCGATGCGCTCGCTGGGCTCCAGCGGCGTGTGGGAGATTTTCGTGCCCGGCGCGCAGGTCGGCGCCCGCTACAAGTACCGCGTCCTCGGCGCCGACGGGCAGTGGCGGGACAAGGCCGACCCGCTCGCGGCGTACGCGGAGGTGCCGCCGGCCACCGCCTCGGTGGTGCACCACTCCACCTACGAGTGGAACGACGCCACCTGGCTGGAACGGCGGGCGCGGCGCCAACCCCACCAGGAGCCGATGAGCGTGTACGAGGTGCACCTCGGCTCGTGGCGGCCCGGCCTCGGCTACCGGGAACTGGCCGAGCAGCTCACCGCGTACGTCACCGAGCTGGGCTTCACCCACGTGGAGTTCCTGCCGGTGATGGAGCACCCCTTCGGCGGATCCTGGGGCTACCAGGTCACCGGCTACTACGCGCCCACGTCCCGGTTCGGCAGCCCCGACGACTTCCGCTACCTGGTGGACCGGCTGCACACCGCCGGCATCGGGGTGATCCTGGACTGGGTGCCGGCGCACTTCCCCAAGGACGAGTGGGCCCTCGCGCGCTTCGACGGCACCCCGCTCTACGAGCACCCCGACCCGCGCCGCGGCGAGCACCCCGACTGGGGCACGTACGTCTTCGACTTCGGCCGCCGCGAGGTCCGCAACTTCCTCGTCGCCAACGCGCTCTACTGGTGCGAGGAGTTCCACGTCGACGGGCTGCGGGTCGACGCGGTCGCCTCGATGCTCTACCTGGACTACTCCCGCCAGGACGGGCAGTGGGCGCCCAACCAGCACGGCGGCCGGGAGAACCTGGAGGCGATCGCGCTGCTCCAGGAGGTCAACGCGACCGTCTACCGGCGTCACGCCGGGGTGGTGATGATCGCCGAGGAGTCCACCGCCTGGCCCGGGGTGACCCGGCCGACCACCGAGGGCGGCCTCGGCTTCGGGTTCAAGTGGAACATGGGCTGGATGCACGACACCCTGCTCTACACCTCCAAGGACCCCATCTACCGCCAGCACCACCACCACCAGCTCACCTTTTCCCTGGCGTACGCCTGGAGCGAGAACTACACGCTGCCGATCAGCCACGACGAGGTGGTGCACGGCAAGGGCTCGCTGGCCGGAAAGATGCCCGGCGACACCTGGCAGCGGCTGGCCAACGTGCGGGCGCTGCTGGCGTACATGTGGGCGCACCCGGGCAAGCAGCTGCTCTTCATGGGCTCCGAGCTGGCCGACGACCGGGAGTGGAGCGAGGAGCGCGGCCTCGACTGGTACCTGCTGCACGACCCGGCCCGGGCCGGCGTGCAGCGCCTCGTCGGCGACCTGAACACCGTCTACCGGGACACCCCGGCGCTCTGGGCGCAGGACACCGAGCCGGCCGGGTTCCGCTGGATCGCAGGCGACGACGTCGCCAACAACGCGGTCTCGTTCGTCCGGATCGCCCCGGACGGCGCGACGCTGGTCTGCGTGGCGAACTTCTCCGCCCTGCCGTTGGAGGACTACCGGGTGGGGCTGCCGGCGGGCGGGACGTGGACCGAGGTGATCAACACCGACGCGCGGCACTACGGCGGGTCGGGGGTGGGGAACCTGGGGACGGTGCAGGCGCAGGACGTGCCGTGGCACGGGATGGTCGCGTCAGCGGCGCTGCGGGTGCCGCCGCTGGGGGTGCTCTGGTTCCGCCCAAGCTGATTACGGGGCCACCCTGCGATCGGAACGGTCAACGGCCACGCCGACGCCAGCAGTGGCGAGGTATTAAGGCGGCCGTTGCTGTGTGGCGCGCGCCGGCTAGGACGGCACCACGGTTGTCGGATACATACGTGGACATCGGTTGTTTCGCAGCTTCTTCAAACATGACTGGCTAGCCGGTGCCACTAGACGGTCGTGCGACTGCCGGTCGACACGACAAGAGGCAAGGGTAGAGCGGGGTCGGGCAACGACTCTGATCGCCGCCCGAACCCCGATCTCCGGTTCTGACTCTGAAGGATCAAGTCGGCCGAGGCTCGACTGCAGGCGCAAGGCCTTCCGTCACGTAAATTTCCCAGTCCGTGACGGCACCACGAAAGTGAGGATCAACGGTGATCTCGCCGAGCCTTTCGGAGGCGATCTCCAAGCCCGCTCCCCGCCTTCCGTTGCAGCGGTAAGAGGTCCGCCCTCGTTCACCACCTCGATCGTCGGTTGCCACAATCTCCATGACACCCCCACCCAGGCACGATCCAAACATCGTGAGAGGACGTCCGCGATCCCGTACCGGCCCTAGCGCGACCGGCCCATCACCGTGACCGACATGGCTCGCGACTACGGATTGGGTATTCGTCACGGCCTCACTCAGGCCCGGCAGATCTGGCTGATCTGCCGTGCAGCCCGCCACCACGAGAGGAACTAATACCAGGATTGGTCTCATCATGTCAGTAGCTTGCGCTCACTTGAACATCTCGGGGAACGGGTCGGCACCGATGGCGGGAAGGTTTCCGTAACCGGTCGACTTTCCTGCACCATAGCCGTAATGGTCGATCTTCAGATCGTAAGCCTCGTACTTTTCAGTCCGACCATCCTCGTACCGCACCACGGCTGTGGTCTTCTTCCATTGGTAGGCAATTTTAGGCGATATGTAGGCGTCCGTGGAGGTGCCGTTACTCTTCGCGGGGAAGCTCGCGCCCATGTTCTGTCCGGTCGAGAATTCCACAGAGCCACCGACTCCCACGCCACCATGAGCGCCGCCCAACTCGATGCTGGCTTCTAGTCCGCGTGACATGCCCTCGTAGTCCTCGACGTAGACGCTCGGAACCTCTTCGTCGTTCCGGTCGAGGTTCACTGTCTTGCTGAGTCGGATTCCGGAGACGAGGCCCAGATCGACATCCTCACCTTCACTGACGGTTACAGCGACGTCGGCTATGCCACATACGCCGTAAGCCTTGCATGCGTGAGAGGAGGCCAGGGCAGGCCGAGCCCAGCTCGCGAACAGGATCTGAGCCATAACAGGTTTGATCCGCATCCCCAGGCGCTTCTTCGCGCATGCCGCGTCGCAGTGGCGATTCACGTCATGCCGCCGATCGGTGATCTTCCCGTTCTTCGGCTTGGTGGTTTCCTTCGACCCCCCGCCGTTACCACCTCCGACGTTCGGGGGTGGAGTGTAGGTCAGCTTGCATGCATCGTCGCCACAGAAGATGAGGCCGGTCGGGTCGCTGTAGTGAATTGGGCTGTTGTGTCCGTAGGCGTAAGGGCTCCACTGTTGTGGGTCCGCAGAGTCGATGATCGGGTCAACGGAGACGAAACGTCCGGTGGCGGGGTCGTAGGCGCGGGCACCAATGGTGGTCAGGCCGGTGGGGCTCATCGGCTTGTTGAGAAAGCCCCGGTTGTCGACATAGGTGGCACCGGCACCGCGGGGCCCGCCGTAAGGGGTGTACTGCCGCCAGGTCGGGGTTTGCGCGGTGCTATCCAAGTAGAGAGTCGGCGTTCCCTGATGGTCCGCGACGGCGAAGGTGTAGTTGCTTCCACTACCGGAGCGGATGCCGGTGCCGCCGCCGGGCAACGTGTAGTGACGATCGCCGTCGATGATGCCGGTGGCGGTGTTGAGGGTGAGTTGTTGTCCGGGTAGGTAGAGAGTGTTCTTGCCGGGTTCTTTTTGGATGAGCAGGTTGCCGTCGGCGTCGTGGATGAAGGTGTTGTCGCCGCTGGTGCCGCCGGTGACGCCGGTGAGTTTTCCGGCGTCGTCCCAGCTCAGTGTCTGAGCGCCTTGGGCGGCGTTGCGGCCGGTCATGTTGCCGGCGGCGTCGTAGGTGTAGGCGGTGCTGCCGGTAGCGCCCCCGGTCTTGGTGGTGGCGGTCAGGGTGTGGGGTTTGCCCTGGCCGTTGCCGTCGTAGGTGTAGGTGGTGGTGATGTCGGTGCCGCCGGTGAGGTTGCGGTCGATCTGTTCGGTGCGGTCGCCGATCGCGTTGACGTCCCAGCTGGCCCAGTAGGCGCTGCCGGAGCCGATGCTGTTACCAACCATTGACCGGTTGGCTGTGGTGGGGGTGACCGCGCAGTTGTCGGTGGCGGTCCAGGCTTCGGTGAGCCGGTTGAGGCCGTCGTAGCCGTAGCACTGGGTTTCGGCGGTGGCGCCGTTGCGCTTGCTGATCTTCCGGTTGATCTTCCCGAACGCGTCGTAGCGGTAGTCCTGCTCGTCGACCGCGGTCGCCGTGGTGGTGCTGGTGGCTTTGCTGACGAGTTGGTTGGTCAACCGGCCGGTGTGGGTGTCGTAGGCGTTGGTGACCAGCGCGAAGCTGGTGGCGGAGCCGATCTTCTGCTGGTTGACCCGGCCCCAGGCGTCGTAGGTGACGCTCTGGGTGTAGCCGGCGAGCCCACCCAACGTGGTGGGTAGGTCGAGGACCCCGGCGTAGCCGTGCAGCACGGTCTCGGCGGGGAGGCTGCCCTTGGCCGGATACGTTTCGGTCAGGGGGAGGCCGAGAGCGCTGGTGTAGGTGTGGCCGAAGACGTAGGAGCCGGCCAGCAGGCCTTCGCTGTCGGGGATGGTGACCGTCACCCCGAGGCTCTTGCCGAAGACGTTGAAGGCCTTCTGCTGGGTGGTGTAGGCCTGCCCATCCCGGTAGGCGATCGTGGTGGTCAACTGTCCGATCGGGTTGGTGACGCCAGCGACGTCGTTGCTGTTGTCGTAGATCCACTTCGCGCGTTGGTTGGCCGCCGTCTGGCTGGCGACCGCAGCGGCGTACTCGCCGGTTTTGCGGTTGAGCGCGTCGTAGGTGTAGGACAGGGTCTTGCCGCGCCCGTCGGTGGACTGTTCCAGGTTGCCGTTGGCGTCATACCGCAGGCTGCTGCTGCCGGCGTCGGGGTCGGTCTTGGCGACCACCTTCCCGAGCAGGTTGTAGGTGGAGGTCCACACGTTGCCCGCGGCGTCGGTCAACGTCGACTGGTTGCCGCGGGCGTCGTAGCCGTAGCTGCTGCTGGTGGTGGTGCCGCCGGTGACGGTGAACGTGCCGGTGAACGTGTCCGCCGGCACGGTCACGGTCGGACGGGCCGTGTACTCCACCAGCTGGCTCTTGCGACCCAACGCGTCAGTCATGGTGGTGGCCACCGTGCCGCCAGTCGGCGGGACGACCGTGGTGCGGTCGCCGTGATGCACCGTCGTTGTCGACGAGACGTCCAGGCCGTTCTTCGCGGCGGTGACGATAACCGCCCGGCCGAGACCGTCGTAGGTGGTGAACGTCTGGTTCGGCACCTGCTTGTTCAGATCCGCCGCCGACACCGGAGCACTCACGGTGGGCAGGTTGGTGTCCTCCCACCACCCGTTGTAGGACGCCCGTGTCCAACCCCGGGTGTCGTAGAACGTGTCGGTGATCATCCGACCGCCCTGCGGGGTCACCGCCTGCGTCTGCCGCGTGCGCAGCAACGCGTCGTAGAGGGTGACCGATGTCTGGTAGCCGTTGGAGTTGTTCAGCTTGCGGCTGGTCACCGCCGTCACGCCGGTCTTCGACACGGTGTAGGCGAATGTGTGATTCGCCGGGCTGCTCGTCGCCCGTGAATGGGTCCACACCGCGGTGGAGCGGCCCAGCGCGTCGTACTGCTGCCGAGTGACGACACCGTTGGCATCGGTAGCCGTCAGCGTGCCACCCCGGCGCGGGTTCACCGTGGTTGACGCGCTCTGCAGCAACGCGTTCGTGGTGGTCGTGCCGGTGACCAGGCCCACGGCGTTCATGGTGTAGCCGGCGGTCGACTTGTTGCCCCGGGCGTCGTAGCTGTCCACCACCCGCCCGTACGAGTCGTAGGTGGAACGCCCGGCCGTCTGCCACACGTAGGCACCCGAGGTGTAGTCCTTCGCCGCCCGCGTCATCGTGACGTCACCCTTGGTCGGCGCCGCCGCCTGCGGGAACGTCTCACTGAACGTAGTGTCGTCGTAGAAGGTCCGCTCCACCTTCACCACCTGCGCCGGCCGGTTCACCGTCGCCGGGCCGGTCAGCGTGTTGACGCTGCCGGGCTTGGAGGCGGGGCTGCCCTGGGTGAACCCGCCGCACGCTACGGCGACGGTTTCGGTTTGGGAGACCAGGCCGATGAGGTTCTTGCTGGTGTTCGCCGGGGCGTAGGTGTAGCTGGTGCACTGGTCAAGCGCCGCGTTGATCGGCACGGTGTAGGTGTAGGTGTGCTTGAGCGATCCGAGGGTGGCGCTGGTGGTGTTCGCGTCGTAGCTGTGTTCCGTGGCGGTATACCGCCAGGTCGGTGACGCCCCGCTGGTGACGGCCTGGCGGGTGTACGTCTTGACCGGCTGCACCCACTGCGCGGTCATCGCCGGCAGGCCCGTGCGCGAGCGGGTCGCGGTCGCGCCGGACGCCCAGTACGAGGTAATCGTCGAGGAGTCGATCCGGCCGTTCTCACCCAGGTACTCGGTGGTTTCCAACACCCGCCCGGCGAACTCGTCCACATCCTCGTGAACTCCGTTTGCCGAGTCGGTGACGTTCACGACGGTGGTGTTGTTGTTCTTCGACATGCCCCGGTAGTAGGCGGTCTCGGACTGGGTGCGCCGGTCGTTGACACCGTCACCGCTGAAGGTCTGCACCTTGCCGTAGCCACGGAACTGCCCGTAGGTGCGGTACTTGGCTTTGACGACCTCGTTCTCGTCGTACCGCCACGCCGCGCCACCCAGATACTTGTAGCTGGTCGACAACGCCGCCGCCCCACCCGTCGGGTCCGTCGACGTCACCCTCGTGACCGCGTACTTGTGGAACCAGTCCAGATACGGATTCACATACCCGTCCGGCGTCCAGTACACGGGATAACACGACTTGGTGTTCGACGCCGGGGACTGCGACACCGGCGCCGTGCACGGCACCGGCAACTCGTAGCTCGGGGAGATCACCGACCCGGTCTCGGTGGTGATCGCCGAGATACGCTGCCGGTAGAACGACGGCAGACCCCCGGCCGTGTCCACCCGGTTGGCCAGCTTGATCCCACTGAAACTCACCGACGGCAGACCGATCGCCGCCGTCGAGCCGCCCGCGCTCACATCGTGGCCGGTGCGGGTGACCGACGACAGCCACAACGTCGGCGACGTCCCATCCCCCGTCGCCGGCATCGTGTGCGCAAGCGCGTAGGAGTCGACCGGCTCGTGCTGCGTGGACGCCGTGTTGTACTGCTGCGTCTCGATCGACGTCAGCCGGACCGTCGAGAAGAATGACGGACTCCAGTCATCACAGTCCGTCCCCGACGCGCAGATCAGGTCGAACGGCACGTCCGGCCAGTTCGCCTTGTTCGCCGAGTTCAACGGCTGGCAGGTTCCCGCAAGGCACCGGTCCCCGGTGTGGAACACCACCCGGTTCGGCACCGTCCCATACGCGCCACCGTCGCGGAAGCCGTAGTCGATCCGCTTCAACCACGAGTCGCGGACGTAGGAGACATTCGTGGCGCCCTTGTTGCGGCCGTAGAAATTCGTGTCCTGCCCGTAGTAGTACGCCATCGCGTTACCGTGCACGTCCACCACATGGTCGAGATTCCACCGGTAGGCCATCGTGCACACCGACGCCGAAAACCCCGCCGAGTCGTAACACGGATCCCCCGCATGCGGCGAATACACCGGCGTGGAATCCACCGACTTCGTTTCCGCCTTCCCCGAGGACCACCCCGGCAACCGGTTACGCCCGAACTCGTACACCGTGCCGTCACGCAACGTCACCCGCCAGTAGTCGGTGTGCTCCGTGCCCGACCCGTTGTTCGAACCCGTCACCCTCGTGACAACCTCACCGCTGTCCGCCTCCGGCTTCCACACCTGCTTGGTGGCGTCCCACACCAACGACGTCGACGACCCGTTCAACGACATCGTCAGCACCGGACCGTCATAACACCGGTCATACGTCTTCACCGGCGACGCCTTACCACCCGGATCATCCTGACACGACGCGAACGACTGCTCGATGAACGACCGACCAGTCGACCACCCATCACCCACCCACGACGACTGCGCATTCGTCGACGCCGTCTGACCATCCACGCTCGCCGAGTCATACGACAGGCTGACCGTCGGCACCAGCTCGGACGCTGCCGGCGGCACGGTGATCGGATACGAATACGTGAAGGAACCGGTGCTACCCCCACCCGTCCACGAACCCGACGGCTTCAAGTCGGTCGCCGCGTACGTGCCGCCCTTGCCGCCCTCCTCCCCCGCCGCCGCCACCGCCGCGAGCACGGTCGTCATGCCGCCCGCAGCGGCCTGCGTCCGAGAAGCTGAGGGAGCCAACGGCACCTCCGCCGAGACAGACCTCGCCGCCGCGTCGTTCGTGGACGCCAGCGGCGTCGCCGTCCGACACGCCGCCACGGCGGGCGTGGTCAGCGCACAGACCGGCAGCTGCACCAGCCGCAACCGCGACCCGTAGTTGCCGCCGTACGCCTCGGCGAACCCCGCGTAGTCCACGCCCACCCGGACCGCGCCGGAGGCCACGTCCGGGCTGACGGAGAGCAGCACGCCGTCCACCCCGGCCGCTTCCGCCGCCTTGCGATCGGCGACCTTCACGTCCAGGCTCCGCGGGCCGACCGCTCCGCCGGCCTTCGCCGCGACCGGCTGCGCCCACACCGGCGTCCCTGCCGCCCGCACCTTGCCCGGCGCGGCAACCCGCGCGCCCGCCGGGGAGAGGTCGACCCGCGCGGACGTGGCCTTCGGCCACGACACCCGGGTCGGCTTGAAGTTCGACTTGGCGTCGTCCGGCGGCGTGACGAACTTGGTCGGCAACGGCTTCACGCCCTTGACCGACCGACCCGGCGACGTCGCCGGGGCCTTCGCCAGCTCTCCACCCCTGGGTTTCGCCGACACCGGCGATCCCGACAACAAACTCGCCACCAGTGACGTCGCCGCGATCATCGCGACCACATACCTGGGACGAGTCAGGCGTATGCCCCCGTGCCCGACCATACGGACCTCACCTCTGCGAGAAGAGACAGGAGCCACGCAGAGTGTCCAGTCGCGCACCCCCGTGGCGCGATCAATGTTTCATGCCATCGGTCATCGATGGTAACGAAACCATAACGATAGACACCCGTCGCAGCCCCAAATCCATCGCAGTGAGTGCGAAAGGGACAACGTCGTGTGACCGAAGACGTTCCCCGGACACCGCGACGGCTGATTCACTGTGGCCGCTCAACCGGACGCGCGACGCGCGTCCGTCGGACTTGCACACGGGGGAGTCAATTCGTCATGTCATCCAGACGGAGTCCACAAGGGACTCGATCGGTCGCGGCCGGGACGGCGGTCAGTCTCGCCGTCGCGTCCACGGCATTCACCCTGGTGGCGGGGCCGGTAGCCGCCGCGCCGGCGAAGCCGGCCCCGAAGCCGGCCGGTGGCGCGCTCAGCGTCGACCAGGCCATGGCCCAGGCCAAGCGCACCGGCAAGCCGGTCGAGGCGACCGCGGCCGGCACCTCGACCTCGACGTACACCGCCCGCCCCGACGGCACCGTCGAGCTGACCCAGTCCGCCGTACCCACCCGCACCCGGGTCGACGGCCGGTGGAAGGACCTCGACCCGACCCTGGTCCGGCAGGCCGACGGCAGCATCACCGCCGCCGTCACCACCAACCCGATCCGCATCTCCGCCGGCGGCACCGGTCCCCTCGCGCAGATGACCAGCGGCGACCGGGCCCTGTCCATCACCGCACCACTGGCCCTACCCGCGCCGACCCTGTCCGGGCCCACCGCCACCTACCCCGAGGTACTGCCCGGGGTCGACCTCACCGTCCGGGTCAGCAGCGAGGGCGCCTTCTCCCACGTCTTCGTGGTCAAGAACCGCGCCGCCGCCGCCAACCCCAAACTCGCCGCCCTCGACCTGACCACCCGCACCAAGGGCGTCACCCTCGCCGCCGACACCGCCGGCAACATCACCGGCCGCGACCGCGCCGGCAAGACCGTCCTCACCGCCCCCGCCCCCGCCATGTGGGACTCCACCGCCACCGTCGCCCAGGCCGCGGCCTCCAGCGCCGCCGCGCCGGGCCGCGCCGCCCGCACCGCCTCCATCGGGGTGCGGGTCGCCGCCGGGAAGCTGCGCCTGACCCCGGACCGGGCGATGCTCGCCGATGCGAAGACGGTCTACCCGGTCTACGTCGATCCGACCTTCACCTGGACGCCCGTCGGGCCGAAGATGTCCGGCTGGGCGACGATCTCCTACCAGCACCAGTCGACCAACTACTGGAAGAACACCCCGGACCTGATCGGGCGGATGCAGGTCGGCAACTCCGGCAGCCAACGCTCCAACACCCTGATCAACTTCCCCGTTCCCCACAGCACCCTCACCGGGGCGACGATCAACTCGGCGACCTTCAAGATCACCAACACGAAGTCGTGGAGCTGCACCGACAAGACCGTCAACGTCTACGCCCCCAACACGGTGCTCACCTCCGGCAACGCCACCTGGAACTACTGGGAGACCCAGAGCAACGGGCCCCTGGCCGCCTCCAAGAGCTTCGCCTACGGCTACAGCGGCTGCGACGCCGCCGGCGTCTCCTTCGACATCACCGGCCAGATCAAGGCCGACGTCACCAACAAGAAGGACACCCGCACCCTGCGGATGATCGCCGCCAACGAGGCCAGCGACACCCAGAGCTGGAAAGAGTTCCTGGAGACCAGCCCCACCCTGACCATCCAGTACAACCACAAACCCAACACCCCGACGGGGATGACCACCTCACCGAAGACCGCCTGCACCGCCACCACCCCCACCGTGGTGGGCGACGGGTCGGTCACCCTCTACGCCCCGGTCTCCGACCGCAATGGCGGCACCCTCGGCGTCGCCTTCAAGCTCTGGAAGTCCTCGGACACCACGCAGACGGCCCTCGCCTCGTCCAACCCAAGCCTGCTGACGTACTCCTCCGGCTCGACCGCGGTGCTCGTCGTCCCCGCGACCACCCTGCGTACGGCGGCGGCCGGCGCCATCACCAACTTCTCCTGGAAGGTCCAGGCCACCGACTTCGGCGCCACCGGCGACTGGTCGGCCACCTGCACCTTCAAGTTCGACCCCACCCGCGCGGGTGCCCCCAACGTCGGCCGGCCGCAGACGCAGCCGGCCATCGGTAAGCCGGTCTCCCTCGCCGTGACGCCACCCGACACCGGCACCACGCCGAGCAGCTACGTCTACCAGCTCAACGGCCTGCCACCGTCGACCGTCACCGCCACCTCGGGCAACGCCACCATCACGGTGACCCCGCCGCGCTTCACCAACACACTCACCGTCACGAGCCTGTCGGCCGGCGGGAACGCCGGCGAGTCGGCGAGCATCACCTTCAACGCCGACCCGGCGGCTGTCGCCGCGGACGGCGACCTGACCGGCGACGACACCACCGACCTGCTCACCGTCGGCGGCGTCAACGGCGTCCCGGCCGGAGTGTGGCTCGCCACCGGCATGAACAGCGGTGCCGTCCGGACCGCGATGACCAACGTCGGCGCCCTCGGCAACGGGACCTCCGGCACCAACTCCCCCACCGACTTCAACGGGGCCCAGGTCGTGACGGGCAGGTTCTTCGGCTCGGGTCTCCAGGACCTACTCGTCTACTACCCGGGTGGAGTGAACCCCGGTGCCGCCGGCATCCTGCGGGGCAACGGAGACGGCTCGGTCATCCAGTCACAGCTCAGCGGAAACCAGCAGAGCGTGATGCGCGAGCAGCTCCTCGACGGCACGGGCAACCAGCCGCTCCAGCTCGCCAACGCCGGTGACTCCCGGCGGCTCGGTTCCGTCTACCCGGACCTCATCGGCATCAGCGGGGACCCGGCCAACGGGTTCCACCTGTCCTACTACCCGAACCTGGGCATGACCGGCGGGTACATCGGCACCTTCGACCTCTCGGCGGCGACGCCGACGGGCGGTAGCGACTGGAACAACTGGACCATCGCCACCACCCAACTCGCCGGCGGGACCGCGATGTTCCTCTGGAACCGCACCACCGGCGCGCTGCACCTCTGGACGAACCTCACCGTCAACCCGGACACCGGTCAGCTCACCTACACGCCGTACACGGTGTCCAGCAACTGGAACGCGGGCGCGGCCCTCACGCTGCGCGCGGGCGACATCAACAGCGACGGTACGCCTGACCTCTGGACCATCGGGACCGCCGGCGCGACCCGGGCCCACCTCGTCGACCTGTCGCCGACGCCCACCATCACGGCCCAGCAGCCGCAGACCCTGTCCACCGCCACCCACACGTACCCGCTCAACGAGGGGGTGGGCGGTGCGACGGTGACCACCGTGGCCGACACGACGGGCACCAAGCCCCTGACCGCCGCCGGCAACGTCCGGTGGCACGAGGGTGACCTGTTCGACCCCTCCATCCGGATGAACACCGATGCCGGCGCCACCGTGGGTGACGCCACCGGCACCGGCCACCTCGCCAGCAGCGGAACTCTCGTCGACACGACGAAGTCCTTCAGCCTGTCGGTGTGGGCGAAACCCACGGCCGCCGGCGGCATCATCCTCTCCGAGGACGGGGCGCGCTCCGGCCGGTTCATCCTCTGGCAGGAGGACACCGACAAGACGTGGCGGTTCGGCATGGCCCGGTCGGACGGGCCCGGTTGGGCGTACGACCAGGCGGTCAGCTCGACGCCGGTGCAGCTCGGGGTCTGGAGTCACCTGGTGGCGGTCTACAACGCCTCCACCGCCACCATGGCCCTGTACGTCAACGAAGTCCTCGCCGGCACGGCCTCGCACGCTGCTGCGGTGGCGTGGCCCACGACCGGCAACTTCGTGGTCGGTCGCTACCTCTACAACAGCGCACCGAGTTCGTACTACAAGGGCCAGATCAGCAACGTCCAGATCTGGAACCGCAGCCTGGACCCGGCCGAGGCGACGGCGCCCGGCAACTACTCCCAGCAGAGACCGGCACCGAACCTGCGCGACGTGACCGGCGACGGTCGTACCGACATGCTCATCACCCAGGCCAACGGCGACGTCGTCCTGCGTCGCGGCACCAACCTCGACGGCGTCGGGACGTTCGACACCGGCATCGTGGTCTGCGGTGGCTGCTGGCGGTACGACTCGTTCACGCTGGCCGACGCCAACAACGACGGCAAGATCGACCTGTTCATGCGGTACACCAGCACGGGCGACATGTACGTCTACCCGAACACCGTGGCCACCGGCGATCCGGTGTGGGGAAACCGGGTCCTGGTCTGCGGCGGATGCGACAACTTCACGCTCGCGGACCTGGACGACATCACCCGGGACGGCAAGACCGACCTCTTCGTCCGCGAGACCAGCACCGGGAACATGTACCTCTACCCCGGCAACGGGACGGGAGGTGCCATCACCTGGGGCAGCCGCTCCCTGCTCTGCGGGTTGTGCACCGGCTTCGACATCGCGGGCGTCGAGGACGTGAACAACGACGGCAAGGTCGACCTGTTCGTGCGTCAGGCCAGCACCGGGGACATGTACGTCTACCCGAACACCGCGGCCTCCGGGAACCCGGTGTGGGGGCCCCGGGTGCTGGTATGCGGGCTGTGCCGGGACTTCGGCGTGGCGAGCCTGGGCGACGTGACCAACGACGGAAAGACCGACCTGGTGGTCCGCCGCAACAGCGCGGGCACGATGCTCCTCTACCCGGGTACGGCCCCCGTGGGCTCGATCACCTGGGGAAGCCCCTCATTCCTGTAGCAGCGAAGCGGTGTCCGGGCAGCCCGTACGCAGCTGCCCGGACGCCATCGGCACCTGGACCGCTGTGGCCGCTCTGGTCCGGGCGATGAGCCCGGACCGGACCGGCCGCGTACGTCTCCACCTCGACCGGGCGCTGTCCGCGCGCCTGTCTCACCCACGGGGAGTTCTCTTCATGCCTGACAGTCGACCTCCGCAGCGCCGACGTGTGATCGCGTTCGGCGCCGCGGCCACCGCCGTGGTCGCCACAGCTGCGGTCTCGCTGACCCCGCCCGCCGGTGCCGCACCCGCGCCACAACCCGAATCCGCCCCGGCCCCCGCCACCTCGCTCGGGGTCGACCAGGCCATGGCCCAGGCGAAGCGGACCGGCAAGCCGGTCGAGGCGACCGCGGCCGGGACCTCGACCTCGAGGGTCACCGCCCGCCCCGACGGCACCGTCGAACTGACCCAGTCGGCCGTGCCGACCCGCACCCGGGTCGACGGGACGTGGAAGGACCTCGACCCGACCCTGGTGCGGCAGGCCGACGGCAGCATCACCGCGGCTGTCACCACCAACCCGGTGAAGCTGTCGCCCGGCGGCACCGGACCCCTGGCCGAGATGACCAGCGGCGACCGCGCCCTGTCGGTCACCGCACCGCTGGCCCTGCCAAAGCCCACCCTGTCCGGGCCCACCGCCACCTACGCCGAAGTCCTGCCCGGCGTCGACCTGACGGTCCGGGTCACCGGCGAGGGCGCCTTCTCCCACGTCTTCGTGGTCAAGAACCGCGCCGCCGCCGCCAACCCCAAACTCGCCGCCCTCGACCTGACCACCCGCACCAAGGGCGTCACCCTCGCCGCCGACACCGCCGGCAACATCACCGGCCGCGACCGCGCCGGCAAGACCGTCCTCACCGCCCCCGCCCCCGCCATGTGGGACTCCACCGCCACCGCTGGCGCCACCGCTGGCGCCCAGGCCGCCCCGACCGAGCGACACACCACCTCCGGCCCGGACGCCCCCGGCGAGAACGCGAAGACCGCCCCCATCGGCGTGAAGATCGCCCCCGGCAAGCTGCGCCTCACCCCGGATCGGGCGATGCTCGACGACGCGAAGACGGCCTACCCCGTCTACGTCGACCCGACGTTCACCTGGACGCCCGTCGGCCCGAAGATGTCCGGCTGGGCGACGATCTCCTACCAGCACCAGTCGACCAACTACTGGAAAGACACCCCCGACCTCATCGGACGCATGCAGGTCGGCAACTCCGGCAGCCAACGCTCCAACACCCTGATCAACTTCCCCGTCCCGCACAGCACCCTGACCGGGGCGACCATCAACTCGGCGACCTTCAAAATCACCAACACCCGGTCCTGGAGCTGCACCGACAAGACCGTCAACGTCTACGCCCCCAGCACCGTGCTCACCTCCGGCAACGCCACCTGGAACTACTGGGAGACCCAGAGCAACGGACCCCTGGCCGCCTCCAAGAGCTTCGCCCACGGCTACAGCGGCTGCGACGCCGCCGCCGTCTCCTTCGACATCACCAACCAGATCCGCACCGACGTCACCAACAAGAAGGACACCCGCACCCTGCGGATGATCGCCGCCAACGAGGCCAGCGACACCCAGAGCTGGAAGGAATTCCTGGAGACCAGCCCGACACTGACCATCCTCTACAACCACAAGCCCAACACCCCGACGGGCCTGACCACGTCGCCGAAGACCGCCTGCGCGGGTGGCAGCATCGTCGGCGACGCCTCCGTCTCCCTCTACGCCCCGGTCTCCGACCGCAACGGCGGCCCCCTCGGCGTCGCCTTCAAGCTCTGGAAGACCACCGACACCACGCAGACCGCGCTCGCCTCGTCCAACCCGAGCCTGCTGACGTACCCCTCCGGCTCCACCGGGGTCCTCGTCGTACCCGTGACCACCCTCCGCAACGCGGCCGCCGGCGCCATGACCAGCTTCTCCTGGAAGGTCCAGGCCACCGACTTCGGCGCCACCAGCGACTGGTCGGCCACCTGCACCTTCAAATTCGACCCCACCCGTCCGGGTCAGCCGTCAGTGAGCGACGCGCCGGCCGGGGTCACCATCGGCCAGCCGGCCACCTTCACCATCACCAAGTCCGAGGCCAGTAGCGGCACCACGCCGAGCGGGTACGTCTACCAGCTCAACGCCGGTCCGCCGGTCGACATCTCCGCCGACGCGACGGGTGCCGCCACCATCGCGGTGTCACCGACCCGGTTCACCAACACGCTGACCGTCACCAGCGTCTCCGCCGGCGGCAACTTCGGCGACAGCGCCAGCAAGGTCTTCAACGCCACTCCCGCGGCCACCGCGGTGGACGGCGACATGACCGGCGACGATGTCGCGGACCTGCTCACCGTCGGCAAGGCGAACAACCTGCCCTCCGGGCTCTGGCTCGCCGCCGGCAGGAACGGGACCGGCGTGGACCGGATCACGGCGAACATCGGCGCGCGGGGTAACGGGGTCACCGGCAACAACGTCCCCGCCGACTTCGACGGGGCCCAGGCGATCAGCGGCCGGTTCACCGGCACCGGCATCCAGGACGTCCTCGTCTACTACCGCGGCGGCACCAACCCCGGCGGCGCCGGCATCCTGAACGCCAACGGCGACGGCTCCATCATCCAGGCCCAACTCAGCGGCAACCAGCAGAGCATCGACCCCGGCCAACTCCTCGACGAGTTCGGCAACTCCCCCCGGCAGGTCGCCAACGCCGGCGACAGCCGCCGCCTCAACTCCGCCTACCCCGACCTCATCGGCGTCAGCGGCGACCCCACCAACGGCCACCACCTCACCTACTACCCCAACCTCGGCATGACCGGCGGCTACATCGGCGCCACCCGCCTGAGCACACCAACCCCCACCGGCGGCACCGACTGGGACAACTGGACCATCACCACCGCCCAGCTCGCCGACGGCACCGCCATGTTCGTCTGGAACCGCACCACCGGCGCCCTGCACCTCTGGACCAACCTCACCGTCAACCCCGACACCGGACAACTCACCCACACCCCGTACACCCTCCGGACCTCCGGCTGGAACACCGGCGCCACCCTCACCCTCCGCGCCGCCGACATCAACACCGACGGCACCCCCGACCTCTGGACCGTCGGCGCCGGCGGGCTCGCCACGACCTGGTTGGTCACCGGGCTGTCCGCGGGTGCTGGCAGCGTCACCGGGCAGCCGGCCCGGAGCCTCATCACGTCCAACCACGCCTGGCAGCTCGCCGACGCCGAGAGCGGCCCCGTGACGGGGGCCGACGTGGCGAAGGACGCTGTCGGCGCCCTGCACGCCACTGGCGCCGGAAACAGCATGTGGAACGCCGGTGATCTCTTCGACCGGGACGTCCTGTTCGACGGTACGACCAACAGCGCGCTCGCCACGACCGGGCCGGCGGTGAGCACCGACGCCGACTTCACGGTCTCCGCATGGGTCAAGCCGACCGCCGCCGGCGGCACCGTCTTCTCCCAGGACGCGACGAACACGGCCGGCATCAGGCTCTGGATCGACGCTTCGGACAGCAGCTGGCGGGCCGCGATGGCGCAGAGCGACGTGGCGAACCCGGTCATGGATGTCGCCACCGCCGGCGCGAACAGTGCCCGGCTGGGCGTCTGGACCCGGGTGACGGTCAGCTACGAGAAGGCCAACGGTCGTCTCGGGCTCTACCTCGGCGCGCTGAACAAGGGGGTGGCGACTCACTCCGGCAGCTGGAACGCCGCCGGCCCGTTCCGGATGGGCGCGCACCGGACGTCGGCCGCCGGGCATGGCGGCTGGTTCAAGGGCCAGCTCAGTGAGGTGCTCGCCTGGAACGCGGTGGTGAGCCCGGTTCAGCCGGTTCCCGCCGGCCCGCGCCGGGACTTCAGCGGAGACGGCTACCCGGACGTCATGGCGCGGTACACGCCCAACAGCGACATCCTGCTCTACAAGGGCAACGGCGCCGGGACGTTCCAGTCCGGCTCGACGATGATCGGCGCGGCCTGGTCCGCGTTCGACACGATCTTCTCGCCGGGCGACTTCAACGGTGACGGCATCACCGACGTGATCGCCCGGCACGGCACCAACAAGGACCTCTACCTCTACCGGGGCAGCGGCACCGGCAGGTTCCTGTCCGGCTACACCGTCATCGGCGACAACTGGGTCGCCTTCGACCAGATCCTCTCCCCCGGCGACTTCGACGGCGACGGGAAAGCCGACGTGATCGCGCGCCATGCCACCAGCAAGGACCTCTACCTCTACCGGGGGAACGGCACCGGGAGCTTCCTCTCCGGTTCCACCATCATCGGCGACAACTGGGCCGCCTTCGACACGATTCTCTCGCCGGGCGACTTCGACGGCGACGGAAAGACCGACGTGATGGCCCGCCACGCGACCAACAAGGACATCTACCTCTACCGCGGCAACGGCACCGGCAGGTTCCATCCCGGCTCCACCGTGATCGGCGACAACTGGGCCGCCCTGGACCGGATCTTCTCGGTCGGCGACTTCAACATGGACGGCAACACCGACGTCATCGCCCGCCACGCGACCACCAAGGATCTCCACCTCTACCAGGGCAACGGGGTGGGACGGTTCAAGTCCGGCTACACCGTCATCGGCGCCAACTGGTCGACCTTCAACATCCTCTTCTGATCACGGCCGGTCCGGTCCGGGTGATGAGCCCGGGCCGGACCGGGCCGGTTTGTTTCCACCCCCACCAGGCGCGAATCCGCGCGCCTCTGTCACTCACGGAGAGTGCCTCGTCATGCCCGACAATCAACCTCCACAGGCCGGACGTGTGATCGCGGCCGGTGCCGTGGCCACCGTCATGGCCGCCGCAACCGCGGTGTCGCTGACCTCGCCGGTCAGCGCCGCACCGGCGCCGCAACCGAAACCCGCGCCGAGCGCGGCAACCTCTCTCGGCATCGACCAGGCGATGGTCGAGGCGAAGCGGGCCGGTAAGCCGGTCGAGGCGACCGCGGCCGGCACCTCGACCTCGACGGTCACCGCACGCCCCGACGGCACGGTCGAGCTCACCCAGTCCGCCGTGCCGACCCGCACCCGCGTGAACGGGCAGTGGAAGAACCTCGACCCGACCCTGGTCCGGCACGCCGACGGCAGCATCACCGCAGCCGTCACCACCAACCCGATCCGCCTCTCCCCCGGCGGCACCGGTCCCCTCGCGCAGATGACCAGCGGCGACCGGGCCCTGTCCGTCACCGCACCACTGGCCCTACCCGCGCCGACCCTGTCCGGGCCCACCGCCACCTACCCCGAGGTGCTGCCCGGCGTCGACCTCACCGTCCGGGTCAGCAGCGAGGGCGCCTTCTCCCACGTCTTCGTGGTCAAGAACCGCGCCGCCGCCGCCAACCCCAAACTCGCCGCCCTCGACCTGACCACCAGCACCAAGGGCGTCACCCTCGCCGCCGACACCGCCGGCAACATCACCGGCCGCGACCGGGCCGGCAAGACCGTCATCACCGCCCCCGCCCCCGCCATGTGGGACTCCACCGCGAACGCACAGGCCGGACCGGACCGCCGGGCCACGGCCTCCAGCGCCGCCGCGCCGGGCCGCGCCGCCCGCACCGCCCCCATCGGGGTGCGGGTCGCCGCCGGAAAGCTGCGCCTCACCCCGGACCGGACGTTGCTCAACGACGCGAAGACCGTCTACCCGGTCTACGTCGACCCGACGTTCACCTGGACGCCGATCGGGCCGAAGATGTCCGGCTGGGCCAGCATCTCCTACCAGCACCAGTCGACCAACTACTGGAAGGACACCCCCGACCTCATCGGGCGGATGCAGGTCGGCAACTCCGGCAGCCAGCGCTCCAACACCCTGATCAACTTCCCGGTCCCCCACAGCACGCTGGCCGGGGCGGAGATCTACGACGCGTTCTTCAAGATCACCAACACGAAGTCGTGGAGCTGCACCGACAAGACCGTCAACGTCTACGCCCCCGGCACGACGCTGACCTCGAGCAACGCGACCTGGAACTACTGGGAGTCACAGAGCAAGGGCCCACTGGCCGCCTCCAAGAGCTTCGCCTACGGCTACAGCGGCTGCGACGCCGCCGGCGTCTCCTTCGACGTCACCGGCCAGATCCGCACCGACGTCACCAACAAGAAGCCCACCCGCACCCTCTGGATGGTCGCCGCCAACGAGGCCGCCGACACCCAGAGCTGGAAGGAATTCCTCCAGACCAGCCCGACCCTGACCATCCGCTACAACCACAAGCCCAACAAGCCGGCGGGAATGACCACCTCGCCCAAGACCTCCTGCACCGGCTCGACCGTCGGTGACGGCGCGGTCTCGCTCTACGCCCCGGTCTCCGACCGCAACGGTGGCACCCTCGGCGTCTCCTTCAAGCTCTGGAAGACCGCCGACACCACGCAGACGGCGATCGCCTCCTCCGACCCCAACCTGCTGACCTATTCCTCGGGCAGCACCGGGGTCCTCGTCGTGCCGGTGGACAAGTTGCGCACCACCGCCGGTGGGGCGATCACCAACTTCTCCTGGAAGGTGCAGGCCACCGACTTCCGCACCCCGAGCGACTGGTCGGCCACCTGCACCTTCGCCTTCGACCCGACCCGCCCCGGCGCGCCGAACGTCCCGCACCCGGGTGACGGAACCACCACCGTGAACGAACCGGCGCCCTTCACGATCACCCCGGCCTCCGGCACCACTCCGAGCGGGTACGTCTACCAGCTCAACGCCGGCCCACCGACCGACATCCCCGCCGATGCGACCGGCGCCGCCACCATCGAGGTCTCCCCGACCCGGTTCACCAACACTCTCAGCGTCACCAGCGTCTCCGCCGGCGGCAACATCGGTGAGACGGCCAGCGTCACCTTCAACTCCCAGCCCGCCGCCACCGCGGTGGACGCCGACATGACCGGTGACGGTGCGGCGGACCTGCTGACCGTCGGGTCGGCGAACGGCCTGCCGTCCGGGCTCTGGCTCGGCGCCGGCAAGACCGAGGGCGCCGCCCTCGCCGGCACCAACATCGGCGCCCGTGGCAACGGGGTCACCGGCAACAACGTCCCCGCCGACTTCGACGGGGCCCAGGCGATCAGCGGCCGGTTCACCGGCACCGGCATCCAGGACGTCCTCGTCTACTACCGCGGCGGCACCAACCCCGGCGGCGCCGGCATCCTGAACGCCAACGGCGACGGCTCCATCATCCAGGCCCAACTCAGCGGCAACCAGCAGAGCATCGACCCCGCCCAGCTCGCCGACGAGTACGGCAACTCACCGTCGCAGGTCGCCAACGCCGGCGACACCCGCCGCCTCAACTCCGCCTACCCCGACCTCATCGGCATCAGCGGCGATGCCACCAACGGCCACCACCTCACCTACTACCCCAACCTCGGCATGACCGGCGGCTACATCGGCGCGTTCCGCACCACCGCAGCGACCCCGAGCGGCGGCGCCGACTGGAACAACTGGACCATCACCACCGCCCAGCTCGCCGACGGCACCGCCCTGTTCCTGTGGAACCACACCACCGGCGCCCTGCACCTCTGGACCAACCTCACCGTCGACCCCGACACCGGCCAGCTCACCCACACCCCGTACACCCTCCGGTCCTCCGGCTGGAACACCAACGCCACCCTCAGCCTGCGCGCCGCCGACATCGACGCCGACGGCACCGCGGACCTGTGGACCGTCGGCGCCGGCGGGCTCACCACCGCCTGGCACGTGACCGCCCTCGCCGCCGGCAGCAACGGGGCCAGCGGCACCGGCACGCTCACCGCCCAGCCGAACCAGACCCTCATCACCGCCGACCACACCTGGCAGCTCAACGACGCCGAGACCGGCGCCGTCAGCACCGCCCGGGACACCGCCGGCACCCTGCACGCCACCGGCAACGCCGGCGTCAGCTGGAGCACCGGCGACATGTTCGACCCCGACGCCGTCTTCAACGGCAGCAGTGGCACCCTGACCACCGCCACGTCGGCCGTGAACACCGGTACCGACTTCACCGTCTCCGCCTGGATCAAGCCCGCCGCCCTCGGCGGCACCGTCGTCTCCCAGAGCGGCGCCAACACCGCCGGCTTCAAGCTCTGGACCGACGCCAGCGACAAGTCCTGGCGCTTCGCCATGCCCCGCACCGACGCCGCAGCGCCGACGTACGACACGGCGAGCGCCGGCGCGAACAGCGCCCGGGTGGGCGTGTGGACGCAGGTCACCGTCAACTTCCAGAAGTCGTTGAACCTGATGACCATCTACGTCAACGGGGCGAACGCCGGCCGGGCCAGCCACAGCACCGTCTTCAACGCCACCGGCGGGCTGCGGATCGGTAGCCACCGGACCGCCGCGACCACCTACGGCGGCTGGTTCAAGGGGGAGCTGGCCTTCGTCCAGACCTGGAACCGGGCGTGGAGCATCGCGCCCGCTCCCAGGGCGCGCCATGCCAACATCGTCGCCACCAAGACCGACGGCTCGCTCTGGTACTACCAGAACAGCGGCGTCATCGCCCAGCCGTACGGTTACGGCAACCTGATCGGCAGCGGCTGGACCGGCTTCGACCGGGTGACGACGGGCGACATGAGCGGCGACACGTACCCGGACATCGTCGCCACCAAGCCCGACGGCACGCTCTGGTACTACGGCAACAACGCCAATCTGAACCCGGGCAAACCCTATGGTTACGGCCGGAAGATCGGCACCGGCTGGAACGACTTGGCGAAGACCATGGCCGGGGACATCAACGGCGACGGGTACGCCGACATCATCAGCATGCGACCGGACGGCGCCCTGATCTGGCACCACAACCGGTGGGCGACCAACTCGGACGCCCCGCTCTACGGCAGTGGCGTCACGATCGGGAACAGCTGGACCGTGTTCAACCGGCTCATGGCCGGTGACATCAACGGCGACGGGTACGCCGACATGATCGCCACCAAGTCGGACGGGACACTCTGGTACTACCAGAACAACTACGTGAACAGCCCGAACTGGCCGTTCGGCAGTCCGGTCCAGATCGGGTCGAGTTGGGCCAAGTTCGACCGGATCCTTCCGGCGGACGTGAGCGGTGACGGCTACGTGGACCTGGTGGCCACGAAGCCCGACGGCACGCTCTGGTACTACGGCAACAACATCAACACGAGCAGCGACGGGAAGCCGTACGCGTACGGCCGCCTGATCGGCACGGGCTGGACGAGGTACAACCGGATCTTCTGATCCGTACCGGGGAAGGGCCGGTCGTGGCGCGCGCCGCGACCGGCTCTTTTCGCGCCGCCGACCGCGGGCCGGCCGGCCGACCCGAGCGCGGCCGGTCGTCCGTCAGACCAGGCCCGCGTCCCGCAGCAGTTTCCAGAGCCCGGCGCCGTCCGGCGCGGAGAGCCACTTCTGCCCCACCGGCCCCGCCGACGGGCGGTCCTCGGGGGTGGGCAGGCTACCCGCCAGCACCGACTGGGTCGGCGAGAGCCGGCGGATCGCCACCCCGGCGACGTTCTCCGGGTGGGCGACGGCGAACTCGCGGTAGATCTCCTGGTCGTGCTGCCCGTCGTCGCCGATCAGCAGCCAGCGGACGTCGGGGAACTCCTTGGCCAGCCGGGCGAGGGTGGCCCGCTTGTGCTCCCGGCCACTGCGGAACCAGCGGTCGGCGGTCGGTCCCCAGTCGGTGAGCAGCAGCGGCCCCGCCGGGTAGAGGTGCCGGGACAGGAACCGGGTCAGCGTCGGCGCGACGTTCCACGCCCCGGTGGAGAGGTAGAAGACCGGCGCGCCGGGGTGCGCCGTGGCCAGCCGCTCGTAGAGCACCGCCATCCCGGGCACCGCGGCCCGGGCGTGCTCGTCGAGGACGAAGGTGTTCCAGGC
The DNA here is from genome assembly GCF_059359015.1 of Micromonospora sp. LZ37. NCBI lineage: Bacteria > Bacillati > Actinomycetota > Actinomycetes > Micromonosporales > Micromonosporaceae > Micromonospora > Micromonospora sp. LZ37. Next base: position 68,057 of record NZ_JCADBL010000014.1, on the reverse strand, counting down.
GGCCAGCAGGGGGCGGGGCAGCGCGGTCACCATGACGGTGTCGTCGATGTCGGAGAGGACGCCGAAGCGGACCTCCGGGTCGAGGATCCGCACCAGCGCCTCCGCCGGCTCGGCGTCGGGCACGCTGAGGCGTACAGAGGCCCAGCCGGGGGTGAAGTCGGCCTCGATCACGGTGTCGACGAAGCCGCTGCGGTCGGCGCGGGCCTCGTGCCGGACGCCACCGGCCTCGATGGTCACCGTGACGTGCTTGGCGGGCAGGGTGGTGAAGCTCCGCCAGCCGCGGACCTTGTCCAGTCGGCCCCGCTGGCGGGTGTCCGGCCGGCCGAGCAGCACCCGGCACAGCACCCGCGCCCAGCCGGGCGCGCCGTAGCCGGCGTAGGCGACGATGTTCATCTGCCAGCCGGTGCGCCGTAGCCGGCGTTCCACCAGCTGGTGCACGGCGTCCTCGATCCGTGCGGCCCGGTGCAGGTTGGGGATGGCCAGCTGGCCGGCGGGAGTGGGTGGCACGCTGCAACCCTGCCACACGTGGGCGGAAGCGGCCAGGCGAGCGGGGGCCGGCTGCGCGGATCCGCCCCGGGGGCCCCGGCGACCGTGACAGACTCCGGTCGGGACGACGACGGGGGCGTTGGTCGTGTCGACATCTGGGCAGCAGCAGCGCGCGGCGCGTCCGCGGCTGGACCGGCCGGCGTTCGTCGCGCTGCTGCTCGGGCTGGCCGCGGTGGCCTACCGGCTGGTCCTGACCGCGCTGACCGTCCCGCCGTCGAACAGCGACGAGGCCACCTTCGGCCTCGCCGCGCTGCACATCGCGGCCGGCCGGGAGCGCCCGGTCTTCCTCTACGGCCAGCACTACATGGGGATGATCGAGTCGTACCTGGCCGCGCCGCTGGTGGCGCTGGTCGGACCGAGCTGGCCGGTGCTGCGGCTACCGCTGGTCGCCCTGTACGCGATCTTCCTCTGGTTGGCGTACCGGCTGACCCGCCGGCTCTTCTCCCCCTGGTTCGCCGTCGGAGTCGTCGGCCTGTTGGCGCTCGGCACCGAGCGGGTGGTGCGCGACCAGTTGACCGTGGTGGGCGGGCGGCCGGAGGTGAAACCGGCGGTGCTGGCGATGCTGCTGATCGCGGTCGGGCTCGCCGAGGGCCGGCTGCGCTGGCGGCGGGCCGCCGTGGGCCTGGCCGGGCTGCTGGCCGGGTTGGCGCTCTGGTCGGACTGGCTGATCGTGCCGTACCTGGCGACGGCGGGCCTGCTGCTGCTCTGGGCGGCCCGCCGGGAGCTGTTCGGCTGGGCCGGCGTGCTGCTGGTGGGCGGCTTCGCGGTGGGCGTGGCGCCGGTGGTGCGGGACAACCTGATCGCCCCGCCGGGAAAGGACTCCTGGTCGGTGTTCCGCGAGGTCAGCGCCGTCGACGGCCCGCCGCCGCCCTGGTCGGAGCGGCTCGGCGGCGGGCTGCTGGAGGGGGTGCCGTTGGCCTCCGGCCTCTGCCCGGTCACCGGCTGCGCCCGCTGGCAGGAGTGGTTCGGGCTGCTCTACCCCGTCCTGCTGGTGGCCGCCGCCGCGCTGGCGCTGGTCGCGTACCGGCGCGGCGCGGGGGCGCCGACCGCCGTCCGGGTCCGGCCGGTCGCGCAACTGGCCCTGGTCGCCGGGGCGGCCCTGACCCTGCTGGCGTACGTCCGCAGCCCGGTCACCGTCACCGATCCGCTAGGCAACGCCCGCTACCTGTCGGTGTTGCAGATCTCGCTGCCGGCGGTGCTCTGGCCGCTGTGGGTGGCCGCGGTCGCCTGCTGGCGGGGCACGGTGGGGGTGGCGGGACGGCTGGCCGGGGCGGTCGCCACCGCCGCGCTGGCCGGACTGGTCGCCACCTCGGTCGTCGCGACCGGCCTCTTCGTGACGGCGCTCGACGCGCCCCGGACCGACGAGCGGGAGGCCCGGGAGCTGGCCAACGCGGTCCGCGGCACCGGCCTGCGCGAGGTGTACGGGGACTACTGGACCTGCAACCGGCTGACCTTCAACACCGGCGAGGAGGTGGTCTGCGCGGTGCTCGACGACGGCCTGACCCCCGGCCAGAACCGGTACCGCCCGTACTGGCGGCAGGTGGGCGGGGCCGAGCGCCCCGGGTACGTGCTGCCGGTCGGCTCCGCGGCGGAGCGGCGGCTGCGCCGGCTGCTCGGCGACGGGGCGGACGCCGCCATCCTGGTCGAGGTCGCCGGGTATCGCCTGTACCACCCGCCGACCGCCGTGCGGCCGTGGCGCTGACGACGGCCCGTACGCTTTCCGGGTGCTGATCCTGCTGCCGCCCTCCGAGGGCAAGGCCGACACCGGGACCGGTCGGCGACTCGACCTGTCCCGGCTCTCCCTGCCCGAGCTGACCGCGGCCCGCGAGGAGGTGCTGGGCGCGCTGACGGCGCTCAGCGCCGGCGACGAGGAGACCGCGCTGGCGGCGCTGGGACTCAGCGGCGGCCAGCGGGGCGAGCTGACCCGCAACGCCCGGCTGGCCCGGGCCGCCACCGCGCCGGCCGGTCAGGTCTACACGGGGGTGCTCTACGAGGCGCTCGACCTGGCCACCCTGCCGGCGCCGGCGCAGCGGGCGGCACGCCGGTCAGTGCTGATCAGCTCCGGCCTCTGGGGCGCGGTACGGCTCGCCGACCGGATCCCGCCGTACCGCTGTCCGATCGGCGCGAAGCTGCCCGGGGTGGGCGCGTTGTCGGCGTACTGGCGGCGGGTGCTGGCGCCGGTGCTGGAGGCGACCGCGGGTGAGGGGCCGGTGCTGGACCTGCGCTCCGGCGCGTACGCCGCGACCTGGACGCCGCGTGGCGGGTCGGCCGGCCGCACGGTGACGGTGCGGGTGCTGCACGAACGCCGGGTCGACGGCCGGCCGGTGCGGACGGTGGTGAGCCACTTCAACAAGGCCACCAAGGGCCGCCTGGTCCGGGACCTGCTGGTGGCCGGCGCCCGGCCGCGCACCGCCGCCGGGCTGGTCTCCGCGCTGCGCGACCTGAAGTACACCGTCGAGGAGCAGCCGACGGCCGCCGGGCGGCCCCGGCAGCTCGACGTGGTGGTCACCGAGCTGTAGGCCAGCCGCAAGATTTCCTCAAGGCTGGACCGGATCGGTGGTACCGCGCCGCCCGGCGGGTCACGGTTAAGGGGACCCCGACGCCGACAAGGAGCGGTCCGATGGCCCCCGAACCCACCCTGCTCGACCGGCCCCGCGTGCCGTCGCCCCCACCGCCGTTGGACTGGCTGACCCTGGCCGACGCGTTCGAGGTGGCCTGCCTGGTCCGTTGCACGCCCCCGCCGGCGGTCGCCGCGCGCGCCCCGGTCGGGCCGTACCGGCCGGTGGCGGAGTTCAACCGGGAGGACGCCGCGCTGCGGATGCGGCAGCTGCTGACCCGGCTGGACGTGCCGGTGGAGCACGAGGTGACCGGTGGCGGCCTGCGCCGCCGCTACGAGCTGCACCGGCTGCACGTGCCCCGGGAACACCGGGCGACGTACGCGGCGCTGCGCGAGACGGGCTGGCGGCAGGGGCGCCGGGAGCTGCTCGGCGGCCCGGTGGGCGCGTCGACCGCCCGGGCGCTGTGGCGGTCCCGGCTGGCCGCGGCGGCCTGGCGGTCCGCGCTGCTGGCCGGCGGGCGACACGTCCGCCGGCACATCCTGGGCATCCGGCTGACCGACCGGGAACTGGCCGCCGTGCTGGTCCGCAGCGCCGCCCTGCTGGAGGTCCCCGCCCTGCTCCGCCCGGGGGCGGGCTGCTTCGTGGTGAGCGTGGCCGACGGCCCGGACCGTTCGAAGATCATGAAGCGGGCCGCCCTGGCCCCCGCCCGGGCGGCGGCCGGGGCATGATGAGCGCCTGACCATCACCTTCGACCCGCCGCCGGCCGAGCCGGGTGCCTGAGCTTGCGCCGGGGGCGGTGCACGGCGCACAGTGCTGCCCGTGAACCGTTACCGGTCCGCGCCCGGCCGGCGGCGCGTCGCCGCCCCGACCGCGCTGCTGATGCTGCTGGTCGTGGCGGCCGCCGGGCTCGCCGGGTGCCGGGACGAGTCGACCGAGCCGGTGCGGCTGCGGATCGCCACCGGCAGCCCCACCGCGGTCTACCACGCCTTCGGGCAGTCCCTGGCCGCCGTCCTCAACCGTGAGCTGCCGAGCGTGCGGGCCAGCGTGGTGGTCACCGCCGCCTCCGCCGAGAACGTCCGCCTGCTCCGCGCCGGCGAGGCCGAGCTCGGTTTCACCCAGGCCGACGTGCTGCCGACCGGGCCGGCCGGGGAGCCGTCGGTGCTGGCGGTGGCCCGGGTCTACGACGACCTGCTGCACCTGGTCACCACCGCCGGCGGCCCGGTCCGGACGGTCGCCGACCTGCGCGGCCGCCGGGTCTCGGTGGGCGCCGCCGGCTCCGGCACCGAGGTCACCGCGACCCGGCTGCTGGCGGTCGCCCAGCTCGGCGGCGACCGGGTACGCCAGGAACACCTCGGCCTGGACGACTCGGTGGCCGCGCTGCGCGCCGGACGGATCGATGCGTTCTTCTTCTCCGGCGGGCTGCCGGTGCGGGCGGTGGACGAGCTGGCCGGGGCCTCGGCGATCCGCGTGGTCGACCTGGGCGACTGGACGGAGCCGCTGCGCCGCAGCTACCGCGAGGTGTACGTGTCCCGGGACATTCCCCGCTCGGTGTACGACGTGGACCCCGTCACCACGGTCGCGAACCCGAACTATCTCATCGCCCGGGCGGGCCTGCCGGAGCCGCTGATCCGGGACGTCACCCGGCTGCTGATGGAACGCCGGGCGGAGCTGGCCGCCGCCCATCCGGCGGCCGGCCGGATGAGCCCCCGGTCGGCGATCGCCACCACGCCGCTGCCCCTGCATCCGGGCGCGGCGGCCTGGTACCGCTCCGTCAAGCCCTGACCGGGTCGGCGTCCGCCGGGCCGCTCTCCGCCGCCGCGGTCCGCGGCTGGGGGGCCGTGGCGCCGGGCGGGGCGGGGAACCACAGCTCCGCGACCAGCCCGCCCGGCTCCCCCGACCGCATGGTGAGCCGCCCGTCGGAGGCGTCGACCAGCACCGCGACGATGGTCAGCCCCAGTCCCGCGCCGTCGATGTTCTGCACGTCCGGGGCCCGCCAGAACCGCTCGGTGGCCTGGTCGAGCTGCCCCGGGGTCATGCCCGGTCCGGTGTCACGCACCGCCAGGGCGGTCCCCCCGTCGGCCGGTCGCACGGTCACCGTCACCTCGCCGCCGTCCCCGCTGAACTTCACCGCGTTGTCGATCAGCGCGTCGAGGGCCTGGTCGACGGCGGTCGGCACGGTCCGGGCGTACGCCGGGCCGGAGCTGACCAGGCGCAACGTGACCGAGCGGTGCCGGGCCAGCGGCTGCCACGCGGCGACCCGGGAGGCGGCGACGGCCGCCGCGTCCACGGTGACCCGCTCGTTCTCCTCCCGCTCGGCCCGGGCCAGGGTGAGCAGCGCGTCGAGCACCAGCGCCAGCCGGTCGGTCTCCTCCAGGGCCAGCCGGTGCTCGGCCCGGCCGTCCGGGTCGGTGAGGCTCGGTCCCAGCTCCTCCACCCGCAGCCGCAGCGCCGTCAACGGGTTGCGGAGCTGGTGGCTGGCGTGCGCGACGAAGGCGCGCTGCCGGTCCATCACGTCGGAGACCACGTCGGCCATGTTGTTGAAGCTCGCCGCGAGCCGGCGCAGCTCCGGCGGGCCCAGCCGGTGCTGCACCCGCGCGCCCCGGTCGCCCTCGGCGATCTCGTGGGTCACCGCGTCCAGCTCCGTGACCGGGCGCAGCACCCAGCCGGCCAGCCCGAACGCGGTGGAGACGCAGGCCAGCACCGCGAGCAGGCCGATCCCGGCCAGCAGCAGCCACCAGGCGGTGACGGTGCGGCGCACCTCCCCGACCGGGGTGGCGGTGACCACCGCGCCGAGCACCTCCCCGCCGTCGTTGATCGGCACCGCCACCACCAGCGGGCCGTCCACCCACGGCCAGACCGACTCGGGGCCGCTGGACTGCTGCCCCGACAGCGCGGTGTCCAGCGCCGCCTCGGTGGCCGGGCCGGCCCGCCACCCCGCGGAGGTGACCACCGTGCGGCGGTCCCGGTCGACCACCGCCGCGCCGATGCCGTACAGCTCGTGGTAGCTGTCCAGCTCCCCGGTGAGCGGCCCGGGTACCCCGCCGCGGAGCGCCGGCCCGGCCAGCGAGGCGAACCGGGTCGCGTCGGCCAGCCGGTCGGCCCGGACCCGGTCGGTCTCCCGGGAGGCGAGGGTGGCCGCGAGCGGGGTCTCCAACGCCATCAGCACCAGCACCATCAGCAGCAGGTAGCTGATGACGAGTCGGCGGCGCACCGGCGTCCCCTCACTCGCCCCGGAGCCGGTAGCCGACCCCGCGTACGGTCTCCACCAGCCGGGGATCGCCGAGCTTGCCGCGCAGCGAGCCCACGTGCACCTCGACGGTGTGCCGGTCGGCCCAGGTGGTGCCCCACACGTCGAGCAGGATCCGGTCGCGCGGCACCGCCACTCCGGGCTGGCGGGCCAGGGAGAGCAGGATGTCGAACTCCTTGCGGGTCAGCGCCACCGGCCGGGCCGCGACGGTGACCGTGCGGCCGGCGACGTCGATGCGGACCGTCCCGACCTCGATCAGGTCCCGCTCCGGCACGCTGTGCGCCGCCCGCCGCAGCACCGCCTCGATCCGGGCCTGGAGCTCCACCATGGAGAACGGCTTCACCACGTAGTCGTCGGCGCCCAGCCGCAGGCCGGCCACCCGGTCCCGCTCCTCGCCCCGAGCGGTCACCGCGATGATGCCCAGTTGGCTGCTGCGCCGGCGCAGCTCACGGCAGACCTCGGTGCCGTCCCCGTCGGGCAGGGTCAGGTCGAGCAGCACCAGGTCGCAGGGGGCGGCCGAGAGGGCGGCGGCGACGGTGGCCGCGTGCTCGACCTCGTACCCGCGCCGGGTCAGCGCCGACGAGAGCGCGGCGGCCACCCGTCGGTCGTCCTCGACCAGCAGGATTCGCACCCCGTACCCCCGTCCGTTGCCGTGTCGACCTGCGAATGGTGGCAGAAGCGCCGGCGCGGCGGAAAGGCCGGTGGGTGTCCGGCCCCGGCCGGGTGCGACCGTAGGCTGCCGACGTGATCTACAAGATTCTGCCGACCGGCGAGTGGGAGCAGGCCCGAGCTGCGGGACAGCTCACCGGCACGCCGATCGACCACCAGTCGGGGTTCATCCACCTCTCCGGGGCCGACCAGGTGGTGGAGACGGCACGCCGGTTCTTCGCCGGCGTCACCGGGCTGACGCTGCTCACCGTCGACCCGACCCGGCTCGGCGACGAGCTGCGCTGGGAGCCGTCCCGGGGCGGCGTTCTCTTCCCGCACGTCCACGGTGTCCTGCCGGTGACCGCCGTGGTGGCGGCGCAGGCGCTGCCGGTGGACGTCCCGGCCGCCGACGCGGTGGCGGCGCTGCTGCCCTGAGCGGGCCGGCAACGACGAACGGCGGTGGACGGGAGCTCCCGTCCACCGCCGTTCGCGTCACCACTCAGCGGCAGAGCCGCGCGATCTCCTCCCGGAACCGGTCCATCGGGTTCGCCTCGGCCGGCCCGAGCAGGTAGGTCTTCAGCTCCCGCCGGGCCTCGGTCATCGGGTCGTCGCCGGCCCGGGTCACCGCGACGACCTTCTCCAGCTCGCCGCAGTCCCGGGAGAGCAGGTACGCCGCCCGCGACGTCGGGTAGTCCCGGCGGAACTCGTCCTCGGAGAGGCCGCCCGGGTTGGCCACCACGTACGGTCGCTGGCTCTGCACGAAGTCCGAGACCACACTGGACACGTCGCTGATCAGCAGGTCGGTCTGGTTGAAGCAGTCGAACAGCGCCGGCGTGCGGCCGGTGACCACCAGGTGGCGGGTACCGTCCAGTGAGGTGGCGTCGGTGTCACCGCCGGCGGCGCGGATCCGCTCCACCACCCGCTGGTGCACCGCCTTGGCCTCCTTGGACCGGGTGCCGGTGAGCGGGTGCGGCTTGTAGACGAGCCGGACGGCGGGCGTGGTGGCCAGCAGCCCCGCGACGATCTTCTCCCCCATCAGCACCAGCGAGGTGTGGTACGGGTCGTCGTCGAGCCACCCCTCCCAGGTGGGGGCGTAGAGCACGGTGAACGGCCGGTCGACCGACTCCGCGCCGAAGGTGTGCACGCCGGCGAGCTGCGGCCGGCCGATCTCGGTGATGTCCGCGTCGAGCACACCCACCCCGGCGCGGGCGTACCGCTCGCGGCCGGCGAGGCCGGCGACCCAGACCTCGTCGTACACCTTGCTGTACGGGTTGACGCTGGCCTGCTTGTCGCTGTCGCCGTGTCCCACGAAGACGTGCTTCATGCCCGGCTCGCGGAGCATGTGGATGTTCGCCCCGACGTTGGCGGCGTAGAGCGCCGCGCGCACGCTGCCGAACTCGAGGTTCATGAAGTCCACCCCGGCGGGCACGCAGATCACCGGCAGCCGCGTGTCGGCGAGCTCCTTGAACGCCTCCTTGCTGCGCATCAGCACGACCGCCGGGCGCCCGAGCGCCTCGGTCGGCGCCAGCCACATGTTGGCCTGGTAGACGTCCTTGGCCGGACCGGCGAAGTAGAACGCCACCTCCGGCCGGTACGTGTCCAGCCAGGCCTGCACGGCGGGCAGCAGCGAGGGCTGCCCGGTGCCCCGGCCCCGCAGCCAGGTGATCGCGATGATCAGGCCGACCACCGCGGTCGCCAGCACGGCCACCGCCCCGGCGACGAACACCGGGATGATGTCGTCGGTCACCGCCGCCACCACCGCGGCGGGTACCAGCAGCACGTTCGTGAAGGCCAGCCGGTCGCCGGCGAGCTGGGCCGACCACTCCGGCGGCCGGGGCGCCGAACGCACCGGGCCGAGGTCGATGTTGCGGACCAGCGCGGACACCGGGTTACGCCGGTCGATCATCTTGGAGAGCGCGCCGGCGAAGATGGAGATCACCCAGACGACGGCCGGCAGGACCATGACGGCGAGGGTCTGCGGCGCGTCGAGTCGCACGGTGGCGATGACCAGCAGCACCGTCGCGAGGTCGCGAGTGAGCTGACGGTAGGCCCGCCCGAGGCCGACCTTTTCCAACAGGGTGACGGAGGGCGCCGACCACCGGTCCACGACGTACTCGCCGACGACGGCGGCGAGTCCGGCGAGGGCGTACACGACCACCCCGCCGAGGGCGCCCGCGACCAGCATCACCAGGTAGAACAGCAGCAGCAGCGCACCGCGGGCAGCGACCCCCAGCCGCTGAAATAACGTGCCGAACAAGGACTGCACTCCCTACGAGATCAATGGCGGGCGGGGCCCGGCCAGGCATCGGCGTCACACCGGGCCGTGCGGGCCCGGTGAGCCGCCGGAATGATGTGATCCTCTTCCTGCCACCGGTGCGACCCGGTCTGCGAACGTGGTGCCGGCGCAGACCCCTGAATTCAGTCTGTCATCCTGGCGGCGGACTGGCCGCTGCGACCTTAACGCGAGCCGTCGGCGGGTCGCTGCTCGGGTATCGCATGACACTCCGGTCACAAGACCCCGTACCGGCGTGGACGAGTCTTCCAGGGCGAATATGCCCCTGGATCGGGCGAATCGGCTGATCCGCCGCCGCAATGTGTGCCGGCGCGGTCACCGAGCCCGCAGGGAGCAACGGGACCTCGACATTGTTCTATTGTTTCCCCGAGGGGCGGCGTCGCCGGCTCCCTGCCGCGAGGAATCTCTCTTGACGACTCTCATCGCGCTGGCCGTGGCGGTGCTGCCCGGGATGCTGCTCGGGTTCGTGCTCCCGCCGGGGCGCTACCGCTGGGCCGCGTGGGCGGCAGCCCCCGCACTGACCCTCGGGCTCACCACGGTGGCCATGGGCTGGCTGCCCAAGCTCGGGCTGCCGGAGAGCGCCTCAGCGGTCCTGGTCGCCGAGTTGGTCCTGGCCGGCGCGGCAGTCCTCGCCTCCCGTCTGGGTTCCCGGGGCCGAACGGACGGGGACGGGCAACGTGCGGAGCCGGCCCACGACCCGGGGCGAGCGTTCGAGGGCGACGCTTTACCGGCAGCACCGCCGGCAGGACCGGGATGGACGGCGGCGGTGCTGTCGCGCCTCGGACTTCAGCCGGCCCGACGGGCGTGGGCGGACATGTTCGGCCTGGCGGTGCCGGCAGTGATGACCGTCGGCTACGGCTGGCTACTGCTCGGTCGGCTCATCGCGCCGCCCGGCTGGGACGGCATGAACCACGGATACTTCACCCGGCGGATCCTGGACACCGGTAGCGCCACGATCGCGTCCGCCTGCAGCACCGGATCCACCGAGAGCGCGCTCAGCTGTTCCTTCTACCCACTGGCCACGAACGTCTCCTGGGCGCAGGCCGCCGAACTCTCCGGCGGACGGATCAGCACCACGATGACCGCGTGGTCGATCCTGGTCGGGCCACTCGCCCTGGTCGCCGGGGTCTACGCCGCGGTCCGCCTGTCAGGCGGCCGCCCGATCGTCGCCGCCTGCGCGGCGCTCGCCCCCACCTTCCTCGGCCCGCTCTGGTACTCCGTGTCCACCGGGCGGATCCCGCAGCAGACGGGCCCGTGCATCGGCGTGGGTATCGCGGTGCTCGGCGCCCTCGCGCTGCGCGGCCCCCACCCGGTCCGGCTCGGCCTGCTCGCCGGGCTGGCCGGCGCCGGACTGGTGATGTCCCACACCTACGACGTGGTGGTCACGGCGGTGCTCACCGTCGGCCTGCTGGTGGTGATACGGCACTCGATGTCGCTCCGCGCCGCGGTCGGCGGCGCGGCCGCGGCCCTGGTCGGCGGAATCGCTGCGCTCATTCCGTTCCTCGGCCCGCTCACCAGCGCCAACGGCGAACGCGCGTCGAACGGGCCGGCTCTGCCCGGCCAGTGGAGCGAGGCGTTCGACTACTGGGTCACCGACCCGCAGCGGTACGTCCTGCTGGGCTTTCCCCCGCCGGGCGCGGCGCACCACGACGTCAGCCTGCCGACCATCCGGATCGGCCTGGCGATCACGGTCGTCTGCCTGATCGCGTCTCCCCTGTGCCTGCTCTTCCGCCAGCTGCGCTGGGCCCGGCCGTGGCTGTTGACCGGGGTCCTCTTCACGGCGATCGGTATCTGGACCACCAGCTCCGACTCCGCCGGGGCCATGCTGCTCTCGAGCCTCTGGTACGGCGTCCGGGAACGACTGCGGTCGATGATCCTGCCGGTCTACGGCCTGCTCGCGGTCGCCGGCGCGGTGGCGATCGGACTCGCCGTGCAGTGGCTCGCCGCCAGGCTGATGGCCCGAGCACGTACCCTGCGCGACTCGACCGTGCCAGCGGCGGTCGCCGCGTCCGTCCTGCTGCTGGTCCTCGGCGGGCTCGCCGCGGCGCCGGCGACCTGGCATCCGCTCCGGGGCGAGTTCAAGCGTCGCGCGCCCGTCGGGGCGCAGTACACCGACACGTACCGGTGGCTGGCCGCGAACACCCCGATCGGCAAGGTCGTCGCGTACGACCGGCACCGACAGTTCATGACCTGGTCCTACGTGGATCACGGTCCGCCAGCCCTGTTCGGCGTGCCCCCGCTGCCCGCCTTCGACCTCGACAACTACAAGCGCCGTTGGGCCGCGTGGAACTGGCTGGTGAACAACCCCGAGGCCCGGCCCGCCGGCTGCGAGGTCGCCCGGTTCGGCGTCGAGTACGTGGTGGTCGGGGGCGGACGCGCGATGCCCGGTGGCTGGCAGCAGCACTATTCGCAGGCGCGGCTCGACGCCACCGACCGGGTACGCCTCGTCCAGCAGTTCGACAGGGTCAGGATCTACCGGGTCACCGAGACGGGTCGCGCCTGCGGCACCCCGGGCGACTGAGCCGACCCGGGGCGGTGCTCCCGGTCAGCCGGTGGGACGGAAGCAGCGCATCGCGCCAGGTGCCTTGTGCCTCGCGAACTCCTCGAAGCCGAGCTCCACCGCGGCGGAGCGGGCCTTCCGGTTACCGGAGTAGACGCAGATGGTCGTGACGTCCAGCCGCTGCACGGCCGCCGCCACCTCCGGCAGCGGCACGTCCCTCGTACCGTCGGCGAACGCACCGAGCGTCAGTCGATCCTTGACGAAGTCGGAGTTGGGGTCGTACTCCACCAGGTAGCCGTCGCGGGGCATCACGACCCGGAGCCTGCTGCTGATGATGGGCGAGATCCGCATCAGGGTGGTGGGGGCGAGCAGCAGTCCGGACGGCCGATCCAGCCTTTCCATCCAGAGGACCAACTTCTGACGCTGCTGGGGCAGTTTCCAGATCGGATACGGCCGCACCTCGACGAAGCTTCCCGCCGACCACATCGGCACGCCGAAGAAGGCGAACGAGCCGACGAGAACTGCCGCGATCACCCCGCTGGCGAGCCGGCGCAGCGGCGGCACCTGAACGGTGCAGAGGATGCCGATCAGGCCGGGCAGGGCCAGGATCCAGGGCACCCGCCACAGCACCGCGGAGACGCCGCTGACCGTGCCGAGCAGCTCCAGCACACCGGGGACGAACAGGACGCTCATGGTCAGCGCGGCGCTGGCCGCGAGCAGCTGCGGGGTCCGCCGCCGGATCACCATCGGCCCGCACCAGAGGGCGAGCCCGCCGATGATGCCGAGCACGCCCACCAGCAGGGTACGCCGGTAGGTCCCCTCGGCATCGAAGAACTGCGTCTCGCCGCCGGCGCTGGAGACCGACCCGAGCAGCAGGCGCGCCACCACCACCGCGCCGACCGGGTAGGTCAGCGCCACCGCTGCCGCGAGCAGGGCGTCCCGCCAGCGACCCACCAGCAGCATCGCCAGCGCCGCCGCGCCCACCAGGATCGGCAGGATGATCGCGGAGGTCGAGCTGAGCCCGGTCGCGACCACCGAGAGCGCGCCGATGAGAAAGAGCTTCGCGCGGGAGCGGGACTCGAACCAGTCGGTCAGGTAGACCCACATCAGCGGGACCACCGCGGAGACGAACATGCCCTTGCCCTCGTAGAGCCGGGGCAGGTGGAAGGTGCCCAGCGCGGCGTCGCCGCCGACCACCAGGTACAGGTAGGCGATGGCGACCGTGAACGCCAGGACCGGCCGGCGCGGCGCCCAGCGGTGCACCAGTCGCCACAGGGCGAGGACCGCGAGGACGGCCAGGACGGGCAGCAGGACGTACCAGGTGGCCGAGGCGCCGTGGATGCCCAGGAGCCGACCGAGCGAACCGGCGAAGACCTCGATCGACGAGATCGGCGGCTGGGTGGTCAGCCCCGGGGCGACGCCCTCGGTGAAGAGGAAGTCCCGCACCGGGACGAGGTCGCGTTCCGCGACCCACACCGACTTGCCGACGTAGAAGACGTCGTCCCTCGAGTTGCGGGCCATGAAGAGCGAGGAGACGGCGACCAGCACCGAGAGGACCAGGGCGTAGACCGCCTGCGCGGCGCTCATGCCCCGGTACGTCGCCTCCCGCGCGACCAGCCAGGCCTGCCGGGTGAGCAGCACCGCCACGGCGGAGGCGACAAGGCCGAGAACGGCCGGCACCCACCACGGCACCGGGCCGTCCAGTCCGGCGGTGACCGCGGCCGGCACGGCCGCGGCCAACGCGACCCACCACCACCGTCGTGACCGGCCCCACCCCGTCGTTCCCTGCTCGACCGTGGTCGCGTGCTCGACCGCGTCCTGCTCCGGTCGCGACGCGGCCCGTGTCCGCCGGATGGCGATCGCCAGCCACAGTGCCCCGAGGACGACGCAGCACACCAGCCAGATCAGGAACGTCGCCGACGGCCGCAGGGCGAACAGGAACGCCGCGTGGTACAGGACCGTGTACAGCGCGAACGCCACCACCGCGGCATCCGTGAGCAGCCGCGGGAGGGCCGCGACGGCCGACCGCAGGCGATGCGTCACCCCGGCGGGACGTTCGGGCAGCGGGTCGGTGCGCTGCTCGTTCGCCACCACCGCGGAGTTTCCGGCTTTCGACACAGGGCTACCTTGCTCTCAGGTCCGACTGGAACAGGTCGGCGGAGGTGACCGGTCGGCGTCCGGCCACTCGCACCACGCAAGCTCTTCGCCGCGTCCGGCCCGCGGACGGCCGGGGAGGGACCCGCCCTCCTCGGCCGCCCCCGCGCCTCAGCGCTGGTTGTCCTCGATGACGCCCGCGACCGCGCGGTGCGCGGGCAGGATCCGCTGCCGCTCCTCGTCCAGGTCGATCCGCCCGGCGAGGATGTCGAGGAAGTGGTCGAGCTGGGCGGCCAACGGCTCGCGGTTGGAGACCAGCTCCGGCACCTCCATGATGCTCTGCTGCCGGTAGCCGCGACCGTCCGGCGTGGCGGCGTCCAGCGAGACGTGCCGGTAGATCGTCACGTCCTTGCGGATCAGGTCCGCCTCGATCAGCCGGTCCACCTCGCTGATCACCAGCGTACGGACCTTGCGCTGCCCGATCCGGCTCGCCGACACGTTGGCCAGCCCGCCGTCGCCGAAGGTCAGCACCGCCTCGGCGACGTCCTCCGCGCCGGGCAGCGAATCCGGGTGGAAGTGCCCCAGTGAGCCGCGCACCGTGGCCGGCTCCTGCCCGCCGAACACCTGGATCGCCAGGTCCACGTCGTGCACCAGCAGGTCCCAGGCGACACCGGTCTTGATCCGGGGCGCGTACGGCGAGTGCCGGGTGACGGTCAGGTGCACCGGCTTGTGGGCCAGCGCCAGCGCGGTGAGCACGGCCGGGTTGAAGCGCTCGAGCAGGCCGCAGAGCAGCGGCAGGCGCCGCTTCTCGGCGTTGGCCACGATCTCCTCGGTCTCGCTGAGGCTGCCGCAGACCGGCTTCTCGATCAGCAGCGGCTTGTCGGCGGCGAGCACCTCCTCGGCGAGCCCGTGGTGGAACTCCGTGGGCGCGGCGATGACCACGGCGTCCACGTCGGACAGGTCGTTGAGGTCGGGCGCCCAGGCGGCGCCGTACCGGTCGGCGATCTCCCGTCCCACCGTCTCCCGCGGCTCGACCACCAGCGCCAGCCGGGCGCGGGGCGACTGGGAGATCACCCGGGCGTGCAGCGAGCCCATGGCGCCGGTGCCGACCAGGGCGAAGCGCACCGGGGCGGTCATGCGCCGACCGCCTTGCGGACGGCCTCGATCACGCGCTCGACGTCGCCGTCGGCGAGGTGGTGGTGCACCGGCAGCGAGACGCACTGCCGGACCACCCGGTCGGCGACGGGCGCCGGGTCGGCGACCACCCGGGGGTGCTGCCGGTAGCAGTCGTAGTCGTAGACCGTCCTGGGGTAGTAGATGCCGCAGCCCACACCCTGCTCGGTGAGGCGGGCGATCACCTCGTCGCGCGAGACCGGGGCCTCGTCGGTGACCAGCACCGTGTACTGGTGCCAGACGTGCGAGCGGCCGGGCAGCTCGGTGGGGAGCCGCAGACCGGGCACGTCGGCCAGGCCGGCGGAGAGCCGGGCGGCGTTGTCCTTGCGCCGCTTGACGTTCTCGCCGTAGTTGGCGAGCTGCGGGATGCCGAGCGCGGCCTGGAGGTCGGTCAGCCGGTAGTTGTGCCCGGCGACCTCGTACTGGTAGCGCTGGCGCATGCCCTGGTTGCGCAGCACCCGGAGCCGATCGGCGAGAACCGCGTCGTTGGTCGTGATCATGCCGCCCTCACCGGTGGTGAGGTTCTTGGTGGCGTAGAGGGAGAAGGTGCCGAGACCGAAGCTGCCGGCGCCACGCCCCTCGACGGTGGCGCCCAGCGACTGGGCGGTGTCCTCCACCAGGCCCAGGCCGTGCCGCTGCACCAGCGGGACGATGGCGCCCATGTCGGCCGGCTGGCCGTACAGGTGCACCGGCATGACCACCCTGGTGCGCGGGCCGATGGCGGCGGCGAGCGCCTCCGGGTCGAGGCAGAAGTCGTCCTCACGGATGTCGGCGAACCGGGCGGTCGCGCCGGCCTCCAGGATCGCGTTCAGCGTCGCGACGAAGGTGAAGGGGCTGGTGATGACCTCGTCGCCGGGCTGCAGGTCGAGCACCTCGAGGGCCGCGACCAGGGCGGTCGTGCCGTTGTTGACCGCCACCGCATGGTCCACCCCGACCGTGTCGGCGAACTCTCGCTCCAGCCGGGCGACCATCGGGCCCTGGGCCAGCACTCCGGAGCGGATCACCTCGACCGCGAGCTGTTCGGCCGCCTCGTCCAGCTTGACGACGGAAATGGGGATCACAGCGTCTCTCCTCGGGGGTCGGTGGCAGCGGGGCAGACGTTAACAGCGGCGGACGCGGGGGTGTGAGAAGGTCGCCGCTCGGGGTGTCCGGCGCGGGCGCGCCGGGGTACGTACGGGCGCGGGGCCTCGGCTAGTGTAGTGCCTTGCTCTGTCAAGCCCATCCCCTGCATCAGATGAAACGCGACGCGGAGGCAGGTAACCCGTGGTAGATACGGCGGCCCGCGAGGGTGTCGACCAGACCTCCGGTGCCGACCCGGCATCCACCCCTGCCTCCGGGACCCGCCGGTGGTTGTCCCTCGGCGTCCGGGTCGTGGTCATCGCCGCCATCGTGGCCGGGATGACGTGGAGTGTGGTCGACCAGTGGCCGCAGGTCCGCTCGACGTGGGTCGGGCTGGCCTGGCAGTCCGTCGCGCTCTCCGTGCTCGCCGCCCTGCTCGGCATGGTCGCCAACACGATGGCCTGGCGGGCCGCGGTGGACGACCTCGAACACCGGGTGTCCGTCGCCGCCGCGCTGCGGATCTGCCTCGTCGGCCAGCTCGGCAAGTACATTCCGGGCAGTGTCTGGGCCTACGTGCTCCAGATCGAGCTGAGCAAGCGCGCCGGCCTGCCACGGGCTCGGGCCTTCCTCGCCTCGCTGGTCACCGTCGGACTGGGGGTCACCGCCGCGCTCGGCCTGGGCCTGCTGAGCCTGCCCTCCCTGCGCGAGGCCGCCGGGGGCGACGACTCGACCTATGCGGCGTCGGTCCGGGTGGCGCTCTGGATCGTGGCGCTGCTCTTCCCGATCGCACTCATCTGCGCCGTCCCCCGGGTGCTGACCGCCCTCGTCCAGCTCGCGCTTCGGCTGCTCCGCCGACCGCCGCTGGAGCACCGGCTGACCTGGCCGGGCGTGCTGCGGGTGGTCGGCTGGAGCGCGGTGGGCTACAGCCTGTTCGGCGTGCACCTCTGGCTGCTGGCGAACGCCCAGGCCGCGCCGGGCGCCGAGGGGCTGCTGCGCTGCGTCGGCTCGTTCGCCATCGCCATGACGGTCGGCATGTTCGCCTTCCTCTCCCCCTCCGGGCTGGGGGTGCGCGAGGCGGTGCTGGTCGCCGCGCTCGCCCCGTTCCTGCTCGACAGCGGCGGCGTCGGCGCGGCGATGGGCATCGCCCTGGCGTCCCGCCTCATCTTCACGATCGCGGACGTGATCGCCGCCGGCCTCGCGGCCCTCTCCGGCGTGCGCCAGCTGCGCGGCAGCGGGCCGGAGGTGGTCCGGGTCGCCTCCGGCGAGTCCGTCCCGGGCTGAGCGCCGGAACGACACGACAGGGCCGGTCACGCGATGGCGTGACCGGCCCTGTGCGCGTACGGGTCAGCGGGTGACGATGCTGGTGATCCTGGTGAACTCCCGCATCAGGTCGTAGCCGTCCCAGGTGGCGGCGAAGTTCAGCGCGTCGCCGATCGGGACGATCCGGTCCACGCCGCGCCCGGCGATCGCCCGGGCGAAGGAGGTGAGCTCCTGCGGCGTGAAGCCGAAGTGGGTGACCGTCTGGTCCCGCCGGACCACCAACGGGGCGAGGTCGGCCAGGGCGTCCACCCGCGACTGCGGGAAGGTGCCCACGCCGAGCCAGCGCCGCGGGATGTCGCCGGGGGCGGTCAGCTCCACGGTGGCGAGATCGTTGCCGTCGAACCGGATACCGGTCGCCGCTCCCTCGATCGCCAGCCCGTAGGTGGCCACCCGTTTCTCCACGGCCATCGCCGCGTCGATCTCCGGGCGCTTGCCGTCGAGGACCGTGCGCAACCGGCCGAGCAGGTCGGCGCGGGCCGTTTCGACCCCGTCCGCGTCGCCGACCCAGTAGACCGTCCGGGGTGAGGAGCAGGCGGCCTGGTCGAACCAGTAGGCGTCGTTGTAGAGGCCGAGCGCCGCGGCGTCCCGCTCCGCGGTGGAGGCGGCCAGCCAGCCGGCGACGCTGATCACGCTGAACGACGAGCGGTCCGGGAAGGTCACGTCCCGGGCGTGCGGCGCCAGCGGGTGCCGGCGGATCTCGGTGACCGACCGGTCGCCGCCCCAGATGACGCGCAGGTCGGCGGCGGCGGAGAGCGCCGCGGTGACCGCGTCGTCCCGGCCGTAGGTGACCATCCGCTGGGTCTGCCGGACCGCAGGATGCGCGTCGGCAAGCGTGTCGTTCAGAGCGTCGAGCACCGCGTCCGCCGCCCCCGCGGAGCGGGACGAGATGCGTACGACGTTGCTGTTGCCGGCGAGCGCCGCGAGAGCCCACGAGTAGACGAAGATGGTGTCGACGTTGGCCGGCGGCACGTGGAACACCAGTCCGCGCGGGAAGCGCAGCTGGCCCGGCTCGTCAGCGATCCGGGCGAGTGCCTTGCCGATCTCGCCGCGCCGCAGGAAGAAGCCCAGCGAGGCGAGTTCGGGGTGCCGGCGGGCCACGGCGGGCCGCAGCAGCCGGCGGGCGAACGCCACGAGGAACTCCACCACCCGCTCGTCCCCGACCGTGAGGGGCCCGTCGGTGGGGTCGGCCCGCAGGGCGGCGACCAGGTCGTCGACGGCGATGGCGCCGCCGGCCGGGAAACGTTCGATGGCCTTGCTCATGCCGCCTCCGCGAAGGTGTCGCTGCAGCCGCGCGCCTCGGCGCGCGGCAGCCGGCCGAGGATGGAGAACCGCTTGCCCGGCCAGACGCCGTCGTCGACGCCGTGCACGACGCCACGGTCCTCGGTGAGCAGTAGGTGCCCGGGGTACGACCGGGGCAGCGTGCTGATCACCTGGACCACGCCCGGGGTGCCGACCGGCACCTCCTCCCAGGTGCGCGGGTCGCGGATGATGATGTCGGAGAAGTCGGGGCAGTAGAGCCCGCCGCCGTCCGGGCCCTCCAGGAAGGTCAGTCCGATCTGCTCGACCATCCCGTAGAAGTTGTGGATGCGGGTGAGCCCGGTGTCCTCGGTGAAGCGGCGGCGGAACTCGGCGTTGTCGACCGCGCGGTCGACCAGCTTCTTCCAGCCGCCGCTGTGGATGAGGATGCCGTTGCTCAGGTCGAGCTTGTTGTCCCGAGCCAGCTCGTAGAGGTAGAGCCAGGTCATGAAGGTGAAGCCGAAGATGAGAAAGGGCTGCCCGCCGTGCTTGTCCAGGAAGGCGCGCACGGCCTCCAGGTCGGGCTGGTCGTGCTCGTCGAGCACGAAGGTGTGGTCCCGGCCGAAGTTCATCAGGCCGAGCACGCCCGCGCCGCGCGCGGAGAACGACTTCCGGTTCTTGAACAGGGCCCGGGTGTCGACCAGCAGCATCGGCAGCCGCTGTGGGCCGATCACCGTGCGCAGCGTCGCGGAGAGCATCTTCTGCTGCACCGACGCGGCGTCCTTGTCCAGGTAGATGCGGCTGACGTCGCCGGTGGTACCGGACGAGGTCAGCACCTTGAACACCTCGTCCTCGGGGATGCTCTTGAGCACATGGTGCTTGAAGAGCCGCACCGGCAGCCACGGCAGGTCGGCGACGCGCTCGTAGCGGCGGCCGGGCAGGTGCCCCAGCGAGGCGAGCAACCGGGCGTACTCCGGGCTGTTGGCCCGGTGGTGCTCGGTCAGCTCCACCAGCTCGGGCAGCAGGCGGGATTCCCGTTCGGCCTGGTCGAGGGTGAAGAGAGTCATACCTGCGCCTCCAGGGAGCGGTAATCGATCTTGCCGTTGGGCAACTGCGGCAACCGCTCGACGGCACGGACGTCGAAGCCGGACCGGTGCAGCTTGAGCCGCTCCGCCAGCCGGCCGGCCAGCGCCCTGCCGCCCTCGTCGTCGATCCCCTCGGCGAAGAGGACGACCTTGTCCGGACCGGAGACCGCGACGACCGGCCCCTGGTCACGGGCCATCTCCTCGATGTCGTGCAGGTTGACCCGGATGCCGAAGACCTTGCCGAAGCGCTTGAGCCGGCCGCGTAGCCAGACGAAACCGTCCTCGTCGAGCTGGCCGAGGTCACCGGTGCGCAGCACACCGCCCTGATCGTCGCCGCGGCTCAGGTCCGCCGCGCTCTCGGCGTAGCCCATCATCACGTTCGGGCCGCGGTAGACCAGCTCGCCCACCACGCCGGGCCGGTCGGTCTCGGCGCCGTCCTCGCCGAGCACCGTGAACGACCCGCCGTCCAGCGCCGGGCCGACGGAACCGACCCGCTCCGGCAGCGCGTCGGCCGGCAGCGTGCTCATCCGGGGCGCCGCCTCGGTGCAGCCCCACATCACGTGGAACCGGCCGCCGACGGCGGCGATCTTCTCGTGGAAGGCGAGGATCATCTCGTCGCGCAGCTTGCCGCCGGCCTGGGTCAGGGTCCGCAGGGACGGGTACTTCGCCGGGCTCCACCGGATCCGGTGCAGCATCTCGTAGTTGTACGGCACCCCGGCCAGCGAGGTGGCGCCGTGCTCCTGCACCGCCTGCCAGAACTCCCGGGCCAGCACGCCGCCGTCGACCACGAGCACGGTGGCGCCGGCGGCCAGGTGGCTGTTCAGCACGGACATGCCGAAGCTGTAGTACAGCGGCAGGCTGGTGGGGGCGATCTCGTCCGGGCCGATGGCCAGCGCGGCGCCGATCGCCGTCGCGTTGGCCAGCACCGCTTCACGGGAGAGCCGGACGAACTTCGGGTCCCCGGTGGAGCCGGAGGTGGCGAGCAGGACGGCGAGGTCCGGGTGCGGTTGGTCGGCCGAGGCGTGCTCGCGGACCCAGACCGGCCCCATCGTCGGGTCGTCGACCGCGCGGTACTGCTTGGGGCACTCGCCGGGGCTGGCGCCGGCACCGCCCTCGGCCAGGCCGACCACGGCGGCCGGCTCGAACCGGCGGACGAAGTCCGCCAGCACCGCCGGATCCAGCGCCGGGTCGAGCAGCGCCACCGGGCGCTCGGCGCGCAGCGCGCCGGTGTAGCGCAGGACCGCGGCGACCGAGGTGCCGCTGCGGGCGAAGACCACCCCGGGCGGGAACCCGGCGTACGCGGCGGCGTGTCGCTGCACCTCAGCCGCGAGGTCGGCGCCGCCGAGGACAGCCCCGGTGGTGGCGTCGATCAGGCGGGCGGACGGGGCGACCAGGTTCATGGGACGAGCCCTCCGTCGACACCGAGCACCTGACCCGTCACGTACCGGGCGGCGTCACCGGCGAGGAACCGGATCACGTCGGCCACCTCGTCGGGGTCGCCGAGGCGGCCGAGCGCGGCCGCCGACGCCTGCTTGGCCAGCACCTCGGCGGGCAGCGACGCGGTGAGGTCGGTCCGGATCACCCCGGGGGCGACCGCGTTGACCCGGATGCCCCGACTGCCCAACTCCCGCGCGGCGGACCGGGCGAGTGCGGCCACGGCTGCCTTCGAGGCGGCGTACACGGACTGGCCGGCCGCGCCGTACGTGCCGACCACCGAGGCGAGCAGCACGATGGACCCACCCCGCCGCTCGGTGCCGTCGGCGCCCTTGCGCTTGCGGGCCATCGCCCGACCGGCCGCCTGGACGGCCGCGACCGTCCCCGTGACGTTGACGTCGAGGATGCGGCGTACGTCGTCCGCGCGCATCATGCCGAGCAGGCCGCTCTCCATGATGCCGGCGTTGGCGACCAGCACGTCCAGGCCGCCGTGTTCGGCGGCGATCTGCTTGATCGTGGCGCCGACGGCGTCGAAGTCCGCCACGTCCAGGCCCATGCCGTGCGCGTGGAACCCCTTGGCGACCACCTTGGCCCGCTCGGCGTCGCGGCCGGTGATCACCACGGTGGCGCCGGCCTCGGCCAGGGCGCGGGCGGTGGCCAGACCGATACCGCGGGTGCCGCCGGTGACCACCGCCACCCGGCCGGTCAGCTCACTCATCGACGCCGAGGCCCCGCAGCATGTCCAGGGCGACCTTGAAGCTGCTCATGTCGATGACCTGCTCGGTCTCCAACTGGACGTCGAACTCGTCCTCGATCGCGGCGACGAGGGTCATGTGGCCGAGGGAGTCCCACTGCTCGATGCCGCGGTAGTTCAGGCTCTCCACGTCGGTGCCCTCGGGCAGCTCCAAGGCGTCCACGAAGACGCTACGCAGGCGGTCGTTGAGGGTCATGATCGCATTTTCTCCGTTGGTCGCTAAGGGTGGTCACTGCCCGTCGCGGCGCCTCGCGGGCGAGCCCCAGGCCGGGGCCTCCCCGCGCGCCTGCGCCTCGGCCCGCCGGGCGGCGTTCTCGGCGCGGACCCGCTCCGCCTCGGCCTTGATGTGCTCCTGGTCATAGCGTTGGAACACCCGGGCCGGGTTGCCCGACACCAGACTGTAGGCCGGAACGTCCTTGGTCACCACCGACAGGGGGCTGACCGTCGCGCAGTCACCGATGGTGACGCCCATCATGATCACGCTGTTGCCGCCGATGAAGCAACCCTTGCCGATCCGCACCGGCTTGCGCTCGATTAGG
This sequence comes from Micromonospora sp. LZ37, assembly GCF_059359015.1. Lineage (NCBI taxonomy): Bacteria > Bacillati > Actinomycetota > Actinomycetes > Micromonosporales > Micromonosporaceae > Micromonospora > Micromonospora sp. LZ37. Next base: position 45,571 of record NZ_JCADBL010000014.1, on the reverse strand, counting down.
TCGCTGCCCGAGTGGTTCTCCAGCATCATGTTCGCCAGCCAGCTGGAGTGGGTGAACACCAGGCAGTTCAGCCCGATGCTGGTGTGGTCACCGATCTCCAGGCCGCCGCTGGCGTCCAGGACGGTGTTCTCCCCGATCCAGCAGTGCTCCCCCATCACCAGGTTCTCCGGGCTGACGATCTTAGTCCGCTCACGGATCCGGGTGGTGTCGGGCAGGCCGAGGTAGCGGGCCCGCTCCACGTCGTTGAGGAAATTGCCGACGAAGTCGTTGAGGATGCCGGTGCGCAGCCGGTTGCTGCGCTCGTCCTCGGCGAACATGCTCACGCCCGCTCACCGACCATCCGGGCGAAGACGTCCAGGTGCTTGCGGGTGACCACGTCCATGGTGAAGTGCGAGTGCACAAGGTCCCGCTGGCGCTTGGCGATCCACTCCCGCTCCTCCGGGTCGTCCAGCAACCGGATCACGGCGTCGGCCAGGTCGGCCGGGTCGTTCGGCCGGACCAGCACGAAGTTCTCCCAGTTGCGCAGGTGCACGGCGGGGAAGTTGGTCTCGGTGACCGTGCCGATGGTGGTCCGACCGGCGGCCATCGCCTCCAGGCTGGCCGTGCCGAAGCCGCCGCCCTGCAGGTCGTGGGCCACCACGTCGGCAGCGGCGAAGTACGCCGGCACGTCGGCCGGCGGCACCGCGCCGGTGGTGATGATCGCGTCGCTGACCCCGAGTTCGGCGGCCCGCTTGGCGAACGCGTCGTAGTAGACCCGACCGATGATCATCACCTTCGTGTCCGGGTGCTTGGCCAGGATGCTCGGCAACGCCTCGACCAGGGCGATCCGGTCCCGCAGCGGGATCACATGTCCCAGCGAGACGATCAGCGGGACGTCGCCGATGCCGTGCCGGGCGCGTACGTCGGTCTCCGGGGTCCCCTCGAACCGGCTCGGCTCGACCGCGACCGGGATGTACTCGAAGTCGTCCGTGGTCGCGCCGTACCGCTCGGCGCAGTAGCGGGCGGCCAGCTCGTCCATGATGACGTAGCGGGGACGGAACCGCCGGACGATCGGCTTGACCATGAGCCAGTCCAGCGTACGGAACAACGCCGCGTACTTCGGGTCCGGGCTCTCCAGGCGGGTGTGGATCGACAGCAGCACCGGCACCTTGTGGCGGCGCGCGTACCAGCCCGAGATCCAGCTCAGGTCGAAGAACTGACCGTGCTGGTGGATCACGTCCGGGGCGAACTCGGCCAGCAGCCGGGAGACCCGACGCAGATTGCCCGGCCGGGCCAGGGCGAAGGCCATGTCGAAGTCGATGGAGAGACCGAGCTTGGGCATCGCCATGGCGGGCAGTCGGACGACCCGGTACCCGTTTCGCTCCTCCTCCGCCGGCGCGCCCCGGTAGGCGGCCGTCAGGACCAGAACCTCGTGGCCTTCGGCGGCGTAGCGTTCCGCCAACGCGGCGGCGAGGTGGGAACTCCCGCCGGGCCGCGGCGGGAAGAAGTTGTTGACGACCGCGATCCGCACAGCGGTAACTCCTGTCGAGATCGGTGTGGGGGGCGGGGGTGGTGGACAGGCCCACCGGTCGATGGTACGGGCGCGCCGGAACATCCACCGGGAGGCGACGCCGGCCTACGCTACCGCAGCACGGCGGGGACAGGGGAATCCCTACCTGCGGTGTCGCCACCGCTACGGCACGCTCAGGTGGCCTGCGGCGGAACGGCCGACGGACCGTCGCGGGTCATCCGCCCGCCCGGAGCGTACCCCCCTATCCGGTAGGCTCTCCGACCGACGCCGGCCCGGGACGGTCGGCGGCCACCAGCCGGACACACGTTTCAGAGCGGACAAGCATGGCGAACAACATCCATCCGACCGCCGTCGTCGGGGCCGATGTGGAGCTCGGCGACGACAACACCATCGGACCGTACAGCGTGATCGTGGGGCCGACCCGGATCGGCAGCGGCAACTGGTTCGGCCCGCACGTGGTCATCGGTACGCCGGCCGAATACCGCGGCGGTCCGCACCCGACCGCGTGGGATCCCGAGGGCGGACGCGAGGGTGCTGGTGTCGTGATCGGCGACGGCAACGTCATCCGGGAGTTCGTCACGGTGAACCAGGGCACCCAGGAGACGACCCGGATCGGCGACGACTGCTACCTGCTCACCAGCAGCCACATCGGGCACGACTGCGTGCTCGGCAACGCGGTGACCATCACCGACGCGGTGCAGCTCGGGGGGCACACCCACGTCTGGTCCTGGGCCAACATCGGCTTGGGCACCGTGGTGCACCAGCGCGGTAACATCGGCCCCGGCGCGATGATCGGCATGGGCTCGGCGGTGCGTCGCACGGTGGACCCGTTCACCATCAGCCTGGGCAACCCGGCCCGGGTCAGCGGCGTGAACCGGGTCGGCCTGTCCCGGCGCGGCTGCGCCGACGAGGTGGTCGACGCCTTCGAGCAGTTCCTCAAGGGCCGCGCCGAACTGCCGGCGGGCCTGCCCGCCGAGGTCGCCGACGAGCTGGCCGCCTGGACCAAGTCCATTGCCTCGGAGAAGGAGTGACGATGTCACTGTCGGACCGCCTGCGTAGCGTCTTCGTGGACGCCTTGGAGCTGCCCGAGGGCACCGACGTGGAGAGCCTGAACTACCGCGGCATCGAGCAGTGGGACTCCCTCGGCCACATGACCCTCGTCGCCGCGATCGAGGACGAGTTCGACGTCCAGTTGGAGACCGAGCAGGTCATCGACATGAGCAGCTTCAAGGTCGCCCTGGACATGCTGCGGGGCCTCGGCGTCGACGAGTGAGCTGACCGGCCGGGTGGCGGTGGTCACCGTCAGCACCGGCCGCGACGCCGAACGGACCAAGCTGGGCGTCGCCGAGCTGGGCGCGACCGACCACCAGCTCGACGTGCCGAGTCGGCGTGGACGGCGGTCTCGTGCGCTGAACCAGGCGGACAACGCCTTTTCGCGGCCCCCGGCGGCACCACCGCCGGGGGCCGCGTCGTATCCGGGGGCGGACAGCCGACGGCGGGCACCGGCCGTGGCCGGGCCCGCCGTCGGGTCGTCGTCGGTGCTCAGGCGGCCGGGGTCGAGTTCCGCACCAGCTCGTTCATGCCCTCTTCGACCGTGATCCGGGGCTCCCAGCCGAGCACCTCGCGGGCCCGGGTGATGTCGGCGGCCCGCCGGCTGACCAGCACGTCGCGCGGGTTGAAGATGGGCTCCACGTCGGTGCCCACCGCCTGGATCAGGATCTTGGTCAGCTGGGCGATCGAGGTGTCCACGCCGGTGCCGATGTTGACCGGCATGTTGTCCCGCTCGGACTCGAGCGCGGCGACCACGCCCCGGGCCAGGTCGGTGACGTGGATGAAGTCCATCGACTGCTCGCCCTTGCCGTCGATGACCGGGGCCTGGCCGGCACGCAGCCGCTGGATGAAGGTGTTGATGACGCTGGTGTAGTACGCCTCGATCTTCTGACCCGGGCCGTAGACGTTGAAGAAGCGCAGCGCCATCCAGGACAGCCCCTTGCTGCGCTGGTAGAAGCCGAGCAGGTCCTCGCCGGCGCGCTTGGAGATGCAGTACGGGGTGAGCGGGTTCAGCTCGTCGTCCTCGTGCATCGGCAGCTTCTTCGGGTCGCCGTAGACCGACGCCGAGGAGGCGAAGACCAGCCGCTCCACCCCGTGGTCGGCGGCGGCGGCGAAGACGTTGTTGTTGCCGACCATGTTGATGTCGATCGACTCGTACGGGTCGGCCTGGCTCTTGTTGATCGAGACGGTCGCGAAGTGGATGACGTGGGTGCATCCCTTCATCGCGTTGTGCACCGCGCCGCCGTAGCGTACGTCCTGCTCGACCAGCTCCACCTTGCCGGTCTTGATCAGCTCGTTGACCCGGGCCCGGTCACCACGGGCCATGTTGTCGAAGATGCGGACCTCGTAGCCCTTCTCCAACAGCAGCGGGATGACGTGCAGACCGATGAAACCGGCACCGCCGGTGATGAAGACCTTCTTCGACATTCGGATAGTTCCCTTCTCAGGCTGTTCAGCGACTGGTGGCGACCGCGGTGACGACCTCGCGCACGGTCGCGGCGACCCGGTCGACCTGCTCGTCGGTCAGGTTGGCGTGCATCGGGATGGCGAGGTGCCGGGCGAAGACGTCCGCCGACACCGGGCAGCGGTGCGCCGGCTCGCCGTAGAGCGGCTGGACGTGCGAGGCGTACGTGCCGAAGTTGCACTGCACACCGCGCTCGCGCAGCCCCATCGCCACCGCGCCGCGGTCCACCGCCGGGTCGAGGGTGAGGATGTACGCCTGCCAGGGGTGCTCCCGGTCCGGCAGTTCGGTCGGCACGGTGACCAGCTCGAAGTCCTTGAGCAGCTCGCCGTAGCGGGCGGCGATGCGCCGCTTGGTGGCCATCAGGTCCGGCAGCCGGTCGAGCTGGGCCAGCATGATCGCGGCGGCGACGTCGGAGAGCCGGTAGTTGTAGCCCAGCTCGTCGAAGGTCGGGATCGGCAGGTCGGTGGAGGCGGCCCGGGTCAGCGCGCCCTCGATGCCGTACGTGTGCAACTTGCGGGCGTGGGAGATGAGGTCCTCCCGGTTCGAGGTGAGCGCGCCCCCCTCACCGGCGGTGATGCCCTTGCGGCCGTGGAAGCTGAACGCGGCGACATCGGCCAGGCTGCCGGCCGGGCGGCCCTTGTAGGTGGCACCCGCCGCGCACGCGGCGTCCTCGATCAGGAACAGCTTGTGCCGGTCGGCGATGGCCCGCAGTTCGTCGTAGTCGGCCGGCTGACCCGCGACGTCGACGGCGATGATGCCGGCGGTGCGGGGGGTGATCGCGGCCTCGACGGCGGCCGGGTCGACGGTCCAGATGTCCGGCCGGACGTCGGCGAAGACCGGCTTCGCGCCCGCCCACATCACCGAGTGGCCGGTCGCCGGGAAGGTGTAGTCACCCACGATGACCTCGTCGCCGGCACCCGCCCCCAGCGTGATCAGGGCCAGGTGCAGGGCGGAGCCGCAGTTGTTGGTGGCCAGCGCGTGGCCGGTGCCGGTGGCGGCGGCGAAGCGCTCCTCGAACTTCCGGCAGGTCGGTCCGGCGCCCGCGAGCCAGCCCGAGGCGAAGACCTCGGCGATGGCCGCCAGTTCCGCTTCACCGACCGTGGGCTGACCGAGCGCGATGACGTCTGACATGAGACTCCCTAGAAGACGGACCCGGTGCAGTGTAGGCCACCCGAGGTCGGCGGGGACGAATCGGGCGCGTCGGGGCTTGGCTACCATCACCCCGGACGCCGCCGGCAGGGGAGATGAAATGACAAGGTTCGTGGTCGTGGGTGGCGGCATCGTCGGTCTGGCGGTGGCGCACCGGCTGATGACCGACCGTCCCGGCGACTCCGTCACGGTGCTGGAGAAGGAGTCCGGCTGGGCCGCGCACCAGACCGGGCACAACTCGGGTGTCATCCACGCCGGCGTCTACTACAAGCCGGGTAGCCTCAAGGCCACTCTCTGCAAGGCCGGCAGCGCCTCGATGGTCGAGTTCTGCGCCGAGCACGGGCTGTCGTACGACATCTGCGGCAAGCTCATCGTCGCCACCGACGAGGCCGAGCTGCCCCGGCTGCACGCCCTGCACGAGCGGGCCGCGGCCAACGGCCTGCCGGTGCGGCTGATCGGGGCGGCCGAGGCCGCCGAGCACGAGCCGCACGTGGCGGCCGTCGCCGCGCTGCACGTCGCCTCCACCGGCATCGTCGACTTCGGCGCGGTCTGCCGCAAGCTCGCCGAACTGCTCGCCGCGGGCGGGGCGGACCTGCGCACCGGCACGGAGGTGACCGCGGTCGCCAACCGACCCGAGGGGGTGGTGGTCGGCACCACCGCCGGCGAGGTGGTCGGCGACATCCTGATCAACTGCGCCGGCCTGCACGCCGACCGGATCTCCCGGCTGGCCGGGGTGCCCACCCCGGTGCGGATCGTGCCGTTCCGGGGCGAGTACTACGAGCTCGTCCCCCAGCGACGCGACCTGGTCCGCGGGCTGATCTATCCGGTGCCGGACCCGCAGTTCCCGTTCCTCGGGGTGCACCTGACCAAGATGATCGACGGCAGCGTGCACGCCGGGCCGAACGCGGTGCTGGCCACCGCCCGGGAGGGCTACTCGTGGGGCCGGGTCAGCCCGCGCGACATCTGGGACGAGCTGTCCTACCGGGGCCTGTGGGCGCTGGGTCGCCGGCACTACCGGTACGGCCTGACCGAGGTGGCCCGGTCGCTGTCGAAGAAGAGGTTCGCCGCGAGCCTGGCCCGGCTGGTGCCGGAGCTGACCCCGACCGACATCGTCCGGGCCGGCGCCGGGGTGCGCGCCCAGGCGATCCTGCCCGACGGCGGCCTGGTCGACGACTTCCTGATCGTCGAGGCGGACCGGCAGGTGCACGTGCTCAACGCACCCTCCCCCGCCGCGACCAGCTCGCTGGAGATCGCCCGGCACATCGTCTCCCGGCTTCCGCTGGACGCCGCCCGCTGACCACCGGCCCGCCGGCCGCCTGCGACCGGGTCGCCCCCGCCGGACCGACGGCTCAGGCGGGGGCGGCCGGTAGGGCCGTGTCCCGCTGCCGGGGGACGGCCGGTACCGCGCCGAGGCCGGTCGCCACGGCCTCGACCAGCGCGTCGAGGTACGCCTCGGTCGGTGCGGTCCGGGCGATGGCGAACCGCCAGTAGAGCGGTCCGACGATCAGATCCACGGCCGCGTCGGCGTCGATGTCGGCGGGCAGTTCGCCGCGCTGCACGGCCCGGTCGACCAGCGACCCGCCGATCTCCTGCTGCTTGGCGCGGAGCAGTCGTTGCAGGGTCTGGTCGATGGTCGGGTTGCGGGCGGCCTCGGCGAGCAGATCGGGGATGATCTGCGAGGCCAGCGGGTGGCTCAGCGCGTGCGCCACCACCTGGAACAGGAGCGTCAGGTCACCGCGCAGGCTGCCGGTGTCCAGCGCGGGCAGCTTGTTGCCGGCGGCCGCGCTCACCGTCTCCAGGACCAGGTCCAGCTTCGCGCTCCAGCGACGGTAGATGGCCGTCTTGCTGACGCCGGCCCGGCGGGCCACCGCCTCGATGGAGAGCCGGCCGTAGCCGACCGCGGCGAGTTCCTGCATCAGCGCCCGCCGGATCGCCTTGGTGATGTCGCCCCGGAGCACCGCGGCGCCGGCCGGCGTACGCCTCTTTTCGCTGGTCATCGGGGACTCTCTGCACCTGTCACGGAAGCCAGGGTAGCGCAACGACGGTACGGTTGCGTCCCGACGTGTTTTGCACTACCGTCCACGCAGCGACGGGGGCGGCCGTCCGAGCCCAGCGCCCTCTAGGATTCCATCGTCGCGAGCATCCCCGACGGCACGAAAGATCGGAGCGCCCTTCCCATGGCCACCACCGCGCTGGTCGACCCCGAAACGGGCCTGACCCAGGCGCAGCTGGCCGCTCGGCACGGACTGCGGGTCGCCGGCGAGCGACCCTCTCTCGCCGAGTACAGCCGCCGACTGTGGGCCTACCGGCATTTCATCGCCGCGTACGCCAACGCCAAACTGGTCGCCTCGTACAGCAACGCCAAGCTGGGCCAGATCTGGCAGGTGCTCACCCCGCTGACCAACGCCGCGGTCTACTACCTGATCTTCGGCGTCGTGCTGGCGCAGAACAGCATGCCGAACTTCATCGCGTACCTGACCACCGGCTTGTTCATCTTCAACTTCACCCAGAGCGCGGTGCTGGCCGGCACCCAGTCGATCAGCAGCAACCTGGGGTTGATCCGGGCGCTGCACTTCCCCCGGGCCAGCCTGCCGCTGGCCGCCACCGTCACTCAGTTCCAGCAGCTGCTGGCCTCGATGGTGGTGCTGATCGGCATCGTGCTGGCCACCGGCGAGCCGATCACGTGGAAGTGGCTGATGCTGGTGCCGGCGCTGCTGCTCCAGGCGGTGTTCAACGCCGGCGTGGTGATGCTGGTGGCCCGGATGGGCTCGAAGGCCAGCGACCTGAAGCAGGTCATGCCGTTCATCCTGCGTACCTGGATGTACGGCTCCGGCGTCCTCTACAGCGTCACCCTCTTCGAGCGGCTGCCCGGCTGGGCGACCACCCTGGTCCAGTTCAACCCGCTGCTGGTCTACATCGAGCTGGCCCGGTACGCGCTGGTGGAGCAGGCGCCACTGCTCAACGAGTCGCTGACCCGGCTCTGGCTGGTCGGCGCGGCCTGGGCGCTGGTCGCCGGGATCGGCGGCTTCATCTACTTCTGGCGCGGCGAACAGGAGTACGGCCGTGGTTGATCACTGGGACACCTCGAACGACGCGACGGTGACGCTGCCCCGGATCACCGAGCGCGTCCCGACCGTGGTGGTGGACGACGCGCACATCATCTACCGGGTGCACAAGGGCGCCGCCGGGGGCAGCAGCCCGGTGGCGGCGCTGCGCCGGCTGGTCAAGCGCACCTCCGCGCCGAACGTCCGGGAGGTGCACGCGGTCAAGGGGATCTCCTTCACCGCGTACCGGGGCGAGGCGATCGGGCTGATCGGCACCAACGGCTCCGGCAAGTCCACCATCCTGCGGGCCATCGCCGGCCTGCTGCCGGTCAACCGCGGCGCGATCTACACCCAGGGGCAGCCCTCGCTGCTCGGCGTCAACGCAGCCCTGCTCAACGACCTGTCCGGGGAACGGAACGTCACCCTGGGCTGCCTGGCCATGGGCATGCACCCGGACGACGTGGCCCGACAGGCCCCGGAGATCATCGAGTTCTCCGGGATCAACGAGCGGGGTGACTTCGCCAGCCTGCCGATGCGCACGTACTCCTCCGGGATGGCGGCCCGGCTGCGGTTCTCCATCGCCGCCGCCAAGAAGCACGACGTGCTGCTGATCGACGAGGCGCTCGCCACCGGCGACAAGGGTTTCCGCAAGCGCAGCGAGGCGCGGGTCCGCGAACTGCGGGAGGGCGCCGGCACGGTGTTCCTGGTGAGCCACCAGCTCTCCTCGGTGCGGGACACCTGCGAGCGGACGATCTGGCTGGAGTCGGGCGTCCTGCGGATGGACGGGCCGACCGACGAGGTCATCCGGGCATACGAGGCGTACGCGAACAGCAAGTAGGATTCCGGCCAACGCGGGGCACGGACACGACGCCCGCGGACCGCGCCGTCCCGTTCGGACGGCGCGGTCCGCGCGTTAAGGTTCATCCCGTCGCCACGCGGGCGCCATCTTTCGTTCAGGCATTCCTGACCGTGCATCCCTGAGAGTGAGGATCGGCAATGACGCAGGACCACACCACTGCCCCGGACGCCACACCGGAGACCCCGGCCCCGTGGCGGCCCTCGCGGACGGTGGCGGTGGTGCTGGCCGGCGGCACCGGGACCCGGCTCGGCCTGGGCATCCCGAAGCAGCTGCTGAAGATCGCCGGCAAGCCGATCATCGAGCACACCCTGGCCGTCTTCGACGCCGCCCCGGAGATCGACGAGATCATCGTGCTGATGGCCACCGGGCACGTCGCCGACGCCCAGCAGATCGTCGACAAGGCCGGCTTCCGCAAGGTCAGCAAGGTGATCGAGGGCGGCGACACCCGCAACGCCACCACCCGCATCGCGCTCGACGCGGTCGGCGAGGGCGATGTCAACATCCTCTTCCACGACGCGGTCCGCCCGCTGGTCAGCGCCCGGATCGTCCGCGAGTGCGTCAACGCGCTCTGGACGTACGCCGCGGTCGACGTGGCGATCCCCTCGGCCGACACGATCATCCAGGTCGACGAGAACGAGTGCATCACCGACATCCCGGTGCGGGCCACGCTGCGCCGCGGCCAGACCCCGCAGGCGTTCCGGTCGGGCACCATCCGCGAGGCGTACCGGCGGGCCGAGGGCGACCCCAACTTCGCCGCCACCGACGACTGCGGCGTGGTGCTGCGCTACCTGCCCGGCACGCCGATCAAGGTGATCGACGGCTCGGACGAGAACATCAAGGTCACCCACCCGGTCGACGTGCACCTGGCGGACAAGCTCTTCCAGCTCGCCGCCGCCCAGGCGCCCCGGCTCACCGACCACCGCAGCTACACCGAGGAACTGGCCGGCCGGACGATCGTGATCTTCGGCGGCAGCTACGGCATCGGCCACGACCTGGCCGAGCTGGCCCGCCGCTACGGCGCCCAGGTCTTCCCGTTCAGCCGCTCCAGCACCGGCACCCACGTCGAGCGCGCCGGGGACGTCGAGGCGGCGCTGAAGACCGCCTTCGAGGCCACCGGCCGGATCGACCACGTGGTGGTCACCGCCGGCATCCTGGAGAAGGGCTCGCTGGCCGAGATGGACCAGGAGACCATGGACCGGGTGCTCCAGGTCAACTTCGTCGGCCCGGTCATCGCCGCCCGGCAGTCCCTGCCGTACCTCCAGCAGACCAAGGGTCAGCTGCTGCTCTACACCTCCAGCTCCTACACCCGGGGCCGGGCCCAGTACGCCCTCTACTCCTCCACCAAGGCCGCCCTGGTCAACCTGACGCAGGCGCTGGCCGACGAGTGGGCCGAGTTCGGGGTACGGGTCAACTGCATCAACCCGGAGCGCACCGCCACCCCGATGCGGACGAAGGCCTTCGGCGAGGAGCCGGAGCACACCCTGCTCGCCGCCGAGACGGTCGCCCAGTCCTCGCTCGACGTGCTCATCTCCGACCTCACCGGTCAGGTGATCGACGTGCGGCGGGCGCCGGGCGAGCCGGTCCCGGTGCCGGCGCAGCCGACGGCGGCCGGGCAGGGCCGGCTCGGTACCGGCGTCGACGCGGGCTGATCCGGGGCGGGGACAGCGACTCATGCGTGGTGACCTGGTCAGGAAGCTGATCGCGCGGTGCTTGACCACCGGGCTGGCCGTCCTGGCGTTCCTCGTGGTGGCGCTGACCGGCGCCACCGGCTGGGGGTTGGCGCTGGCGGTCGCCGCGCTGGTCGCGGCCGCCGTCGAGCGCCGGGTCCGGCCCGGCGCCGACATCATCGCCGAGTCGGTGCTGCTCGCGGCCGGGATCCTGGTGGGGTACGCCCGCCGGCTCGACGCCGGCTTCGACCCCGCGCTGACCCTCACCGCCCTGGTGCTGCTCGGCCTGGTGCTGCTGGTCGGCCCGCTGCGCGACGCCGGCAACCTGGAGCTGCGGGCGGCGAACCTGCCGGTCCGTTCCTGGACCCCGCTGGTCGCCGCCCAGCTCGGCAACGCGCTGCTGGTGCTGCTCGGACTGGTCGCGGTGGCCGCCGCGCTCACCCTGCCCGCCCTCGTCGCGCTGGCCGCCGCCCTGGTGGTGGCCGGCGCGTGCGGGGCGGTCGGGCTGGACCTGGCCCGCCGGCGGTTCCGTCCGCCGACCGGTGGCGGGGCGGTGGCCCGGGCGCTGCGCGCGCACCAGCCGGAGTTCCTGCTCTACTTCTCCGCCCCGCCCGGGTCGGAGTACCAGGTCACCATGTGGCTGCCGTACCTGGAGCGGATCGGCCGGCCGTTCCTGGTGCTGCTGCGGGAGCCGGAGTTCCTGCCCGCCGTCGCGGCCGCCACGAGCGCCCCGGTGGTCTACTGCCCGACGCTCAAGGCCATGGACGAGGCGCTGGTGCCGAGCCTGCGGGTGGCGTTCTACGTCAACCACGGCGCGAAGAACAGCCACTGCATCCGCTTCAACCAGCTCACCCACGTGCAGCTGCACCACGGCGACAGCGACAAGGCGCCCAGCGCCAACCCGGTCTCGGCGATCTTCGACCGGATCTTCGTGGCCGGTCCCGCCGCGATCGAGCGGTACGCCCGGGCCGGTGTGGAGATCCCGGCGGAGAAGTTCGTGGTGGTCGGCCGCCCCCAGGTCGAGTCGATCGAGGTGCGTACCGCACCGACCCGGGGCCTGCCGAACCCGACGGTGCTGTACACCCCGACCTGGACCGGGCACCACGCCGACGCCAACTACTGCTCGTTGCCGGTGGCCGAGACGCTGCTGCGTCGGCTGCTGGAGCGGGGCGCCACGGTCATCCTGCGGGCGCACCCGTACACCTCGCAGAACCCGACCTCGGCTCGGCAGCTGGCGCGGCTGACCGACCTGCTGGCTGCGGAGAAGGCGCGGACCGGGCGGCCGCACCTGTGGGGCGCGGCGGCGAGCCGTGAGCTCAGCCTGACCGAGTGCGTCAACCGGTCCGACGCGCTGATCTCCGACGTCTCCGGGGTCATCTCCGACTACCTGTACTCGGGCAAGCCGTACGCGGTGACCGACATGGGCGTCGACGGCGACGACTTCGTGGCCCGGTTCCCCCTCGCCGGCTCCGGTTACGTGCTGCGGCGGGACATGGCCGACGTGGACGAGGTGCTGGACCGGCTGCTGGTCACCGATCCGCTGGCCTCGGCCCGGTGGGAGACCCGCCGCCGCTACCTGGGCGACTTCCCGGCCGACGCCTACGCCGACGGCTTCCTCGACGCCGCGCGGTGGGAGCTGGACCGGGGCTGGAACCCGCCCGCGCCGCGCGCCTCGGAGGCCGTCGCACCCGCGGACGCCCCCGCCTGACCGACACCGCTCCCCCGCCCCGCACCGGCCTCGGCAGGTGCGGGGCGGAGCTGTCTCCCGGGACCGGCGACGGGGCACGGGAACGGGCCGCGCGGCGGTCCGGCACGGCGAAACTTCTTTACAAGTTCTCACCATTGTAAATATTTATCTTCATCAGCATACTGGCTGCCGGACGCGCGATCGACCGGCGGCGGCACCGCCACCGGCGCCCGCGCGCCGGCGACGCGGCGCGCCCCGACGCCGCTCGCCTCCCTCCGTCCCCCGGGAGTGCGCCATGCATCCAACAGTCCGCCGGGCCGTCAGCTGGCTCGGCGCGGCGTCCCTCGCCGTCCTCGCCGTGCTCGCCGCACCGGTCGCGGCCCACGCGGCCACCCCCAACTGGCCGACGCTGGGCACCGGCACCAGCGGCGCCAACGTCGCCACCGCCCAGTTCCTGCTCCGCCACCACGGCCGGACCCTCACCGTCGACGGCTGGTACAGCTCCGGCACCGCGACGGCGGTCAGCTCCTTCCAGTCCGCCAACGGGCTGGCCGCCGACGGCGTGGTCGGACCGCTGACCTGGGCGAAGCTGGTGGTCACCCTGGACCCCGGCGCGAACAGCAACGCCGTGCGGGCCCTGCAGACCTCGCTCAACAAGTACGGCTACGGCCTCACCGTCGACGGCGTCTGGGGCGGCTCCACCACCACCGCGGTGACCAACTTCAAGACCGGCCGCGGGCTCACCGGCGGGAGCACGGTCGGCGCCACCACCTGGCAGTGGCTGGTCGGCGCCGGCGGGGGCGGGGGCGGCGGCAACTACGCCCCGGTCATCGACCGCTCGGTGCTGCCTCGCAGCGAGTACGACGACCCGCACCACGACTACCCCGCGATCGACCTGCCCACGGTCACCGGCGTCACCACGTACGCGATCACCGCCGGCACGGTCGGCCACGCCGGGGGCGGCTGCGGCACCGGCATCGGCATCACCGCCGACGACGGCGCGTACTACCTGTTCTGCCACCTGTCGTCGCGCTCGGTCGCCGCCGGAGCCCGGGTCTCCGCCGGCCAGGTGATCGGCTACACCGGCGCCACCGGCAACGTCACCGGCCCACACCTGCACATCGAGATCCGGGTCAACGGCGTCAACCGCTGCCCGCAGCGGCTGCTGCTGGCGATCTACGACGGCGCCACCGTGCCGGCCCCGGCGTCGCTGCCCACCACCGGCTGCGCCTACTGACCGTCCGGCCCATCCGCAGGCGGCGGACGGCCGGGCCGGAGCCCGACCGTCCGCCGCGCTCACAGGTACGGGTCGAGCAGCCCCAGCACCGCCGCCGGGTCCTCCACGTGCGCGTTGTGACCGAGGCCGGGCAGCGTCACCACCGGCGCCCCGTACGCGGCGAGCTGGGTCTCGCTGACCATCGGGTCGTGCTCGCCCCGGGCCAGCACCACGGGCACGTCGGTTGCCGCCAGCAGGGCCGCCAGGTCCGGGGCGCCGACGGCGAACGCGGCCGGGTCCATGGCGAGTCGCCAGCGGCCGTCCTCGACGCGCAGGCCGGCGTCGACGACCGGGTGGTCCGGGGCGAAGAGCCCGGTGAGGCCGGCGACCTTCAGGTAGCGCCGCGCCGCCTCGTCCCGGCCGGCGAACCAGGTCACCGGGCGCTGCGCCAGCTCGCCCGACTTCACCAGCTCGGCCGGCGACCAGACCGCCTTGATGCCGAGGCCGACCACGGCGTCGACCGGCAGCCCGGCGTCGCGGGCGGCGAGGGCCAGGGCGACCACGCCGCCGAGGGAGTGCCCGAGGATCACCAACCGGTCGCCGGGGCGGGAGCCGTCCGCGGCCGGCCCGAGCCCCTCGGCGACCCGGCCGGCGAGCCCGGCGAAGGAGTAGCCGGACAGCGGCGGGGAGAAGCCGTGCCCGGCCAGGTCCGGTGCCAGCCAGCGCCCCGGCCAACGGTGCTCGAGCAGCGGCGCCCAGGGCAGCCAGACGTCGCCGGTGGCGCCCATCCCGTGCAGCAGCAGGAGGTGCCGGGTACCCGTGTGGTCGGTCATGGGGCGCAGTCTCCCACCGTCGGCGCCGGCACCGCGAGACCCACGGACGGCGACGGGCGCCGGCCCCCCCCGAGGGGAGCCGGCGCCCGTTCGCGTACGAGGTGGATCAGGCGGAGTAGCCGCGGGTGGCGATCCAGTTCGCCAGCTCGATCGTGCTCATCCAGTACTGCGGCAGGCTCGGGTCCGCCGAGTCGGCGATCTGGACGGTCCGGCCGTCGTTCTTGTAGCCGACCACGGCGACGTAGTGCCCACCCGGGAAGGAGTGCCAGCCCCCGGCGGTGTCGGTGGCGCTGCCGGCCACGTTGACCACCACGCCGCGCTTGTCGGTGATCGCCTCGACCACGTCGGCCTGGAGCTGGTCGATCTGCTTCCGGCTCGGGGTGCTGTCGAACAGCCGGGTCCGGTACGGGTCGCCCTTGACCATCCGGTTGAGCACCCGGGTGGTGTCGCGGACCGAGTTGGTGCCCACCTCGGTGGTGCCGAGCGGGCCGGCCAGCTCGTCCTGGGTGCTCTCCACGCCGGCCGCGCTGAGCGCGTTGCGCACCGCCGCCGGACCGCAGTTGTAGTAGGTGGTCTGGGCCTGGTAGTCGTACGAGAGGACCTTGGTCGACGGCGGCTTCGGTGCCGCCCTGCGGGTCAGGTCCGGGTCCGGCTTGCCCCTGGTGCGCTCGCCGGAGTTGTGGTCGGTCATGGGGGCGGCGAGGCGGGCCTGGCCGCGGGTGGCGACCTCGTTGAGGCGCGGTGCCGACTCGGCCACGGCGGCCGAGGCCTGCTGCGGCGCCGGAACGTGCCGTTCGTTGCCGGCCAGGGCGACGGTCCCCGTGGCGAACACGAGGGCCGCGGCCGAACCGACGACGACCTGGTACGGCCGCTCGGTGACCAGTCGGCGCAGCTGCCGCTTCAGGTGGTACGGGAACAACCGGGAAGTGGGATCGTGCTGCACGAAGTGGAGCTCCTTCCGACACCGCCGACCGGGTTAGCTGACGGATTCGGGCGGGAAGAACGCCCTACCACGGGCCGTGGCCCGCGGATTCACCCCACAACACAAATTGGGTCCCCGGTTCGTGGTCACCCACGATTGAGCGGGTCGGCGCGGCGTCGCCTTATGCGATCGGAAACCGCACCGGACGGGGGCGACACTACTGGCCGGGCGCCGACCTCGCCAAGCGCTCTCACCTGCTCAAACATGACCGGGCCCACAAATTTCCCGTGCATTGCGGCACTGACGTCACTCAATGGGACGTGAGGCTTTGGCTGTTCCTTTCGGGCAACAACCGGACAGCTCGGCGACAATCGCCAGGCACCGTCGCGACGGCTGTCACCACCCGTGGCCGGATGACCGATTCCCCATTGAAGTGACGCAGCTCACCGGGATTTGGTAACGATTCCGTCGCGTTCCGGCCGGTCAACCCACCCGAGCCGGACGCCAGCGGGCCGCAGGCGCGGTCCGCGCCGCCACGGCCACCGCCCGGGGCGCGGGGACCCGGCCCGGCCGCAGCCGCTGCGCCGCCGCGTACGCCTCGGCCGCCAGCGACCGGGCCGCCTCGGCGGCCAGCTCGGCGTCCCGCCACGCCGTCCGCTCCCGCTCGGCGGCCGAGGTGTACGCGTCCCGCCGGCCGTCCCGTACCGCGCGGGCGAGCAGCACCTCCTGCTCCACCGGGTGCCGGCGGGGATCCCAGCCGTCCCGGTGGGCGAAGACGTCCCGCAGCCGCTCCACCGGCAACTCGCCCCGCCAGTGCGCCGCCACCGCGGCCTGGTGCAGCCAGCGCTCCCGGCCGGCGTACTCGGCGGGGGTACGGGGGGTGCGCGGGGTGGGCAGCGCCGCGGCGCCGGCGAAGCGGCGGGCCGCCGTCTCCGCCTCGTCGTAAGCCGCCCAGGCCCGGTCGACCTCTTCGTGGGCGGCCTCCCACGCCGCCCGCCGGCGCTGCGCGGTACGGGCCGCCCGGGCGGCGGCGACCGCCACCTCCTCGGCGTACCGGCGCAGGTCGGCCAGCTCGACGGCCGGGGACGGCTCGGCGGGCGTCGCCTCGTCGACGGGGCGGTCCCGCTCGGGGCGGGCCACCAGGACGGTGAGCACGGTGAGGGCGAGCACCAGCAGGGCGGACCAGATGGCGGCGGCGGTGGGGACCTCGGTCAGGAACTCGTGGAGCACGGTGTTCATGAGCGGCACCTCCCGGGAGCGGGATGCGGAAGAGGGATCCGGCACGGGCCGGACGGGCGCGCGCGGCACAGGCGGCGGCGGGCCTTCGTCAGGCGGGTGCGGCGGTGAGGTTCGACGAGACGGTGGTCGCGGGACGCCCCCGCGCGGCGGTCAGCCGGCCGGCGGCGCGCGGGGCCCGGTGACGGTCGGGGCGAGCCCCGTGAACGTCGCTGCCGCGGCGACGAGCGCGCCGGCGGGGCGGGCGGAGCCGTCCGCGACAGCCGGCCGGGCCGGCCGGCCGACCGGGTCGTGCGCGTCGGCGCCGTACCCGGCGGTGTCCCGGCCGGCCGCGGCGTACCCGGTGAGGTCGCCGGCGACGGTGTCGGCGCGGCCGGTCGGCGCGGCGCCGGCGGCGCGTCGGCCGGCGACCGCCGCCGAGGCGGCGGGAGCGGTGACGGCGGGAAAGAACTGCGACGGCGCGGCGGTCACCGCCAGCGGCGCGGTGCTCGGCAGCTCCACCGCGCCGCTCGGCGCGGAGCCGCCGAGCGAGAGGGCGACCGCCACGGCGACGCCGGTCAGCAGGCGGGAACTCCAGCGCGCCACCCACCACAGGGGACTGGTGAGCGCGACCGGGAGCACAGGGCCACGCTACCGCCGACGGCGGGCGGACCGCAGCGTGGCCGGGCGTGTCGCCGCGCCCGGCCGGTCCACCGTGGTCCGATCCGCCGCGCCGCCCGGAGCGGTCCCCGCCCGGCGGTCGACGCGGGCGGTCCCGGCGGGCCGGTACGGCCGGTTCAGCGGGTGGCGGTCCCGACCGACGGCCGCGCGTCGTCGTGGGCGTCGGCCGGCGACCCGGGTGCCACCGGGGGCGTCGACGGGCGGCCCGCGCCGGCGCGGCGGCGGGGGCTGAGGCGGCGCATCATCGGCGTCTCCACCCAACGGTGCAGCAGGGCGGCCAGCGCCAGGTTCACCGCCAGGAAGCCGACCACGACCAGCGGGCCCCACCAGCCGGGCAGCCCGACCCCGAGCTGCCCGGCCAGCCGGAGCACCGTCACCATCACCAGCACGTGCACCAGGTAGAAGGCGAACGAGACCTCGCCGAGCCAGACCAGCGTGCGGTGCCGCCACGGCGACGGGCGGCCGTGCACGTCCGCGCCGGCCGCGGCGGTGATGACCAGGATGTACGCCGCCGACAGGATCGCCGCCCAGAGCTCGGCGCGGATCCACTGCGCGGCGACCACCCAGGTCACCACGAAGATCAGGCTGGCCAGGGGCAGGCCCGGCCCGCGCCACCGGCCGCGCCGCATCAGCTCGGCGGCGGCCACGCCCAGCCAGAACTCGGTGGAGCGGACCACCGGGAAGATCTGGTTGAACCACCAGGTGCTCCCCTCAGGCAGCAGCGACTGGCCGGGCCAGAGGGCCACGATGAGCAGCGGCACCGCGACCACCACCGCCCAGAGGACGCCGGCGCGGGCCCGCCGGATAGCGGGCAGCACCAGCGGCAGGCAGAGGTAGAAGAACAGCTCGCAGGAGAGCGACCAGCTCACCGAGTTGATGCTGTAGAAGTAGCCGGGCGTGGGGTCCCACGCCTGGACCAGCAGCAGGCTCTCCAGCGCCGCGCGCGGCACCACCGGGTCGGCGAACCACCACATCACCAGCAGCGCCGCGGCCCAGGTCAGCACGTGGTTCGGGTAGATCTTCGCCAGCCGCCGCCGCCAGAAGTCCCGACGGCGGTCGGTGTCCCGGGCCGACCAGACCAGCACGAATCCACTGAGGATGAAGAAGAACTGCACCCCGGACAGGCCCAGCGTGAAGGTCCAGTTCAGGACGGCCTTGACGTCCGGTTGGCCGACGATCCCCATCGTGCCGGCGTGATAGCCGAAGACCAGCATCGCGGCGACCCAGCGCAGGCCGGTCAGCGACGGCAGCCGGCGCGTCCGCGCGGCGGTGGTCTCCGGTGCGCTCGTCATGCCGGGCACCCGACCGTCGCCACGCTGACCCGCACGTACCTCTCCTCCCGGCCGGGACGCCGGTGCCCTCCGGCAGCGGCACCGGTCGGTCCCGCCGCCGGGCACCCTACCGGCTGCCCCGGCCGCCGCGTCCCGGCCGGGGCGTGGCGGGTGACATGCGCGTGTGCGGACGGCATCGGTTGTCCTAATATTCCGGGGCCCCGGTCGAGTCGTGCCCGGTCCGGGCGCGCAGCGGGCGTCGCCCCGGCACGGACGAACGAGGGATGGAGCGGACATGCACCAGCGGATCCTGATGCGAGCGAAGAAGGGCCCGTTCGACGTCCGTTCCCCGGAGGAGGCCTTCGAAGGGGACTGGATCGGGGTCAACAACGGCAACCTGGTCTTCAGCCACGCCGCGCACAAGCTGCTCAGCACCGCGACCGCGGAGATCACCCCGACCGAGTTCAAGGTCAACCCGCGGGACGCCGACGAGATCAACGAGCGGTACGACGTCTACGTCATCCCGCTCGCCAACGCCTTCCGGCGCAGCTACGCCCACCGCATCGAGCTGATGACGCGGCTGGTCGAGCGGCTGCGGATCCCGGTGGTCGTCCTCGGGGTGGGTGCCCAGACCAACCTGGCCGGCGACCGGGAGTACCTGCGCCCGATCGACGACGTGGTGAGCCGTTTCGTCCGGGCGGTGCTCGACCGCTCCCCCAGCATCGGCGTCCGGGGCGAGATCACCGAGGGCTACCTGCGTTCCCTGGGCTTCTCGGCGGTCGACGTGATCGGCTGCCCGTCGATGTTCCTGCACGGCGACCGGCTCGGGGTGGAGAAGGGCAAGCCGACCCTGGAGCCGGACGCCCGGGTGGCGCTGACCATCTCGCCGTACGTCAAGTCGATGGCGAAGATCATCGAGTCGCACCACCGGCGCTACCCGAACCTGCGCTACCTGCCGCAGGACCTGAAGACCCTGGGCGTCCTGCTGCACGGCGACGACCCCGCCGACCGGGGAAAGCGCAGCGACATCCCGATCCACACCTCCCACCCGCTGTTCACCGAGGACAAGGTGCGGATGTTCCTGGACCCGTGGACCTGGATGGAGTACCTCTCCGGCTTCGACTTCGCCTTCGGCACCCGGATCCACGGCACCATCACGGCGCTGGTCTCCGGCACGCCCGGCTACCTCTTCGCGCACGACTCCCGCACCCTCGAACTGGCCCGCTACTTCGACATCCCGCACCGGGCGATGCCGGAGGTGCCGGCCGACGTCGACGCGGCGCAGCTCTACGCCGAGGCGGACTACACCGCCCTCAACGCCGGCCACCGGGCCCGCTACGAGGTGATGAGCGCGTTCCTCGCCCGGCACGACCTCGGCAACGCCTTCACCGACGGTGACAGCGCGGCCCGCTTCGACGAGCGGGTCCGGGCCACCACCTTCCCGCCCGCGGTCCGGGCCGCCACCGCCACCGACCGGGAGGAGCTGCTGACCCGGATCCAGTGGCTGCGCGACCAGAACGCCGAGCTGCGCGCCCGGGTGACGGCGCTGGAGGAGCAGCGGTTGCGGACCCGGGTCAGGCGCGCCGTCGGGGCGCCGGTGCGGCGGCTGCTGAGCCGTTAACCCGCCGCTGGGCCGCTGTTCAGGAACTTCATCTCCGCCGGATACGTGAGGTTCCGGGGCCGTCCATCCGGATGGATCAGGGTGACGGCGTGGTCAATCAGCCCGCGCACCCCCCGCTGCTGAGCGTCGTCGTACCCGTGCACCGGGTGGAGTCGTACCTGCACCAGTGCCTCGACTCGATCCGGACGGACGTCCCGGCCGGCGACGAGGCCGCCGTCGAGATCATCGCCGTCGACGACGCCTCGCCGGACCGGTGCGGGGAGCTGCTGCGGGCGTACGCCGCCGCCCACCCCGCGGTGCGGACGGTGCACCTGACCCGCAACGTCGGCCTGGGCCCGGCCCGCAACGCCGGCCTGGACGTGGCGACCGGCACGTACGTCTGGTTCGTCGACAGCGACGACTGGCTGCCCCCGGGCACCGTCCCCGCCGTGCTGGACCGGCTCCGCGCCCACCGCCCCGACGTGCTGGTCCTCGACCACCTGCGGGTGCGGGAGGACGGCGGGCGGGAGGTCGACGCCAGCAGCCCGCTGCTGCGCGGAGTGCCCGGCGTGGTCCGGCTGGCCGACCGGCCGCAGCTGCTGCGGGTGCAGCACACCGCCTGGAACAAGGTGGTCCGGCGGGCCTTCCTGGACGAGCTGGGGCTGCGCTTCCACGCCGGCTGGTACGAGGACATCCCGTTCAGCCACCCGCTGCTGATCGGCGCCGAGCGGATCTCGGTGCTCGACCGGGTCTGCTACCTCTACCGGCAGGGCCGGCAGGGCGCGATCACCTCGACCCGCAGCGGCCGGCACTTCGACGCCTTCGACCAGTACGAGCGGCTCTTCGACTGGGTGGCGCGGAGATCGTCGGACGAGCGGCTGCGCGCCGACCTGTTCGCGCTGATGGTCGGTCACCTGCTGGTGGTGGTGGGCAACGACCACCGGATGGACCCGCGACTGCGCCACGCCTTCTTCCGCCGGGTGGCCCGGCACTACCGCCGGTACCTGCCCGCCGGCGGCTACCCCCGGCCCGCCGGGGCGGCCGGGCTCAAGCACCGCCTGGTGGCCGGGGACGCCTACCTGGCGTACACCCTGCTGCGCACGGCGCACCGGGCGGCCGGCCGGCTGCGGGGCGCCCGTCCGGTCGCACCGGCCGCGACGGCGGCGGCCACCCCCGCCGCTCCGGTGCCGGCCGCCGACCTGCCCTCGGACCAGCCCACGGCGCTCACGGGTCGCGGATGACGGGGCTGCTGCGCCCGGCCGGGGAGGCCGACCTCGACCGGATCCGGCGCTGGCGCAACCATCCCCGGGTACGCGCGGTCAGCCTGACCCGGCACGAGATCGGCGCCGCCGAGCATCTCGCCTGGTGGACGGCGGTACGCGCCGACCCGGACCGCCGGGTGCTCGTCCACCTGCACGACGGCACCCCGGCCGGGGTGGTCACCTTCGCCGGCGTCGCCTCGCCGGATCGGGCCCTCACCTGGGGGTTCTTTCTCGACGTCGCCAGGTTGGACGCCTCCGGCGGGCTGTTGCCGGCCTGGATGTCCCTGGAACGGGCGGCGATCGCGTACGCGTTCGAGGTGCTCGGCGCGCGGACCCTCGGCGGGGAGACGCTCGCCGACAACACGCCGGTGCTGGCCCTGCACCGGCGCTTCGGATTTCGGGTGGTCCGCCGGTACGAGCGGACCATCGACGGTGAGCCGCACCAGGTGGTGTGGACGGAGATGAGCAGAGGAACATGACGGCGACAGTGAAGATCGGGCCGCACGCGGTCGGCACCGGTGAGCGACCCTTCGTGGTCGCGGAGATGTCCGGCAACCACAACGGCAGCCTGGACCGGGCGCTGGCCATCGTGGACGCGGTGGCCGCCAGCGGGGCGCACGCGCTCAAGCTCCAGACGTACACCCCGGACACCATCACCATCGACGTCGACACGCCCGCCTTCCGCATCTCCGACGGCCACGGGCTGTGGGGTGGCGAGAACCTCTACCGGCTCTTCGCGCGGGCGCACACCCCGTACGAGTGGCACGAGCCGATCTTCGAGCGGGCCCGGCGGCACGGCCTGACGGTCTTCTCGTCGCCCTTCGACGCCACCGCGGTGACGCTGCTGGAGGAGTTGGACGCGCCGGCGTACAAGATCGCCTCGTCGGAGCTGGTGGACCTGCCGCTGATCCGGCTGGTGGCCGGCACCGGGAAGCCGATGATCATCTCGACCGGGATGGCGACGGTCGGCGAGATCGACGCCGCGGTCCGGGCCGCCCGGGACGGTGGTGCGGCCGGCATCGTGCTGCTGGCCTGCACGGCGTCCTACCCGGCGCCGCCGCGGGACAGCAACCTGCGCCGCCTGCCGGTGCTGGCCGACGTCTTCGACGT
This sequence comes from Micromonospora sp. LZ37, assembly GCF_059359015.1. Taxonomy (NCBI): domain Bacteria; kingdom Bacillati; phylum Actinomycetota; class Actinomycetes; order Micromonosporales; family Micromonosporaceae; genus Micromonospora; species Micromonospora sp. LZ37. Next base: position 23,030 of record NZ_JCADBL010000014.1, on the reverse strand, counting down.
GCCGGTCGGGCTCTCCGACCACACTCCCGGGATCGGCGTACCGGTCGCCGCGGTCGCGCTGGGCGCCTGCCTCATCGAGAAGCACGTGACGCTGCGGCGCTCCGACGGCGGGGTCGACGCGGACTTCTCACTGGAGCCGGCGGAACTGGCCGCGCTCCGCGTCGAGACCGAGCGGGCGTGGGCGGCGCTGGGCGAACCGGCCATCGGCCCCACCCCGACGGAGCGGGAGGGGCTGCGGTTCCGTCGCTCCCTGCACGTGGTGGCCGACGTCCGCGCCGGCGACCCGGTGACCGAGGCCAACGTCCGCTCGATCCGGCCGGCCGGGGGCCTGCCCCCGGCCGACCTGGACCGGGTGCGCGGGCGCGTCTTCACCCGGGACGTGCCGCGCGGCACCCCGCTCGACTGGGACCTGGTCTGAGCCGACCGACGCGACCGGCGCCGGTCGGAACGGCCGGCCGTCCACCCGGAATTCGTCCGGCATTCCCCGGGCCGCCCGGAACACTTCCCAGACTCTTCGCAATTCGCAAAGCAGGGACTCGACCTGCCCAAATGCGTTTCCTCGATGGGCGTGGGGCATTCACCCGACCAGTGACCCGCGTTCACCGCCGGGCGTCGGGACGTTAACCAGCCGGGCCTAGCGTCTCGATCCGGCCGACCGGCTTGCAGGCCGCGACCGATCAACGACGACCATGGGAGCACCAGTTGAGTGAATTGAATGGTTCGTCCATTCTCATCACCGGGGGGACGGGTTCCTTCGGAAAGACCTTCCTCCGGCACGTTCTCACCGAGGCCGACCCGGCCCGGGTGGTGGTGTTCTCCAGGGACGAACTCAAGCAGTACGAACTGCGCCAGCAGTTCGGCGACGACCCCCGGCTGCGCTGGTTCATCGGCGACGTCCGGGACCGGCACCGGCTCACCCGGGCGATGCACGGGGTGGACCACGTGGTGCACGCCGCGGCGCTCAAGCAGGTGGACACCGCCGAGTACAACCCTTCGGAGTTCATCGCCACCAACATCACCGGTTGCCAGCACGTGGTGGACGCCGCGATCGAGGCCGGCGTCCGGAAGGTCATCGCGCTCTCGACCGACAAGGCGTCCAGCCCGATCAACCTGTACGGGGCGACCAAGCTGGTCGGCGACAAGCTGTTCATCTCCGCCAACCACTACGCCGCCCACCACCCGACCCGGTTCGCCGTGGTGCGCTACGGCAACGTGGTGGGCAGCCGCGGCTCCGTCGTCCCGCTGTTCCGCCGGCTCGCCGCCGAGGGGAGGAGCCTGCCCGTCACCGACAAGCGGATGACCCGGTTCTGGATCACCCTCGACCAGGCGGTGCGGTTCGTCATGGACTCGTTCGACCAGATGCAGGGCGGGGAGCTGTTCGTCCCGCGGATCCCCAGCATGCGGATCCTGGACCTGGTCGAGGCGGTCGCCCCGGACGCCACCACGCACGAGGTGGGCATCCGACCGGGCGAGAAGCTGCACGAGGAGATGATCGCCCCCGACGACAGCCGACGGACGCTGCGCGCGGCGGACCGGTTCATCGTCCAGCCGACCATCGCCACCTGGGGCTACCAGCCGCCGGCCGGCTGCGAGCCGGTCCCCGACGGCTTCGCCTACCAGTCGGACGGCAACGACCAGTGGCTCGGCGTGCAGGAGCTGCGCGACATGCTCGAGGTCTCCGCGTGACGGCGCTGCTGCCGTACGGCCGGCATTCGGTGACCGAGGACGACGTGGCCGCCGTGGCCGCCGCGCTGCGCAGCGACTGGCTGACCACCGGCCCCCAGGTGGACGCCTTCGAGGCCGACCTCGCCGGCTGGACCGGCGGGGTCGGCTGCGCGGCGGTCGCCAACGGCACGGCCGCCCTGCACGTGGCGTACGCGGCGGCCGGCATCGGCCCCGGCGACGAGGTCGTGGTGCCGCCGATGACCTTCGCCGCCACCGCCAGCACCGCCGTCGCGCTGGGCGCCCGGGTGGTCTTCGCCGACGTCGAGGAGGAGACGTACACCCTCGACCCGGCGGCGGTGGCCGCGGCCGTCACCAGCCGGACCCGGGTGGTGTCGGCGGTGGACTACGCGGGACACCCGGCCGACCACGACGCCCTGCGCGGCGTGCTCGCCGGCACCGGCGCGCTGCTGCTCGCCGACGCCGCACACTCCATCGGCGCCACCTACCACGGCCGGCCGGTCGGCTCGCTGGCCGACCTGACCACGTTCTCGTTCTTCCCCACCAAGAACCTCACCACCGCCGAGGGCGGCGCGGTCGCCGCCCTCGATCCGGCGCTGCTGGAGCGGGCCCGCCGGTTCCGCAACCACGGCCTGGTCCGCGACCGCGCCGAGCAACGGTGGCCGGACGAGGGCGGCTGGCACCAGGAGGTGCACGAGTTCGGGCTCAACTACCGACTGCCCGACGTGCTCTGCGCGCTGGGCCGCAGCCAGCTGCGCCGGCTCGGCGACTTCCTCGCCGCCCGGGAACGGCTGGTGCGACGGTACGACGAGGCCCTGGCCGACCTGCCCGGGGTGCGCACGCCCGGACGCCGGTCCTGGGCCCGACCCGCCTGGCACCTCTATCCGGTCCGCGTGCTCGACGGACGGCGCCGGGAGGTGTACGACCGGATGCGCGCCGCCGGGATCGGCGTGCAGGTCAACTACATCCCGGTGCACTGGCATCCGGCCTTCGCCGACCTCGGCTACCGGCGCGGCTCCTGCCCCGTCGCCGAGGGGTTCTACGCCGAGCAGCTCTCCCTGCCGCTGTACCCGGGCCTCACCGAGGCCGACCAGGAGCGGGTCGTCGACGCCCTCGGCGCGGCGCTGCGGACCAGCACGGCGCGCGCCGCCGCCTGATTGGAAACCGATGCACCACGCGAACCACTTCTACGGCCACGCGCACGTGCTCGCCCGCTACTGCGGGCTGGGCGACGGGCACCCGCCCCGGATCAACGGGTACGTCCAGCACGGCTGGAACATCGGCGACGGGCTCGCCCCGGGACACCCCTACGTCCAGGGAACGCCGAGCCTGCTCTGGTCCGACCAGACGCGGCGCCGGGCCTGGTCGGTGGGGCGGCGCAACCTCGTGGTCACCGGCGCGCCCTTCGGCTACCTGCTCGCCATGCAGCCGCACGCCGCCGAGCAGGAGCGCGAGGGCACCATCTGGTACCCGTTCCACGGCTGGGAGGGCCAGCACGTCCGCGGCGACCACAGGGAGCTGATCGCCGAGATCCGGGACACCGAGCCCGGCCCGGTGACCGTCTGCCTCTACTGGCACGAGTACGGCATGCGCCGGGTGCGCCGGCTCTACGAGCGGGCCGGCTTCCGGGTGATCTGCCACGGCTACCGCGGCCACTGGTGGCGGCAGACGGACCCGCTCTTCCTCGACAGGCAGCTGGCCGAGCTGCGCCGGCACCGGCGGGTGGCGTCCAACCGGCTGACCAGCGCGGTGTTCTACGGCATCGCCGCCGGCTGCGAGGCGGCCGTCTACGGCAACCCGATGGTGCTCGCCGACGAGGACCCGACCTTCGGCGGGACCGCCCGGATCCGTCGACAGTGGCCGGAGCTGCACGGCGCGCGGACCGACCAGCGCACCGCCACCGAGATCGCCCGCGCCGAGCTGGGCACCGATCACCGCTGCACGCCGGCCGCCCTGCGCGAGCTGCTCGGGTGGGCGAACCTCCAGGAGGACCGAGTTGACCACTGACACCGCGCCCGCCGAGCGGATCGCACTGCCCGGCGGGGAGATGCTCGCCTGGTCGGACCTGCGCGCCGACGTGCCCGCCGGGGGCGGGCCACTGGCCGCGCTCGCCGCCCGGATCGTGCCGGTCGGCGCCCGGGTGCTGCTGGCCGGACCGCACGACCCGGCCCTGCTCGACCGGCTGGCGCACGCCGAGGTGACCTGCCTGCTGCGCAGCCACCTGGACGGGGTGGCGCTGGCCGACCTGGCCGGCGACCGGCCGGTCCGGGTCGTTGTCGGCGGGCCGGGCGGACTGCCCGCCGACGAGGCGTACGACGTGGTGATCGCCGGTTCGGGGCTGGACGCGGTCGAGTCCGTGGAGGGCGCCCGGCTCGGCTGGGGCGGGGTGCTGGACCGGTTGGTCACGGCGCTCCGGCCGGGCGGCGCCCTGCTGCTGCGGCTGGACAACCCCGTCGGCCTGCACCGGATGGTCGCCGCCTCCCCGTGGTACGCCGACCGGGACGACGCCGCCTGGGCGATCGGCGGGGTGCTCGACGCCGGCCGGCCGGTCAACCCCGACCAGCTGCGCGCCCGGCTGGCCGACTCGGGGCTGCGGCCCGGCGCCTGCTTCGCCGCGTACCCCGACCCGGGTGCGGCCACCGCGCTGCTGGCGACCGACCAGCTCGACCGGCGGACGACCGCCGGGCTGTTCGACGCGGTGCTGCACGGTGCCTGCGCGGGTGGTCCCGCCGGTCGCCTCCTGCTGCAGGACCCGGCCCGGCTCGCCGTCGACGCGCTGCACGCCGGGCTCGGCGCCGCGCTGGCCCCCGGCTGGGTGCTGCTGGCGCACCGCCCGACCGACGCGGGACCGTTGCCGCCGGAGCTGCCGGTGGCGCTGGTGCAGACCGGGCCCCCCGAGATCGGCGTGGTCGAGGTGGTCGCCGACGCGGACGGCTGGCGGTGGCGACCTCCCGCACCGGCGGCGCGCGCCGAGCTGGCCGCCCCCTTCGCCAGCCGGGAGGCGGCGTACCGCGACCCGGAGGCGCTCACCGGCCCGGTGGCCGACGGGCGGCTGCTGCGGAGCCTGCTGCTCGACGCCTGCCTGCGCCGCGACCTCGACGCGCTGCGCCGGCTGCTGACCGGTTACGCCGACTGGCTCGCCGGGCACGCCGGGGACGGCCGGTTGACGGGGGCGGTCGCGCTCGCCGGGATGGACAACGTCGTGGTGGCCGGCGAAGACTTCGCGGTGCTCGACCCGAGCTGGCGGGCGGCCGAGCCGCTCGCCCTGGAGGTGGCGCTGGCCCGGAGCCTGTGGCGGTTCGCCGCCGGGCTGCTGACCGGCGGATACGCCCACCCGTGGTCCTCGACCCTGGACGTCGCGGGCCTGACCGTGGTGCTCGGCGGGGTGGCCGGTCGGGAACTCGACCGGCCGACCGTGGCGGCCGCGATCGAGGCCGAGGCGGCGGTCACGGCCGCGATGCGCGGGCTCGACGCCCGCGAACGGCTCGACCTCGTCGGCGAGCTGCGCGCGGTCGAGCCGACCGATCCCGCCGTCGGCCCGGACAGCTACCAGCAGCTGCGCGAGGCGTGGCTGCGTCAGCGGGAGGAGCTGAGTCGGCTCCGGGCCCTGCTGCGCTGGACCGAGGACCTGCTCACCTCCCGGGAACGGGCGCTGCGCCGGTCCGACGCGACGATCAACCTGCTCAGCGGGTCGGTCAGCTACCGGGTCGGGCGGCTGGCGATCTTCCCGGCCCGGCTGGCCAGACGGCTGGCCCGGGGCGTGAAGCGGCGGCTCCGCACCGCGCTGCGCCGGCGCCCGGTCCGGCAGGAGCAGCAGTGACCCGGATCGTGGGCGTCGTGCAGGCCCGGATGGGCTCCTCCCGGCTGCCCGGCAAGGTGCTGCGCACCCTCGCCGGCCGGTCGGTCCTCGGCCGGGTGGTACGCGCCGCCGGGGACAGCGGCGCCCTGGCCGACCTGGTCGTCGCCACCAGCACCGAGGGGGTCGACGACGCGGTGGCGACCGAGTGCGCCCGGCTGGGCGTGCGCTGCCACCGCGGCCCGGTGGACGACGTCCTCGACCGGTTCGTCGGCGCGCTGGACGGCCGTCCCGGCGACGCGGTGATGCGGTTCACCGCCGACTGCCCCCTGCTCGACCCGGAGATCATCCGGCTGGTCGCCGACGTCTACCGGGCGGCACCCGGGCTGGACTACGTGAGCACGTCGATCACCCGGACCCTCCCCCGCGGCCTGGACGTCGAGATCATCGACGTCGGCGCGCTGCGAACCCTGCACCGCGTCGCGACCGGCCACCACCGGGTCCACGTCACCTCCTACGCCTACACCCACCCGGAGCTGTTCCGGGTGCTCGGCGTGACGCTCACCCCGGACCGGTCCGACCTGCGGCTCACCCTCGACACCGAGGAGGACTGGGCGTTGCTGCGGGCCGTCACCGACCACTTCGGCGACGTCAGCGTGCCGCTGGCCGAGCTCGCCGGCTGGCTGGCCGGTCGACCGGCCCTGCGCGCCCTCAACGCCGGGGTACGCCAGAAGCGCCTGGAGGAGTCCTGAGCACGGTACGGATCGGGCTGCGCTGCGACGCCGGGCCGGCCCGTGGCGTCGGCCACCTGGTCCGCTGCCTCGCCCTGGGCGAGGAGTTCCTCGCCCGGGGCGCCCACGTCCGGCTCCTCGGCGAGGTGGACCGGGTCGACTGGGCGGCGCGGCAGCTCGCGTCGCGGGGGATCCCACTGTCCCCCGGCCCGGACACCCCGGACGGCCTCGTCGAGGCGGCCCGCCGGTACGCGCTGGACGTGCTGGTCCTCGACTCGTACACGCTGGACCCGGCCGGCGCGGGCGCCCTACGGGCCGCGGGCGTGTTCACCCTGGCCGTCGTCGACGGCGACAGCCGGGGACAGGATGCCGACCTCTACCTGGACCAGAACCTCGGCGCCGACCCCGCCGCGCCGGCCGGCCGGCTGCTGGCCGGCGCCGCGTACACCCTGCTGCGCGACGACGTGGTGGCGGCGCGGCCCCCGGCGCCCCGGCCCGCGACGCCGGTCGGCCGTCCCCGGGTGCTCGCCTTCTTCGGCGGCACCGACGCGCTCGGCGCGGCGCCGGTGCTGACCCGGGTGCTGCTCTCGACGGGTCACCCGATGGAGCTGACCGTCGTGGTGGCGCGCCCCGACGTCGAGGCGGAGCTGGATACGCTGAGGCCGGGCCCTGGGCAACGGCTCCGGCTGGTGCCGCCCACCGACCGACTGCCCGCCCTGATCGGCGCGGCCGACCTGGTGGTCAGCGCCGCAGGCACCTCCACCTGGGAGCTCTGCTGCCTGGGCGTGCCGGCCGCGCTGGTCTGCGTGGTCGACAACCAGCGGGAGTCCTACCACCGGGTGGTACGGCACGGCATCGCCGCCGGCCTGGGCGAGCTGCCCGCACTGGCCGCCCCCGGGACGGCCGGGCGGACGGCCCGGGCGACGGCGGTCCGGACCCTGCGGGAGCTGCTCGCCTCCGCCGACCGGCGCGCCGGGCTCTCCGCCCGCGCCTGGTCGACCGTGGACGGGCGGGGCCGCGCGCGGGTCGCCGACGCCGTGCTCGGCGCGGTCCGCCCGACCGTACCCGGCTGACCGAGGCCGCCCGCCTGGCCGGCCTGACGTTTGCGGCCCGGCGGGCCTGACGTTTGCGGCCCGGCGGGCCGGGCGACCGGTCAGCGCAGCCGGTGCAGGCTGACCCGGTCGCGCAGCTCGGGGTGCTCGGCGAGCAGCCGCTCGACGACCGCGACCGCGTCGTCGTCCCCCGCCAGGAACCGGATCCGACCCGGCACCGCCGCCACCACGGCCGCGGAGCGTGCCGGTTCCGCCAGCGGCAGCTGGTAGACCGCCGGCGCCGACGCCCCGGCCGTGCCCCGCAGTGTCGAGAGGAAGAGCGTGGACAGGTAGCCCTCACGCCGGTGCCCGCTGACCACGACGTCGACCGTGTCCAGGCGCACCGGCGCCTGGGCCAGCGCCCGGGCGGTCACCGCCGCCGGCCGGGGCCGGGCCGGGGTCCCCGACCACCAGGCCGCCGCCCAGGTGGTGCTGCGCGCGCCGAACGGCTGGGCGAAGATCCCGCCGCCCCGGGGCAGCCCGGCCACCCCGACCGCCGCCGCGACCACCGCCACCGCCACCAGGAACCGCCCGGCGGCGCCCGGCCGCGTACCGGCGGTCCGCCACGGCGGGGGCAGCAGCAGGGCCAGCGCGCCCAGACCGACGAGCAGCACCACCAGCAGCAGGTGCAGAGCCTTCCCGTAGTAGTAGCGCGGATCGGTGCCGAGCACCCGGAAGTAGGCGTGGAAGCCGACCGCGAAGACCAGCGCGGCGGCGAGCGCGCCCGCGTACCGGCGCCACACCGGCAGCCGCAGGCCGCCGGCGAGCAGGCCGGCGCCGACCAGCGCGGAGAGCGCCAGGAACGCGTCGTACCGCGGGTCGACCCCGCCGCCGGTGGCGACGTTCTCCACCTGTCGGGTGAAGAGCAGGCCGGCCACGCTCGGCAGCGGGGTCAGCGGCACGGTCACCAGCGCCACCGCGACCAGCAGCACCGGCCGGTGCCGCACAGACCGGCGGTGCCGCACCAGCCAGGCCAGCACCAGCACGCCCACCACCGGCAGGAACATCAGGTACGCGAACCCCACCCCGACGCAGAGCGCCCCGAGCAGGCAGAGCTGGGTGCCCGTACGGGCCACCGGCCGGCACACCAGCGCGATCAGGATCGCGGTCAACGCCAGGCCGAGGGTCTCGCCCGGGTAGCCGTACACGACGAAGCGGGCCAGCTCGGAGCCGAGACAGAGCGCGGTCACCGCGCCGGTCAGGGCGAGTGACCGAGCCAGGTCGAGCTGCCGGCCGGCGATCCAACCGGCGGCCCACGCCACCGAGAGCAGCAGCAGCGCGTACGCGCCGAGCGTCCAGCCGAGGTAGTGGTCCAACCCGTCCACCGGGTCGCCGGCCGCGGTCGACGAGCGCAGGAAGGTGTCCAGCAGCGCCGCGGTGACGTGGAAGCCCTGCGGGTACCAGACCATGCCCTCCGGCGCGATCCGGGCCGCCGCGTCCGGATCGGTGAAGAGGTAGCCGCCGACGGCGCGGATGCCCTCGACGGTGGCGAGGTGCCGGCTGTTGTCCTCCCCGGCCATCGCGTACGCCAGCCGCCCGGTGACCCCGTCGGCGCGCAGGTACGGCCAGCCGAGCGCCACCGTCGCCGCCACGGCCGCCCCGACCGGCACGAGGTCGGCCACGGCCACCCGGGGCAACCGGGGGCGGCGTCCGGTGCGGGCGGCGATCCCGAGCAGCACGGTCAGCGCCGTACCGGCCACCGGCACCGGGTGCAGGCCCCAGGGCCAGATCGAGAAGACCAGCGCGGCGGCGCAGAGCGCGCCCACCAGCAGCGCCACGGCCAGCACCAGCCGGTCCAGCAGGGTGCGCCCGGCCCGGAGCAGCCCGGCGGTGAGCCCGAGCACGACCAGCGGGAGCAGCCCGGCAAGCCCCAGCGCGTACGCCAGCAGTGGGCCGAGCCAGGCGGCGGCGAGCAGCACCAGCGCCCGGCCGACCGGGATGGCGCGGCGACTCGCCGTCGGTCTCACCTGCCGCCGCGACGTCGCCGGTGCCGTGCTCGGCTCGCTCGGCACGGTGGGCCTCCTCTGCACGTCGCGGCGCGCCCCAGGTCGGTGGGGCGGGACAACGGTAGGCAAGTGCCGGCGACGGACGGCGAAGGACGCGTGTCCCGCAGGTGACCGACGGGTGACGGGACACCGTTGTCGCACGGGTGTACTAAACCGTGGCTAGGATGGGCGCATGTCCGGGACCGCCTATCAGCCGTCGATGCTCGACCTCGCCGAGGCCGGGCCGTCCCTCGCCCCGCTCGACGGGCTACGCCGGCACGTACTGCCCCGGGGCGCCTGGGTCGACCACCTGCCCGGCTGGGTGCGCGGCTCCGACGCGGTGCTGGACACCCTGCTCGCCGAGGTGCCCTGGCGCGCCGAGCGCCGCACCATGTACGACACCGAGGTCGACGTCCCCCGCCTGCTCTGCTGGTACGCCGGCGACCGGCGGCTGCCGCACCCGGTGCTGACCGAGGCGCGGACGGCGTTGACCCGGCACTACGCGGCCGAGCTGGGCGAGCCGTTCGTCACCGCCGGCATGTGCCTCTACCGGGACGGCCGGGACAGCGTGGCCTGGCACGGCGACACCCAGGGCCGCTCGGCGCACACCGACACCATGGTCGCGATCGTCTCGTTCGGCTCGCCCCGGCCGCTGCTGCTGCGCCCGAGGGGCGGCGGTGGTGACAGCCTGCGCTTCCCGCTCGGCCACGGCGATCTCGTGGTGATGGGCGGCTCCTGCCAGCGCACCTGGGAGCACGCCGTGCCCAAGACCGCCCGCCCGGTCGGCCCCCGCGTCAGCGTCCAGTTCCGCCCCACCGGCGTCGCCTGACCCCACCCGGCGCCGCCCCGGTCTCCGCGCCGCTCCCGGCCCGCCCGCCCCCGACCCTTGTCTGCCGCCGCGGCCTCCGCCGGCCCGGGAATTACCATCCGGGCAGAGCAGCGGCCGGGCACCGGTCGGGTCCGGTCGTCGGAAGCCGGCACCTGACGAGCGCGATACCTGTCAGGTATCGGCATACCTCACAGGTATCGCATCCAAGAGCAGCAGGCTTCCAAGGCCTGAGCGACGCGAGCCCGACCAAGCGACGCGAGCCGACGACCGGCCGAGCGGCCTGAGCGGCGCGAGCCGACCAAGCGACGCGAGCCGACGACCGGCCTGAGCGGCGCGAGCCGACCAAGCGACGCGAACTCATCGCGCACCTCCGCCAGCCGCGCACCGAGCCGACAGAGCCGACCGAGCGGCCCGCTGACTCGCTTACGTCATCAGCTCCAAAGGCTCCGACACCCGATCTGCCAACCCAACGGAGGCGCACGGCCAGCCGCCAGGAGGGCAGGCCCCGAGCAAGCCGGGCGGTGACCTGCTCGTTTCAAATCCGTACCTGCTGCGGTGATCAAGAAGTTTGCGTCTCAGAACCGGGCCCGGACGACGCAAACCTCTTGATCACCGCTGCTTGCGAGGGCCAGGGGCGGGCGAGGGCGGGGGCGAGGGCGGGGCGGGGGCGAGGGGGAGGTCGGCGGGGGTGGCGTGCTAGAAACGACTCTCAGGGTCGATCGCGCCCCCGTCAGCCGACGACGCGGAGGGCCGCGATGACCCAGTCCCCCACTTCCCGCTGGTCACCGTGGACGGTGCACGGCGACGGCCGGTCCGTCACCCCCGGCGACGTGGTCCACCCCGGTGAGCGGCTCTCCTGGCCCCGGACGCTGGGCGTCGGCGTGCAGCACGTGGTGGCGATGTTCGGCGCCACCTTCACCGTGCCGCTGATCACCGGCTTCCCGCCGGCCACCACGCTCTTCTTCTCCGGGCTGGGCACGCTGCTGTTCCTGCTGATCACCGGCAACCGGCTGCCGTCGTACCTCGGCTCGTCGTTCGCCTTCATCGCGCCGGTGCTGGCCGCGAAGGCCGGCGGCGACATCGGCCCGGCCCTCGGCGGGATCGTCGTCGCCGGGGTCGCGCTGGCGCTGGTCGGCCTGGTGGTGCAGCTGGCCGGCGCGCGTTGGATCGACGCGCTGATGCCGCCGGTGGTCACCGGGGCGATCGTGGCGCTGATCGGGCTCAACCTCGCCCCGGTGGCCTGGGACGGCGGCGGCAGCGGCACCGGCTTCCTGGCGCAGCCGCTGATCGCGCTGGTCACCCTGGCCGCGATCCTGCTCGCCACGGTCGCCTTCCGCGGTTTCCTGGCCCGACTGTCCATCCTGCTCGGCGTGGTCGTCGGCTGGACGCTCGCCGCGCTCCTCGGCGACCTGGACCCGCGCTCGGTCGACGGGCTGCGCGACGCCGCCTGGGTGGGGCTGCCGCAGTTCCACACGCCGAGTTTCAGCCTGCGCGCGGTGGTGCTGGTGATCCCGGTGATCCTGGTGCTGGTGGCGGAGAACGCCGGGCACGTCAAGGCGGTCGCGGCGATGACCGGCCGCAACCTCGACAAGGACATGGGCCGGGCGTTCCTCGGCGACGGCCTGGCCACCGTGCTCGCCGGCTCCGGCGGCGGCTCCGGCACCACCACGTACGCGGAGAACATCGGCGTGATGGCGGCGACCCGGGTCTACTCCACCGCCGCGTACTGGGTGGCCGGGCTGGCGGCGGTGCTGCTCGGGCTGAGCCCGAAGTTCGGGGCGCTGATCCTCACCGTGCCGGCCGGGGTGCTCGGCGGCGCCACCACCGCCCTGTACGGCCTGATCGCCATCCTCGGCGCCCGGATCTGGATCGAGAACCGGGTGGACTTCCACGACCCGGTGAACCTGATGACCGCCGCCGTCGCGGTGGTCGTCGGCGCCGCCAACTACACCCTCACCGCCGGCGACCTGTCGTTCAACGGCATCGCTCTGGGCACCGCCGCCGCGCTGCTCATCTACCACGGCATGCGCCTGGTCGCCCACCTGCGCGGCACCACCCCGCCCACCCCCGCCCCGCCGCCGGTTCAGTGATCATGAAGTTGTTGCCATGAAACGCCGGTGGGCCGGGCAACAACTTCATGATCGACGCGGGGACGCGGAAGGGCCCGGGGGCGTAGCCGCCGGGCCCTTCCGCGTGCGGGTCAGTCGCGTTCGACCAGGTGGCCGACGACCGTGGGGCCGAGCATCACGGCGAAGCCGGAGCCGTCCCGGCGGGGATCCGCCGGGGGCAGCTCCACCGGGTCGCCAACCGCCGTCGCGCCGACCGGTCGCGGCCCGACCCAGGCCACCACCAGATCCGTCTCGCCCTTGAGGAACCGCTGCGCGCGCACGCCGCCGGTCGCCCTCCCCTTCGCCGGGTACGACCCGAACGGCGTCACCTTCACCGTCGCGCCCGTCGAGGTGACCACCATCGGCTCGCCGTGCACGGGATCGTCGGTGCGGACCGCGCCGAAGAAGACCACCCGGGTCCCGGCCGGCAGGTTGACCCCGGCCATGCCGCCGCCCTTGAGCCCCTGCGGGCGGACCAGCGACGCGGCGAAGCGCAGCAGCGACGCCTCCGAGGTGATGAAGGTCAACGACTCGGCGCCGTCGGTCAGCCAGGTCGCCCCGACCACCTCGTCGCCCTCCCGCAGCCCGATCACCTCGAACTCGTCGGAGCGGACCGGCCACTCCGGGGCGCAGACCTTCACCACGCCCTGCCGGGTGCCGAGGGCCAGACCGGGCGAACCCTCGGCGGTCGGGCCGAGCGGCGCCAGGCCGACCACCGTCTCCCCCGGCTGCAACGGCACCAGCTCGGCGGCGGCCATCCCCCCGCGCAGCGACACCGTGCCGGCCTGCTCGGGCAGCACCGGCAGCGGCAGCACGTCGACCTTGAAGGCCCGACCGGCGCTGGTCACCAGGAGCACCCGACCGCGGGCCGTGGTGTGCACCACCGCGCGTACCGTGTCGTGCTTGACCCGGCCGTTGCGCCGGCGCCCCTCGGAGGCCTCCTCCGACTCGGCCGCGGTGCGGGCCACCAGCCCGGTGGCCGACAGGATCACCTGGCACGGGTCGTCGGCCACCTCCAGCGGGCCGGCCGGCACGGACGCCGCGAGGACCTCCTTGAGGTCACCGTCGACCAGCGTGGTGCGGCGCGGGCTGCCGAACTGCTTCATCACCGCGGACAGCTCGTCGGAGACGACCTTCTTGAGCACCTTGTCGTCGTCGAGGATCTTCGACAGCTCGGCGATCTCGCCGCGGAGCTTCTCCTGCTCGGCCTCCAGCTCGATCCGGTCGTACTTCGTCAACCGGCGCAGCGGGGTGTCCAGGATGTAGGTGGCCTGGATCTCGGAGAGCTTGAACTTCTGCATCAGGCCGTCCCTGGCCGCCTGGGCGTCCTCGCTGGCCCGGATCAGCTTGACCACCTTGTCGATGTCCAGCAGGGCGATCAGCAGACCGTCGACCAGGTGCAGCCGCTCCTCGCGCTTGCGCCGGCGGTACGCGCTGCGCCGGGTCACCACCTCGTAGCGGTGGGACAGGAAGACCTCCAGCAGCGGCTTCAGCCCGAGGGTACGCGGCTGGCCGTCCACCAGGACCAGGTTGTTGACGCCGAAGGACTGCTCCAGCGGGGTGAGCCGGTAGAGGTCGGCGAGCAGCGCCTGCGGGTTGACCCCGACCTTGCACTCGATGACCAGGCGGGTGCCGCTCTCCCGGTCGGTGAGGTCCTTGACGTCGGCGATGCCGGTCAGCCGCTTGGTCTTGGTGACCTCGTTGGTGATGGCCGCGATCACCTTCTCCGCGCCGACGCCGTACGGCAGCTCCACCACGGTGATCGCCTGCCGCCCCCGGCTGCCCTCCAGCGGGCCGATCTCGACCCGGCCGCGCATCCGAACCACCCCGCGCCCGGTCTCGTACGCCCGGCGCACCTCGTCCAGGCCCAGCAGCAGACCGCCGGTGGGCAGGTCGGGGCCGGGGACGAATTCCATCAGCTTGTCGAGGTCGGCGTCCGGGTGGTTGATCAGCCAGCGCGCGGCGGAGACCACCTCGCCGAGGTTGTGCGGGATCATGTTGGTCGCCATCCCGACCGCGATCCCGGACGCGCCGTTGACCAGCAGGTTGGGGAAGGCGGCCGGCAGCACGGTCGGCTGGGTCAGCGAGCCGTCGTAGTTGGGCTCGACGTCGACGGTGTCCTCGCCCAGCTCGCCGACGAGCAGCATCGCCTCCCGGGAGAGCCGCGCCTCGGTGTAGCGGGCGGCGGCCGGGCCGTCGTCCGGGGAGCCGAAGTTGCCGTGCCCGTCGATCAGCGGCACGTTCAGGGAGAAGTCCTGGGCCAGCCGGACCATCGCGTCGTAGATCGCGGTGTCGCCGTGCGGGTGGTACTTGCCCATCACGTCGCCGACGACCCGGGCGGACTTCACGTGCCCCCGGTCCGGCCGGTGGCCGGCCTCGTGCATGGACCACAGGATGCGCCGGTGCACCGGCTTGAGCCCGTCGCGCGCGTCGGGCAGGGCGCGGGAGTGGATGACCGAGAAGGCGTACTCCAGGTAGGAGTCGGAGACCTCGGTGACCAGCGGGTTGTCGAAGACCCGCGCGCCGGCCTGGTCGAAGGCGGAGAAGTCCACCTTGGTGCGGTCGTCCTTGCGGCGTGCCATCGTTCAGCTCTCTCCCGTGACAGGCGTGCTCATGCGTCGATCGCCTCGCGGTCGACCCGGTCGGAGGAGTCGATCAGCCAGTTGCGGCGCGGCTCGACCTTCTCCCCCATCAGCAGTTCGAGGATCCGCTCGGCGGCGTCGACGTCGTCGAGGGTGATCCGGCGGACCGCGCGGGTGGCCGGGTTCATCGTGGTCTCCCACAGCTCGTCGGCGTCCATCTCACCGAGGCCCTTGAAGCGCGGGATCGGGGTGACGATCTGCTTGCCG
The DNA here is from genome assembly GCF_059359015.1 of Micromonospora sp. LZ37. Lineage (NCBI taxonomy): Bacteria > Bacillati > Actinomycetota > Actinomycetes > Micromonosporales > Micromonosporaceae > Micromonospora > Micromonospora sp. LZ37. The sequence continues at coordinate 7,958 of NZ_JCADBL010000014.1, read as the reverse complement.
GACTTCTCCAGCTTGCGGACCGTCGCCTCCATCTCCGCCTGGGTGTAGGTGTAGATGGTCTGCGGGTTGCGCCCCTTCGTGGTGATCTTGTGCAGGGGCGGCATCGCGGCGAAGAGCCGCCCGGCCTCGATCAACGGCCGCATGTAACGGGCGAAGAGCGTGATCAGCAGGGTACGGATGTGCGCGCCGTCCACGTCGGCGTCCGCCATGATCAGTACGCGGCCGTACCGCAGGGCCGACAGGTCGAAGGTGCGCCCCGAGCCGGCGCCGAGCACCTGCACGATGGCGGCGCACTCGGCGTTGTCCAGCACCTGCTGGAGGTTCGCCTTCTGCACGTTGAGGATCTTGCCCCGGATCGGCAGCAGCGCCTGGTACTCCGCGGAGCGGGCGAGCCGGCCCGTGCCGAGGGCGCTGTCGCCCTCCACGATGAACAGCTCGCTGCGGTCGATGCCCGCCGCGCGGCAGTCGACCAGCTTGGCGGGCATCGACGCGCCCTCGAGGGCGGTCTTGCGCCGAGCGGCGTCCTTCTGCTGCTTCTGGGTGAGCCGCACCCGGGCCGCGTCGACGATCTTCTGGAGGACGGTGCGCGCCTCGGCCTTCGTCCGCCGGTCCTCCAGCCAGGACTTGAGGTGCTGCTCGACCAGCGTCTGGATGACCTTGGTGATGCCGGCGGTGGAGAGCTCGTCCTTGGTCTGCGAGGTGAACTGCGGTTCGGGGATCCGCACGTGCACCACGGCGGTCATCCCCTCCAGGACGTCGTCCAGGGTGGGCGGGTCCTCCTTGGCCTTGAGCAGGCCGCGGGTGTTGCGGATCGCGTCGGCGAGGGTCCGGACCAGGGCCCGCTCGAAGCCCTTGCGGTGGGTGCCGCCGTGCGCGTTGCGGATGGTGTTGGTGAAGCACTCCACGGTGCGCTCGTAGCCGGTGCCCCAGCGCAACGCCACCTCGACCTCGGCCCGGCGCTGCACGTTCGACTGCATCACGCCGTTGGCGTCGGCGGCGTTCTCCCGGTACTGCCCCTCGCCGGTGACCAGCAGGGTGCCGGAGACCGGACGGTCGCCCGACGGGGCCAGGAACTCCACCATGTCGGTCAGGCCGTCGGGGAAGTGGAAGCGCTCCTCGACGGGCTCCTCGCCGGTCTCGTCGCGAAGCCGGTAGTCCACGCCGGGCACCAGGAAGGCGGTGTTGCGCAGCTTCATCCGGACGGCGTCGACGTCGAGTGTCGCGCCGGTCTCGAAGTAGCGGGCGTCGTGCCAGTAGCGGATCGAGGTGCCGGTGCGCTGACCGCGCTTCATCCCGCCGACGATCTGGAGACCGGGGCCGGGGGTGAAGGGGGCGTCCGGGCCGTCGCCGTCGAAGATCCCGGGTACGCCGTGCCGGAACGACATCGCGTGGATCTTGCCGGCGCGCCGGACGGTGACGTCGAACCGCCGGGACAGGGCGTTGACCGCCGACGCGCCGACCCCGTGCAGGCCGCCGGAGGTCTTGTAGCCGGAGCCGCCGAACTTGCCACCGGCGTGCAGCCGGGTGAGCACCAGCTCGACGCCGGAGATGCCGGACTTGGCGTGCACGTCGGTGGGGATGCCGCGACCGTCGTCGTCGACCTGCACCGAGCCGTCGGCGTGCAGGATCACCGCCACCTGGGTGGCGTGACCGGCGACGCCCTCGTCGGTGGAGTTGTCGAGGATCTCGTTGACGAGGTGACCCACGCCACGGCTGTCGGTCGAGCCGATGTACATGCCGGGACGCTTGCGGACGGCGTCCAGGCCCTCCAGGTGGGTGAGGTCGTCTGCCCCGTAGAGGGTCTCAGGCTGTGCGGTCAACTGGTCGTACTCCCAGGTCTCTGCGGTGTGGTGCCGGTCACCGTCCCGATCACCACGCGCGGCGCGCCGCAGCGAGCCTAGCCCGACGCTCCGACAAGCCGGCCACCTCCCGACGCGGCGCGCCGCCGGCGCCCCGCCCGAAGGTGAGGCGGGGCACAGCCGCCCGGCTCCCCCGAGCCGCTCCAGGTGATCGACGAACCCGGTGTCCGACCGTTGACGGGCCGGTGACGAACGTGATCTGATCGCGCTCCCAGAGAATCTCTCACATTTCCATCCATGGATGGGGAGGGAGTGCCGATGTCCGTACTCCGACGGGCCGGGCTGGCGGCGGCGCTGGCCGTCACCGCGGCCGCGCTGTCCACCGCCGTCGCGCCGGCCGCGCCCGCGGGGGCCGTGCTGCCCACCGCCGCGGTGGCGCTGGGCGACAGCTTCATCAGCGGCGAGGGCGCCGGGGCGTACTCCCCGGTGGTCGACGTCAGCGGCGTCGCGCAGCCCTTCCCGGGCTGGTCCGCGCCGAACAGCAACGCCTACTTCTGCCACCGTTCGCCGAACGCGTCGCTGCACCGGGCGGAGCTGCCGGGCATCGCCGCGCGGTTCAACCTGGCCTGCTCCGGCGGTCAGCCGTACGACATCGCCAACGCCTCGGCCAGTCGGGCCAGTGGGCGGCAGGTGGCCGCGCAGCTGGACCAGCTCCGCGCGGTCGGGCAGAGCCACGACATCGACCTGGTGCTGCTCGGCATCGGGTCGAACAACAGCTCGTTCACCTTCGGCAGCGTGGCGGAGAAGTGCGCCAACCGGTTCATCGCCGACGCGTGGACCGGCTGGTGGGAGTTCTGGGCGTACCTGGGCGGGCCGGTCGAGCAGGAACCCTGCGACGACGCCGACCTGGCCACCGCCGCCCAGTTCAGCGCCGCGACCGCGGAGACCACCGCGGCGGTACGCCAGATCCTCACCACCCTCGACCAGATCGACGCCGACGGCCAGCACCGGATCGTGTTCCAGGACTACACGAACCCGCTGCCGCCGGAGCTGGCCCCCGGCTACTGGACCGAGGACGACCGGGACGACACCCGGGACAAGTTCCGCGCCCTGGGCGCCGAGCGGTACGCGGCCGGCTGCCCGATCCACCGGGGCAGCCTCGCCCCCGGCCACCGCTTCTCCCAGGGCCTCAGCACCCTGGTCAGCTCGGTCCGCACCACCCTCGCCGGCGAGTTCCCCACGGCGGACCTGGTCTACCTGAACGTGCAGCGGGCCTTCGACGGCGCCCGGCTCTGCGAGGCGGCCGGCAGCCCGGCGAACAGCCTGGCCACCCCCATCCGGCTCCAGGACGGCCCGACCGGCGTCTTCGTCACCAGCCTCTCCGGCTACGACAAGTTGGCCATCCAGCGCATCGCCAACGCCTGCGGCACGTACTTCCAGACGTGCCAGGAGTCCTGGCACCCGAACGCCGCCGGGCACCAGGTGCTCGGACGGTGCCTAACCGGCGCGGCGGCCACCAGCGCCCGCGCGGTCTCCTGCGTACGGGCTCCCGACGGCACCGTCACCGTCAGCTGAACCACCGGTGCGGGAGGGGGCGACCCGGATGGGTCGCCCCCTCCCGTGCTGTCGCCCACCCGGAGGCGTCGGCCAGGTTCACGGCAGCGGCCGCCCGCCGGCAGTGCGCTGCGGCCGGCAGTGCGTGCCGCTGGCAGTGCGTGCCGCTGGCAGTGCGCTGCGGGCTGGCAGTGCGCTGCGGGCTGGCAGTGCGCTGCGGGCTGGCAGTGCGCTGCGCCTGGCAGTGCGCTGCGCCTGGCAGGGACCAGTTCGGCGCCGAAGCCGGTCACCGGCTCGCAGGCAGTGCGCGGCAGCACGAGCCGAGACGCTGACAGCACCTGCGTCGCGCCTGCGACCGCCTCGACAGGGGTGCGGAACCTTTAGAGCTGATAGCACAAACGGATCGGCACCAGCGGCCGGTGAGTCGTCTGCGTCATCAGCCCTAAAGGACGCGAATGGCAGACGGCCCGCCGGAACGGGCGGCGCGTGCCGCCTGCGACCGACGGATGTCGGGGCGGTCAGGCACCGTGGCGGATGTCGAAAGGGCGGAGCGCCCGGCCACCGACGGCGGGGCCGAGCGCGCGGAGGCGACCGGCCAACGCCGGCGGATGCCGTCGAGGGCGCGCGACGGTCGTTGGCGGGCGCGGATGTCGGACGTGCCGAACGCCCGGCCAATGACGGCGGGGTGCCGGCCGTACGGAGGCGACCGACCACCGGCGGCGGATGCCGTCGAGGGCGCGGAGGCCGGTCGGTGGCGGGAATGCCGTCGAGGGCGCGCAGGCCGGTCGGCGGCGGGTGTCGGGTGGGGTGGAGGTGGCCGGGATCAGGGGCGGGTCGCGGTGCCGAGCACGTGCGGTGACGCGGGCATCGCCAGCCCCTCGGGCGGGAAGCGGAACCGGTCGAGCGCTACCACGCTGAAGCCGGCCGCGGCGATCGCGCCCACCGTGTCCCGGGCGGTGTGGCAGCCGCCGCAGAACAGCGGCCAGCAGGTGGCGTCGGCCCAGCGCTGCGCCCGGCGCAGGCCGGGCGTGCCCGCCACCACGTGCTCGTAGAAGCGCAGCTGGCCGCCGGGGCGCAGCACCCGGTACGCCTCCCGCAGCGCGACGGACTGGTCGCGGACCGAGCAGAGCACCAGCGACAGCACCACCGCGTCGGCGGCGGCGTCGGGGACCGGCAGCGCCTCGGCCAGGCCGTCGGTGACCGTGACCGGCACCGGCGCCCCGTCGGCGGCGGTACGGGCGTCGGCGCGCAGCCGCGGCTCGGGCTCCACCGCCAGCACGGCCGTCACCGCAGGCGGATAGTGCGCGAACATCCGGCCGTTACCGGCGCCCACCTCCACCACCTGGCCGTGCAGGCCGGCCACCAGCCGATGCCGGTGCTCGGCCATGCCGGCCTGGTCCAACGCGACGCTGGCCCGCGCGAAGAGCCGGGCGAAGATCGGATGGGAGACCCTGGTCGTGGACATCGCACCGCCTCGCCTAGGCGTCAACCGATCCACCGCAGGCTACCGCCCCGCCGCCACCCGGACCGGAGATCCAGCCGGGTCGGCCACCCACCGGGTCGGCCACCGGGCTCACGTCCCGATCCGGGTGGCGGCACGACCATGACCTGCCCGAGGCCGGGCCGATGGGGAAAGCGCCGGCGCCGCCGACGGCGTGGGAGGCGGCCGACGGCCGGGCGCGAATCTCCAGCGTGGAGATTCCCGCCTCTGCGGCGAAGTCGATGATCTGCAGGTTAGGAGGCGAAGGCAGGGGTAGGGAGCCCTGCATGCGCGTCCTCGGTATCAATGCGATCTTCCACGATCCGGCCGCCGCCCTGGTGGTCGACGGTGAGGTGGTGGCAGCCGCCGAAGAGGAGCGGTTCAGCCGCCGCAAGCACGGCAAGCGGCCGGTGCCCTTCTCCGCCTGGGAACTCCCCGAACTCTCCGCCGCCTGGTGTCTGGCCAGCGCCGGCGTCGACGTCGGCAGCCTCGACGCGGTCGCGTACTCCTTCGACCCCGGCATGTGCCGGGACGCGGCCAGCCTGGGCCTGACCGACCCGTGGGACTGGCTGCGCGTCGACTACGCCGAGCGGGCCCCGCAGTTCCTGGCCGCCGCCCTGCCCGGCCTCGACCCGGAGAAGGTGCGGTTCGTGCCGCACCACGTGGCGCACGCCGCCTCCGCCGGGCTGGCCGCGCCGACGGCCGGCGACGACACCGCCGTGCTGGTGCTCGACGGCCGGGGCGAGGTCGCCAGCCACCTGGCCGGCGTCTACCGGGACGGTGAGCTGACCCCGCTGTACTCGCAGGAGCTGCCGCACTCACTCGGCCTGCTCTACGAAGACCTCACCCGACACCTCGGCTTCCTGCACTCCAGCGACGAGTACAAGGTGATGGCGCTCGCGTCTTACGGCGAGCCGAAGCACCTCGGCCTGTTGCGGGAGCTGGTGCGGGTCACGCCCGAGGGCGGCTTCCACGTCGACCGGATCGACTGGGCGAGCATGGCGAAGGCCCGCGCCGCCGACGGGGAGATGACCGACGAACACGCCGACCTGGCCGCCAGCGTGCAGGCCCGGCTGGAGGAGGTCGTCCTCGACCTGGCCCGCTGGCTGCACGACGCGGCCGGCGGCCCGGCCACCCTGGCGATGGCCGGCGGGGTGGCGTTGAACTGCGTGGCCAACGCCCGGATCGCGGCCGAGGGGCCGTACCGGAACGTGTGGGTCCAGCCGGCCGCCGGTGACTCGGGCACGGCACTGGGCGCCGCGCTGCACGTCGCCGGGGCGCTCGGTGACCGGTCCGCACCGATGAGCGGGGCGGACCTCGGGCGCGGCTGGTCCGACGAGGAGCTGGAGGCGGAGCTGCGCCGGGCCGCGCTGCCCTACCACCGTCCCGAGTCGATCGCCGCCGAGGCGGCGCGGGTCCTCGCCGGCAACGGCATCGTCGCCTGGTACCAGGGGCGCAGCGAGTACGGCCCCCGCGCACTGGGCCACCGCTCGCTGCTGGCCCACCCCGGCGACCCGGCCACCACGGCCCGGATGAACGACGTGAAGGGCCGCGAGCAGTTCCGCCCCATCGCGCCGATGGTCCGCGCCGAACGCTTCGCCGACATCTTCCAGGGCGTCTTCCCCAGCCGCTACATGCTCTTCGTGCACCGGGTGAAGCCGGAGTGGCGGGACCGCATCCCGGCGGTCACCCACGTCGACGGCACCGCCCGGGTGCAGACCGTGCACCCCGACACCGAACCCCTCGTTGCCGCACTGCTGGCCGAGTTCGAACAGCTCACCGGCCTGCCGGTGGTGGTGAACACGTCGCTGAACACGGCCGGCCGGCCGATGGTCGACACCCCCCGGGAGGCGATGGAGCTCTTCGGCTCCGCCCCGGTGGACCTGCTCGCCCTCGGCCCGTTCGCGGTCCACCGGCACGCGCTCGGCGCGGACCGTGGGCGGGACGGTGGCCGGTGATCAGCATCGTGGTGCCGACCGTCGGCCGGCCCAGCCTCGGCACGCTGCTCGACGCCCTCGCCCCACAACTGGCCGACCTGCCCGACGTGGAGCTGCTGCTGGTCGACGACCGGCGGGACACCACGGACGAGCTGCCGCTGCCGGCGACGCTGTCGGCGTACCCGAAGGTGTTGACCGGGCGGGGCGCGGGCCCGGCGGCGGCGCGGAACACCGGTTGGCGGGCGGCCCGCCAGCCGTGGGTGGTCTTCCTCGACGACGACGTGGTCCCCGACTCCGACTGGTCGCGGCGGCTGGTCGGCGACCTGGCCGTCGGGCCCCGGGTCGGCGGGGTGCAGGGCACGCTGCGGGTGCCGCTGCCACCCGACCGCCGCCCCACCGACTGGGAACGCGGCACGGCGGGGCTGGCCGACGGCGAGTGGATCACCGCGGACATGGCGTACCGGCGGGCGGCGCTGGCGGACGTCGGTGGCTTCGACGAACGGTTCCCCCGGGCCTACCGGGAGGACGCCGAGCTGGCCCACCGGGTCCGCCTCGCCGGGTGGGAACTCGTCCGCGGCCGACGGGTGGTCAGCCACCCGGTGCGCCCGGAGGACCGCTGGGTCAGCCTGCGGGTGCAGCGCGGCAACGCCGACGACGCGCTGCTGCGCCGGCTCTACGGTCCGAACTGGCGGGCCGAGCTGGGGTTGCCGCCCGGCCGCCGGCCCCGGCACCTGGCGGTGACCGCCGCCGGAGCCCTCGCGCTTGCCGCCACCGCGCTGCGGGCCGGCCTGCGACCCGGCTCGGCGCCGCGGCGCCCGCTCGGCGTCGCCGCCGCCGTCGCCGCCCTCGGCTGGGCGGCGGGCACCGCCGAGTTCGCCCGGACGCGGATCGCGCCCGGCCCGCGCACCCGCGACGAGGTGCTCACCATGCTCGCCACCAGCGCGCTCATCCCGCCGGTCGCGGTCACCCACTGGGTACGCGGCTGGTGGCGCAGCCGTCCGTCCGCGACGGACAGTCGCGGACCCGGAGCGCAGAGTTGATGTTTACCCCTCCTGCCCGGGGCAACTGGTTGCCCATGAACGGGGGGACGACGCCACCCGGCCTCTTCGACGCGGTGCTGCTGGACCGCGACGGCACGCTGGTCGAGGACGTGCCGTACAACGGCGACCCGGAGAAGGTACGCCCGAT
>NZ_JCADBL010000013.1:0-223539 GCF_059359015.1 Micromonospora sp. LZ37 | reverse complement strand
GACGACAACCGCTTCCCCGGCATGAATCCCCATCCTCACGAGAATCCACCCCGTTGCAACAACCACTTGAGCCCAAGCGCGCCGACACCGCCACACGCCGCAAAGCGAGTGGATCAAGGCGCGGCCCCCGCTTAGCACAGCCGGCGTGGCGGGTCGGGCTTTTCCACAGGGAGGGCGGGTGGGTGGTGCGCCGGCTGTCCACAGGGGTGTCGACGGGCACCCCGCACTCGCCACGCTGGCCGGCATGCCTCCTCTCGCACATCGGCCCAGCGTGCTGGCCTGGCAGGTGTTCCGCGGCTCGGACGCGATCCGCCACGGTCTGCTGAGCCGTCATCAACTACGCAGCACCGCCTGGGTGCGGCTGCGTCACGACGTCTACGCCGACTCACGCCTCGATCGGGATCATCGGTTGGCCTGCCAGGCGGTGTCCCTGCGGATGCCTGCCGGAACGGTGCTCGCCGGGCCCTCGGCGGCGTACCTGCACGGAGTCGAGCACGCAGCGGGATTCGCTGACGACGTCCATGTCCTGGCCCCCTGGGCGACGAGCGTCCGCACCCAGCGGGGAGTTCGGGTGCACACGACGCTGGCGCCACGCCGGTCGGGCGACGCCGTCGCGTCAGGCCGACTCGGGCGACGACCCACGCCCGGTCCGGTGGCCGGCGGCTCAACCACGCCGGGTCCGGTGGTCGGCGGCCTGTCCACGCCGCCCGATGGCCTCCCGCCGGGCGGCGCACCGGTCTATCGCGCGGCCGGCCTGTCGCCCTGGTCGCAGCCGGCTGTCGCCGCCTGGGAGACCGCCGCGTGGCTCGACCCGCTCCGCGCGGTCGGCATCGTCGATTCCCTACTGGCCAGCGGTCTGACCGACCTCGGCGCCCTCGCTGCGGTGGCGGAGCGCTTCGCCGACCGGCCCGGTGGTCGACGGGCCCGCCGGGTGTTCGAGCTGGCCGACCCGGGAGCGCAGTCCCCGCCGGAGTCCCACCTGCGGGTACGCCTGGTCCTCACCGGCCTGCCCCGGCCGGTCACCCAGCACCCGGTCCGGCTGCCGTCCGGCCTGGTGCTGCACCCCGACCTGGCCTGGCCGGAGTTCCGGGTGGCGGTGGAGTACGACGGCCAGTGGCACGCCGACTCCGACCAACTGCACCGCGATCGCCGCCGACTCAACCAGTTGGTGGCCGCCGGCTGGATCGTGCTGCACGTGACCGGCCGCCGTCTCCGTAACGACTTCCCGGCACTCCTCCGCGAGATCCGCACCGCTCTCGCCGCCCGGGGCTGGCGCCGGTGACCGCGCACCGTTTGCGGCGTGTCGCGCCCTTCAGTCGCCTGGACACCGCAACACGCCGCAAACGGCGTCCGCAAACGGCGTCCGGGACGGAGGCGGGACGGCCCGCCGGGGACGGCGAAGGGCCCGGGCGACGGCTGTCGCCCGGGCCCTCGACGGAAGGTGCGTTACGGCTGGATGTGCGGCTTGAGCGGGCTCTTCACCGCGGCGTACGCGTCGACGATGCCGTACCCGTAGAAGCCGTTGAAGTTCAGCGAGCCGGCACAGTACGCGTCGAACTCGGCCGACCGGCCCTCGTTGGTGTAGGACTGCAGGCGCGGCTCCGGGCAGGCGTGCTCGGCGGCGGTCCGGTAGAGGTGCTGCTCCACCAGGTCCGGCGCCAGGCCGAAGCCGTTGCGGCCCTGCTTCTTGCCGAACTTGCTGACGATCAGACCGGCCACGCCGCTGACGTGCGGCGACGCCATCGAGGTGCCCTGCAGGTAGGTGTAGTACCCGCACTCACCGGCGGCGGTGCACTGCTTGAAGACCGAGTTCTCGAAGCCGGCCACGATGTTGCCGTCCTCGTCGACCGAGCCCTCCTCCTGGAGCACCTTCTTCGGGTACGTGGAGAGGATCATGTTGGCGTCGGTGCGGTAGGTGTCGGTGCCGAAGCCGTCCCGGAACCAGCCACCCGGTGCGGCGACCGAGATCTGCTCGGTGCCGTAGTTGGAGTAGTCGGCCTTCTTGCCGGACGGGCCGACGGCGGAGACGCCGATGACGTGCGGCCCTTCGGCCGGCAGGTCCCAGCAGCTGTCGTTGTCGATCGGCCGCGGGTACGGGGCGGAGCCGTAGTCCGGGCTGGAGACGTCGGTCCGGGGCGCACCGAGGTCCTCGTGGTTGTTGCCGAGCGAGCCGACCAGGGTCACGCCCTTGCGGTGGGCGAAGTTCAGGGCCCGCGTCATGGCCTTGATGATGGCCCGCTGCTCGGCCTGCGCCTCCGGCGAGTCGGCCGGGTTGGCGGTGCAGTTGTAGAGCCACGGGTCGACGTAGAAGGACATGTTGACCACGTCGATGCCGGCCTTGCCGGCGTACACCAGGGAGTTGACGACCGGGTCGAGGAAGAAGTAGCCGGAGTCCTGGCCACCCTTGAGTTCGACCAGCGAGACGTTCGGGGCGACACCGGAGAGGCCGAAGCCGTTCGCGGCGGCGCCGATGGTGCCGGCGACGTGGGTGCCGTGCCCGCCGTCGTCGGTGCCGACCGGGTCGAGGCAGCTCGCCACCTCGCAGGGGCCGTCGACGTCGGTCTTGTCCGGCGCGAAGTTGCGCGACAGCGACCAGTCGAAGTTCGGCGCGAGGTCCGGCTGGTTGGCGTCGACGCCCGTGTCGAGGATGGCGACGGTCACCCGCCGGTCACCCGGTTCGATCTTCCGGGCCCGGTCGGCGCGGATCATCTCCAGGCCCCAGAGCTTGTCGTCCAGCGGGTCGAGCTTCCTGCCCTGCCCCCGGGCGGCGACGCCCTTGGCCTCGGTCAGCAGGTGTTCCTGCTCGACCCGGTCCAGCTTCGGCTTGCGGCCGATGGCCTTCTGCTCGGCGGCGCCGACCAGCTCGCCGGCGGCGGTCGCCCGGCTGGCGAAGTCGGCCCGGTCGCTGGTGACCTGGAACAGGCCGACGTCGTCGGTGCGGGACACCACGGTGCCGCCCGCGGACCGGATCGCGGCGATGGCCGCGTCCGCCGAGACGCCGTCCTCGGCGACCACGGTGAAGGTCCGGGTGCTGGTCGGCTCGGCGTTGGCCGGAGCCACGAGTCCGGTCACCGTGAGCGCCAGGGTCGCCGCGGTCGCGACGGCCCCGGCGGTGAAGCGAGTGCTCACCACATCAATTCCTCTCGTTGAGGGACGTGCGCAGCCATCAGACAACACCGATGCGAGTTCCGCCAGGTGAGCGTCCGGATTGGACGTTTATCCGGCTTTGAGCTGGAGCCCGGCCAGCGCGGCGGGAAGCGCCGCCAAGCCGGCGACCTCGGCGTCGGGGCGCATCCCGGGCGGGCACGGGAGGCCGAGCCGGTTGAGCCAGATCCCCCGCAGGCCGGCGCGCTGCGGGCCGGCGACGTCGTGGGCGAGCGAGTCTCCGACGTACGCGATCTGCTCCGCCGGCACGCCCGCGGCCTCGACGACCGCCGCGTAGAACCCGGGGTCGGGTTTCTTCGGCAGGCCGTCGTCGTGGGCGTACCGCTCGAAGGCGAACTCGCCGGCCAGCCCGCAGCGTTCGGCGCGGCTGTTGCCGTTGGTGGCGTAGCCGAGCCGGAAGTCGCGCCGCAGCGTGGCCAGGGCGGGGAGCACGTCGGCGTAAGGGCGGGTCAGCGCGAACCGCCGGGCGAAGAAGAGCGCCGCCAGCTCGTCGAGGTGCTGGGCCAGGTCGGCCCGGGCCAGGGAGCGGGCCAGCGCGGACCGCCGGATTTCCTGCACCGGGGCCGCGCTCATCGCGCCGAAGACCGCACCCCAGTCCGACTCCAGGTCCGCCAGCGACACCCCGGCCGCCGCCGGGGTCAGCCTCCGCATCTCCTCGAGTACGGCCACCAGCCCGCCGGTGACCGCCGGGCGCAGGTCGAGCAGGGTCTCGTCGGCGTCGAACACCAGCACGGTCAGCACGGCGCCGACGATCTCACGTCAGGGCGGGCTCTCCGGTCGGGGTCTCCGACCGTTCGGCGCGGACGCCGCGCAGCTCGTCGAGGCGGACCAGCGCCACCCCGGCGACGATCAGGGTGCCGCCGGCCAGTTGCACCACGGTGGGCAGTTCGCCCAGCACCAGCCAGGCGATGAGCACCGCGAACATCACCTCGGTCAGCCCGAGGAAGGACGACAGCCGGGCGCCGAGGATCCGCGTGGCCGCGATGCCGGCCTGGTACGCGACCACCGCGGCCACCAGCGACAGCCCGACGATCGGGAGCAGCCAGCTGGTGCGCTGCCCGGCGAAGTCGACCTCGCCGAAGGTGGCCCGCAGCGGCAGCACCCCGACCAGCCCGAGCAGCAGGAAGACCGCCGCGCCGATCGCCATGCCACCGCTGGCCATGGCGACCGACGGCAGTTCGGCGTCGACCCGGGCGGCGAGCACGAAGTAGCCGGCGAGTCCCACCGCGGCGCCGAGCCCCCAGAGCACGCCCACCGGGTCGAGCCGGCCGGCGCCGGTCAGGTCGAGCACGAAGGCCAGGCCGGCCAGCGCGGCCACCGAGCCGACCACGGTGAGCCGTCGGGGGCGCTGGCCGTGCATCAGCCACATCCAGGCCACCACCAGGATGATGCCGAGGTACTCCAGCAGCAGGGCCACCCCGACCGGCAGGTAGCGCACGGCGTTGAAGAAGCACGCCTGGGCGGTGGCCACGCCGAGCAGGCCGAAGACGGTCATCGGGCCGAGGTTGCGGCGCAGCACGGCACCCTTGCCGCGCAGAGAGAGCAGGGCCGGTACCGCGAGCACCAGGGCGGCGATCCCGACCCGCGCGACGACGACGGCCTCCGCCGACCAGCCGGCCCCGATCAGGGATCGGGCGAAGGTGCCCGAGGTGGCGAAGGTGACGGCCGAGACCAGGGCCAGCCCCAGGCCCGCGCCGGCGGATCGTTCGTGCATCGGGCTCTCCTCGCCGGCACAGTGTCATGAGCGAAATATGCTTATGCTGGTGACGCTAACGGCCGATGCTGACAGGAGTCAAGTTGCTTTTTGCTCATGACACCGAGTGTGGGCTGATCGCGGCGGCCGCCCTCGTCAACACCGACGACCCGGACGACGAGGGGCTGCCGGACGTGGCCGCGCTGGACCGGTTCGTCGTCTCCAACGGCTGGACCGGCCGGCACGAGCACACCGAGGCGGAGCTGCACGCGGTACGCCAACTGCGCCCCCGGCTGCGCCGGATCTGGCACGCCGACGTCGACGAGGTCGTCACCATCGTCAACGCACTGCTGCGCGAGTCCCACGCGCTGCCCCAGCTGATCCGGCACGACGACCAGCCGTACCACCTGCACGCGGTGCCGCGGGACGCGCCGCTGGCCACCCGGATGGCGGTCGAGGCGGCGATGGCGATGGCCGACCTGGTCCGCGCCGACGAGTTGGGCCGGCTGCGGATCTGCGCCCACCCGGGCTGCGAGAACGTGCTGGTCGACCTGTCGAAGAACCGGTCCCGCCGGTTCTGCGAGGCGGGCTGCGGCAACCGGGCCGCGGTCAACGCGTACCGGGCGAGGAAGGCCGCCAGTCGCTCCTGAGCAGCTCGTACTCCACCTCACCGTGCTCGGTCCCCGGAGCCGGGTCGTCGAAGTGCAGGTGGAAGGTGCGCACGTACCGCAGGCCGGCCCTCGCCATCACCGCCCGGGACCGGCTGTTGACCGTCATGGTCTGGGCCCAGACCCGCCGCACGCCCACCGTGTCGAAGGCGTGCCGCACCAGGGCCAGCGAACCTTCGGTGGCCAGTCCCCGTCCCCACGCGCTCCGGCGCAGCCGGTAGCCCAGCTCGGCCTGCGTCCCGTCGTCGGACGGGTCGAGCGCGAACCAGCCCAGGAAGCCGGCGCTGTCCCGGTCCTCCGCCGCCCACCGCCCCAGCCCTGGGTGTGCGTCGTACCGGCGCAGCAGCCGGGGCAGCTGCTCGTCGCGCACGGTGGCGCGCGGGGTCGGCCGGCCGCCGGTCAGGAAGCGCATGACCTCCGGGTCGCTGTCCAGCTCGACCAGGTGTTCCACGTCGTCCGGCTGGAACCGGCGCAGCCGCAGCCGCGCGGTCTCCAGCAGCACCCCAGCGGTCATGCCCCGATGATCCCGCCCCCCACCCGCGCCGGTCGACCGATATCCCGGCGCCCGCCGCACGGATGATCCACTCCACGTCGGCGACGTGGCGGTATCACCCTGCCCCGGACACCGCCAGATCGGCGCAACGGAGTGGAGCGGTCCAGGGGATCAGGGGTGGGTCATGCGGAGGAGGTCTAGGGCTTCGTCGAGCTGGGTCTCGGACAGCTTGCCGGAGTCGACGTGGCCCCGGGCGATCACCACCTCGCGGATCGAGATCTGCTTGGCCAGCGCCTCCTTGGCGATCGAGGCCGCCTCGTCGTACCCCAGGTGACGGTTTAGCGGGGTGACGATCGACGGCGAGCCCGCCGCGTACGCCAGGCAGACCTCGGCGTCCGCGACCAGGCCGACCACCAGACGGTCGGCGAAGAGCCGGCTCGACGCGGCCAGCAACCGGATCGACTCCAGCAGGTTGCGCCCCATCACCGGGAGCATCACGTTCAGCTCGAAGTCGCCCTGCGACCCGGCGAAGGCGACCGTGGCGTCGTTGCCGACCACCTGCGCGCAGACCTGCCGCATCGCCTCGGCGACCACCGGGTTCACCTTGCCCGGCATGATCGACGAGCCGGGCTGGAGATCGGGGATGCGCAGCTCACGCAGGCCCGCGCGGGGGCCGGAACCCATCCAGCGGATGTCGTTGGCCATCTTGTACAGCCCCACCGCGACGGTCCGCAGCTGCCCCGACGTCTCCACCAGGGCGTCCCGGGCGCCCTGCGCCTCGAAGTGGTTGCGCGCCTCGGTCAGCGGCAGGCCGGTCGACTCGCGCAGCTTCCCGATCACCCGGGCGGCGAAGCCCAGCGGGGTGTTGATGCCGGTGCCCACGGCGGTGCCGCCCAGCGGCAGCTCGGCCAGCCGGGGCAGCGCCGACTCCAGCCGCTCCACCCCGTAGCGGACCTGCGCGGCGTAGCCGCCGAACTCCTGCCCGAGGGTGACCGGGGTGGCGTCCATCAGGTGGGTACGCCCCGCCTTCACCACCGTCTCGAACTCCTCCGCCTTGCCCTCCAACGCCCCGGCGAGGTGCTTCAGGGCGGGCAGCAGGTCCTCGACCACCGCCTGGGTGGCGGCCAGATGGATCGAGGACGGGAAGACGTCGTTGCTGGACTGCGAGGCGTTGACGTCGTCGTTCGGGTGCACCGGCCGGCCCAGCTCGCGGCCGGCCAGGGTGGCGATGACCTCGTTGGTGTTCATGTTGGACGAGGTACCCGAGCCGGTCTGGAAGACGTCGACCGGGAACTGGTCGTCGTAGCCCCCGTCGGCGACGTGCGCGGCGGCCGCGGCGATCGCCGCGGCCACGTCCGCCCCGATCACGCCCAGCTCGCCGTTGACCTGGGCGGCGGCGCCCTTGATCTGGGCCAGGGCCTTGATCTGGGCCGGTTCGATGCCCCGCCCGGAGATCGGGAAGTTCTGCACCGCGCGCTGGGTCTGCGCCCGCCACAGCGCCTCGGCGGGCACCTCCACCTCACCCATCGAGTCGCGTTCGATCCGGTAACCGGTCGCCTCTGGAGTCGTCACGCGTACCATCCTGCCGCGCCCGCCGCCGACTCGCAGATGATCGCTCAGTCCAGCTCCGCCAGCAGCCGGGCGACCTCGTGCTGGTCCGGCGACTCGACCTGGCGGAACAGCGCCAGGGCCCGCATCCAGTGGGAGCGGGCCGCGGTCAGGTCGGTGCCGCGCAGGCACCGGGCGATGCCGTCGAGCGCCCGGGCCTGCTCGCGGCGGGCGCCGAGCCGGGTGGCGTCGGCGAGCACCCGGCGGTGCAGGTCCAGCGCGCTGGCGACGTCGCCCTGGTCGAGCAGTGCCCGGGCCAGCAGGTTGCGCGAGGCGCACTGCCCGATCCGGTCGCCGACCTCCATCATGAGGACCAGCGCCTCCCGGTGCAGGGCGGCCGCCGCGTCCAGCCGGCCCGCCCGGCGCTCGACCAGCCCGATCTCGTTGAGCATCTCGCCCTCACCGAACCGGTTGCCGGACTTCCGCTTGAGGCGCAGACCCAGCCGCAGCAGCCGGTGGGCCGGCTCCCCGTGCCCCAGCCGGTGGCGGATCATCCCGAGGTGGGCGATCGCGTGCCCCACCTGGCGCGCATCGCCGACCTGCCGTGCCAGTGACAGGTGCCGGCGGGCGACCCGCAACGCCTCCTCGTACCGCCCGGCCACGAAGTGGGCGAAGGACAGGTTGTTGAGCAGCTGGGCCAGATGACCCAGCTCTCCGGGCCGCTGGTACATGGCCTTGGCGGCCTGATAACACGCGAGCCCCTGCGGCAGGTCCCCGTTGGCGGCGTGGGAGGTCGCGAGATTGCCCAGGGTGTTCCGCACCTCGTGGTGCAACCCGAGCCGCCGCCACAGGTCCAGTGCCGCCTCCATCAGCCCGATGGCCTCGGAGAAGCGGGCCAGCCGGTAGTACGCCGAGGCCAGGTAGTTGAGCATGGTCGCGACGGCCTCGTCGTCGCCCATCGTCGCGGCGGCCCGGCGGCCCGCCTCGTGCATCTCGATCAGGTCGTCCAGGTGACCGCCGTCGAACTGGGCCCGCCAACTGGCCCGGGCGAGCTGCCAGCAGTGCCGGGGGAACCCTTCGGCCTCCGCGAGCCGGCTCAACGCGGGCAACGCCGACCGGTTCTCGTCGAACCAGGCCCGTCCGTCGGCGACCGAGGCGGCGAGCAGATCGGGCCGGGCGGGCTCGGGCAGGCGCAGCGCCAGCCGGCTGCTCGCCCGCTCCACCTGCCGGGTCAGCTCGGCGGCCACGTACAGGTGGTGGTCGAGCAACCGGCGCAGGGCGTCCCGCCGTTCCTCGACCCGCTCCGGCTCGCCGAGCAGGAGCCGCGAGTACTCCCGGATGAGGTCGTGCAGCCGGTACCGGCCCGGTTCCGCCTCCTCGACCAGGTGGGCGTCGACCAGTTCGTCCAGCAGGTCCTGTGTCTCCGGCAGGGGCAGGTCGGCGAGGGCGGCGGCCACCCGGTTGTCGATCCGTACGCCGGGATGCAGGCCGAGGAACCGGAACAGCCGCTGTGCCGGCGGCGTGATCTGGGCGTACGACAGGGCGAAGGCCTGCCCGACGGACCGGTCCCCCGCCGCGAACTCGGCCAGCGGATTACGCCCCTGGGCCAGGCGATCGGCCAGATCGGCGATCCGCCAGCGCGGCCGGTGCGCGAGCCGGGCCCCGGCCAGCCGGATGGCGAGCGGCAGGTGGCCGCAGCGCCGGGCCACCTCGACGGCCGCGTCCGGCTCGGCGACGACGCGCTCCGGCCCCGCGACCCGTCCGAGCATTTCGACCGCCTCCTGTGGGTCGAGCACCGGCAGTGACGACGGGCGCCCCTCGTCCAGGCCGACCAGCCGGCGGCGGCTGGTGATCAGCACCAGGCAGTTCGGGCCGTTCGGCAGCAGCGGGGTCACCTGCGCGGCGTCGGCCGCGTTGTCGAGCACCAGCAGGGCGCGGCGCTGGGCCAGCTCGGTCCGCCACATCGTCAGCCGGTCGTCCGGGTCGAGCGGCACCCGTTCCGCCGGCACGCCGAGTTGGCGGAGCAGGGTGGCCACCGCCGCGGCCGGACTCAGCGGAGTGCGCTCGCTGTGCCCGTGCAGATCGATGAAGAGGTGCGCGTCGGGGTAACGGTCACCGAGGGCGTTCGCCAGGTGCACCGCCAGGGTGCTCTTGCCACTGCCGGCCATGCCGTCGATGAGCTGGATCCGCGCTCCGTCCTCCTCGATCTCCTTCACCAGCCGGGAGACGGTCTGCTGCCGCCCGATGAAGTCGTTGATGGCCCGGGGCAGCGCGCGGACCGGGGCGGGCGCCGGATCCTCCGGACCGACCAGCGCCAGGTCGCCGGCGAGCACCCGCTGGTGCAGCTCCTGCAACGCCGCGCCGGGCTCGATGCCCAACTCCTCGGCGTAGATCCGGCGGCCCTCGCGGTAGACCGCGAGGGCGCCCGCCTGTCGCCCGACCGCGGACAGGGCCAGCATGAGCTGGCCCCGCAGCCGATCCCGCAGGGGATGCCGTTCGACGGTCTCGGTCAGCTCGTCGATGAGGTCGGCCGCCCGTCGTAGCCGCAGCTCGACGTCGACGCACTCCTCCAGCACGGCGAGCCGCTGCTCGTCGAGGGCCTGGGCGCGCCGCCGTACGCTCCGGCTGGCGATCCCGCTCAGCGCCGGGCCACGCCAGAGGGCCAGCGCGGAGCGGTAGTGCCGGCTGGCCTCCGCCGCCTGACCGTCGGCGACGGCGACGCGACCGGCCTCGACCGCGCGGCCGAACACCTCGGCGTCCAGATCGGTCGGCTCGACCCGGATTCCGTAACCGACCGGGTCGGTGACGATGATCTCCGGCGGCAGCCCGACCGCCGCCAGTCGTTGTCGGAGGCGCGACACACAGATCTGGAGCTGCGTCCGGGCGGTGGCCGGGGGCCGGTCCTCCCAGACGGCGTCGATCAACTCCTCGACCGGCACCACCCGTCCGGCCCGCAGCAGCAACATGGCGAGCACCGTCCGGTCCCGACCTGCGGTGATGGTGGCCTCGCCGCCGCCCACCCGCAGAGGTCCCAGGATCCCGAACCGCATCTGCGCCCCCGCACGCTTCTGTGCACCTTCCAGCAGCGTAGCCCGACGGTCACAGATCGCCTCACGCGGACGATAGCGATCCGATAGCGGAACGACAGCAGCGGAGCCGACACTCATCGTGGTTGTCGGTGACGACATCCGACGGGGGCGGTGCGCCCGCCGGCCACGCCCCACCGGGCGGCGGGCGCACCGATGTCGGCGAGCACCAGATGACAGAGGGGCGCCGGGCGGAAGCCCGGCGCCCCCTTTCGGGTACGCGAGGTCAGCGGCGACCGATGGTCAGCACCGGCTTGGTGACCTCGGCGAAGAAGTCGTTGCCCTTGTCGTCGACGACGATGAAGGCCGGGAAGTCCTCCACCTGGATCTTCCAGACCGCCTCCATGCCCAGCTCGGGGTATTCGAGGACTTCGACGTGCTTGATGCAGTCCTGGGCGAGCCGGGCTGCGGGGCCACCGATCGAGCCGAGGTAGAAGCCGCCGTGCTGCGCGCAGGAGCGGGTGACCTGGGACGAACGGTTGCCCTTGGCGAGCATCACCTGGGAGCCGCCGGCGGCCTGGAACTTCTCCACGTAGGCGTCCATCCGCCCGGCGGTGGTCGGGCCGAACGAGCCGGAGGCGTAGCCCTCGGGGGTCTTCGCCGGGCCGGCGTAGTAGACGGCGTGGTCGCGCAGGTACTGCGGCATGGGCTCGCCCGCGTCCAGTCGCTCGGCGATCTTGGCGTGCGCGATGTCCCGGGCCACCACCAGGGGGCCGGTCAGGGACAGCCGGGTCTTCACCGGGTACTTCGACAGCTCGGCGCGGATCTCGTCCATCGGCCGGTTGAGGTCGACCTTGACGACCATCTCGGCGTCCAGCGTCTCGTCGGTGACGTCGGGCAGGTAGCGGGCCGGGTCGGTCTCCAGCCGCTCCAGCCAGACGCCCGACGGGGTGATCTTGGCGACCGCCTGCCGGTCGGCGGAGCAGGAGACGGCGATCGCCACCGGGCAGGAGGCGCCGTGCCGGGGCAGCCGGACCACCCGGACGTCGTGGCAGAAGTACCGGCCGCCGAACTGCGCGCCGATGCCGAAGTTGCGGGTCAGCTCCAGCACCTCCGCCTCCAGCTCCAGGTCCCGGAAGCCGTGCGCGGTCATCGAACCGGAGGTGGGCAGCGCGTCGAGGTACTTGGCGGAGGCGTACTTGGCGGTCTTCAGGGCGTACTCGGCGGAGGTGCCGCCGATGACGATGGCCAGGTGGTACGGCGGGCAGGCCGAGGTGCCGATGAGCCGTAGCTTCTCCTCCAGGAACTGCATCATCCGCGTCGGGTTCAGCAGCGCCTTGGTCTCCTGGTAGAGGTACGACTTGTTGGCCGAGCCGCCACCCTTGGCCATGAAGAGGAACTTGTACGCGTCCGGGTGGCCGTCCGGGTCCTCGGCGTAGAGCTCCACCTGGGCGGGCAGGTTGCTGCCGGTGTTCCGCTCGTCCCACATGGTCAGCGGGGCGAGCTGCGAGTAGCGCAGGTTGAGCCGGGTGTAGGCCTGGTAGACGCCACGGGAGATGGCCTCCGCGTCGGCCCCGTCGGTGAGCACGTGCCGGCCGCGCTTGCCCATCACGATCGCGGTGCCGGTGTCCTGGCACATCGGCAGCACCCCGCCGGCGGCGATGTTGGCGTTGCGCAGCAGGTCCAGCGCGACGAACCGGTCGTTCGGCGAGGCCGCCGGGTCGTCGATGATCGACCGCAGCTGGGCCAGGTGCGCGGGGCGCAGGAAGTGGGCGATGTCGTGCATCGCCTCGGCGGTCAGCGCGGTCAGCGCGGCAGGGTCGACGGTGAGGAAGCGGCGGCCACCCGGGCCGTTGACGACGTCCACGCCCTCGTCGGTGACCAGGCGATACTCCGTGGTGTCCGGACCGGTCGGCAGCAAGGGGGCGTACGAGAACGCGGCGGCACTGCTCATGACGGAAAAGCCTAGGGCAGACCGGTCGATCGGTGACACCCGCCGGGTCGGTCGTGGGACGCCGCTCTCATCCGTCCTTGGGGGCCTCGGTCCCGCACAGCTCCCGCTTCGGTCCGCAGTCGTTCCCGTCGGTCGGGACGCCGCCGGTGTCACCCGGGTCGCCCGGGGCGGGGACGCCGCCGTCGGGCGGGGGCGCCGGTGGAACCGCGGCGCCGGCGCCGAAGCGCACGTACCCGATCTCCCGCCCCTCGCCGATGATCATGCCGTTCGGCCCGACCGCGAGCACGTTCGCGCTGGTGCGCAGCACCACCAGCTCCCGACCCGTACGCGGGTCGAGGGCGGTGAGCCGGTCCGGCTTCTCCTCGGCGACCACCGCCGCGTACGGGGTGAGGGCCGCGCCCGGCTTGCCGCCGGCGGGACGGGTCCAGCGCACCCGGTCGGCGCCCAGCTCCCGGCCGGTGATCGTGCGCTTGTCGGCGCTGCGCACCAGGGCGTACCGGTCGTCGACGGCGAGCAGCTTCTCCCCCTCGGCGTCGACCAGGAGCAGCCGGCCGTCGTACCCGTCGAGGACCGCCTCCCGGCCGTCCGGCGCCACTCCGACGAGCACGTTCCGGGCGCCCTGCGGGTCCTCCCGCTGGGCGCAGCCGGCGCTGTCGGCGGTCCGTACGTTCACCCCGGCCCGGCGCCACACCTCCTGGCCGGTGGCCGGGTCGCGGCCGGAGATGGCGTACCGGCAGCTGCCGTCGGCGGAGACGGCGGTGATCCGCAGCATCCGCCCGCCGACCACGGCGAGCCGCTCGTCCCGCCCGGGCTCGACGTTCTGCACGACCCGGCCGGTGGCGGTGTCGACCACGTGCACCCGCCCGTCGACGGGGAAGCCCAGCAGCGGCGGCACCCGCTCCGGGCCGGCCGCACCGTCGTCCACCCGCCGGGCGGTGAGCCGGCGGGTGCCGAGCAGTTGGGGATTGTCGGCGAAGAGGCCGGTGCTGACGCCCGGCAGGAACGCCGTCCACAGTGGCGCCGTGCCGCGCGGATCCCAGGCGCTGAGGGTGCAGTCGGTGGCCTCGGTGCAGCGCGCGTCGAGCAGCAGGTTCCGGTAGGTCCACACGGCCACCGCGTCGTCGTCGCGCCGGCGGACCACGCCCGTGGTGGGGTCGAGCAGCTCGTACCCCTTGACCAGGAGCTTGCCCACGGCGACGACGGCGTCGCGGTCGCCGCCGGCCACCGCGGCCCAGTCCGCCTTGCGCTCCCACAGCTGCGTGCCGGCGGCCAGGCTGCGCGCCTCGACCCGGGTGCGCTGCTCCACGACGACGGTGTCCCCGGCGATGGTGACGCTCTTCGGGGTGCCGCCGACGCGCTGCTGCCAGACCACGTCCGGCTCGGAGATCGGCTGGCTGCGGTTCACCCAGTCCCACAGTCCCGGGAACGGGTTCCACACCCCGGTGGCGGCGAGCACGACCACGGTGACGAGCCCGAGCAGCAACGCCCCCCGCACGCCCCCAAGGCCCTTCACACCGCACACCGTAGCGACGATCACCGACCTCTCCCGCTCCCGGCCCGGAGTGTCGCCGCCCTTTCTCCGCGTCGCCGCCGGGTCAGGAAGGGGCCGCACCCGCGCCGGGATGCCCTTCGGCGCGCCGGGCCGCGGAGCGGACCAGGGGCAGCACGCGGTACGGGATCTGCTCGGCCAGCGCGATGATCGTCGACGCCCGGCGGATGCCCTCGTAGGAGACGATCTGGTCGATCACGCGTTGCAGGTCGGTGTTGGACTGGGCCACGATGCGGCAGAGCAGGTCGCTGGCGCCGGTGATGGTGTGCGCCTCCAGCACCTCGGGGATGGCGGCCAGGTGGGCGGTGACCGCGTCGTGGCCCTGCCGCTGGCTGATCTCCAGGGTGACGAAGCTGGTCACCCCGAACCCGATGGCGGCCGGTGAGATGTCCGGCCCGAACCCGCCGACCACCCCCCGGTCGACCAGCTTGTCCAGCCGGGCCTGGACGGTGCCCCGGGCCACCCCGAGCCGGCGGGAGCACTCGAGCACCCCGATCCGCGGTTCGTCGGCGAGCAACTGGATGAGCCGGGCATCCAGCTCGTCGAGCTGTACATCCTGTCCAGCATTCATGTCCTACGACCCTACGTTATGCGCAAGCTGACCAGACGAACCGGCAACGGTTGCCCAGTGAACCCGGTAACCGCGATCCTCCCCACAAGAGCAACCGAACCACCGCGGCGGCCCACCAGGCCGGCCGGTACGCAGGGAGGACACCATGACCCAGGCGATCGACCGACCCCAGTCGACCGAGGAGGTCGACGTCGACCTGCTCGTCGGCGCCGTCGACCACGACATCAGCCGCGACCCCTTCCCGGTCCGGGGCCTCGACCACGTGCACTTCCTGGTCGGCAACGCCAAGCAGGCCGCGCACTACTACTCCACCGCGTTCGGCATGACCTGCGTGGCGTACCGGGGGCCGGAGCAGGGCTACCGGGACCACGCCGAGTACGTGCTGACCAGCGGCTCGGCCCGGTTCGTGCTGACCGGCGCGGTCCGCCCCGACGCGGCCGGCGCCGACCACGTCGCCCGGCACAGCGACGGCGTCTCCGACATCGCGCTGGAGGTGCCGGACGTCGACGCCGCGTACGCGCACGCCGTCGCCCAGGGCGCCACCGGGCTGGTCGAGCCGCACGAGGTGAGCGACGAGCACGGCACCGTCCGGATGGCCGCCATCGCCGCGTACGGCGACACCCGGCACACCCTGGTCGACCGGTCCCGCTACACCGGCCCGTTCCTGCCCGGCTTCGTCGCCCGCGGCCCGATCGTGGACCGGCATCCGATGATCGACGCCGGCCTCCAGCCGAAGCGCTTCTTCCAGGCCATCGACCACGTGGTCGGCAACGTCGAGCTCGGCCGGATGGACGAGTGGGTGGAGTTCTACAAGCGGGTCATGGGCTTCACCAACATGGCGGAGTTCATCGGCGACGACATCGCCACCGACTACTCGGCGCTGATGAGCAAGGTCGTCGCCAGCGGCACCCGCAAGGTGAAGTTCCCGCTCAACGAGCCGGCGATCGCCCGCAAGAAGTCGCAGATCGACGAGTACCTGGAGTTCTACCAGGGCCCGGGCGCCCAGCACATCGCCGTGGCCACCAACGACATCCTGGCCAGCGTCGACGCGATGCGCGCCGCGGGTGTCGAGTTCCTGGACACCCCGGACTCGTACTACGACGACCCGGAGCTGCGCGCCCGGATCGGCAAGGTGCGGGTGCCGATCGAGGAGCTGAAGGCCCGCAAGATCCTGGTCGACCGGGACGAGGACGGCTACCTGCTCCAGATCTTCACCAAGCCGGTGCAGGACCGCCCGACGGTCTTCTTCGAGCTGATCGAGCGGCACGGATCGCTCGGCTTCGGCAAGGGCAACTTCAAGGCGCTCTTCGAGGCGATCGAGCGGGAGCAGGAAGCGCGCGGCAACCTGTAACACTGTCGAGCGTGACGCAGCCTCCGACGTACCCGACGCCGCCGGCCGGTGGGCCCCCGCCCGCCGCCGGCGGCTTCGCGCCCCCCGCCGGCCCCACCCCCCAGGGGTACGCCGTGCCGCCCCAGCCCGGCCCGTACGGCCCGCCGCCGCAGGCCAACCCGTACGGCGCGCCGCCGCAGGCCGGCCCCTACGCCGGGCTGCCGGTGTACCCGGCGGGTCCGCCCCGACCCGGCCTCCCGGGTGTGCCGCTCGCACCGAACGGGCAACCGCTGGCCAGCTTCGGCGACCGGCTGCTGGCCGTGCTGATCGACGGCATGGTGCTCATGGGCGTCTGCATGGTGGTGGTCCTGCCCGCCGTGCTCGTCTTCTTCATTGCGGTCCTGCCCGACCTGACCGCCACCACGGCCCACGGCGGCTACGTCGAGGCGGACCCGGTCGCCGACTTCCTGCTGCCGTTCCTCGCCCTGGAGGCGGGGATCCTCCTGTTCGCGATCGGCGTGACGTACGTCCTCCACGTCGAGATGATGTTCAAGACCGGGCAGACGATCGGCAAGTGGGTGATGAAGCTGCGGGTGGTCCCGCTCAACCCGGCCGCCACGCTGGACCGGAGGGCGGCGGCGAAGCGGTGGGTCGCCCACCAGATCGGCGGATCGTTCATTCCCGGCTTCAGCTACCTCGACGGGCTCTGGCAGCTCTGGGACAAGCCCTGGCAGCAGTGCCTCCACGACAAGTTCGCCGGCACCGTCGTCGTTAAGGTGTCCGGGTGAGTGTGCAACCCGGTTGGTACGTCGACCCCGCAGACCCTTCCACCAGGCGCTGGTGGGACGGCGAGGGCTGGATCGGCGCGCCCGTCCCGGTCGACGTCACGCCCCCCGAGGGGCCGCCGCCACCCGAGCCGGCCCCCGAACCGGCCCCCCCGGCGTCCCCGGCCGCCCCACCGGCCACCGGTGCGCCGGCGCCGCCCGGACCGGTCGGCGGCCACCCGACCGGCCCGGTCCCCCCGTACGGCCCGGTCCCCCCGTACGGCCCCGGGCAGCTCCACCCGCACGGGCCGGGACACCCGCAGGGACCACCGCCCGGCTGGCCCTATCCGACCTGGCCGGGCCGTCCGCCCGCGCCGCGCCCGCACGGCCTGCCCCTGGCCGGGTACGGCGCCCGGCTGATCGCCCGACTGATCGACTTCGGCGTCGTCCTCCTGCTCAACGTGCTGGTCAACGGCTGGTTCGTCTGGCGGTTCGCGCTGGAGATCGCCCCGCCGTTCCAGGAGTACTGGCGGCGGGTGAACGCCCGGGACCTGAGCACCGAACCGCTGCCGGCGGCCGGGGCGCAGAGCGGGTCGCTGCTGGTCGCCATCCTGCTCATCGCCACCGCGCTCTGGTACGCGTACGAGGTGCCGTCGATGGCCGCCAGCGGGCAGACCTTCGGCAAGCGGCTGATGGGCGTACGGGCGGTGCCGGTGGAGGCGGACCAGCCGCTCGGCTTCGGCCGGGCCACCCGCCGGTGGAGCACCCTGGGCCTGCCCACGCTGCTCTGGTACTGCTGCGGCTTCGGCCTGCTGCTCCAGTTCGTCGACGCGGTCTCCGCCCTCTTCGACCACCCGATGCGCCAGGCCCTGCACGACAGGCGCGCCCAGACCGTCGTGGTGCAGTTGCCGCGAACCGGCGGCACCGCGACCCGTCCCGCCCCGCACGACCGTGCCGACCCCCCGGGAGACACCCCATGACCGACACCGGACGTCACCAGTCCTCGCTGCGGCTGACCCGCGCCGACCTGGACGCGCTGCCCAACTACGTACCGGGTCGCAGCCCGGCCGACCTGGCCCGCGAGCTGGGTCTGGACGAGGCGATCAAGCTGGCCAGCAACGAGGTGCCGTACGGCCCGCTGCCCGGCGTGGTCGAGGCGGTCACGGAGGCGGTCGCCGGCTCGCACCGCTACCCGGACATGGGGGTGGTGGCGCTGCGCGCGGCGCTGGCCGAGCGGTACGGCGTGGACGCCGACCGGATCGCCACCGGCTGCGGGTCGGTGGCGTTGGCCGAGCACCTGGTCCGGGCCACCTGCCTGCCCGGCGACGAGCTGCTCTACTCGTGGCGCTCCTTCGAGGCGTACCCGATCATCGCGGCGACCAGCGGCGCGACCAGCGTGCGGGTGCCCAACGACGCCGGGCACGGGCACGACCTGACGGCGATGGCCGCGGCGGTGACCGACCGGACCCGGATGGTGCTGGTCTGCAACCCGAACAACCCGACCGGCACCGCCGTCCGCCGGGCGGAGCTGGACCGCTTCCTCGACTCCGTCGGCGAGGACGTGCTGGTGGTCATCGACGAGGCGTACCGGGAGTTCGTCACCGACCCGGAGGTGCCGGACGGCCTGACCTACCTGGACCGGCCGAACGTGGTGGTGCTGCGCACCCTCTCCAAGGCCTGGGGCCTGGCCGGCCTGCGGATCGGCTGGATGGTCGCCGCGCCGGAGGTGGCGGCGGCCGTCCGCAAGGTGGTCACCCCCTTCTCCACCAGCATGGCCGCCCAGGCGGGCGCGCTGGCCGCGCTGGCCCAGGCCGACGAGGTGCGGCGGCGGTGCGCGCTGGTCGTCGCCGAGCGGGACCGGGTCACCGAGGCGCTGCGCAAGCTGCTCCCCGACGTGCCGTCCAGCCAGGCCAACTTCGTCTGGCTGCCGCTGGGCGACCGGGCGGTCGAGTTCGGCCGGGCCTGCGAGGCGCGCGGCGTGATCGTTCGGCCGTTCGCCGGGGACGGGGTGCGGGTCACCATCGGCACCCCGGCCGAGAACGACGCCTTCCTGGCCGCGGCGGAAGCCGCGCTGGCCTGAGCGGGGACACCGGGCCGCCCCGATCGGCGGCGGCCCGGTGGTCTCAGGTGGCGGCCAGCACCACCGGCTCGGTCATCAGGAACCACTCCTGGTCGCCGGCGCCCGGACGGGCGTTCCCACGGACCCGCTCCACCGCCACGTAGCCGTCCACCGCGTGGGCCAACCCGGGTTTCCAGCTGGTCCCGTCCTGCCCGACGGTGAGCGGGAAGCGGGACCGCTCCGCGCTGGTCACCGGGTCGAGTGTGATCAGTTCGCGGGACCCGGTCAACGCGTACACCCGGCCCGGCTCGGCGGCGACGACCCGCACCTCGCCCAGGTCGCCCCGCCGCCACCGCAGCTTGCCGGTACGCGCGTCACGGCCGCTCAGCACCCCGTCGGTCACGCCGACCGCCAGGTCACCGGCGAGGACCGCCTCCGCCCCGTCGAGCGCGGGGGCGGGCACCGGCTCACCGGCGCCGACCAGCCAACCCCGTCCGACGGCGTCGCCGGGCGCGGCGGTGCGCAGCCCCCGGCACTGCGACCGGGGGGTCAGGCAGCCGAGCGGCGTCACGACCAGCTCCGCCCCGGCGTCCGGCGGCCGCCAGCGGGTCACCACCGCGCCGGTGGCCACGTCCCGGAACTCGACGGTCGCCGGGCCCGCGCAGGCGTCGACGGAGACGAACCGGCCCGCCGCGGTGGTGCCCAGGCCGGTACGGCAGTCCGCGCCGCCGCCGGCCCGCCACAGCTCCCGCCCGTCGGCCAGCCCGTAGCCGCGCAGCCCGCCCGGTCCGGAGACCACCAGCACCGCCCCGCCGCCCGGGCCCTGCCCGACGGAGATGCCCGGGGGGTCCCAGACGGTGGCCGCGCCGGTGCGCCGGGCCGTGAACCCCGCGCCGGGCTCCGGCCCGTCCGCCCGCCAGGCCACCCGACCGGTACGCCCGTCGAGCGCCACGACCTTCCCGTCCGACCAGTGGGTCACCACGGTCGTGCCGCTGGCCAGCACCCCGTTGACCTGCGCCGGCCACCGCCGGTACGACCAGAACGGGGTGACCCGGTGCCGGCTGTCGACCGGGCGGTCGGCGTACACCTGGCGGGTGGTGGCGTACACCCGCAGCCGGCCGTCGACGATCAGGGGCGCGGCCGGTAGCCGTCCCACCACGCCGATCTTCGGGGTGGTCGCCGGTGGCAGTTCACCCCGGGCGGGCGTGCTGACCTCGGCGGGGGCGAGCACCCGGTAGCCGATGACGGCTATCGCCCCGAGGGTGAGCAGCGCCGCGACCGCGACCACCATCCGTCGCCGGCCCTTCGGGACACCCATGCCGCACCTCCGCCCGGCACCCTACCCAGGCAATCGCGGCGCGCCCCGGTCAGGTCGCGGCAGGGCGCGCCGTCGGGTCGGCCGGCCGCGCGGTCTCCCCCCGGCGGCTCAGGCCGCCACGGCGGTACCGGTGGTGCCGACGGCGGCGGCCAGGTCGGCGATGTCGCGCCGGATCGCCCCTTCCACCGCCCGCGCGGCCAGCCCGCCGAAGAGCAGCGCCATCACCCGACCGCACGGCGCGATCGGCACCGCCTCGTGCTCGACGGTGACGGCGGTGCGACTGCGGCGGCGGCGCTGCACCGTCCGCAGGGTCCAGGTGATCCGGTAGTCCACGCCGATGCCGGGCGAGCTGAGCACCAGCTGGTGCGGTGGCGTCACCGCCAGCACCACGAACTCCTCCGCCTGGCCGCCGCCGTCCGGCCTGGTGCGGGTCTCCCGCCAGGCGGTGCCGGGTCCGAACCGGCCCGGGGTGAGCAGCTCGACGCCGCCGACGGTGGAGAGCCAGTCGACGCGGACGGGCAGTTCGGCCAGGAGCGCCCAGACGTCCGCGGCCGGCGCCTCGATGAACTCGGTGACCGTGACCGTGGACATGACACCTCCCGTGTCGTCCACCGTACGGCGGGTGAGCGGGGCACGGGAGCCCTGGATGGAAATTCCGTCGCCGGTGCCCCGGTCGGGGCACCGGCGACGGCCGGCTCAGGGACGGAGGTGACCGCCCCGGAGCGCGTCGACGAACGCGGTCCAGCCCGGCGGGCCGACCACGAGCACCGGCCCCCGCGGGTCCTTGGAGTCGCGTATCCCGACCACACCTCGGGTGCCGGCGAGATTGTCCGCCACCTCGACGCAGAGCCCCTGGTCGTTGGAGCGGCTGCTGGTGCGCCAGACCGCGCCCACGAGATCGTTCATGCTCGTACCTCCTGTCCGCTGGAACGTGCCGTGTCGGTCACGACCCACGCCGCCCCGGGGCGGGACGGCGTGGGGTGGTGACCGAATCCGGTCGATCAACGCGGCAGGAGGCCCGGCCGATCGGACAGCCGGTGCGACCGCGGGACGGTACGGGTCAGCGGGCGGGAAGGATCCGCCCGGTCACCTCGCCGAGGGCGATGGTGGTGCCGTCCGGACCGGGGGCGGTGGCCCGGATGGTGACGGTGTCGCCGTCCTCCAGGAAGGTGCGGGTCTCCCCGCCGCCGACCTTGACCGGCTCGGCGCCGCCCCAGCTCAGCTCCAGGAACGAGCCGACCTGGCCGCGCTCCGGGCCGGAGACGGTGCCGGAGGCGTAGAGGTCTCCGGTGCGCAGCGAGGCCCCGTTGACGGTCAGGTGGGCCAGCTGCTGGGCGGGGGTCCAGTACATGGTGGCGAAGGGCGGCTCGGCGACCCGCTCGCCGTTCCACTCCACCGCCAGGCGCAGGTCGAGCCCCAGGTGCGGGGTGTCGCGCAGGTAGTCCTGCACCGGCGGGTCCTGGTCGGGGGCGGGCACGAACGCCTCGGCGAGCGCGTCCAGCGGCGTCACCCAGGCCGAGACGGAGGTCGCGAAGGACTTGCCCAGGAACGGGCCGAGGGGCTGGTACTCCCAGGCCTGGATGTCCCGGGCCGACCAGTCGTTGACCAGCACCACCCCGAAGACGTGGTCGGTGAAGTCGTCCACGGAGACCCGGTCGCCGAGCGCGCTGGGCACGCCCACCACGAAGCCCACCTCGGCCTCGATGTCGAGGCGGACGGAGGGCCCGGCGGTGGGACCCTGCGGGGTGGCGCGCTGCCCGCTGGGGCGGACCACCGGCGTGCCGGAGACGACCACCGTGCCGGCCCGGCCGTGGTACCCGATCGGCAGGTGCTTCCAGTTGGGCAGCAGCGGCGGCTGACCGGGGCGGAAGATCTGCCCGACGTTCGACGCGTGGTGCTCGGAGGAGTAGAAGTCGACGTAGTCGGCGACCTCGAACGGCAGCCGCAGCTCGACCTCGGCGAGCGGCACCAGCAGCGGCTCCACCGCCGCCCGGTGGGCCTCGTCGGTGAGCAGCTCGACGATCCGCTGCCGCACGGACGTCCACTGCGGACGGCCGAGCGCCATGAAGTCGTTGAGGGTGGGCCGGCCGAGCGCCCCGGCGGCCAGCACCAGCCCGGCGGCCTCCGCGCCGGCCAGGTCGAGTACGAGGTCGGCGACGCGTACGCCGATCCGCGGCTCGCGCCCGCCCTGCCGGAACACCCCGTACGGCAGGTTGGTCACCCCGTACGGGGAACCGTCGACGCCCGTCACCCAGCTCATGCCGCCACTCCGCTCCGTGCCCTACCGCACCTGCTGATGCGCTCGCTCATCCGTCTAATCCCCCGTTCACCAGCCCCAGCCGGATCAGATCGGTCAGTGGTTCCAGGATGCTGCACGAGCCGAAGCCGATCCACAGCGGACGCTCGTCGTCGCGCCGGGCCCGGACCGGCTCGACCAGCGGCAGCGGGTCGAGGGCGGCGAGCAGCCCGGCGACCCGGTCGGTCCCGGCGCCCCCGGCGGCGGCGAGGGTGGCGGCGAGCACGTTGCCGAAGCCGTGGTGCGTGAAGCCGGTCTCCGGGTCCAGGTGGCGGGTCGCGTGGTGCAGGCCGGCAGTCAGCTTGAACGGCAGGTCGCGGTCGCGGCAGGCGCCGATCACCGCGGCCAGCTCCACCGGCGTGGGGAAGAGCTCGGCGGCCAGTCCGCCGGTGCGGAACTTGGCGGCGATCGGCACCCCGTCGGCGCGGGCGGCGGCGAGGGCGTCGAGCGCGGCCGTCAGCCCGAAGGTCAGCGGGATCTCCGCGTACCAGTCGGGTCCGGCGGCGGGCGACCCGGCTGCCGGGCGCGCGGCGTCGCGGGCCAGGTCGACCAGGGTGGCGAGCCCCGGGAGCGGGTCCTCGCCGCGGCGGGCGACCGCCGCCTCGACCTGGCGGATCTCGATGCGGGGGTCGGCGCCGGCCCGGGCCTCGGCGAGCCGGTCCAGCGGCCCGTCGGCGATCACGCCGACGGCGATCCGCTCGTCGGCGTCGAGGAGGGCGGCCAGCTCCGCCAGCCGGGTGGCGGGCAGCAGCAGCGGGCCGACCAGGTCGGCGTACCAGGAGTCGCGGTGTCGGCGGTGCGCGGCCACGGCGTCCGGCAGCGACGCGCTGCCGGGCGGGAAGACGGCGGCGTCGTCGACGAGGCCGGCGAAGAGACGGGGCACCTGCGTTGACACGAGACAAGAATCTACGGGACGCTACGAGGAACGGACAACAGCGTCCGATTATCGGACGCGGTCGGCCGGAGAACGGGATATAACGGGAGGCGACATGCCGTACTACCGCAGCGTCGGCGAGGTACCTCGCAAGCGGCACACCCAGTTCCGCCAGCCCGACGGCAGCCTCTACGCCGAGGAGCTGATGGGCCAGGAGGGCTTCTCCTCCGACTCGTCCCTGCTCTACCACCGGTACGCGCCCACCGCGATCGTCGCCGCCGAGGAGTTCACCCCGCCGGCCACCACCCGGGTGCCGAACCTGCCGCTCAAGCCGCGCCACCTGCGTACCCACAAGCTCGACGGCTCCGGCGCCGACCCGGTCCTCGGCCGGCGGCAGCTGCTCGCCAACGACGACGTACGGATCGGCTACGTGCTGGCCGACCGGCCCTCCCCGCTCTACCGCAACGCCACCGGCGACGAGTGCCTCTACGTCGAGGCCGGCACGCTGCGGGTGGAGTCCACCTTCGGCGTGCTCGACGCGGTCGCCGGTGACTACGTCGTCATCCCCACCTCGACCATCCACCGGCTGGTGCCCACCGGCGACCAGCCCACCCGGCTGCTCACCATCGAGGCGACCGGGCACATCGGCCCGCCCAAGCGCTACCTCTCGGTACGCGGCCAGTTCCTGGAGCACGCGCCGTACTGCGAGCGCGACGTCCGTGGACCGGACGCGCCGCTGCTGGTCGACGGCGCCGACGTCGAGGTGCTGGTCCGCCACCGGCGCGGCTGGACCAGGTACGTCTACGCCAACCACCCCTTCGACGTGGTCGGCTGGGACGGGCACATGTACCCGTGGGCGTTCTCCATCCACGACTTCGAGCCGATCACCGGGCGGATCCACCAGCCGCCGCCGGTGCACCAGACCTTCCAGGGCCCGAACTTCGTCATCTGCTCGTTCGTGCCGCGCAAGGTGGACTACCACCCGGACGCCATCCCGGTGCCGTACAACCACCACAACGTCGACTCCGACGAGATGCTCTTCTACACCGGCGGCAACTACGAGGCGCGGCGCGGCTCGGGTATCGAGCAGGGTTCGATCTCGCTGCACCCGTCCGGCTTCACCCACGGGCCGCAGCCCGGCGCGGCGGAACGCTCCATCGGCGCGGACTTCTTCGACGAGCTGGCGGTCATGGTCGACACCTTCCGTCCGCTGGACCTCTGCGAGGCCGCGGCGGAGTGCGAGGACGACGGGTACGCCTGGACCTGGGCCCGCCGGAGCTGACCCGCCGCCCGCCGCCGATGGGTCAGCGGTGCGCGCGCCCGAGGACGGTCAGCTCCGCCGCGGCGGCGACCGCGATCGCGGCGACCAGCGGCCACGGGGTGCCGACCAGCGCGTAGAGCAGCAGCAGGAGCGGGCCGGCGGCGACCGCGTAGCCGGCCAGCGCCAGTGGACGGTCGGTGCGCAGCAGCGCCGGCAGCACGACCCGGACCAGCTCGGGCACCCGCCGGGCCAGGCGCCGGACGTAGAGCGCCCCGCCGAGCGCCGCCAGCAGGGCCGCGGCGCGGCTCAGGCCCGCCCCGCCGGACGCCAGGACGGCGATCAGCACGCTGGCCACCAGGGACCAGGCGGCGCCCCGCACCACCAGCCGGCGCAGGTCGTCGGGGCCGGCCGGGGCGAGTGCCCGCCCCGGCTCGACCGGGGCGGTCGCGGCGACCAGTTCCAGGGCCTCGGCCCAGCGCCGTCGCTCCAGCCGCAGCACGCCCGGGTCGTCGCGGGCGTCGGCCAGCTCGGGGTCCAGCCGCAACGCCTCCCGGTAGGCCCGCTCGGCCAGGTCGAACAGCTCCAACCGGCCGGCGACCAGCGCCAGCACCAGGTGCGCCTGCGACTCGTCGGGGGCCAGCTCCACGCCGCGCCAGGCCGCGTGCAGCGCCGGCTGGCCGTTGCGCGCCTCGGCCAGCAGCGCCGCCCCGCTGCGCTGGGCGTAAGCGTCGGTGGGCGCGACGGTGAGGATCCGGTCCGCGGTCCGGGCCGCCTCGGCGTACTCGGCCAGGTCGGTCAGGGCGAAGCCGCGGGCGACCAGGGGCGCGACCGCGTCGGGGGCGGCGGCCGACGCCGAGTCGGCTGCGGTGAGCGCCTCGGCGGGGCGGCCCGCCGCGAGGTGCAGCCGGGCCAGCAGGGTCAGCGTCACCGCGTCGGTCGGGCCCAGGGCGAGCGCGAAGCCCAACTCCTCCGCGGCCTCGTCGTAGCGGCCCAGCTCGGCGAGGAGCTGCGCCCGCTGCCGGTAGCCGTCGGCGGCGGACCGGTCGGAGTCGGCGTCCCCGGTCATGGCGGTCTAGCCGGCCGGGGCGTCGTGGACGAGGGCCACGGCGATCCCGACGAGCCCCTCCCCGCGCCCGGTGAAGCCGAGACCGTCGGTGGTGGCGGCGGAGACGGTCACCGGGGCGCCGACCGCCGCGGAGAGCACCTGCTGCGCCTCCTCCCGGCGCGGTCCGATCTTCGGGCGGTTGCCGATCACCTGCACGGAGACGTTGCCGATCTCGAAGCCGGCCGCCCGGACCCGCCGCGCCGACTCGGTCAGCAGCGCCACCCCCGAGGCGCCGGCCCACTCCGGCTGGCCGACCCCGAAGTTCGCGCCGAGGTCGCCGAGCCCGGCGGCGGAGAGCAGCGCGTTGCAGGCGGCGTGTGCGGCGACGTCCGCGTCGGAGTGCCCGGCCAGGCCGTCCTGGTCCGGCCAGTGCAGGCCGGCCACCTGGCAGGGCCGGCCCGCCTCGAAGGCGTGCACGTCGGTCCCGATGGCGACCCGAGGAACGATCATGACCCGAGGGTACGCGTCAACGGCCGGCGGCCAGCAGGTGCTCGGCCAGCGCGAGGTCGAACGGGCGGGTGACCTTCAGCGCGTACTCGGAGCCGGGCACGCAGAACACCGGGACGCCCTGCTTCTCGACCAGTCCGGCGTCGTCGGTCAGCGGGTCGCCGGCTGCGGCGTGCGCGGCGGTGAGCACCCCCCGCCGAAAGCCCTGCGGGGTCTGCACGGCGCGCAGCGCCGACCGGTCGACGGTGCCGAGAACGACGTCGTCGGCCCCGACCTCCTTGACCGTGTCGACCACCGGCAGCACCGGGATCACCGCGTCGTGACCGGCCCGGACCGCCGTCGCCACCGACTCGACCAGCGCGGGCGGGGTGAGCGCCCGGGCCGCGTCGTGCACCAGGACGATGTCCGGGCCGGGCGGGACCGCGGCGAGGGCGGCGGCCACGGAGGCCTGACGCTCCGCGCCACCGGGCACCACCACCACCGGCGCCACGGGCGCGAGCAGTCGCCGTACCGCCGCCACGTCGGCCGCCGGGGCGGCCACCACGATCGTGTGCACCGACGGGGCGGCCGCGATCCGGCGTACCGCGTGCACCAGCAGCGGCTCGCCGCCGAGCAGGCGCAGCGCCTTGGGCGCGCCCGGACCGAGGCGTACCCCGGCACCGGCCGCAGGCACGAGGACCGCGACGTCACCGCGCGGATTGAGCTGCGCGGTCACGTCGCGGTCCTCGGATTTCTTTGCCGATGTCGGGGTACGACGATGCTGTGGGAACTAGGCCTCGGTCAGGACCTTGTCGAGCAGCGTCTCCGCCTCGTCCTTGGTGCTCTTCTCGGCCAGCGCGACCTCGCCGACGAGAATGTCGCGGGCCTTGGCGAGCATGCGCTTCTCACCCGCGGACAGGCCCCGCTCCCGCTCCCGGCGCCACAGGTCGCGGACGACCTCGGCGACCTTCAGCGGGTTGCCGGAGGCCAGCTTCTCCAGATTCGCCTTGTAACGCCGCGACCAGTTGGTCGGCTCCTCGGTGTGCGGAGCCCGGAGCACGTCGAAGACCTTGCCCAGGCCCTCTTCGCCGACCACCTCGCGCACACCCACGATCTCGGCGTTCTCAGCGGGCACCCGGACCGTCAGGTCACCCTGCGCGACCCTCAGGACGAGGTACTGCTTGGGCTCGCCCTTGATGACCCGAGTCTCGATTGCCTCGATGAGTGCGGCCCCGTGGTGGGGGTAAACAACGGTCTCGCCGACACTGAAAACCATAGGTTCGAAACCCCTTTCGCTGTGTCTAGGGTAACACGCTCAGGCACCGATGTCCCACCGCTGTCCTGACCGTTGGCGCAGCTCAGGGGCCCTGTGAGAGGTATTTCTTCAGCTTGACAGGCGGTCAAACCGATGGTTCGCACACGCTCCGTGACGAACGGATGACAACCCGGTGCGGGTGATCGGAGCGTGGAAATCTCGGGCTATGCGCTTCTCACATGGTATCCCGATGCCGCCCGACGCGCCCAGATCTGGCGGGAGGAGGGCCCGGTGGGGGACGCTGGAGGTCGTACCGCCGCCCGCTCGCCGAGCCGCTCACCCCCGGGGGTCCGATGGGCATGACTGACGCCGAAGGCCCCGGCCCGCCCGACGGACTGCCCGACCTGCCGCCCGAGTGGGGCCGGGTGGTCGTACCGGACGACGCCTCCGCGCTGGCCGCGGAGGCCGAGCAGCTCCGCCGCGAGCTGCGCGGCCCGGACGGCACCGACCCCCGGCACCCGTGGCCGACCCCCCGACGGGACGGCCGGCCACGCCTCGGGCTGCCCCTGCTGGTCCTGCTGGTGGCGGTGCTGACCACCCTCGCGGGTCTGGCCGCGGTCACCTGGCCCCGCTCACCGCGCGGCGCCGACCGGCCCACCGTCCTGCCGTACCCGACGACCACCGCCGCGCTGACCGGCCGGCCCCTGCCGGCCCTCGACCTGGTCGACGCCGACCAGGCGACCGTGCCGCTGCGTCGGCTGCTGCCCGCGATGATCATCCTGGTGGACGCCTGCGCCTGCGCCGAACAGGTCGCCACGGCCGCCGGCGCCGCCCCGGCCGCGGTCTCCGTGGTCACCGTCGCCGGCGGTCGCAGCACCACCGGTGTACCGGCCGGCAACGCGCGGGTCCGGGCCCTCGCCGACCCGGCGGGCGGCGTCCGGGCCGCGCTGCACCTCCCGGCCCGCCCCGGCACCGCCCCCGCGCTGCTGGTCGACCGCACCGGCACCGTCGTACGCGTGCTGCCCGAACTGGGCGCCGCCGCCGACTACCGCGCCGACCTGGTCCGCCTGGCCGGCTGAGGGCCCGCTCAGGACAGGGCGACGACCTGCGCCTGCACCCGGACCGGCCCGGCCACGGCGGAGAACTCCAGCCGGGTCGGCACCTGTGGCTCCGGAAGCTCCAGCCAACCCGGCTCGCCGTCGCAGTTCGTCTGGCTGGTGTCGGTGTACGGCGCGTGCACGGTCGAGATCAGCAGCTCACCGTCGCCCGTGCAGCGGTACTGCAACAGGCGCCGCACGCC
Source organism: Micromonospora sp. LZ37 (assembly GCF_059359015.1). Taxonomy (NCBI): domain Bacteria; kingdom Bacillati; phylum Actinomycetota; class Actinomycetes; order Micromonosporales; family Micromonosporaceae; genus Micromonospora; species Micromonospora sp. LZ37. Next base: position 194,884 of record NZ_JCADBL010000013.1, on the reverse strand, counting down.
GTCCGCCCGGGACTCCCGGCGGACCGGCTCGGCGCCGGGCACCAGGGTCAGCTCCTCCCGCCACCGGACGTCCCCGGAGCGGGGCAGCCCGACGTCACCCGGCAGCGCCGTCGATTCGACGAGTCGCCCGCTGGCGTCGACCCGGAACCGGATCCCGTCCTCGGGACCGGCCGCCCCCACCGTCGGCTCCCGCTCGAGGGCCGGGGAGCGCGGGACGGGGCGCCCCGGCGGCCTGACGCCGACCTCCAGGAACGCGCCGCTGTCCCGCCCGTCGGCCCGGTCCGCGCCGGTGGCCGGCGCGCTCGCCCGCCACCACCAGCCACCCGCGACCAGGAGGAGCAGGGCCGTTCCGACCAGCACCGCACCACGCAGTCGGTCACCCGTCGCGTCGCCCACCCGCCGAGCGTAACCAGCGCGCGCCAACCCCGCCGGCCCGCGACGCGCGCCGGCTGAGTCCCGGCTCCCGGCCCGTCGGCGGCGTCGCCGCCGACGGGCCGACAGTCGAGGGTCGAACGCGGCGCCGGTCTCAGGGGCGCCGTTCCAGCAGGGCGGCGTAGAGGGTGAGACCGGGGCCGAAGGCGAGCATCACGATCCGCTCCGGCCGGACCGCGGCGCGCAGCAGCCGGTCCAGGATCAGCAGCACCGTCGGCGACGAACAGTTGCCGTGCTCGTCCAGCGTCGCCCGCGAGGCGGCCAGGGCCGTCGGGGGCAGCGCCAGCTCGCGCTCCACCACGTTGAGGATGCGGGGGCCGCCCGGATGCACCGCCCAGCCGTCCACCTCGGCGACGCCGGTGCCGTGCCGGGACAGCAGGTCGTCGACCAACCCCCGGACGTGGGTGGAGAGCACCTGCGGCACCTTCGGCGACAACCCCATCCGGAAACCGGTGTCGGTCACCTCCCAGGTCATGTGGTCGGCGGTGGAGGTGTCGGTGACCGAGACGACCTCACGCAGCCGGTAACCGCCGACCCCGGAGTCGGGTACCAGCACGGCGGCGACCGCGGCGTCGGAGAAGAGGGCGTGCGACACGATCTGCTGGGTGTCCACCCGGGCACTGGCCGGCTGGATGTGCAGGCTGGTCAGCTCGGCGCAGAGCAGCAGCGCCGGGCGGCCCCGCGCGGTGACGAAGTCACCGGCCGCGCCGAGCCCGGGCAGCGCGGCGTAGCAGCCCATGTGGCCGACGAACATCCGCTGGGTGTCGGGGGCCATGCCGAGGTCCCGGGCGAGCAGGATGTCCAGCCCCGGGGTGGCGTACCCGGTGCAGGAGCAGACCACGAAGAGCCCGACGTCACCGGCGGTGATGCCGGCGGAGGTCAGCGCGCGACCCACCGCCTCCTTGCCCAGCGGCAGCGCCTCGACCTGGTAGCGCCGCATCCGGCGCTCCGTCGGCCAGTCGGAGACGTCCTCCAGCAACGGGTTGACCGCCGCCTGCCGCCGGGACACCCCCGAGTTGGCGAAGATCCGCTGGGCCAGGGCCCGGGTGGTGCCGGAGAAGTGCCGGGAGAAGAAACCCTCCCACAGTTCGTCCTGTGCGGCGCCCGGCGGATGCGCCGTACCGAGACCCGCGATCACTGGCACGGCCATGTCCCCCACCTCTCGTCCTGACTGTCCCGCCCGTTCACCAACGAGGGGTCGATCCGTCACGATCCGGGTCGCCGCCGAGCGCCGCGATGCCGAGCCAGTCGGCGCAGACGTCCGAGGTGGCCGGATGCAGCGACCCGCAGCGGGCATCCCGGTAGAGCCGCTCCAGCGGGTGGCCCCGCCGGGTGGCCGACGTCCCGGCCGCCTCCAGCATGGACGCCGCGACGTCGGCGGCGGTCGTGCCGGCCAGCAGCTTCGCCCGCCAGACCCAGCGGTTGGTCTCCTCGTCGCCGGGCGCCTCGTCGACCCGTCGGGCCGCCTCCGCCACCACCAGGTGCGCCGCCGCGACCGCCGCGTCGGCCCGGCCGAGGCGGGCCCGGACCGCCGGCAGCCCGGACAGGTTGCGGGCGTTCAGATGCTCGGCGGCGGCGTCGACGGCGGCCCGGGCCACCCCGACGTAGACGGCCGCGTAGCTGGCGACCAGCCAGTGCGGCATCAGCTGAGCCACGACCAGGGCCAGCCCCTCCACCCCGCCGAGCAGCCGGTCGGCGGGGACCGTGACGTCCAGGTGCAGGTCGTGCGAGGAGGTGGCGCGCATGCCCAACGAGTCCCAGGTCGGCTCCACGGTCGACCCGTCACCGGCCGGGACCAGGAACTGGGAGACCACCGCCGGGTCGGCGGCGCTGCGTGCGGCCACCAGGTAGCCGTCGGGATGGCCGGCGCCGGAACAGAAGGTCTTGCTGCCCTTGAGGTGCCAGCCGCCCTCGACCGGCTCGTAGACGGTGCTGAGCTGGGACAACCGCGCGCCCGCGCCGCGTTCGCTCATCGCCACCGCGTACCAGGAGCCCTCGGCGGCGGCGCGGAGCAGGCGGTCCCGCGCGGCCAGCGCCTCGTCCGGCACGCCGAGCGCCTCGGCCAGCTCCTCGGTGACCGCGCCGAGCGCGCCGGTGACCGAGGCGTGCATGTTGAACACCAGCGCCGTCGCGCCGTTGCCCCGGGCCAGCTCGGTGGCGACCGCCGCGTACTCGGCGAAGGTGGCGCCCATCCCGCCCAGCTCGCGCGGCACCATCAGCCCGAACAGGCCCGCCTGACGCAGGTCGGCGAAGTCGTCGACCGGGAACGAGCCGTCCCGGTCGTGCCGCTCGGCGCGTGCCGCGAACCGCGGCGCCAACCGGCGGGCCGCCTCCAGCGCGTGCACCGTCATGTCGCCCCCTTCTCGACGTCCCTGATACCCCCGCGCGATCCCGCTACCCGTGCCGCACCCCACACCCCTGGTACAGCACGGCGGTGGACCACGTCGCCTTCACCCGCGGTTGGGCGCCCGTCCCGGCGGAAGCCCCCCGGGCCCGCCGGACGAGCCAGGCCAGCGTGCCGCGCAGCTCCGGACGGATACCCCGGACCCGCAGGTCGACGCCGTGCCGGGCGCACTCGGCGACCAGATCCTCGTCGTCCACGAACAACCGTGGATCGTGGATGCCCCGAGGCACCGTGGGCAGCCGCTCACCGATCCGCACCGCCACCAGCCGGGCCAGCGCGGTGTCGTTGAGGGTGTCCAGCACCAGCAGGCCGCCCGGCCGCAGCAGCCGGCACGCCTCACCGACCGCGCGCCGCCAGTCGGGCACGTGCTCCAGCAGCTCGCCGGCGGCCACCACGTCGGCGCAGCCGTCGGCGAGCGGCACGGCGGTCGCGTCCCCGTTGACCACGACCACCCCGTGCGCGGCGGCCTGCGCCAGGGCGGACCGGGTGAGGTCGACGCCGACGTGCCGGTAGCCCTTGCCGGCCAGGTGCGGGGCGAGCAGCCCGGCGCCGCAACCCAGGTCGACCAGGAGCGCGCCGGGGCGGGTCGCCGGTGGCACCAGCGCGGCCCGCGCCCGGGCCAGCCAGTGCAGCATGGCGAACGCGCCGTCCGGTCGCCACCACTCGCCGGCCAGGTCGTCGTACTGGCGGGGGTCGTTGGGGGGCAGCACGCGGGGCGGAGTCGAGACCGGACCGTTCCGCATGGACCGAGCGTGACACGACCGGCCGGTAACGACCAGACTTCCCTTATGTCGTCAACGGTGTTAGGGCTGGTCAGGGCGAGCCATCCGGAGCCGGCGGCCGCGGTCACCGTGGTCACCGGACTGCTGGCCGTCGGGGTGGGGCACCCGCCGGCCGGGGTGGCCGTGGTCGTCGGCAGCGTGCTGGCGAGCCAGCTCGCCGTCGGCTGGACCAACGACGCGCTGGACGCCGAGCGGGACGCCACGGTGGGGCGTACCGACAAGCCGGTCGCCGTCGGCGCGGTGAGCCGCCGGACGGTGGCCGTCGGCGCGGCGCTGGCCGCGCTCGCCACCCCGGCGCTGGCCCTGACCACCACCCCGGCGGCGGCGCTCTGCATCACCGTCGCCCTGGTCTCGGCGCTGCTCTACGACTGGCCGCTGAAGTCCACTCCGGCCTCCGTGCTGCCGTACGCGGTCTCCTTCGGCGCGCTGCCCGCCTTCGTGGTGCTCGCGCTGCCCGGCGCGCCGACGCCGCCGGCCTGGCTGGTCGCCGCCGCGGCCTGCCTGGGCGCCGGGGCGCACTTCGCCAACGTGCTGCCCGACCTGGCCGACGACGCCCGCACCGGGGTGCGCGGGCTGCCGCACCGGCTCGGCCCGGCCGGCAGCCGGGTGGCCGCCGCCGGGCTGCTGCTCGCCGCCACCGTCACGCTGGTCCTCGGGCCGCCCGGTCCGCCGTCCTGGGCCGGGCTGTCGGCGGTCGCGGCCGCCGCCGTGGTGCCGGCCCTCGGCTGGTACGGCGGACGGGCCGCGGTCCGCGCCGGTCGACGGCCGGTCGCCGCGTTCCGGGCGGTGATGGTGGTAGCCCTGATCGACGTGGTGCTGCTGGTGGCGAGCGGTCGGGTGGTCTGACCCGCACCCGCGCGGGTGGCGGCACCGGGTCGGCGTGCGGGCGTCGATCAGGCCCAACTACCCTGGAGCGCGGTCTGCGCGGGTATGACCACCCCGCGCCCGGGGTACGGCCGGGTGGGGATCGTGACGAGGAGGACCGACGTGACGCGCTCGATCAGGGGTTCCCGGCGGGCGGCCCTGCTGCTGTCCGGCATGGCGGCGGCGACCGCCCTGCTGGCCACCGGCTGCGGGACCGGCCAGGTGGCCGAGACCGCCAACAAGGAGCCGTCGATCCAGGGCATCAACGTCCAGACTCCGGACAACGAGTACAAGGTGCGCAGCCTCTACGTCGAGTACCCGGGCGCCACCGGCTACGCCGCCGGCGCGAACGCCCCGCTCAACGCCGTGCTCTACAACGACACCGAGAGCCCGGTGACGGTGACCGTCACCACGGACAGCGCCCGGGAGGTCGTGATCACCGGCCAGGCCGAGCCGGGGACCCAGGCCGGCGTGTCCAGCCCGTCCGCCACGGCCTCGCCGTCGGAGAGCGCCTCGCCGTCGGGTAGCGCGTCGCCGTCCGGTTCGGCCTCGGCCAGCCCGTCGGAGAGCGCCTCGCCCAGCCCGTCCGCCCCGGCCGGTGAGCCGGCCCGGATCGAGATCCCGGCACTGGGCTACGTCCAGCTGAACCTGCAGGGTGGTCGCAGCCTCCAGCTGGTGGGCCTGAAGGAGTCGCTGCGCCCCGGCCAGCAGGTCAACCTGACCTTCGACTTCGGCAACGGCCGGACCATCGACACTCCGGCCCCGATCGCCGTGCCGCTGACCCCGGTCCCGGAGCCCTCCCCGATCATCCACCGCGAGGGTGGCTCCGGCGAGGAGGGTGGCGGCGAGGAGGGTGGCTCCGGCCACGGCTGACCCCGGAGGTACGCAACTGCCGACGACACCGCCGGCGTGGTCACCACCACGCCGGCGGTGTTTTCGTCGTATCCGGGGGTTAGCGTCCTGGGGTGACCACTCCCCGATCGACCTCCCCCCGCGGCGCGGCCTCCGGCGCGTCCCGGGGCCGGGCCGCCCGCGAGCCGCGCCCGGCCTACGAGTGCGACGCCTGCGGGCACCAGCCGCCCAAGTGGGTGGGGCGCTGCCCGGAGTGCGGCGAGTGGGGCTCGGTGGTCGAGTCCACGGTCACCGGTCCGATGGTCTCCGGCCGGGTGGTCAGCTCCCGGATGCCGAGCGAGCCGGCCCGACCGATCGCCACGATCAGCGCCGCTCCCGCCCGGGCCCGGCCCACCGGCGTCAGCGAGCTCGACCGGGTGCTCGGCGGCGGCCTGGTCCCCGGCGCGGTGGTGCTGCTCGCCGGGGAGCCGGGGGTCGGCAAGTCGACCCTGCTGCTCGACGTGGCCCAGCAGTGGGCCGCCGGCGCGGGCAGCCCCTCGCTGGTGGTCAGCGGTGAGGAGTCGGTCAGCCAGGTCCGGCTCCGCGCCGAGCGGATGGGCACCCTGCACGACCAGCTCTACCTGGCCGCCGAGAGCGACCTGGGCGCCGTCCTCGGCCACCTCGACGCGGTCAAGCCGGGGCTGCTGGTGCTCGACTCGGTGCAGACCATCTCCACCACCGGCACCGAGGGGGTGCCCGGCGGGGTCACCCAGGTCCGGGCCGTCACCGCCGCCCTGGTCTCGGTCGCCAAGGAGCGCGGCATCGCCACCGTGCTGGTCGGCCACGTGACCAAGGACGGCCAGGTGGCCGGCCCGCGGGTGCTGGAGCACCTGGTCGACGTGGTGCTGCACTTCGAGGGCGACAAGCACTCGTCGCTGCGGATGGTCCGGGGCGTCAAGAACCGCTTCGGCGCCGCCGACGAGGTGGGCTGCTTCGAGATGCACGAGGGGGGCATCAGCAGCCTCGCCGACCCGTCCGGGCTCTTCCTGACCCGCTACTCCGAACCGGTGCCGGGCACCTGCGTCACCGTGGCGATGGAGGGGCGGCGGGCGCTGCTCACCGAGGTGCAGGCGCTGATCGGCGCGACGGTGGCCGGCTCGCCGAGGCGTACGGTCTCCGGCCTGGACGGCGCCCGGCTGGCCATGGTGCTCGCCGTGCTCCAGCGCCGCACCGAACGGCTGACCCTGCACGACCGGGAGGTCTTCGCGGCCACCGTCGGGGGCATCCGGGTGGTCGAACCGGCGGCCGACCTCGCGGTCGCCCTGGCGGTCGCCTCGGGCGGGCTCAACCTGGCCATCGCCCCCAACCTGGTGGCGATCGGCGAGGTGGGCCTCACCGGCGAGGTGCGCCGGGTCGGGGCGGTGTCCCGGCGGTTGGCCGAGGCGGCCCGCCTCGGCTTCCGGGTGGCCCTCGTGCCGCCCGGTTGCGGCCCGGGCAGCACCGGCGTCACCCCGGAGAACATGCGGGTGATGGAGGTCACCGACGTCCGCGCGGCGCTGCAGTGTGTCGCCCGCGCGTCCGCCGAGTGACCGGCGACGCCCGCCGGGCCGGACCGCCCGGGCCATACCGGACAGGCCCACCGGGCCGGTCCCGCCGGGGAGGACCCGACGACGTGACACATCACAGTAACCACGAGAGCACCCACCGCACGGCAGTCCGTAGACTGTGCCCGTGCCGATCGACCGCGATACCACCAAGCCTGCCGGCGCGCCGCCCCACGCCCGCACCGCTGCCGTGGGCTCGCCCGCCCGTGCGATCAGCGTGAGCGTGACCGGGGGCGCCGGCAGCGCCGGTGACCCGCTGCGGGCGAACCTCGCCCTGATGGCGCCCGGCACCGCGCTGCGCGACGGGCTGGAGCGGATCCTCCGCGGCCGCACGGGTGCGCTGATCGTCCTCGGCTACGACAAGGTGGTCGAGACGATCTGCACCGGCGGTTTCCCGCTCGATGTCGAGTTCTCCGCCACCCGGGTCCGCGAGCTGTGCAAGATGGACGGGGCGGTGGTGCTCTCCAGCGACGGCACCCGCATCGTCCGGGCCGCCGTGCACCTGATGCCCGACCCGTCCATCCCCACCGAGGAGTCCGGCACCCGGCACCGCACCGCGGAGCGGGTGGCCCGGCAGACCGGCTACCCGGTCATCTCGGTCAGCCAGTCCATGCGGATCATCAGCCTCTACGTCAACGGCCAGCGGCACGTGCTGGACGACTCGGCGGCCATCCTGTCCCGGGCCAACCAGGCGCTGGCCACCCTGGAGCGCTACAAGCTCCGGCTGGACGAGGTCTCCGGCACCCTCTCCGCGCTCGAGATCGAGGACCTGGTCACCGTACGGGACGCGGTCGCGGTGGTGCAGCGGCTGGAGATGGTCCGCCGGATCGCCGACGAGATCGCCGGCTACGTGGTGGAGCTGGGCACCGACGGCCGCCTGCTCGCCCTCCAGCTGGACGAGCTGATGGCCGGCGTCGACGCCGACCGCACCCTGGTCATCCGCGACTACCTGCCCTCCGGCCGCAAGTCCCGCACCCTGGACGAGGCGCTGGTCGAACTGGACCTGCTCGGCGCCACCGAGCTGATCGACCTGGTCTCGGTCGCCAAGGCGATCGGCTATCCCGCCGCCTCCGACGCCCTCGACGCGGCGGTCAGCCCGCGCGGGTTCCGGCTGCTGGCCAAGGTGCCCCGGCTGCCGGTGGCGATCGTCGACCGGCTGGTCGTGCACTTCGGCAGCCTCCAGCGGCTGCTCGGCGCCACCGTCGAGGACCTCCAGGCCGTCGAGGGCGTCGGCGACGCCCGCGCGCGGGGCGTACGGGAGGGTCTGTCGCGGCTCGCCGAGGCGTCCATCCTGGAACGCTACGTCTGACCCGGCCGCCGCTCAGCCGGTGATGGTGAGCTTCACCGGCTCGCTGAGCTTGGTGCCGACCCGGGCGAAGACCTGGTACGTCCCGGCCGGCGGCACGGGGCCCGCCGCCACGCCCTTGGCGCACCGGCTGGCGTCCATCCCGTTCCAGGTGAGCTGGTAGGTGCGCTCGAAGCCCGGGGTGAACGACTGCGGGTCGGAGCCCTTGCCGGTGCCGCAGGTGTCCGACGACCAGACCTTCTCGGCGCCAGACTTCACGAAGAGCTCCTGCACGTCCGCCCCGACGTCCCGGCTGCAGGTGCGCTGCGACCGGTTCTTCACCTTGAGGGTCAGGTCGACCGGAGCGCCCCGCCGCGCCTCGCTCGGCAGCGCCACCGAGGAGACCGTGATCTCGGCGTCCGTGCAGGTGCCGTCGTCCACGGCGGCCGGGTTGGCCGGCACGGCGGGCGGCGGCGGCGCGCTGGTCGGCGCCGGGTCGGCCGCCGAGCCGTCCGGGGCACCCGACGGGTCCGGCGCGCCGGACGACCCCGGGGACGGCGCGGCGCCGGTCGGCGACGCCCCGACCGCCGGGGCGGACGGCGCCGACCGCGCCCCCGGCGTGGTGGTGGTGTCACCCGACCGGTTGCACGAATACAGCAGGACAATCAGGAAGAGGAGCCCGGCTCCGAGTACGACGGCGCGACGCCGCCAGTACACGGCGGATGGCAGGGGACCGACCGTCAGACGCATGATGCCCCCACCGTAGCCGCGCGGCACGCGGAGATCCCCCGCGACGCGCCGGACCTCGCTCGCCTCACCCCGACGTCCTTCCACTCACGACAGTCGCCCGGGCCGACTCACAGGTAGACCTTGCGCTGGTAGACGGCGTGCGCGCCGGCCACCCGGTCGAGAAACAGGAGCCCGTCGCAGTGATCGATCTCGTGCTGCAACGCGCGGGCCTCGAAGCCGTCGGTGACCAGCCGGATCGACTCACCGGTGCCGGGCAGCTCCCCCTCCACCACCAGCCGGCTGGCCCGCTTCACGTCACCGGTGAGGTCGGGCACCGACATGCAGCCCTCCCGCGCCAGCTTCCACCGGGTCGCCTCGACCACCCGCGCGTTGCAGAGCACGAAGACCCCGTGCAGCGTGACCGACTTCGGATGGCCGGTGACGTCGACCGCGAAGACCTGGGCGCCCACCCCGACCTGCGGAGCGGCCAGGCCGACGCAGCCGGGTGACACCCGCATCGTGGCGATCAGGTCGGCGGCCAGCCGTACGGTCTCCGCCGACGTGGGGTCGACCGCCTCGCCGGGCCGGCTCAGCACCGGATGCGGGGCGGCCACCACCGGGCGCACCTCGCCCGGCACCGCCAGCACCGCCGGCGTCCAGTCGCCGAGACCGGCGTACTCCTCCTCGCTCACAGCAGGTCCGGGTCGGCAGGCCGGAGGGAGACCCCGACGCCCAACTCGGCGGCGGCCCGGGTCAGCCGGCCGGCCAGCTCGTCGGCGCTGCCCGGCGGCAGGTCCACCTCGGCCACCACCACGTAGAGCGAGCCGGCGAGCCGGGTACTCAGGTCGGTGACGTTGCCGCCGGCGTCGGTGAGCACCCGGGTCATCGCCGCCACGATGCCCATCCGGTCCGCACCGTGCACCGCCATCACGTACGGCTCGCCGGCGGGTGCCACCTCGCCGTCGGGGGTGACCGCGCGTACGGTGGCCAGCAGCTGGCCGTCGGCGGCGAGCGGGGCCAGCGCGGCCTCGACCTCGGCGGCGGCCGGGCCGACGCAGATCAGGGTCATCGCGAAGTGACCCCGGAGCCGGGTCATGGTGGAGTCGGTGAGGTTCGCGCCGAGCCGGGCGAGCACCTCGGCGACGTCGGCCACGATGCCGGGCCGGTCCCGGCCGATGACGGTGATCGCGAGCTCGTTCATCCGGGCATTCTGCCCGATCATCACCGGCCAGCCGCGCCGCCCCGCCCGGGCCGCCCAACGTGCGGGACCGCGCCCCGTGACATCATCGGCGGCGCGATGACTGAACCCACTTTCGCCACCCGGGTCAGCCGGTGGTACGAGGAGAACGCCCGCGACCTGCCCTGGCGGGAGCCCGGCGTCGGGGCCTGGGCCATCCTGGTGAGCGAGGTGATGCTCCAGCAGACCCCGGTGGTCCGGGTGCTGCCCGCCTGGCACGCCTGGATGACCCGCTGGCCGACGCCGGCCGCGCTGGCCGACGACACCCCGGCCGAGGCGATCCGGATGTGGGGACGGCTCGGCTACCCCCGCCGGGCGGTACGGCTGCGCGACTGCGCGGTGGCGGTCGTGGAGCGGCACGGCGGCGAGGTGCCGGACCGGTTGGACCAGCTGCTGGCGCTGCCCGGGGTCGGCACGTACACGGCTCGGGCGGTCGCGGCGTTCGCGTACGGGCAGCGGCACCCGGTGGTCGACACCAACGTACGGCGGGTGGTGTCCCGGGCGATCGCCGGTGAACCGGACGCCGGACCGGCCACCCGGCCGGCCGACCTGGTCGCCTGCGAGGAGCTGCTGCCCGCCGATCCCGCCGCCGCCGCGCTCGCCAGCGCCGCCTTCATGGAGCTGGGTGCGGTGGTCTGTACGGCCCGCTCGCCGCGCTGCGCGGTCTGCCCGGTCGAGTCGGTCTGCCGGTGGCGGGCCTCCGGCCAGGAGGCGCCCGCCGGGCCGACCCGCCGCCCCCAGCGGTACGCCGGCACCGACCGCCAGGTACGCGGGCTGCTGCTCGGAGTGCTCCGGGACGCCACCGGTCCGGTGCCGCACCAGCGGCTGGACCAGGTGTGGACCGACGACGTGCAGCGGTCGCGGGCGCTGGCCGGGCTGGTCAGGGACGGCCTGGTCGAGCCGGTCGGCGAGGAGTCGTTCCGGCTGGTGGGCGACGGCGGTCCCACCCCGCTCCCCCTCCCCTGACCACGCCCCCCGCCGGGGGTCCCGGGCCGCAGGCTGTTCCCCCCTTTGCGGCGTGTCGCGGCGTCCTACGTGCCAGACACCCCGACACACCGCAAGTCGTGACGGCCCGGCCCGTCGGGCAGGGCCCGTCCGGCGCCCGGCGCTGGCTCTCGACCCCGCTTTGGCGGCATGTCGGGGTGTCCGGCGCCGAGGAAACCGCGACACGCCGCAAAGCGCTTCGATCACTGTGTCCGACCGCCCAGGACCGGCCGCAGAGCGGGCCGGGCACGCGGTCGGGCATGCGGGGTCGGGCATGACGAAAGGCGGCGGCCCCGGAGGCTCTCGCCGTCCGGGGCCGCCGCCCTCGTGCTTCGTCCTTACTCGTCCGCCCCCGCGGTGGCCGCGCCACCGAGGTCGGCCGGAACGGCGTCCGGCACCTCGGCCGGCCGGTCCGAACCGCGGAAGACCAGCTTGGACTTGTCGATGTCCTCCGGGTCGCCCTCGCAGTCCACCACCACGATCTGACCCGGGGTCAGCTCGTTGAAGAGGATCCGCTCGGAGAGGTTGTCCTCGATGTCGCGCTGGATCGTGCGACGCAGCGGACGGGCGCCCAGCACCGGGTCGAAGCCCTTCTTCGCCAGGTACTTCTTGGCGTTGTCGGTCAGCTCCAGACCCATGTCCTTGTTGCGCAGCTGCGTCTCGATCCGCTGGATCATGATGTCCACGATCGAGAGGATCTCGCCCTGGCGCAGCTGGTGGAAGACGATGGTGTCGTCGATCCGGTTCAGGAACTCAGGCCGGAAGTGCTGCTTGAGCTCGTCGTTGACCTTCTGCTTCATCCGGTCGTAGGTCGACTCGGAGTCCTCGGAGGCCTGGAAGCCCAGCGACACCGCCTTGGCGACGTCGCGGGTACCGAGGTTGGTGGTCAGGATGATGACCGTGTTCTTGAAGTCCACGATCCGACCCTGACCGTCGGTGAGCCGACCGTCCTCCAGGATCTGGAGCAGCGTGTTGAACACGTCCGGGTGGGCCTTCTCGATCTCGTCGAAGAGGACCACCGAGAACGGCCGACGCCGCACCTTCTCGGTCAGCTGCCCGCCCTCGTCGTAACCGACGTAGCCGGGAGGGGCACCCACCAGGCGGGACACCGTGTACCGGTCGTGGAACTCGGACATGTCCAGCTGGATGAGGGCGTCCTCGCTGCCGAACAGGAACTCGGCGAGCGCCTTGGAGAGCTCGGTCTTACCGACGCCGGACGGGCCGGCGAAGATGAACGAGCCGGATGGCCGCTTCGGGTCCTTCAGGCCGGCCCGGGTACGCCGGATCGCCTTCGAGACCGCCTTGACCGCGTCCTCCTGGCCGATGACGCGCTTGTGCAGCTCGTCCTCCATGCGCAGCAGGCGCGAGGTCTCCTCCTCGGTCAGCTTGTAGACCGGGATGCCGGTCCAGTTGCCGAGCACCTCGGCGATCTGCTCGTCGTCGACCTCGCTGACGACGTCCAGGTCACCGGCCTTCCACTCCTTCTCCCGCTGCGCCTTCTGACCGAGGAGCTGCTTCTCCTTGTCACGCAGCTGGGCGGCGCGCTCGAAGTCCTGCGCGTCGATCGCGGACTCCTTGTCGCGACGCACCTGGGCGATGCGCTCGTCGAAGTCCCGCAGGTCTGGCGGCGCGGTCATCCGACGGATGCGCATCCGGGCACCGGCCTCGTCGATCAGGTCGATCGCCTTGTCCGGCAGGAAGCGGTCCGAGATGTACCGGTCGGCCAGGGTCGCGGCAGCCACGAGCGCGGCGTCGGTGATGCTCACCCGGTGGTGCGCCTCGTACCGGTCGCGCAGTCCCTTGAGGATCTCGATGGTGTGGGCCAGCGACGGCTCACCCACCTGGATCGGCTGGAAACGACGCTCCAGGGCGGCGTCCTTCTCCAGGTGCTTGCGGTACTCGTCGAGCGTGGTGGCGCCGATGGTCTGCAGCTCGCCACGGGCCAGCATCGGCTTGAGGATGCTCGCCGCGTCGATCGCGCCCTCGGCGGCACCCGCACCCACCAGGGTGTGGATCTCGTCGATGAACAGGATGATGTCGCCGCGGGTGCGGATCTCCTTGAGCACCTTCTTGAGGCGCTCCTCGAAGTCACCGCGGTAGCGGGAACCGGCCACCAGGGCACCGAGGTCGAGCGTGTAGAGCTGCTTGTCCTTGAGCGTCTCGGGCACCTCGCCCTTGATGATCTTCTGGGACAGGCCCTCCACCACGGCGGTCTTACCGACGCCGGGCTCACCGATCAGGACCGGGTTGTTCTTGGTACGGCGGGAGAGCACCTGCATGACCCGCTCGATTTCCTTCTCGCGCCCGATGACCGGGTCGAGCTTGCCCTCGCGGGCGGCCTGGGTCAGGTTGCGGCCGAACTGGTCCAGCACCAGGCTGGTCGACGGCGCGGCCTCGCCCGGCGCGGCGCCCGCCGCGGCCGGCTCCTTGCCCTGGTAGCCGGAGAGCAGCTGGATCACCTGCTGGCGGACCCGGTTGAGGTCGGCGCCGAGCTTGACCAGCACCTGGGCGGCGACGCCCTCACCCTCGCGGATCAGACCGAGCAGGATGTGCTCCGTGCCGATGTAGTTGTGGCCGAGCTGAAGCGCCTCACGCAGCGACAGCTCCAGCACCTTCTTGGCCCGCGGCGTGAACGGGATGTGCCCGCTCGGCGCCTGCTGACCCTGGCCAATGATCTCCTCGACCTGCTGGCGGACGCCCTCGAGGGAGATGCCGAGGCTCTCCAGGGCCTTTGCCGCGACGCCTTCACCCTCGTGGATGAGGCCCAGCAGGATGTGCTCCGTACCGATGTAGTTGTGGTTGAGCATCCGGGCCTCTTCTTGGGCCAGGACGACAACCCGTCGCGCTCGGTCGGTGAACCGCTCGAACATGCCCTCGTGCTCCTCACGTGCCGTGCGCCTTGATAGCCAAGATCTTGGCGGGGCCGGTGCGCGGACGTCCAGGACGGGCGTCCGTGCCTCCTTACTCTATCGCCGCCGACCGACTCCGCTGAGGTCGTGTGTCCCCGCGACGAGCCGTTCTGACGTCGTTTTGACCAACCATCCGCGCTCAGGAGGTGTTCCGGGACCCCGACCTGTACGCGCAGAGCGAAATTCGCCCGGGGCACGATCGGCCCTCCGGCGGCCTGGTGGCCCATCCACAGGCTGTGGACGAAGTCCCCACCGCCTGTGGACAACGCCTCCCCGCCGGGGAATCTTCCCGCCGGCCGAGGCCCGTCCGGGGCACCCCGGAAACGGCGACGCCGGCCCGGAGTCGTGCTCCGGCCCGGCGTCGGGTCGCCTGGTCGTCCCGGTCAGCGGGACGCGTGGTACTCGTCGACGATCTCCTGCGGGATGCGACCCCGGTCGGAGATCTCCTTGCCGTTCTTCTTGGCCCAGTCCCGGATCGCCTTGTTCTGCTCGCGATCGGCCGTGGCGCCGCCCCGGCCCCGCGCCGCCCGGCCGCCGACGACCACGCCACCCCGACCCACCCGGGTGCCGTGGGCGGTGTACGGAGCGAATACCTCGCGCAATTTGGCGGCGTTGGAGTTCGACAGGTCGATCTCGTACTGAACGCCGTCGAGGGCGAACTTGACGGTCTCGTCCGCGTCCCCGCCGTCCAGGTCATCGACCAGCTTGTGAATGATCTGCTTGGCCACGTCCCACATTCCTTTCGAGCAGGGTGCTCCTGCAATGGAAGCACAATAACCCGCCCGATGCTCGGCGCGTCAATGGGAGGCGGTAACGACCTGGGGAAGCTTCGCCGTCACTCCGGGCGGACCAACGGGAAGAGGATGGTTTCCCGAATTCCCAGGCCGGTGAGCGCCATCAGAAGCCGGTCGATTCCCATTCCCATACCCCCGGCCGGCGGCATTCCGTACTCCATCGCCCGGAGAAAGTCCTCGTCCAACCGCATCGCCTCGTCGTCGCCGCGGGCCGCCAGCTGAGCCTGGGCGACCAGCCGCTCCCGCTGCACCACCGGGTCCACCAGCTCGGAGTACGCCGTGCCCAGCTCGAAACCGAGCACGTAGAGGTCCCACTTCTCGGCCAGCCCCGGCTCGCTCCGGTGGGCCCGGGTGAGCGGGCTGGTCTCCTCCGGGTAGTCCCGGACGAAGGTCGGCGCCTGCAGGCCCGGCACGACCAGCTCCTCGAACAGCTCCTCGGCCAGCTTGCCCGGCCCCCACTTCGGGTCCACGGAAAGACCGACCTTCTCGGCGTACTCGACCAGGCGGGCCCGGTCGGTGCGGACCGTGACCTCCTCGCCGAGCGCCTCGGAAAGCACCCCGAACAGCGTCACCGAACGCCACTCGCCACCGAGGTCGAACTCGCGCCCGTCGGCGTGGGTGACCACGGTCGAGCCACTCACCGCGATCGCCGCCTGCTGGACGAGATTGCGGGTCAACTCGGCCATGGTGTCGTAGTCGCCGTAGGCCTGGTACGCCTCCAGCATGGCGAACTCCGGGGAGTGCGAGGAGTCCACTCCCTCATTACGGAAGTTGCGGTTGATCTCGAAGACCCGGTCGACCCCGCCGACCACGGCGCGCTTGAGAAACAGTTCCGGCGCGATTCGCAGATACAGATCGGTGCTGAGCGCATTGCTGTGGGTCACGAATGGGCGGGCCGCCGCGCCACCGTGCAGCAACTGAAGCATCGGGGTCTCGACCTCGATGAATCCCTTGTCGTGCAACGAGTCGCGCAGGGCGCGGACCGCCGCCGCCCGGGTACGGACCATCTGCCGCGCCTGCGGCCGGACGATCAGGTCCACGTAACGCTGGCGGACCCGGGCCTCCTCGCTCAGCGGCTTGTGGGCCACCGGCAGCGGGCGCAGCGACTTGGCGGTGACCGCCCACTCGTCCGCCAGCACCGACAGCTCGCCCCGGCGGCTGGTGATCACCTCACCGGCCACGCCGACGTGGTCGCCGAGGTCGACCAGGCGCTTCCAGTCGTCCAGCCGCTCGGCGCCGACCCGGTCCAGGGAGAGCATCGCCTGAAGCTCGGTGCCGTCGCCGTCGCGCAGGGTGGCGAAGCAGAGCTTGCCGGTGTTCCGTACGAAGATCACCCGGCCGGTGACCGAGACCCGGTCGCCGGTGGCGGTGTCGGTGGGCAGGTCGGCGTACTTCTCGCGGATCTCCGCCAGCGTGCTGGTGCGGGGAAAGCCGACCGGGTACGGCTCGACGTCCTCGGCGAGCATCCGGTCCCGCTTCTCCCGGCGGACCTTCATCTGCTCGGGAAGGTCGTCGGCGGGGTCGACTGGAACGGCGTTCTGCTCGGTCACGGCACGCTTCCTCAGAAGGGAGATATCGGCGGGGTCAGTCCCCGAGCGTACTCAAGCCCCCAGGAGGCCGTTACCGGATAACGTGCCCGCCATGACGGACCCCACTCACGCCCTCTCGTTCGGGGCCGCCGCCGCCGACTACGACCGGTTCCGCCCCCGGTATCCCGAGGACGCCCTGCGCTGGGCGCTGGACGGGCTCACCGCGCCCGCCCGGGTGGTCGACCTGGGCGCCGGCACCGGCATCCTCACCCGCGGCGTGCTCGCCCTGGGCCACCAGGTGCTCCCCGTCGAGCCCGACCCGGGGATGCGGGCCCGGCTGGACGCGGTCACCCCCGGCGTCACCGCCCTGGCCGGGACCGCCGAGCGGACACCGCTGCCGGCCGGTACGGCGGACGCGGTGCTGGTGGGGCAGGCGTACCACTGGTTCGACCGGGAGCGGGCGCACGACGAGATCGCCCGGGTGCTCCGGGCCGGCGGGACGTTCGCCCCGATCTGGAACATCCGGGACGAACGCGTCGACTGGGTGGCCGAGCTGGGCCGGATCGCCCACCTGGGCGACACCGGCGACGACCAGGTCGGGCGGGTACGCGACTTCGGCCCGGCCTTCGGCGCCGTGGAAGCCGGCGAGTTCACCCACCGCGCCACCCTCACCCCGGACGAGGTGATCGGCATGATCAGGACCCGCTCGTACCACCTCACCTCGGCGCCGCGGCAGCAGCGGCGGGTCGAGCGGGAGTTGCGGGAACTGCTCGCCACCCACCCGGACCTGGCCGGGCGGGAGATTGTCGAGCTGCCGTACCGGACGCTGGTGTTCCGGGCCCGGCGACGCTGACGCCGGCGCGGCCCCGCCCCCGGCGGCGGCCGGGGTCAGGTGTTGCGCTCGTAGACCATCCGCAGGCCGATCAGGGTGATCATCGGCTCGTGGTGGGTGATGGTGCGGCACTCACCGATCACCACCGAGGCGAGACCGCCGGTGGCGATCACCGCCTTCACCTCGCCCAGCTCCTCGACCATCCGCTCGACGATCCGGTCCACCTGCCCGGCGAAGCCGAAGTAGAGGCCCGACTGGAGGCACTCCACGGTGTTCTTGCCGATCACCGAGCGGGGCTTGGTCGCCTCCACCTTGCGCAGCTGCGCCGCCCGGGCGGCCAGCGCGTCGAAGGAGATCTCGATGCCCGGGGCGAAGGCGCCGCCGAGGAACTCGCCCCGCCCGCTGATCACGTCGAAGTTGGTGGTGGTGCCGAAGTCCACCACGATCGACGGGCCGCCGTAGAGGGTGTACGCCGCCAGGGTGTTGACCACCCGGTCGGAGCCCACCTCCTTGGGGTTGTCGATGGCCAGCTGCACACCGGTGCGCACCCCCGGCTCGACGATCACGCTCGGCAGGTCGGCGTAGTAGCGACCCAGCATGGTCCGCAGCGAACGCAGCGCGGCCGGCACGGTCGAGCAGGCCGCCACCCCGGTGATCTCCACGGCGTCACCGGCGAGCAACCCGCGGAACATCAGCCCGAGCTCGTCCGCGGTGGACCGGGCATCGGTCTTGATCCGCCAGGAGTGCACCAGCTTGTCGCCGTCGAAGGTCGCCAGCACGGTGTTGGTGTTTCCGATGTCGATGCAGAGCAGCACACGCGCAGCCTAGACGCCGCCGGTGAGCGCGAGGAGCGAGCCGGCCCCGCGAACCCCACCGGCCCCGGCGAGCGACCGCCTCACTCCACCCGCAGGTCCAGCGCGATGTCCAGGATCGGTGACGAGTGCGTCAGCGCGCCCACCGACAGGAAGTCCACGCCGGTCGCCGCGTACTCCGCCGCGACGTCCAGGGTGAGGCCGCCGGTCGCCTCCAGCTCGGCCCGGTCCCCGACCCGCGCCACCACCTCGCGCAGCATCTCCGGGGACATGTTGTCCAGCAGCAGGAAGTCCGCGCCGGCCCCGACCGCCTCCACCGCCTCGGCGACCGTGTCCACCTCCACCTGCACCGGCACGTCCGGGAACGCCTCCCGGACCCGGTGGTAGGCGGGCGCGACGCCGCCGGCGGCGAGCTTGTGGTTGTCCTTGATCATGGCGACGTCGTGCAGGCCCATCCGCTTGTTGGTCCCCCCGCCGGCCCGCACCGCGTACTTCTCCAGGGCCCGCAGGCCCGGGGTCGTCTTGCGGGTGTCCAGCACCATCGCCTTCGTGCCGGCGAGGGCGTCCGCCCAGGCCCGGGTGTGGGTGGCCACCCCGGACATCCGGCAGAGCAGGTTGAGCGCCGTCCGCTCGGCGGTGAGCAGCAACCGGGTGGGGCCGGTCACCGTGGCCAGCACGTCGCCGCGCGCCACCCGCTGCCCGTCCTGCGCCACCAACGACACCTCGACGGTACGACCCGCCCCGGTCACCTCGCCGACCAGCTCGAACACGGCCGCGGCCACCGCCAGCCCGGCCACCACGCCGTCGGCGCGGGCGACCAGGTCGGCGGTGTCGTTCTGCCCGTCGGGGATGGTGGCCACGCTGGTCACGTCGAGGAAGTCCGCGCCCAGGTCCTCGGCGAGCGCGTCGGTGACCACCCGCCGCACCCGCTCCGGGTCCAGCCCACCAACCCGCAACGTCCGCTCCGTCGACTCCCTCACGACAACTCCTCCCACTGCTGCGCCAACCGGCCCCGTGCCCCGACCGCCTCGACGAGGTGGCCCCGCCACCGCTCGTCGGCCGTCGGGAAGTCCTCCCGCCAGTGGCAGCCCCGGGTCTCCTGGCGGGCGTACGCGGCGGCGACCAGGGCCGACGCCACGGTGATGAGGTTCGTCGCCTCCCAGTCGGCGGTGCGCGGCGTGCCCCGCCCCCGGCCCAGCTCGCCCAGCGTGACCGCCGTCCCCGCCAGCGTCCGCGCCGACCGGAGCACCCCGGCGCCCCGGGTCATCGCCCGCTGCAGGGCCGGCGTGCCGTCGGCCGGCACCACCCAGCCCTCGCCCCCCACCCAGGCGCCCGTCTCCGCCGGTTTCGCCTGCTCCGGCAGGCCGGCGGCGATGTCCTCGGCGATCCGGCGGGAGAAGACCAACCCCTCCAGCAGGGAGTTGCTGGCCAGCCGGTTCGCGCCGTGCACACCCGTGCAGGCCACCTCACCGCAGGCGTACAGGCCGGGGATGGAGGTCCGGCCGCGCAGGTCGGTGCGGACGCCGCCGGAGGCGTAGTGGGCGGCCGGGGCGACCGGGATCAGGTCGGTGGCCGGGTCGACGCCGATGGCCAGGCAGGAGGCGACGATGGTCGGGAACCGCCCGGCGAGGTGGTCACCGCCGAGGTGCCGGGCGTCCAGGTACACGTGGTCGGCGCCGGTGGCCAGCAGCACCCGGTGGATGCCCTTCGCCACCACGTCCCGGGGGGCCAGCTCGGCCAGCTCGTGCTGGCCCACCATGAACCGTTTGCCGTCGCCGTCGACCAGGTGGGCGCCCTCGCCCCGCAGCGCCTCGGAGACCAGCGGCTGCTGGGCCCGCCCGGCGCCGGGCACGCCCGCGCCGGCCGGGGTGATCAGCGCGGTCGGGTGGAACTGGACGAACTCGACGTCGGTCACCGCCGCGCCGGCCCGCAGCGCCAGCGCCACCCCGTCCCCGGTGGAGACCGCCGGGTTGGTGGTGGCCGAGAAGACCTGCCCCATCCCGCCGGTGGCCAGCACCACCGCCCGGGCCAGCAGCGCGCCCACGCCGTCCTCGCTGCCCTCGCCGAGCACGTGCAGGGTGATCCCGCACGCCGGGCCGAGCCCGTCCGGGCCGTCCCCGGGGGCGCGCAGCAGGTCCAGCACCAGGGCGTGCTCCACCAGCCGGATCCACGGGTCGCGCCGGACCGCCGCGTGCAGCGCCCGCTGCACCTCCGCCCCCGTGGCGTCGCCACCGGCGTGCACGATCCGGTCCGCCCGGTGTCCACCCTCCCGGGTGAGCATCAGCGAACCGTCCGGGTTGCGGTCGAACTCGGCGCCGATGCGCATCAGCTCGCGCAGCCGGGTCGGGCCCTCCTCCACCAGCACCCGCACCGCCGCCGGGTCGCAGAGCCCGACCCCGGCGACCTCCGTGTCGTACGCGTGGGCGGCCGGGGTGTCGGCCGGGTCGAGCACGGCGGCGATGCCGCCCTGCGCCCAGCGGGTCGAGCCGTCGTCGATGTTGACCTTGGTGACCACGGTGACGTGCAGACCCGCCTCGCGCAGGTGCAGCGCGGCGGTGAGCCCGGCGACCCCGGACCCGACCACGATCACGTCGGTGGTCTCCACCCAGCCGGGCGCGGGAGCGGCCAGCAGTCGGGGCACGGCCGGCAGGTCGACGGTCGGAAGGTCCATGAGCACAGTCAACCCGAAGGGGCCTCACCACGGGCGGCGGGGGCGGGACGAGTGGTATCGGCTACGGCGTCCGCTACTTCGTCCGCACCGGCAGGCCGACCGGTCCGGCGCCCTTCAGCGAGGCGGTCACCGTCCGGTCGCTGAGCCACAGGTAGCAGCGGACCCCCCGGTCACCGACCCGCCAGCGGCCGGGGCCGGGTGGGCGTACCACCACGCCGCTGCGGAAGCGCAGGTCGGCGTCGTCCGGCACACCGACGTACCGGCCGAGGGCGGTGCGGCAGCCGGTGTAGAGCGGCGCCCAGTCGGCGTCCTTGGCCGGATACGGCCGGTCCGGGGCCTTCCACACCCCGACGAACTCGGCGTCGTGCCGGGTCTGGCAGGCCACCGGGACCAGGGTCTGCACCCCGCGGCCACGGCCGGACCGGCTCTGCTGGCAGCCCAGCCGCAGCGGGGACGCCCCCTTCAGCGCGTCGCGCAGGCTGCCGGTGCGGGTGACCACGACGGCGGCCGTCTCGACGGTGTTCACCTCGCTGAGGTCGCAGCGGTACCAGCGGGACCCGGCCGCCCAGCCCGGGACGGTGGGCAGCGCCACGGCCAGCCGCAGCCGCCCGGCCCGCCAGTCGTCACCGACGTAGCCGGTGGCGCGCGTGTCGCACTCGGCGAACGCGCCCCGCAACTCGGGCGAGCCGGTGGCCGGCCGGGTGGCCCGGTCGGCCGGGAACGCGCCGACGTGCACGGTCTCCACCCGGTGCGCCACCGCGCAGTCCACCGGCGCGTACCCGTCCAGCCCGACGGTCTCGGTGAAGTCCGCGACCTGGCACACCCCGGCCCCGGGGGTGAACGGCCCGGCGGCCGCCATGGCCTTCCAGTCGTCGGTGAGGTCCCCGTCGGTCCCGCCGCCCGCGCCGCAGCCGGTCAGCAGGGCCCCCGCGACCAACCCGGCGACCATGGTCGTCATCGCTCGGCGCATCGCGGCCTCCCCCAGCCGACGACCGTCAATCCGACGGTCCGCCCAGGGTAACCAAAAATGACCTTCCGGTGACAGACCGGATGTCCGCCCCCGCGGCCAGAGGTCGGGTCAGTTGAGGAGGGCCAGGGGGTTGGGGGTGGGGGTGCCGGCGGTGCCGGGGGCGGCGGTGGCGGGGTCGGCGTTCAGGGCGACGACGCGGTTGTCCGCGTCGACGTGGACCACCCGGGGCTGGTACGAGCGGGCCTCGGCGTCGTCCATCTGGCCGTACGAGATGAGGATGACCAGGTCACCGGGGTGCACCAGGTGCGCCGCGGCACCGTTGATGCCGATCACGCCGCTGCCCCGCTCACCCGGGATCACGTACGTCTCCAGCCGGGCACCGTTGGTCACGTCCACGATCGCCACCTGCTCGCCGGGGAGCAGATCGGCGGCGTCGAGCAGATCCTGGTCCACGGTCACCGAGCCGACGTAGTGCAGGTCGGCCTGGGTCACCGTGGCCCGGTGGATCTTCGACTTGAGCATCGTCCGGAACATCGGGGTGCCTTTCAGCAGGTGTGGTGGAGGAGGTCAGGAACGGGGGGCGAGCCGGATCGCCAGATTGTCGATCAGCCGGGTACCGCCCACCCAGGCGGCGATCAACAGCCGCGCCGGGCCGGCCACCGGGCCCGGCTCCAGGTCCGGGTCGGTGAGCACCAGGTAGTCCAGCTGGGCGCCCGGGGCGGCCGCACCGAACGCCCGGTGCGCGGCGGCCAGCACCTCCCCGGCGTCGCGCCCCTCGTCGGCGGCGGCGGCGCCGGCCCGCAGCGCGGCCGACAGGCCCAGCGCGGAACGCCGCTCGTCCGGGGAGAGGTAGCGGTTGCGGCTGGACAGCGCCAGCCCGTCCGGTTCCCGGACGGTCGGCACGCCGACCACGTCCACCGGCACGTCCAGGTCGCGGGCCATCCGCCGGACCAGGGTGAGCTGCTGGTAGTCCTTCTCGCCGAAGAAGGCCAGGTCCGGTCGGGTGAGCTGGAGCAGCTTCATGACCACGGTCAGCACCCCGTGGAAGAAGCCCGGCCGGCTCTGCCCCTCCAGGTCCTCGCCGAGCTGACCCGGGTTCACCCGGACCAGCGGCTGCCCGTCCGGGTACATGTCCGTCGCCGACGGAGCGAAGACCACGTCGGCCCCGGCCCGGCGGCAGATCTCCAGGTCGTCGTCGAGAGTGCGCGGATAGCGGTCGAAGTCCTCGTTCGGCCCGAACTGCAACGGGTTGACGAAGATCGTCACCACCACGTGGTCGGCCCGCTCGCGGGCCGCCCGCAGCAACGTCTCGTGGCCCGAGTGCAGCGCGCCCATGGTCATCACCACGCCGACGGTGCCCTTCAGCCCGTCGCGCGCCGCCGCCAGCTCCGCCCGCGTGTGCACCAGTTCCATCAGGGGGCCACCTCGGTTCGCGACTGCGGGGCTCGCAAGATCGGCTCACTCCTCACGCTCACGCGGCCACCTCCCGGTGGATTCCCGCCAACACGTCCAGCAGCGATTCCGCGTCCACCGGCCGCAGCCGGCCCGCAGCGATCGCCCGGTCGGCGCTCCGACGGGCCAACGCCAGATAGGGGGCGACGGATTCCGGCGCCGTCTCCGCCAGCCGGGCCAGGTGCCGGCGTACCGTGCCCGCGTCGCCCCGGGACACCGGGCCGGTCAGCGCGTCGTCGCCGAACCGGAGCGCGTTCTCCAGGGCCGCCCGCAGCAGCGGGGCGAGCACCTTCTCCGGACTGCCCACCCCGGCGTCGCGCAGCCGGTCGGCCGCCTCGTTGACCAGGGTGACCAGGTGGTTGGCGCCGTGCGCCAGGGCCGCGTGGTAGAGCGCCCGGTCGGCCTCCCCGATCCACTCGGGCACCCCGCCCAGGTCGGCGACGAGCCGGGCGGCGAGGGGACGCAGCTCCGCCGGGGCGGTCACCCCGTACGAGATGCCGGCGAGACGGCCCAGGTCGTCCGGCGTACCGGTGAAGGTCATCGCGGGGTGCAGGGCCAGCGGCCGGGCACCCACCGCGGCGGCCGGGGCGAGCACCGCCAGGCCGTGCGCGCCGGAGGTGTGCGCGACCACCTGCCCGGGGCGCAGCGCACCGGTCTCGGCCAGCCCCGCGACCACGCCCGCGAGCGCGTCGTCCGGTACGGCGATCAGCAGCAGGTCGGTGGCGGCCCGGGCCACCGAGGTGGCGGACCGGTTCCGGGCGTCGGGCAGCAGCAGCGCGATCCGGGCCTTGGCGGCGCCGGAGACCCCGGAGGCGGCGACGACCCGGTGGCCGGCGGCGGCGAGCGCCGCGCCCAGCACGGCACCGACCCGGCCGGCGCCGATGACGCCGACGGTCAGGTTGCGGGGAAAGGCGAGCGGGGCGCCGGCAGGGGCGCCGCCCGACGGTGCGGCGGCCCCGCGCCGGGTGGCCGGGCGCGGGCGCAGCGGTGCGCTCATGGCATCGATCCAGTCCTCGAAGGGGGTACCGGTCGACCGCAAGTATGCGCCGGGGTTACAGAGCCCGAACAAGCATGTGTGAAAACCTTCACCACCGGCCGGGAGGGCCCCTCCGGCGGCCGCCTCGGGCCACCGGAGAAATCGGGCCGCAGGGTGGATACCACTGCGGCACCGGCACGACCACCAGCGCGGGGATGAACAGCCGCCGCCTACCGGCTGACCGTAGGGTCGGCACCGTGACGCACCCCCGAACGAGGGACGAACCGATGTCGATGCGCTGGCGGGACGCCATGGACCGGGCGCTCTACGGGCCCGGTGGCTTCTTCGTGTCCGGGGCCGGACCGGCCGCCCACTTCCGCACCAGCGTGCACGCCACCCCGGCCTTCACCTCGGCCCTGTTCCGCCTGCTCACCCAGGTCGACGCCGCCCTCGGCCACCCGGCGGTCCTCGCCGTCGTCGACGTGGGGGCCGGTCGAGGAGAGCTGCTGCGCGCGCTGCTGGCGGCCGTGGCCCGTCCGTCGGATTCCGCCGACCCGTCGCCCGCCGCGCCGGTTCCGCTCGCCGACCGGGTACGGCTCACCGCGGTCGAGAAGGCGCCCCGGCCCGCGGACCTCCCCGCACGCGTCGAATGGTCGGAGCACGTCCCCCACCGGATCACCGGGCTGCTGCTCGCCACCGAATGGCTGGACAACGTACCGCTGGACATCGCCGTGCCCACCGCCGACGGCTGGCGGTACCTGCTGGTCGACCCGGCCACCGGCGAGGAGACGGCCGGTGAGGCGGTCGGCGCCGCCGACGCCGACTGGCTCGACCGGTGGTGGCCCACCCCGACCGGGTCCCCCGCGGTCGGCGGGCGGGCCGAGATCGGAAGGACCCGGGACGAAGCCTGGGCCGACGCCGTCCGGCACGTCGACCGGGGACTGGCGCTGGCCGTGGACTACGGACACCTGCGCGACGGGCGGCCGTGGCACGGGACGTTGACCGGGTACCGGCACGGGCGGCAGGTGCCGCCGGTGCCCGACGGGTCGGCCGACGTCACCGCGCACGTCGCCATGGACTCGGTCGCCTCCGCCGGTGAGCGGGTCGCCCGGTGTGCGTACTCCCTGGTCTCGCAGCGGGAGGCGCTGCGGGCGCTCGGGGCCGACGGCGGCCGACCGCCGCTCAGCCTGGCCGCCCGCGACCCGGCCGGCTACGTCCGGGCGCTGGCCGCCGCCTCGGCGGTGGCCGAGCTGACCGACCCGACCGGCCTGGGCGGGCACTGGTGGCTACGGCAACTGGTCGGCGTCGACCCGACCGCGTTCATGGCACGATGACGGGCATGACCACCGACGCCGGCGACCTCCGCGAACTGACCGTCGGCACCGGCGCGGGCGGCGAGCAGCTCGGCGCCGACATGGTGCTCAACATCGGCCCGCAGCACCCCTCCACGCACGGCGTGCTCCGGCTGAAGCTGGTCCTCGACGGCGAGCGGGTGGTCTCCGCCGAACCCATCGTCGGCTACATGCACCGGGGCGCGGAGAAGCTCTTCGAGGTCCGCGACTACCGGCAGATCATCGTGCTGGCCAACCGGCACGACTGGCTGTCGGCGTTCTCCAACGAGCTGGGCGTGGTGCTCGCCGTCGAGCGGCTGATGGGCATGGAGGTGCCGGAGCGGGCGGTCTGGCTGCGGATGGCCCTCGCGGAGCTGAACCGGGTGCTCAACCACCTGATGTTCCTCGGCTCGTACCCGCTGGAGATCGGCGCGATCACCCCGGTCTTCTACGCCTTCCGGGAACGGGAGACCCTCCAGGCGGTGATGGAGGAGGTCTCCGGGGGCCGGGTCCACTACATGTTCAACCGGGTCGGCGGGCTCAAGGAGGAGGTGCCGGCCGGCTGGACCGGCCGGGCCCGCGCCGCGATCGGCGAGGTCCGCCGCCGCCTGCCCGACCTGGACAACCTCATCCGGCGCAACGAGATCTTCCTGGCCCGCACCGTGGGCGTGGGGGTGCTCACCGCCGCCGACGCCGCCGCCTTCGGCGCGTCCGGCCCGGTCGCCCGCGCCTCCGGCCTCGACCTGGACCTGCGCCGCGACGAGCCCTACCTGGCCTACGACCAGCTGGACGTGCCGGTGGTCACCCGCACCGCCGGGGACTGCCACGCCCGCTTCGAGGTGCTGCTCGACCAGGTGTACGCCTCGCTCGACCTCGCCGAGCAGTGCCTGGACCGGGTGGACCGGCTGACCGGGCCGGTCAACACCCGGCTGCCCAAGGTCGTCAAGGCGCCCGAGGGGCACACCTACGCCTGGACGGAGAACCCGCTCGGCATCAACGGCTACTACCTGGTGTCCCGCGGCGAGAAGACCCCGTGGCGGCTCAAGCTGCGCACCGCGTCGTACGCCAACGTCCAGGCGCTGGCCACCCTGCTCCCCGGCTGCCTGGTGCCCGACCTGATCGCCATCCTCGGCTCGATGTTCTTCGTGGTCGGCGACATCGACAAGTGACGGCCCGGTCGCCGTCCGCCCCACACCGTCAGCGCCAGCCCCCGCCGGCGCGCGGTACGTCGTCCTGCGCCGGGTAGCCCGGCCCCCACTGCCGGGAGTCCGACGGCTCGGCCGCCCGCCGGTCCCGCTGCGCCGGCGGTCGCCACTCGTCGGTCGACTGCTGGCCGCGCCACTCCACCACCGGCTCCCGGCCCGGCGTACCCCGCCACTCCTCGGCCGCCCGCTGGCCCCGCCCGGCGGAACGCCACTCCTCGGCCGGCTGCTCGCCCCGCCCCGAGGGTCGCCACTCGTCCGGCACCGGCACCCCGCCGGCCGGCAGCGCCCGGTCCGCCGGATCCGACCAGCCGCCACCACCCCACTGCTCACCCGGGTCGCGGTCCCGGCGCGGCTCGTCGTGGCGTACCGCCGCCCAGCGGTCGGAGACCCGGAACTGGGCGCCGTCGGCGTGCACCTCCGCCCGCCGCTCGCCGACCCGCACCTCCCGGCCGTGCCCGTCGTCGCGCACCTCGGCCCACCGGTCACCGGCCCGCACCCCGGACCAACCCGCCTCGGCCGGGTACGACCGCTCCGCCCAGGACTGCTCGGCGTGCTCGTCGGCCGGTTGGGTCCGCTCCTCGCGATGACCCCCCGCCCAGGGCCGCTCCTCGCGATGACCCCCCGCCCAGGGCCGGTCGTCGCGCTGACCGGCGCCGGCCCGGGAACGCTCGTCCGCCGGGTCCGGCCAGCCCCGGTCGACCGGCTCGGCCGGTCCCGGCCAGGGCTCCGACTCGCCCTCGCCCCAGGCCGGCTCCTCCGCGCCGGACGACCAACGGCCGGCGTACCCGCCGCCGTAGCGGTTGCCGGCGGCGGGGTCGGCGCCGTCCACCACGGTGTGCCGGGTGGTGACGTGCACGGTCTCGGTGTGCCGCACCACCGGACGGGGCGCCGGGTCGGAGGCGGCGCTCCACCCCTCGCGCGCCGGCGCGCCGTACACGCCGGCCTGGCCGGCGGACGGGCGTTCGGTGGCGTAGCGACGGCCGGCCGCCTCGTCGTCCTCCCCGTAGGACCGGCCCCGGGCGACCGGGGTCTCCTCGGGCGTGGCCGCACGTCGCCGGCCGGACTCCTCATGGTGGCTCTCCGCGGACGGCACCCGCGCCCGACCGCCGCCCGCCGCCGGGTCGGCGACGGGCGGGCTGATCCCGGCGGCAGCGGCGATCCCGGCCGCGGCGGCGTCGAGCCGGCGGCGCAGCGCCGTCATCTGGTCCTCGACCCGCTGTGCCTGGTCGAGGGCCTGGTTGCCGCGCTGGGCCGCGGCGACGATCTCGCTGCGCAGCTCACGACGCAGCTGCTCCAACTCGTCCAGCAGGTCGTCGCCGACGGGCCGCCCACCGCCGTCCGCGCGCAGCGCGATCGACAGGCCGATCAGGACCACCGCCATGATGGCCAGCACCGCGGCGAAGCGCAGCGGCCCGTTGCCGTCGGCGATCAGCAGGATCAGCGCCGCGATCGGCGCGAACGCCACGCCGATCCAGAACAGGACGCTGAGCAGCTGCGGGTTGTGCTTCTCGGGGAGGACCGGGGCGGGCATGGCTGTGCAGCCTACCGAGAGTTGTCCTGGCGGGGAACGGTCCGCGAGGCTCTTCTCCCGGCCCTACGGGTCCGGTCGCGGTCGACGAAACGCCGACCGCGACCGGACGACGCTCAGCTGGTCGCCAGCGCGCCGTCGGAGGAGAAGACCAGGCCCACGCTGGCCTGACCGGTCTTCAGCGCGTTCTTGGTCTGCGGGCCGCCGGCGTCCAGCGAGCTGAACGAACCGGCCTTGAAGTCGTAGACCTCGACCAGGCCGGCCTGGCACTTGGGCCGCTGCGGGCACTCCGGGGGACCGGCCAGCACGGTCGCCGTGCCGGAGCACTTGGCGGCCAGGTCGGAGAGGGTCTTCAGGCCGTACTTGTCGGCGAAGGCCGAGGTGACGGCGAAGGCGTTCTGGTCCTGGGCCGCGGACGGGGCGCCGAAGACGAGGCCGGCCTTGTCGCCGGCGGCCTTCAGTGCGGTCACGGTCTTGTCCAGGTCCGGCGAGGAGACCGGGGTGGCGTTCGGGCCGTTGGCCTTGGTGTTGAGGAACTCGGCCATCGTCGCCGCGTACTCCGGGACGACCTGGATCTCGCCCTTCTCCAGGGCCGGCTCGTAGAGCTCCCGGTTGCCGATCGTCTGCACCTTGACCTCGTAGCCGGCCGCGGTGAGGACGATGCTGTAGAGCTCCGCCAGGGTCTGGTTCTCGGTGATGTTGGCGGCGCCCACCACGAGTTCGCCGCCCGGGCCCTTGGCGATGCCCGCGGTGAGGCCGTTGGCCGAGGCGAACTCCTCGGCGGCGGCCTTCGGGCTCTTGCGCTCGACGTCGACGGCCTTGTTGAGCGCGATCAGCTTCGGGGTGTCCAGCGCGGCGGAGACCTTGTCCAGCGCGGCCAGCAACTGGGGGTTGGCGGCCCTCGCGTTCACCGCCGGGATGACGTTGTCGGTGTTCTGGAGCTTCTTGTCGTCGGTCAGCACGACCAGCCGGTCACCGGCGACCGGGGCGCAGCCCGCACCGCCGGCGCCCTGCTCCGGCGCGTCGGTGCCGGAGGATCCGGCGTCCCCGCAGCCGGTGAGCAGCCCCGCCAACGTCAGGGCGCCCACCGCGCCGACCGTGAGCCGTGTCCGTACGCGCATCGTGCCCGCCTTCCGTGTCCCGGCGCGGGGCCCTCGCCCCGGCCGCGTGTCCGACGGGCGATCCGGCCGGCCGCCCGTACCTCCAGCCAACATCCTCCCGGTGCGACCGACAAACCCGTGCGGCGTTCGTCACCTGATCGTCATCGACCGGTTCAGGCTCCGGCCACCGCGTCCGCCGCCCGCCGGCTCGCCCTGCTCCGGGTACGCCGCAACGGGCGCGGAGTGACCAGCCGCTCGATCACCGCCAGGAGCCCCTCCACCAGCAGCGCCAGCCCGGCGACCAGCAGACCGCCGGCGAGGATCTGCCCACCGCCGGCGGCGATGTCCAGCCCGAAGCCGGCCCGGATGATCTGCCCGAGCCCGCCACCGTTGACGAACGAGGCGAGCGCGGCGGTGGCGACCACCTGCACGGCGGCGGTACGGAACCCGGCGGCCAGGTACGGCACCGCCAGCGGCAACTCCACCCGGCGGAGCACCTGCCCCCCGGAGAGCCCCATCCCCCGCGCCGCGTCCCGGGCCTCCGGGTCGGCCTGCCGCACCCCGGTGTACGCGTTGGCCAGCAACGGCGGGACCGCGAAGACGGCCAGCGCGACCACCACCGCCGGCCGGCCGAAGCCGAGGAAGGTCAGCGGCAGGATGGTCAGCAGGGCCAGGGTGGGGATGGCGAGGGTGAGGTTGGAGATCAGCACGACCGCCCCGCCGCCGCGCCCGGTGTGCCCGAGCCAGAGCCCGACCGGCCACGCCACCAGGCAGCCGAGCAGCACGGCGGCGGCGGAGATGCTGAGGTGCTCGCCGAGCCGGTCCAGGACGCCACCCGGGTTGGTCCAGTTCAACGGGTCGTTGAGCCAGACCACCGCCTGCGTGAACGGGTTGCTCATCGGGCCCGCCCGCGCAGCCACGGGGTGAGCAGCCGGCCCGCCCCGGCCAGGATCAGGTCCAGCACCAGCGCCAGCAGCACGCAGAGCAGCGTCCCCGTCATG
This sequence comes from Micromonospora sp. LZ37, assembly GCF_059359015.1. NCBI lineage: Bacteria > Bacillati > Actinomycetota > Actinomycetes > Micromonosporales > Micromonosporaceae > Micromonospora > Micromonospora sp. LZ37. The sequence continues at coordinate 164,622 of NZ_JCADBL010000013.1, read as the reverse complement.
ATCTGGGCCTTGTAGAAGTTGTTCTGGAAGCCGGCGAAGATCAGCTGTCCGAGGCCGCCCCGACCGACCACCACCCCGACCGTGACCAGCGCGACGGTGGACACGGTGGCCAACCGCAGCCCGGTGAGGATGCCGGGCAGGGCCAGCGGCAGGTCGATCCGGAACAGTCGGGCCCAGCGGCCGTACCCCATGCCCTCGGCCGCGTCCCGAACCTCGGGGGGCACCTGGTTGAGCCCGGCCACCGCGTTGCGCACGATCACCAGTAGCGCGTACAGCACCACCACGGTCAGCACGGTGACCGCGCCGATGCCCAGGTAGGGGGCGATGAATGCGAAGAGCGCCAGCGACGGGATCGTGTACAGCACCCCGGTGAGTGCGAGAATCGGGCCGGCGAGGGCCCGGAACCAGTACGCGGCCACCGCCAGCGGCAGCGCCACCAGGGCGGCGATCAGCACCGCCCGGGCGGTCAGCGACGCGTGCTCCCGCACCGCGGCGAGGATCGTGTCAGAGTTGTCCCGCACGTACTGCCAGGAGAACCACGGGTTACCCGGGTCGGCCAGGTAGCTCAGCTGGAAGGACACACGTGGACGTTACCCCGGTGAGCACCGGCGACGCCGGGCACAGCGCTGCCTCGATCACCCTCGACGGCATCCGCAAGCGCTACCCGGACGGCACCGAGGCGGTCCGGGAGCTGAGCCTGGAGGTGAAGGCCGGCGAGCTGGTGGTGCTCATCGGACCGTCCGGCTGCGGCAAGTCCACCGTGCTGCGGATGGTCAACCGGCTGATCGAGCCGACCGGCGGACGGATCCTCCTCGGCGACGAGGACATCACCCGGGTCGACCCGGTGCGGCTGCGCCGCCGGATCGGCTACGTGATCCAGAACGTCGGGCTCTTTCCCCACCAGACGGTGGAGACCAACGTGGGCACCGTCCCCCGGCTGCTCGGCTGGTCGAAGGAGAAGATCCGCCGGCGCACCGGCGAGCTGCTGGAGCTGGTCGGTCTCGACCCGGCGCAGTTCGGCCGGCGCTACCCGCACGAGCTCTCCGGTGGCCAACGCCAGCGGGTCGGGGTGGCCCGGGCGCTCGCCGCCGACCCGGTGGTGCTGCTGATGGACGAGCCGTTCTCGGCCGTCGACCCGATCGTGCGGACCCGCCTCCAGGAGGAGTTCCTGCGGCTCCAGGCCGAGGTCCGCAAGACCATCGTGCTGGTCACGCACGACCTGGACGAGGCGGTCCGGCTGGGCGACCGGATCGCGCTGCTCTCCCAGGGCGGCCGGCTGGAGCAGTACGACAGCCCCGCCGTCCTGCTCGGCGCGCCCGCCTCGCCGTTCGTCCGGGAGTTCGTGGGCGCCGACCGGGGCATCCGCCGGCTGGCCGTGACCCCGGTCGGCCGGGACGTGCTCGACCCCCCGGCGGACCCGGCCGCCGACCTGCCGGTGGTGCCACTGGGCGGGTCGGCGTACGACGCGCTGGCCGCGATGCTCACCTCGGGCGCGGAAGCGGTCGTGGTGACCGCCGACGACCGCCCGGTCGGGACACTCACCCGGGCCCGGGTCCTCGAACTCGGACAGCGCTGAGCCTGCCCGCCCGCCCCGGCCAGGTGGGGGCGGCGGCGCGTCAGGCCCGGCCGCCGAGGCTGGCCAGACCGATGATCCAACCGGCGAAGAAGCCGTAGGTGGCGCCCGCCCCGGTGGTCTGGAAGGCGGCGAGCAGGGGACCGCCGCCGGTCAGCAGGGTGGCCACCAGCGTGCCGGCACCGGCGGCGAGGACGTACGCGGCCCAGCCGGAGAGGAACTGGCTGGCCGAGCCCGGCACCCGGGCCACCTGCGAGGTGGGGACCAGATAGAGGAAGGTCGCGGCGAGCAGCAGCACCAGGATGGCCCGCAGGTCGGTGGCGAGCACCCCCTGCGCCGGGTCGTCGGAGTCGAATTCCCAGGCCGGCCAGGCGAGCAGCCGCATGAACCAGCCACCGGCGGAGTTCGGGTCGGTGTGGGTCTCGGCCCAGCCGACGTACCACGGGCTGCCGCAGACTGCGACGAGGATGAGCGCGGCGAGGGTGCCGGTGCCCGCGGCGGTGCCGTGCCCGCTGACGGTCCGGGGGCGGTTGGTGAGGGCCATGCGGCGGGAAGTTCCCGAGCCCCGGCGGGGGGCAAACCTCCGCCACCCGGCGGAACGGCCGGTCAGTGCTTCGACAGGTAGTCGATGAACGCCGCCCGCAGCAGCGGCTCCGACTCCTCGTAGCCGTGACCGGTCAGCTCCCGCCACAGCGCCGAGGCCTCGTCGATGAGGGGTCCGACCGAGTTGGGGGCCCCGTCGAGCACCTCGGCCTCGTCGGCGTTCGGGAGGTGCCGCAGCACCGACCAGAAGAAGGCCACGTCGCGGCGCTCCCGGGCCAGCGAGAAGGCCTGCTCCCGCAGCTCCTCGGTGGAGAGCGCGTCGAGTTCGTCGAAGCTGCGGCCGGTGCCGGCGGAAGGAGTTCCGTTCATGCCCGCGAGCCTAACCGGCGAGATCACCTCCGGCCGGCCGGACGGGGCCGGGACCAGGTGCGGAGTCCGGGGGTCAGCGGTCGTCGTCCCAGCGGTCCGGCCCGGCGTCCCAGCGCGGCGCCTCCCACGGGTCGGGTGGGGTGGCGGTCGACTGGGCCGGCAGCGCGGGCGGCCAGTTCTGGGCCGGGCCGGGCCGGTGCAGCGACCAGCCGGTGCTGATCGTGCCGTCGCCGGCCGGGGTCAGCTCGCCCGCCTCGACAGCGGACCTGCGCGGCCGCCCGTACGCCTCGACGAGCCGGGTCACCACCAGCCCGGCGCCGAGCAGCACGGCGCCGACCGCCCAGCGGCTGACCGAGCGGTCCTCCGCCGCCAGCCAGGCCAGGAAGACGACGACCAGGCCGACCGCGAACAGGGTGCCGAAGATGCCGCCGCGGCGGCCGTACGCGCTGGTGCCGGCGAGCAGGGCCACCCCGACCGCCAGCACCGTCCAGTCCAGCCCGGGCCCGGGCACGACCGGGCCGGAGCCGTTCGCCGCGATCAGCACCCCGGCCAGCGCCGCGAGCACAGTCGAGCCGACCAGCGCGACGGCGGTCACCACGGCGGCCACCGCGCCCCGGCGCCGGGCCGGGTCGGAGACCGGCCGGAACCGGCCGACCAGCCGCCGGACCGCCCGGATCGCCCCGAAGATGCCGCCCAGCGCGGCGGCGGCGGCGAAGCCGGCGAAGAGGTAGAAGGCGGTGCGGCGCGGGTCGTACTCGCCCTGCACCGTGACGGGTGCGGCCCGCCGCTCGATCCAGACCACCACGCCGGCGGCGGCGGCCAGGCTGGCGGCCCAGCCGGGGACGTGCAGCACCACCACGACCAGCGCCACGGCGAGACCGCCGACCGCGGCGGCCACCAGGAGCGGGACGAGGGCCGCGGGCGCGCCCCGGTCGCCCTGTTCGGCGAAGTGCAGCGCGGCGGCGACCGCGACCGGCCCGACGGCGAGGTTGACCGCGCCGGTACGCAGGCTCAGCCCGGCGGCGAGGGCGAGCAGGCCGAGCGCGACCACGTCGACCAGGAGGGTCCGCAGGCCGGTGCCGCGCAGGGCGCCGGCGTCCGCCCGCCACAGCAGGAAGGTCAGCGCGGCCAGCCCGACCAGCAGCGCGGTCTCCCAGACCAGGTGGACGGCGACCCGGTCGCGGCCGGGCTCCCCGTGGGCGGGGTCGTCGAAGACGTTCTCCAGTACGGCCGCGGGCACGTTCGGTGTGGACTCCCCCGACGCGGTCCGGCCCGGTTCGTCGTACGCCATGCCGAGCGCCTCCCACATGCCCGGCCGTCACCGTTGACGGCCGGCTATCTCCGGTCGCCAGGGACGGTACCTGCGCGGAGGGCCGGGCGTAACCCCCTGGTCAGCGACGACTGGGCAGGTCCGGGCCTTCGCGGTCCTCGTCGTCGTCCTTCTCCGGCACCCGGCAGGAGCGCTCCAGCCAGAGCGCGGCGGCGACCAGCGCGAGCGAGGCGAGCAGGCCACCCACGGCGGCCGGCCGGTCCTCGGCGGCGGCCCGGGTGGTGCCGTCGAGCAGGAGCCATCCGGTGAGCCCGGCGTAGAAGCCGGTGAAGATCGCGCCGGCCAGCGCGGAGGCCTTGGCCAGCACCACGAACCGGGCCACCAGCAGCGCGTTCACCGGCTCCCGCCCGGGCTTGCGGTCGATCCGAGCCCGGGTGTTGACCGCGGCGTACGCCTCGAGCACCGCGAGCCCGGCCAGCGTGACCACCGGCAGCCAGGGCAGCTCCGGCGCGACGTCGTAGTAGAAGGTGCTGATCAGCAGCCAGGCCAGCGCCGCGGCGGCGAGCGCGGCGACCACCAGGGTGGAGATCCGGGTGGGGCCCATCTTCGAACCGTCGGGCTCCGGACCGCGCGGTGGACGGTGCGCCTGGGTCATGCCGGCCGGCTCCAGTGGGTCATGCGTCCGACTCTAACGTCAGTTCCGGCCGCGGGCGCAGTTCCAGGGCGTCACCGGCCACCGGTTCGGCGTTGAGCAGGTCGGTCAGCCAGCCGTGCCCGGGCAGCCGCCCGTACGGCTGGATGTCGATCCACGGCCGGAGCACGAAGGCGCGCAGGTGGGCCCGGGGGTGCGGCAGGGTGAGTTCGGGGTCGTCGCGGAGCACCGGCTCGCCGGCGTCGTCCCAGACCGCGACGACGTCCACGTCGAGGGTGCGCGGCCCGAAGCGGCGCTGCGGGTCACGGACCCGGCCGGCCGCCCTCTCGGCGGCCCGGGCCCGGTCCAGCCAGTCGCGCGGGGTCGCCGCCGGGTCCGCGACCAGCACCGCCGCGTTGAGGTACGCCGGCTGTTCGGCGTCACCCCACGGTGGAGTCTCGTAGACCCCGGAGACGACCAGCACCGCGTCGCCGAGGGCGGTGACCGCCGTCCGCAGGTGGTCGAGCCGGTCACCGAGGTTGCTGCCGAGCGACAGCACGGCCTGGGTCACCGCGTCCGCCGCATCGTCACGGCCACGTCCCGGAAGGCGTGCGGGATGGGGGCCTCCGGCTTGTGCACGGTCACCGTGGCCGCGGCGACCAGCGGCTCGGCGAGGCAGACCGCGAGCAGCCGGTCGGCGAGCGTCTCGATCAGGTTGACCGGTTCGCCGGTGACCACGGCGACCAGCCGCTCGGCCAGCTCGCCGTAGTGCACGGTGTCGGTGACCTCGTCCGAGCGGGCCGCCGGGGCGAGGTCGAGTTCGAGCACGGCGTCGACCACGAACTCCTGCCCCCGGGCGCGCTCGAAGTCGTAGACGCCGTGCCGGCCGTGGGCCCGCAGGCCGGTCAGCGCGATCCGGTCGGTCATCGTGTTCCCTCTCCGGGGCTCGTGAGGCGGGGGCGGCCGGTGGCCTGCCAGACGGTGAGCGCGTCGACGGTGCCGCGGACGTCGTGCACGCGTACTCCCCAGGCGCCGGCGGCGACCGCCAGCAGGCTGGTGGCGACGGTGGCCGCCTCGCGGCCCGCAGTGGGTCGGGGTTCGCCGTCCGGGCCGGCGAGCAGCCGACCCAGGTAGGACTTGCGGCTGGCCCCGAAGAGCAACGGGTGGCCGAGGTCGAGCAGCTCCGGCAGGCGGGCGCTGAGTTCCCAGTTGTGCGCGGCGGTCTTGGCGAAGCCGAGGCCCGGGTCGACGATGATCCGGTCGGCGGCGACGCCGGCGGCGAGCGCCTCGTCGACGCGCTGCGCCAGCTCCGCGCGGACGTCGGCGACCACGTCGGTGTAGCTGGCCAGCTCGCCCATCCCCCGGGAGTGGCCGCGCCAGTGCATGAGCACCCAGGGGCACCCGGCGTCGCGGACGACCCGGGCCATGTCCGGGTCGGCCAGGCCGCCGGAGACGTCGTTGACCACGGCGGCGCCGGCGGCCAGGGCCGCCTCGGCCACCGAGGCCCGGCTGGTGTCGATGCTGACCGGCACACCCGCCGTGGCGAGTTCGCGGACGACCGGCAGCACCCGGGCCGCCTCGGTGTCGGCGTCGATCCGGTCCGCGCCGGGCCGGGTGGACTCGCCGCCGACGTCGACGAGGTGCGCGCCCTCTGCCTGGAGACGCACTCCGTGGGCGACCGCCGCGTCGAGGTCCGCGTACCGGCCACCGTCTGAGAAGGAGTCGGGCGTGACGTTGAGGACGCCCATCACCACCGGGGCCTGCGCCCGTACCAGATCGGTCACGACTAGACGGTACCGGTCGTGACCGACCGCTCCGGCGGCCCCCGTCGGCCCCCTCGGAGCGGGGCCTGACGTGGGCTTTGGAACAGGTGTACGATCGGGCGTCCGGGCGGTTTCGGGCCGACTCTTCGCGGGTTGTCGCAAAGGTGGACGGCCCGTACGCTGTGGAATTGCCCAGCATCGAGATGGCGAAGCCTGGAGGGAGGGCCTAAGCGGGAAAAATCCCCCCAAAGCTCGCCACTCTCCGTGGTGAGTAACGGACGTAGCGTCGCCGACGCTGCGCAGAGTGACCGAATTTTCCCGCCAGGCTTGCCTACTGCACCGCCGCGGCACCGCCGGCCGCGTTATGGGGAGGTTTCCAGTGATCGCCTTCGAGCTCATGGAGACGGCGTCGTCCAGCGTCACGCAGGCGCTGCACACCCTGGCGTCGGCCGCTCCGCTCGCCGAACCGGCTCCGAAGGGCATCGACACCAACAGCGTCGTCACCTTCTTCGCCAGCAAGATCGCACCGATCCTGCTGGCCGTGCTCGGTGTCATCTTCATCGGCCGGGCCAGCCGGGGTGAGATCTCCAAGGTGCTGACGAGCTCCGCCATCGCGATCGTCGGGCTGGCCTTCATCGCCGGCGCGGCCACACTCTTCTTCGTCGGTGACTACCTGATCGACCTGATCTTCGAATAGGCGCGGGCGAGAGATGCGGCTGCGCACCGACGACGACATCTACCGGGCCCGCCTGGTCTACCTCGGGCCGCCCGGATACACCCTGCCCGTCCACCTCCCGTACGCCCAGTACGGCCTGTTCATGCTGCTCGTACCCCTCTACATGTTCATCCACTGGCTGTTCACGCTCCAGGTCGAGCTCTTCCCCGCCTGGGAGATCGCCCTCGCCATCGTGAGCACCTCGTTCATCTTCCGGTACGTCGACCCGGACCGGCCGGCGCGGATGGTCATCCGCACCGCGCTGACGGACTGGCGACGCACCCGGGAGCCGGCCGCCGAACTGCGGGACCCCCGCCTGGTGGGCAGCCGGATCAGGATCCGGGAGGAACTGGCATGACCGGGCGTACGCCGATCGGGCAGTCGAGCAACGCGGGTGAGGCGGTCGAATGAGTCGCTCTTCCACGCCGGGATATCCGGCCGGACGTCACAACGCCTCGCACGGTAACCGTGCGCGGTCGTTCGACTACCCGGCGGACGAGGTGGGTGGCGAGGAGATCCACGACCCGGCCCTCGTCACCAGCCCCGGTCACGGCGGCGTCGGGGTGTTCCAGGCCCCCCGGCCGGCACCCGGCAGGCCGGTGCCGCCGGCCGAACCGGCGTCGGCCCCACCGATGCTGGCCGGTGACGGCACCGACATCGACTCGCCGTTCCTCGACCTCTTCGGCGGCGCGCACCCGGGCCCGGTGCCGGCGCGGCCGGCTCCCCCGCCCGCGGTGGCGCCGCGGCGCGGCACCGGGCGGGAGCATCCGCAGATCCCGCACCAGCCGGTGGCGCCCCCCGCCTCGGCCGTACCGGCCCCCGTGCCGCCGCCCACGATCGACGTCGAACCGCCGCCCGGGATCGACGCCCCCGCCGCCGACCGGTCCACCCGCGCCCGCGTCCCGCACCAGTCGGGTGACCGACTGCCGGCGCTCCGCCCGTCGAGCGAGGCCGAGCTGGTCACCGAACGGCCGGCGGCCCCGCCGCCACGGACCCCGCGTCGGGTCACCGCGTTGCCCGCCACCACCACCGACGTCGGAGAGCCGCGCACCGCCCGCGAGGCCGCGGAGCGGGCCCGGCGGGAAGCCGTCGAGCAGGCCCGGCGGGAAGCTGCCGAGCGGACCCGGCGGGAGGCCGCCGCGCCGGCCACTCTGGAGCCCGCCGAGCAGGACCGGCCCGAGCCGGCCTGGCCGGAGGCGGCAGAGGATGCCTGGCCGCAGCCGGCGGAGCGGAGCTGGCACGAGCCGGCGGATCGGGCCATTCCCGAGCCCGTCGCGCAGCCCCGGCGGGAGACCGTCGAGCCGACCGGACGGCAGCTCGCCGAGACCGGCCCGAAGGAGCCGGCGGAGCGGGTCTCCCGGGAGCTGGCGCCACCGCGCGAGCGCGCCGCCAGCAAGCGGCGCACCCCCGCGAAGCCGGTGCGGGTGAAACCGCCGAAGATCAAGTTCGGGGACCGTGACCCGTCGATCGACCTGGCCATCACCGAGATCGCCGGGCACCTGACCTTCACCCCCAACACCGTCACCGCCTGGTACTGGCTGCCCGAGGTGCGGTGGGCGTTCCGCCCCGACGCCGAACGCGAGGCGCTGCTCTCGGCGATCTCCGAGCAGTACGCCGGCCTGGCCGGGTTCCGGCTCCACCTGCGGCGCACCACCCGGCCCTTCCCGGCCGACGAGTGGGCCCGCACCATCGACGCCCACACCGCCTCGCCGCTGCCCGACGTCCCCGGCACCGCCGGTTGGGCCGACCACCTGGTCGCCGCGCAGCGGCACCTGATGTCCGTCAACCACGCCGAGGGGCAGACCTACCTGGGGGTCACCTTCGCCCGGCGCTCGCTCGGCGACTCGCTCACCGAGCGGGTGCTGCGCACCTTCGGCCGGGGCACCGCCGACGGTGAGCGCCGCAAGCTGAGCCGCACCGTCGAGCAGTTCGACGAGGTGCTCGGCGCGTTCGGCATGCGCGGCCGCCGGGTCACCGCGCAGGAACTGGAGTGGCTGCTCTACCGCTCCGTCGCGCTCTGCATGGCCCCGCCCGGCACGCTCTCCCCGGTGACCAACGGCCGCTGGGAACGTGGCGATCTGCTCGCCCTCACCGAGCAGGTGGAGCGCTACCGCACCCCGTACGGCTCGACGGTCAAGCTGGTCAACCGGATGACCGGCGAGGAACGGCACGTCGCCGTGCTCGCCGTCGGCCGGATGGAGCCGCTGGAGATCCCCGAACGGCACGAGCCCTGGCTGCACTTCCACGAGCGGCTGCCCTGGCCGATGGAGATCTCCACCCGGGTGGACATCCTCGGTTCCGGTGACTCCTTCCGCAACCTCGAGCACCGGCTGCGGATGATCCGGTCCCAGCAGCTCGACTACGCCGAGCACGGCATCGACGCCCCGCCCGAGCTGGAGCGGCTGGCGAAGCGGGCGCTGGTGATCGGCGACGAGATGACCACCGGGCTGCCGGTCGACTCGGCCCGGGCGCACGGCTGGCACCGGATCGCCGTGGGCGGCCGGACCCGCGAGGAGTGCCTCGAACGGGCCCGCCGGCTGACCCAGCTCTACAGCCGGGAGCTGCGCATCTCGCTCCAGCACCCGAAGAACCAGGACTGGCTGGCCCGCGAGTTCATCCCCGGTGAGCCGATCGCCAACACCGGCTACGTCCGGCGGATGCCGGTGCCGCTGCTCGCCGCCGCGCTCCCGCAGGCCGCCTCGACCGTCGGCGACCGCCGGGGCGACCTGATCGGCCGTACCGCCGGCACCTGCCGACGGCCGGTCTTCCTCGACCTGCACTTCCCGATGGAGGTGCGGGAACGCTCCGGCCTGGCGGTGTTCGTCGCCGAGCCCGGCGGCGGCAAGTCCACCCTGCTCGGCGCGCTGGGCTACCTGGCCGCCCGGCGCGGGGTCCAGGTGACCCTGCTCGACCCGTCCGGCCCGCTGGCCCGGCTCTGCGCGATGCCCGAACTGCGGCCGTACGCCCGGGTGCTGAACCTCACCGGGTCGGAGCAGGGGACGCTGGCCCCGTACTCGCTCATCCCCACCCCGCTGCGCAGCGAGTTCGGCGGCGGCGCGGCCGGCGACCGGGAGTTCGAGATCGCGGTCTCCAACGCCCGGGCCGAGCGCCGGATGCTGGTGCAGGACATCTGCATGATGCTGGTGCCGCCGCAGGTGGCCCGCGAGGCGTCCACCGCGACGCTGTTCCGGCACGCCGTACGCCAGGTGCCGGCGGAGGAGACCTCCACCCTGGACGACGTGGTCGCCTGCCTGCAGGGCATGGACGACGACGCCGGGCGCGAGCTGGCCAACCTGCTGCTCGACACCGCCGAGATGCCCTTGGCGATGCTCTTCTTCGGCCGCCCGCCGGAGGGGCTGCTCGGCGCCGACGCCGCGCTCACCGTCATCACCATGGCCGGCCTGCGGCTGCCCGACCTCAAGATCGAACGGGAGTACTGGTCCGCCGAGGAGGCGCTCGCGCTGCCGATGCTGCACACCGCGCACCGCCTCGCCGTGCGCCGCTGCTACGGCGGGTCGATGTCCTCCCGGAAGCTGGTCGGCCTGGACGAGGCGCACTTCATGGAGGGCTGGCGCTCCGGTCGGTCCTTCCTGGTCCGGCTCGCCCGCGACTCCCGCAAGTGGAACCTCGCCGCGCTGGTCGCGTCGCAGAACCCGAAGGACATCCTCGGCCTCGACGTTCAGAACCTCGTCTCCACCGTCTTCGTCGGCCGGATCGCCGAGGACACCGAGATCGCCTCCGAGGCGCTGCGGCTGCTCCGGGTGCCGGTCAACGACGGATACGAGGCCACCCTCGCCTCCCTCTCCGCGGTCGACACCACGTCGGCCGCCCGGCTCGGCTTCCGCGAGTTCGTCATGCGCGACGTCGACGGCCGGGTGCAGAAGGTCCGGGTGGACGTGTCGTACGTCGACGGGCTGCTCGAACACCTGGACACCACCCCCGCCGCGGTGGCCCAGGCCGCCGGGCAGCTGCCGACCGTCCTGGCTGATCTGGAGGCGTGACATGGCGAGGGCCCGGGCACGGATCACGGCGCTCCTCCTCGCGCTCGGCGTGCTCGCCGGTGCCACGATCGGCTGGCCGGTCGTCGGGGCCACACCGGCCGTCGCGGCTCCTCCGGCGGCACAGGCGGCGGCCGAGCTGTGCAGCACCAAGGAGTGGCAGACCGACTTCAGGGCCTGCGTCGCCAAGTTGAAGCAGGTCGGTGAGGCGGAGATCGACTGCCGGAAGCCGCCGGTGCCCACCGCACCGGACTCGGGCCTGGCCGGCTGGTTCGCCTCCCGGCCGGACTCCGCCAAGTTGCCCGGCCCGAAGGGCCTGTACAGCGACTACGGCTACGGCGGGTACAGCTTCAACACGTACGACGTGGAGGGCGGCTGCGCGTCGACCGTGCTCCATCCGGACTACAAGTTCACCACCACCGTGGCCAACGGCGAGTTCATGATCGCCACCGCCATCGTGGGGGCCTCCAACGCGCTGCGGGAGCGGGCCTGGGATCCCCGCTCGATGTGGGGCTGGGCCGACCCGCTGGTGGAGAAGGCCACCAAGGCCGTGTACCAGAAGGTGTTCAGCGTCTTCGGCATCGTCACCCTCTGCGTGGTGGGCCTCTACCTGCTCTGGCGCTCCCGCCAGTCGGACATGAGCAACGCGATGACCACGGCGGGTTGGGCGCTGCTGGTGATGGTGGCCGTGACCGCACTGGCCGCCTGGCCGGTCAAGTCCGCCAACATCGCCGACGGCACCCTCATCACCTCGCTCGGTGTCGTACACGACGCCGTGGGTCCCGCAGCCCGGGACATACCTGCGGACAAATGCGCTCTCCCCAATCCGGATGCGTGCGTTGACAAGCGGCCGCCAGCGGTCCGGGCGAGTGACACGGCCACCGAATCGATGCTCTACCGCAACTGGCTGCGGGGAGTGCTCGGGTCGGCGGACAGCGAGACCGCCAAGAAGTACGGTCCCGCGCTCTACGACGCCAAGTCGCTCTCCTGGGAGGAGACGGAGAAGCTCCGGCAGAACCCGGCCACCCGGCCGGCGACGATCAAGGCGAAGCAACAGCAGTGGATGACCGTGGCGGACCAGATCAAGGTGGAGGATCCGGAGGCGTACGAGTACCTCCAGGGTGCCCGGGACATGGACCGGATCGGCTCCGGCTTCATCGCGGTGCTGGCGGCGCTGCTCTTCGCGATGTTCGACCTGACCGCCTCACTGCTGGTGCTGCTCGGCTTCCTGGTCTTCCGGTGGGCGGTCATCGCGGCGCCGATCCTCGGCACGGTCGGCCTGCTGAGGCCGGCCAGCGCCGGGCTGCGCCGCCTCGGCAACGCGGTGGTGGCCGCGCTCTTCAACATCGCCATCTTCGGCACCGGCGCCGCGATCTACCTCTTCGCGGTGGACCTGATCATGAGCACGCCCACCCTGCCCGGCTGGCTCCAGGTGGTGCTGGTGTGGCTCTGCGGCGTGGTCGGCTGGCTGCTGCTGCGCCCCTACCGCCGGATCACCCAGCTCGGCGGCAAGGACAGCAGCGAGGCGGTCAGTTCGGCCGGCTCGTGGCACCGCCGCTTCTTCCGGGACATGCGCATCGCCGCCCGGCTCGACGTGGTGGAGCCCGGCGGCACCACCGAGCCGGCGCTCGCCCGACGGCGGGGGCTGGCGCTGGAGCCGTCCCGGCTGCGCCCGGAGGCCCGACGGGAGGACCCGTCGCACTCCGCCACCGGCACCTCCGCCCCGCCGGATCGCCCGGACGGTCGGGACCGCACCGACGAGACGGAGCCGACGCCCCATCGCGAGGCGAGGCCTGCCACCACCGCGCCACGCCCGCGCCGACAGGCGGCCGACTGGACGGAGCCGGACGTGCCGGAGGAGGTGCCGAACTTCGCGGTCTACCGTCCCGACTCGGCTGAACGGGCACCCGCGAAGCCGAGCCCACGGGTGCGCTCCGAGGCACGGTGACGGCGATGCGTAGGGCTGTCGAGATGCTGGTGACCCGGGTCCTCCGCTCCCGGCTCGGGGTGGCGCTGGCGATCGCGGTGCTGGTCTTCGGGGTGATCGGGACGGCCCGCCTGGTCGCCGGGCCGGTCGACGCCACGAGTGGGCTGAGCAGCCGACCCCGGGAACCCATCACCACGGTCGATCCCAGCGAGGAGGACGACGGGGTCATCGCGACGCCGGTGCCGGAGTCGCCACGGACGAGGACCGGCGAACTCACGCCGGAGCAGACCGCCGGACGGTTCACCACGGCCTGGCTCGGCGGGCCCGGCGTCACCGCGGAGGAGTGGCAGGCGAATTTGCGTCCGCTCTCCACGCCGGCGCTCACCGAGAAGCTGGCCGGCGCCGGCCCGGAGGGCGTACCGGTGGCGAAGGTGGCCGGAGCGCCGACGCTGCGGGCACGGACGGCGGCGTTCACGGAGGTGCTCGTGCCGCTGGAGAACGGCCGGCTGCGCCTGGAACTCGTGGCGCCGGAGGGGCGCTGGTTGGTGGACGCGGTGGACTGGGAGCGGGAATGACTGCTGAGATCTCTGGGGCGGACCAGCCGCCCCGACGTCGACTCCGGGTCGGCGCCGTGGCCGTCGCGCTCACCGCCACCCTCGTCCTGCTCTGCTGCGGCGGGGGCACCAGCGCCTTCTTCCTCACCAACCTGGGGGGTGACGAGGAGAGGACGGTCGCCGCCGCGCAGGACTGCGGCCTGAATCACCGGGTCAAGGTCACCGGAGACATGCCCCGGATGTCCGCCTACGGCAAGAGTCAGCTGCGCAACGCCGCCGTCATCATCAAGGTCGGTCAGGACATGAAGGTGCCACCCCGGGGCTGGGTGGTCGCGGTGGCCACGGCCATGCAGGAATCGGGCCTGCGCAACCTCGCGAACAGCACCGTCGCCGGGTCGCGCGACATCCCGAACGAGGGCATCGGCGCGGACCACGACTCACTCGGACTCTTCCAGCAACGAGCCAGCTGGGGCAGCGTCGCCCAGCGGATGAGCCCCGACTACGCCGCCCGCAAGTTCTACGAGAAGCTGCTCGAGGTCGACGGCTGGGAACGGCTCCCTCTGACCCGGGCCGCCCAGAAGGTACAGGTCAGCGCCTACCCGGACGCCTACGCCAAGCACGAGGAGCTGGCCGGCCAGATCGTCAATGCGCTCGCCGGGGGCGCCGCCCGGACCGTCCGGATCGCCAACAAGGTGGTCTGCGACAGCGCCTCCGCCACCATGATCGCCGCCTCGGGCTGGACGGCGCCGATCCCTGGCGGGGTGGGCTCCGGTTTCCGGACCGCGAGCCGGCCGCGGCACAACGGGGTGGACATCGGCGCCCCGAAGGGGACCACCCGGATCCACGCCGCCTCGACCGGACGGGTGCTCGTCGCCCGCTGCGACCCCGACCGCCGGGGACGCCTCGACTGCGACGTCGACGGCTTTCCGGGCAAGGGCGGCTGCGGCTGGTTCGTCGACATCCTGCACGCCGGCGGCTACATCACCCGGTACTGCCACATGGTCGAGAAACCACTGGTGGTCCCCGGCCAGCTGGTGAAGGCCGGCGAGGTGATCGGGCGGGTCGGCAGCAGCGGCAACTCCTCCGGGCCGCACCTGCACTTCGAGGTGCACCTGGACGGCGACCGGGGATGGCAGGGGGCGACCGACCCCGTGCCGTTCATGCGGCAGCGGGGCGCACCGCTGGAGGGCACGGCATGAGGTCCGCACGACTATGACCGGGCCGCTCCCGGACCCGTTCGCCGGGCAACCGGACTGGGCGCCGCTGCCACCGCGCCCGATCGAGATCGTGCCCGCCACCGGACGGGTGGAGCTGCGGGGCCGGCGGGTGCTCGTCGGGCTGCCCGGCCTCGGCTGGCGGGGTGACCTGCGCGCCGACGAACGGGTCGTGCAGGGCAGCCGCACCTACGTCCCGGTCATCCCGGAACACGAGTGGTACCGGGCCGAGTCGGACCAGGTGGAGGTCTTCGCACCACTGATCCCGGTGGAGCGGGTCTGGGTGGAGACGCTCGGGGGCCGCCCGGCGCCGGAGGGCAAAGCCCGGGAACCGGGCATCCGGCTGGTCTCGCTGGACGCTCCCGCCAATCGCGCACCCACGCCCGTCTTCGAGGCCGATTCGGTCAGCGGCCGACGTGTGGTGCACGTGGAGGACTCGGTGGAACACCGGGACCTGCGTGCGGTGACCGAGACCTACTCGGGGGCCGAGGGCGACATCTGCGTACGGGTGACGCCGGAGCTGGAGTGGTACCGCTGGGCCTGGCGCGGACAGCCGCCGTCCACTCGCGAAGTGCCGGTGCACCTGCTCTGGGTCGAGTAGGAGCTCAGGCAGTGCGCGCAGCGTCACAAACTCGCCAGTGCTCCCCCAACTGCGTCCGGAAGCGCCAACGCTGACGATCACTCTGCCTAATGCCGTCCACCGATGCCGAAATGATCAGGTCGGTCTCCACCTCGGCACTCGCCCCCTGCTCCTGGACCTGGAGCGCGCCCCAGCTCACCGTGAAGGCGGTCGAGAAGCGCTGCTCCCTGGCCCGTAGGTCGTCCCTCAGCGATTGCAACTCGCTGCGACCGTCGGTGTTGCCCTCGCAGGTCAGCTGGTCTGCTCTGGTGTCGTTGCGGTTGACCAGAAACTCACGCAGATAGTTGTCCACGACCACGTCCGGCGCGCTGCGATCCGGCGTCGTCGCGCGGTCGTACAGCACGTAGCCGACCACCGCCCCACTCACGCAGAGCAGTGCGAGCACCCCGGCCACGACACTGAGGACGGTGCGGGTCCGGCGGCGCGGCCGCTGTGGCGCCGGCGCGGGGGTGGGGGGCGCCAACTGGTCGGGTGGGGTCCGTTGCGCCGGTACGCGGGACACCTGGGAACCGGCGGGGGGCTGCACTGATTCCACCCCCTGAGGCTATCGGCTGAGCGCCTCGTACCCAATGCCCCAGATGCTGCGGATCGTGACAGGACGAACCCGGCAGGTGAGAGTGCGTCCGCATTTGCGACAAGCCCGGCGCACCGCCGCAGCGCTTGCGGGGTGAGCGGTCGCTCCTGGGATACCGTCTGCACTCGGGGAGGTTTCCAACCTCGGGAAGAGGGGGTGGACGCTGTGGCCGGTCCGAAGGTTCGCACCAACCGCGCCGCAGCCCTGCACCGGCGCGCCGCCGCCACCGCCGCCGCCGCGGCGGGCGTGCTCGACGAGACCCGTCCCGCCCCCGCCGACCAGCGTCGGCAGTACGAGCTGGCGGACCGGCTCCGCACCGCCGCCGCGCAGCTCGCACCGGGTTGGGCCGGGGCGCCGCTGGAGACGTTGCGGGCGGACACCCCGGCGGGCGAGGCGACTCCGCCCTTCGTCCGGATCGGCACGGCGGCACCGCTGGACGACGCCCGCTTTCCCGCTCTCGTACCGCTGCTCGCGGCCGGGCACCTGACGCTCGACGTGGACGCGCGGGAGCCACGCGCGGCGGGGCTGCTCCGGGCCGTACTGTTGCGGCTGCTCGCCGCGACGCCGGCCGGCTGCCTGCTGATCCGTGCGGTGGACGGCGCGGGCCCGGGCGAGGTCTTCGCGCCCTTCGCGGCGCTGGCCGACGCGGGTCTGCTGCCGCCCCCGGCGGTCGACGTGGCCGGGCTGCGGGCGGTGCTGACCGAGGCCGAGCAGTGGGTTTCGCCGGGGACCGGCCGGCCGCGCCGGCACGACCGGGCGCTGCTGCTGGTGATCGCCGGCCTGCCCGAGCCGACCGCGTCGAGCGACCTGGAGCGGATCGAGGCGCTGGCCGTGCAGGGCCCGGCGGCCGGCCTGCACCTGGTGGTGGCCGGCTGGCCCCCACCCGGCCCGTACGCCGTCCGACCGCCGCTGCCCCGGGCGACCGCGGTGGAGCTGCGCACCGCGTACGCGCTGCTCGGTGATCCGCCGGGCAGCCCGTTCAGCGGGCCGGGCGTGGACTCGCCGGGTGGCCTGAATTCCCCGGTCTTCGTCGACGACGACCCGGGCGCGGAGCTGACCGGGGCGGTCTGCCGCCGGTTGGCCGAGCAGGTGGAGGCGGGTTCCCGGCTGGGCCTGGCCGAGCTGCTGCCGCCGCCCGACGACGCCCTGTGGGTGACGAGCTCCGCCGACGGGCTGTCCACCCCGGTCGGGGACGCCAACGGCCGCCCGGTGACGGTCGGTTTCACCGAGTTGACCCCGCACTGGCTGGTCAGCGGTCGCTCGGACGCCGGCCGGTCCGCCTTCCTCACCACCGCGCTGCTCGGCCTCACCGCCCGGTACG
Source organism: Micromonospora sp. LZ37 (assembly GCF_059359015.1). Lineage (NCBI taxonomy): Bacteria > Bacillati > Actinomycetota > Actinomycetes > Micromonosporales > Micromonosporaceae > Micromonospora > Micromonospora sp. LZ37. The sequence goes on along the minus strand of NZ_JCADBL010000013.1, from coordinate 147,530 downwards.
GCCCGGACGAGCTGGTCCTGCACCTGGTTGACCTCGGCGCCGGTGAGTCCTTCGTGGAGTTTCTCCAGACGGAGCGGGACCGTTCCTGGGTACCGCAGGTCCGGGCCGCCGCGATGGCCGCAGATCCGGAGTACGTGCGGGATCTCTTCGACGAGCTCGAGGCGGAGACCCGCCGCCGTGAGGAGGCCGGCGCCCGGGCCGGCGGGCAGCGCTTCGCGCAGCTGCGGCAGCACCAGCGGCTGCCCCGGATCGTCTGTGTGCTCGACAATTTCCCGTTGCTGCTGGCCGATCGTGATCCGGTCGCCGCCGAGGTGCTGGCCCGGTTGGACGGGCTGGCCCGCGCCGGGCGCGCGTACGGTGTCCATCTGGTCCTGGCCGGCGCGGGCGACCTGGGCATCGGCGCCGGGCCGGCCCCCCGTGACTCGGTGCTGGGCCAGTTTCCGGTGCGGGTGGCGCTCTCCGGCGGCGGCGCGGTGCTGATGCCGACCAACGACGCGGCGGCCGGGCTGGCGGTGGGCTCCGCGGTGGTCAACACCGCCGGCGGGCTCGGCGGGCCGCGCGGTGCCACCCGTGGTCACGAACGGCTGGTCCGCTTCCCCGACCCGCACGACGACCCGGGCTCGGTGGAGCGGCTGCGCCGCCGGCTCTTCGAGGCCCGCCCGGAGGGGGCGGCGCCGCCGAGTGTCTTCGCCGGCTGGGCGCGCCCGCTGCTGCGCAACGATCCCCGGCTGCGGGCGGCGCTGGCCGGGCACGGGGGCGGCCCGGCCGCCCTGCTCGGCCGGGCCGTGGACGTCTCCCGGACGACGGTCGCCGTTCCGCTCGGCCCGGTGGCGGGCCGCAACCTCGCCGTCCTGGGCCCCGGCGAGGAGGCCGCCCGGCTGCTGGTCACGGCCGCCCGGAGCACCGCCGCGCACCACCCGCCGGGCACCGCCCGGTTCGTGCTCGCGCCGCTGGCCGACGGGTCCGCGCCCCGGGCCACCGCGCTGGCGGCGGAGCTGGCCGGGCGGCAGCGGGTGGAGATCGTGGACGGTGCCGGTCTGCTGGCGGCGCTGGACGACGGCGGGCCGGCGTACCTGGTGGTGTTCGGGGTGGACGTGCCGACGCCGGGTGAGCTGCCGGTCGAGCGGCTGCGCACGCTGCTGCGCGAAGGTCCGCCGGCCGGGACGCACCTGCTGGGCTGGTGGCGTACAGTGCCGCCGTTCGCCGCGTTGACCGAACCCGACGGTGAGGTCGACAAGCTCGCCGCGGTCGCCGCGGTGAACGTGCCGGCCGCCCAGCTCGCCCCGCTCTTCGGGCGCGCGGTGCAGTGGCGCCCCCGGCCGGGCCGCGCGGTGCTCTGGGACGCTCCGGGCGAGCGGGGCGTGGTGCTGGTGCCGTTCGCCGACGAGGAGGTGGTGGCGTGAGCGCGAGGAGTGAGCCGGGCCTGCGAGCCCCGCAGCCGCGAACCGAAGGGGCACCATGAGCCTCGACGACGTGTCCACGGTGCCGGTGGTCCGGCCGCGGGTCGGCGACGAGCCGGTCGCCGCCGCCTGGACCGAGTACGTGGCCGCCGCGCGGCAGCTGGACGGGGTACGCCGGGGTGCGGCGACCGCCGCCGCCGAGCAGGCCCGGGCGGTGGAGGCGGCCCGCGAGGAGCTCGCCGGGGTGCACGCCCGGCTGGCGCCGCAGCAGGCCCGGCTGCGGGAGCTGGGCGTACCCGCGATCTCGCTGGCCCCGACGCCGCCGGAGGTGACCGAGGCGGCCCGGTCGATGGTGGGTGGTCCGGCGGCGGTGCTGGCGGCGCTGCGCGCGGCCCGGGGCTGGGCGGACGCCGCCGACGCGGCGCTGGTGGCGCGCGGTCGGCTGCGCCCGGCGGCGTGGCCGCCGGCGGTGCGCAACGTGCTGCTGTACGGGCCGCTGGCGCTGGTGGTGCCGGTGCTCCAGCTGGTCGTCTTCCTGGTCACCGGCGTGGGGGTGGCCAGTGCCTTCGCGCTGGTGGTCGGGTTGCCGATGCCGGCGGTCGCGTTCGCGGTCGGCTGGGTGGGTGTGGGCCGACTGTTCCCGCCGGAGCCGGGCGTGCGGTTGGACCGGACGCCCCGGCTGGGGGCGCTGGTCTGCCTGGTCCCGGCGGTGCTCGTGGCGGCCGGGATCATGCTGGCGCTGCTGGCCGGCTGAGCCGCCGGCCCTCCGCCGTCAGCGGGGGATGATGAGGGCCATCGCCTCGGCGCGGGACTTGGCGTCGTGCTGGAGGGTGCCGCGTACCGCCGAGGTGATGGTCTTGGCGCCGCTCTTCTGGATGCCGCGCATCGCCATGCACATGTGCTCGCAGTCCAGCACCACGACCACGCCGCGCGGGGCCAGCTTGTTCATCAGCAGGTCGGCGATCTGCGAGGTGAGCCGTTCCTGGACCTGCGGCCGGCGGGCGAAGACCTCGACCAGCCGGGCCAGTTTGGACAGCCCGGTGATCCGGCCGTCCGGGCCGGGGATGTAGCCGATGTGGGCGCTGCCCCGGAACGGCAGCAGGTGGTGCTCGCAGAGGCTCATCACGTCGATGTCGCGGACGAGGACGAGCTCCTCGTGGTTGGCCTCGAAGGTGGTGCTGAGCACCTGGGCCGGGTCGACCCGGAGGCCGGCGAAGAGTTCGACGTAGGCGCGGGCGACTCGCGCCGGGGTCTGCTGGAGGCCGTCGCGGTCGGGGTCCTCCCCGACCGCGATGAGGATCTCCCGGACGGCCCGCTCGATCCGGCCGAGGTCCATCGTCTCCTCGACGGGACGGCCGGTGAGCTTGCCGCTGATCAGCCGGGCGGCCACGTAGTCGAGGGCCTCGTCGCCGTCGGGCTCGGTCGACGAGGCGGCCAGCCCCGAGTGGTCGGGGCTGGCCGCGGCGTCCGTGTTCAGTGCGTACCGTCCGAGTTGTTCGAGCCGCCGACGGCCGCGCCGTCGGCCTGGGCCTGCGCCTTGAGCTTGTCCTTCTCGGCCGGGGTGAGCACCGGGGGCTCGGTGGAGGGCTGACGCTTGCCGAAGCCGTGGTAGGGGGCCATCGGCGGGCGCTTCGCCACCCGGGCGCAGATCCGGGCCATGTCGGCGGTGGAGAGGGTTTCCTTCTCCATCAGCTCCAGGACGATGTTGTCCAGGACGTCCCGGTATTCCACCAGGATCTCCCAGGCCTCGTCGTGGGCCAGCTCGATCAGGGCCCGCATCTCGCCGTCGATCTCGGCGGCCACCACGTCGGAGTAGTCCCGCTCGTGGCCCATGTTGCGGCCGAGGAACGGCTCGTCGCCGCTGGTGCCGTACTTGATCGCACCGAGCTTGGAGCTCATGCCGTACTGCGTGATCATCGCGCGGGCCAGCTGGGTGGCCTTCTCGATGTCGTTGCCGGCCCCGGTGGTCGGCTCGTGGAAGACCAGCTCCTCGGCGGCCCGGCCACCCAGCGCGTACGCCAGGGTGTCGACCATCTCGGCGCGGGTCTGGGTGTACTTGTCCTCGGTCGGCAGGACCAGGGTGTGGCCCAGCGAGCGGCCACGGGACAGGATCGTCACCTTGTGCACCGGCGCGGCGTGCGGCAGCGCCCAGGCGACCAGCGCGTGGCCACCCTCGTGGTACGCGGTGATCTTCTTTTCCTGGTCGCTCATCACCCGGGTCCGACGCTGCGGACCGGCGATCACCCGGTCGATCGACTCCTCCAGGGAGTCGTTGGTGATCGCCCGCTGGTCCTTGCGGGCGGTGAGCAGGGCCGACTCGTTGATCACGTTGGCCAGGTCCGCGCCGCTGAAGCCCGGGGTGCGCCGGGCCACCGAGTCGAGGTCGACGTCGGGGGTGAACGGCTTGCCCTTGGCGTGGACCCGCAGGATCGCCTTGCGGCCCTCCATGTCGGGGGCGTCGACCGGGATCTGCCGGTCGAAGCGGCCCGGGCGCAGCAGCGCCGGGTCGAGGATGTCCGGCCGGTTGGTGGCGGCGATCAGGATGACGCCGCCCTTGGTGTCGAAGCCGTCCATCTCGACGAGCAGCTGGTTGAGGGTCTGCTCGCGCTCGTCGTGGCCGCCGCCCATGCCGGCGCCACGGTGCCGGCCGACGGCGTCGATCTCGTCGACGAAGACGATCGCCGGGGCGTTCGCCTTGGCCTGCTCGAAGAGGTCGCGGACCCGGCTGGCGCCGACACCGACGAACATCTCCACGAAGTCGGAACCGGAGATCGAGTAGAACGGCACCCCGGCCTCGCCCGCGACGGCGCGGGCCAGCAGCGTCTTACCGGTACCGGGCGGACCGAAGAGCAGCACGCCCTTCGGGATCTTGGCGCCCAGGGCCTGGTACTTCGCCGGGTTCTGCAGGAAGTCCTTGATCTCGTGCAGCTCCTCGACGGCCTCCTCGGCCCCCGCCACGTCCGCGAACGTGGTCTTCGGGGTGTCCTTGGTGATCATCTTCGCCTTGGACTTGCCGAAGTTGAGCACCCGGGAGCCGCCGCCCTGCATCTGCGACATGAAGAAGAGCAGCAGGAGCACGAGCAGGGCGATCGGGAGCAGGTTGACCAGCAGGCTCACCCAGATGCTGTCCGAGGACACCTTGGCGTCGGCCGGGCCGGTGACCCGGTTGTTCGCCTTGGCCTCCAGGACCTCGTTCCAAACCTCGTCGCCGACCTCGTACGGGAACTGGGCCTCGATCTTGTCGGTGGTGGTGTCACCGAACTTGACCTTCTGCGACAGGTTGAGCTGGATCGTCTGTTCCTTGTCCTGGAAGACGACCTTGTCGATTTTGGGCTCGCCGGTGTTGAGGTGGTCGAGCGCAATGGAAGTGTCCACGCGGTGGTAGCTGGGACCAGCGGTGAACAGCTGACTGAGCACAACGGCGCCGAGGATGACCAGGATGATCCAGACCACCGGTCGGCGGAAGAAACGCGTACGTTCCATACTGTTGTCGAGCGCCGGGGCGCCCGCATCCTCCTGATCGACGTCCTGACCGTCTGAATGGTGTCGCCGCCGCGGCGGCGCCGGAGCCGCCGTGCGGGCCGGCCTCGACCCCGGGGCGCGCGAACTGCCGCGCCGCGGTCATTCGACGGTACACCGTAGGTGCCGGATGTGAGCTTCCGAGCCCGGCACTTACGCGTACGGCGAACCAGGGTTTCAGCCGGCGTGGCGGAGAGCCGCGGACCGGCCGCCCCGACCGCCCGGTCACGCGGGTCGAGGGGCCGGGCGCGGAGATCACTCCACGCCACCGACACCTACCGTAGTCGGAATCGCTGAGAGCCCGCTGAACGTCCGCTCGATGGACTCCGATGCGAGCGGACCGCGGATCCGGGCCGGGTGGTGACCGCGGCCCGGACGGGCGGCTCAGGCGCGGGCGTAGACCTCGGGCTTGAGCACGCCGACGTAGGGCAGCTCGCGGTAGCGCTCGCCGAAGTCCAGGCCGTAGCCGACCACGAACTCGGTCGGGATGTCGAAGCCGACGTACTTCACCGGCACCGGGACCTTCACCGCCTCCGGCTTGCGGAACAAGGCGACGACCTCGACGCTGGCCGCGGAGCGGGACTCCAGGTAGCGCAGCAGCCAGGAGAGGGTCAGCCCGGAGTCGACGATGTCCTCGACGACGACCACGTGCCGGCCGGCGATGTCCCGGTCCAGGTCCTTGAGGATGCGGACCACGCCGGAGGAGGTGGTGCCCTGGCCGTACGAGGAGATGGCCATGAAGTCCAGCTCGGCCGGCGGGCCGTGTCGGCCCAGCGCCCGGGCGAAGTCGGCCATGAACATGACCGCGCCCTTGAGCACGCAGACCAGCAGGAGCCCGTCCTCGACTCCGGCGTAGTCCGCCGAGACCTGCTTGGCGAGTTCCGCGGTCTTCTCGCGGATCTGCGCCTCGGAGATGATCACGTGATCGATGTCGGCGTCGTACCAGGAGCCGTCAGCCATGACTCCTAGCCTGCCGTACGCCGACCCGCTCCCGTCGGCGGGGCCGCCCCTTTTGGCGCGGTCCCGCCGGGGATTTTTTCGGCAATCCCGGACCAATCACCTCAGCAGGTGCCGGACTGCCAACGGCGGCCCTGGTCGGAGGGCTTCCAGTCGGCCGAGTCGCGGGTGTCGGCGGTGAGGCCGGCGGCCGACGCGACGGCCAGGACGACGAGCAGGAGCAGGAGCAGCAGGATTCCCATGGCGGCGCTCGCTTTCGCGTAGTTGATGTCGGTTTCGCCGCCGGTGCGCACCGGACTGCACCCAGTCTGCGCGGGCCGTCCCACACCGGACAGTGGCAGAAATGCCATCGCCCATCGATTTCCTGCCACCGATGCGGTTACCCTCGTCACATGCTCCGCTCGGTCGCCGTCCTCGCGCTGGACCAGGTCGCCCCTTTCGAGCTCGGCGTGCTCGCCGAGGTCTTCGGCACCGACCGGACGGACGACGGGTTCCCCGCCTACCGCTTCCAGGTGTGCAGCCCCGACGGCCGCCCGGTGCGGACCTCCTCGGGTTTCGACCTGGCCCCGCACGCCGACCTCGGCCCGCTCGAGGAGGCGGACCTCGTCGCCGTCCCCGCCCACCAGAGCAGCGGCGCCACCCCGGCCTGCGTGCTCGACGCGCTGCGCCGCGCCGCCGAGCGGGGGGCGTACCTCTTCAGCGTCTGCTCGGGGGCGTTCATCCTGGGCGAGGCCGGCCTCCTCGACGGCCGGGAGTGCACCACCCACTGGCGGTACGTCGACGAGCTGCAACGCCGGCACCCCGCCGCGCGGGTCCGGTGCAACTCGCTCTACGTGCAGGACGGGCGGCTGCTCACCAGCGCCGGCACCGCCGCCGGCATCGACGCCAGCCTGCACCTGGTCCGCCAGGCCCACGGCTCCGCCACGGCCACCCGGCTGGCCCGCCGGATGGTGGTCCCCCCGCACCGGGACGGTGGACAGTCCCAGTACGTCGAGGCCCCCATCCCGAAGGCGCCCGAGGCGCCCACCCTGGAGCCGGTGCTGGAGTGGCTGATGGGGCACCTGGACCGGCCGACCACGGTGGACGAACTGGCCACCCGGGCCGGCATGTCGGCGCGTACCTTCGCCCGCCGGTTCCGCGCCGAGACCGGTACCACCCCGCACGACTGGCTGACCAACCAGCGGGTGCTGCTGGCCCGCCGGCTGCTGGAGGAGACCCGGCTCAGCGTGGACACGGTCGCCGACCGGGCCGGCTTCGGCGACGCCGCCGTGCTGCGCCACCACTTCACCCGCCGGGTCGGCACCACCCCGCACGCCTACCGGACCACCTTCCACGACCGCGTGCCCGCCACCTGAGCCGGACCGGCGTCAGTAGCCGACAGCAGCACCGTCGATCCGGGACTCGGAGCCCACGACCCAGCCGGCGGCACCGCGCCAGAGCGCCTGCCCGTACCCGAACACGGAGGGCTCGGCGGCGACGGCGACCTCGTGCCCCCGGGCGCGCAACCCCGCGACCAGGCCGGGCCGCGCCGCCAGCTCCGGCTCGACGAGCAGGGTGCGGCCGGCGTGCCAGTACCAGCGTGGGGCGTCCAGCGCGGCCTGCGGGTCGAGACCCGCGTCGAGCGTCCCGGCGAGCAGCTGCACGTGCCCCTGCGGCTGCATGTGCCCGCCCATCACGCCGAACGGCCCGACCGGTGCGCCGTCGCGGGTCAGGAAGCCCGGGATGATGGTGTGGAACGGGCGCTTCGCCGGACCCACCACGTTGGGGTGGTCCGGGTCGAGCCGGAAGCCGGTGCCCCGGTTCTGCAGGGCGAAGCCGTGGCCGGGCAGCACCACGTGCGAGCCGAACGCCAGGTAGGTGGACTGGATCAGGCTGACCATCATCCCGCCCGCGTCGGCGGTGCAGAGGTAGACCGTGCCGCCCCGCTCCGGGTCGCCGGCCACCGGGTCACCGGCCCGTTCGGTCAGCAGGGCCCGCCGGGCGGCCGCGTACGCCGGGTCGAGCAGGGCGGCGGTCGGCACCGGGGCCCGCTCCGGGTCGGCGACGTGGGCGTGCGCGTCGGCGAAGCCGAGCTTCACCGCCTCGACCTGCCGGTGCAGCCGCTCCACCGGGTCGGCGCCGGCCGGGTCCCACCCGTTGAGGATGTTCAGCGCGAGCAGCGCGGCGATCCCCTGCCCGGGCGGCGGCAGCTCCCACACCTCGTGCCCCCGGTACCGCACGCTGACCGGGTCGACCCAGGTGGAGGTGTGGCGGGCCAGGTCGTCGCCGCTGATCAGCCCGCCGGTCCGGGCGGCGTGCGCGTCGAACGCCTCGGCGATCCGGCCCCGGTAGAAGTCGTCCGCGCCGGTCTCCGCGATGCGACGCAGCGTCCGGGCCGCGTCCGGGTTGCGCCACCGCTCGCCGGGGCGGGGGGCCCGCCCGTCGACGGTGAAGACCCGCTCGAACTCGGCGAACTCCGCACCGACCAGGCCGGCGTGGCCGGCCACCGCGCGGGCCCAGCCGGCCGCCGTGCCGGCGGAGACCGGGTGGCCGTGCTCGGCGTAGCCGATCGCGTCGGTGAAGAGGTCGGCGAAGGGCAGCGAGCCGAACCGGTCGTGCAGGTCCCGCCACCCGGCCGGGGCCCCCGGCACCGTCACCGGCAGCCAGCCCCGGGCCGGCATCGCCGGCCCGCGCGCCTGGGCGCCGCCGAGCGCCGCCATCGGCTCGGCCGCCCGGCCCCCGGTGGCGGTCAGCACCATCTCCCGGGTGAGCGCCGCCGGCGACCGGCCGGCGGCGGTCAACCCGTGCAGCCGCTCGCCGTCCCAGACGATCGCGAAGAGGTCACCGCCGATGTCGTTCGAGGGCGGCTGGAGCACGGTCAGCGCGACCGCCGTGGCCAGCGCGGCGTCGACGGCGTTGCCGCCGCGCCGCAGCACGGCCAGGCCCGCGGCCGCCGCGAGCGGCTGGCTGGTCGCGACGGCGCCGTGCGGGGCGAACAGCGGCTTGCGGGGGTACGCCATCCGCCATGTCTACCGCCTCCGGCGGCTCCCGGGCAGTCCGCCGGAGCGGTGGATGCCCCAGGGGCGTCCGGGTCGGCGTGCCGAGTCGCCGGCTCCGGCCCTCAGTCGAGGCGCACGAGGCGCCCGTCGCGGCGGACCACCCGCACTCCACCCGGCAGGGCGGTCGCCCCCTGCCCGTGCCAGTCGGTGACCAGCGCGTCCAGCGCCGCGACGTGCCGGTGCGACAGGGCGGCCCCGTAGGCGCCCAGCTCCCGGGCCCAGGCGTGCAGCACCCGGGTGCGTACCGCGGTCGGCAGCGCGGCCAGCGCCGCCACCCGCAGCCCACCCTCGACCGCCCGCACCCCGGCCGGGGGTGGCGCCGCCACGGGCGCGGCGGCGAGGGCGGCGGCGGCCAGTTCGTCCAGCGCGGCGGTGTCCGCCCCGACCAGCCGGGCCGTCCGGGCCAGGTTGTCCCGCACCGCCGGGCCGAGCGCCCGGGTCAGCGCCGGCAGCACGTCGGCGCGCACCCGCGCCCGGGCGTACGACGGGTCGACGTTGTGCGGGTCGTCCCACGGGGTCAGCCCGAGCGCGGCGCACGCCTTGCGGGTCTGTTCCCGGGTGACGTCGAGCAGCGGGCGCAGCAGCGGCACGCCGGCCAGGTCGCGGCGCTCGGGCATCCCGGCCAGCCCCCGCGGGCCGGCCCCCCGGGCCAGCGCCAGCAGGACCGTCTCGGCCTGGTCGTCGCGGGTGTGCCCGACGAGCAGGGCGACCGCGTCGTGCCGCCGGGCGGCGGCTATCAGGGCCTCGTAGCGGGCCTCGCGGGCGGCCGCCTCCGGGCCGCCCGGTCGCCCGGCCACGGTCACCGGGACCGACTCGACCGGATCCAGGCCGGCCTCGACCGCCCATCGGGTGACGGCGGCGGCGCGCTCGGCGGAGCCGGGTTGCAGGCCGTGGTCGACGGTCACCAGGCCGGCGGCGCGACCCAACCGGGGCGCCACGAAGGCGGTGGCGGCGGCGAGGGCCAGCGAGTCCGCCCCGCCCGAGCAGGCCACCAGCACCGGCCCGGCGCCGGGCAGGCCGGCCAGCGCGCGGCGGACCGCGACCCGGGTCGCGGCGACCGGCGGGGCGAGCGCGGCCACGGGCGCCCGGTCAGCCGGCGGTCGGGGTGGCCGCGGCGGGACCGTGCACCCGGGCCACCCAGGCGTCCGGGTCGCCCAGCTCCTCCAGCCGGGGCAGGGTCAGCGGCGAACCGAAGATCTTGTTGAAGCCGTCCATGCCGACCCGCTCGACGACGCCGTGCACGAACTTGCGGCCCTCGGCGTACTGGCGCATCTTGACGTCCACGCCGAGCAGCCGGCGGATCGCCTTCTCCAGCGGGTTGCCCGACTCGCGGCGCCGGTTGAACCCGGCCCGGATCCGCTCGACGCTCGGGATGACCTGCGGGCCGACCCCGTCCATGACGAACTCGGCGTGCCCCTCCAGCAGGGTCATCAGCGCGGTGAGCCGGTCCAGCACGGCCCGCTGCCCCGGGGTCTGCACGATGTCCAGCACGCTGGTGCGGCTCTCCGGGTCCTTGACCGCGTCGGAGAGGGTGGCCACCCCGCGGCGCAGCCGCTCGACGAGGTGCTCGCTGCTCTGCGAGGCGTCCACGAAGGCCTGCACCTCGCCGAGGAAGTACGCCCGCATCCACGGCACGGCGGTGAACTGCGTGCGGTGGGTGACCTCGTGCAGGCAGACCCAGAGCCGGAAGTCACGCGGATCCGCCCCGAGCTTCCGCTCCACCTCGACGATGTTCGGGGCGACGAGCAGCAGTTGGCCGGGGTCGCCGGAGAAGACCTCGTACTGGCCGAGGACCCGGCCGCTCAGGTAGGCCAGCACGGTGCCGGCCTGCACCCCGGTCAGCCGGGAGCCGATCGCCTCGGTGAGCGGGCCGGGACGGCGGTCGCCGGAGAGCCGGTCGACCAGCGGGGTGATCACCTCGCGTAGCCCGGCGATGTTGGCGGCCGCCCAGTCCCGCCGGTCCACCACCCGCACCGGCGGATGGCTGACCTGGGAGCGCAGCCCGGTGTAGTCGGCCACGTGCCCGGCCGCCTCGTCGGTGAGCCGCCGCAGGTCGCCGACCACCTCGGTGGCCTCCGCGTACGACACCCGGGGGCCCGACTTGCTCAGCGCCCCCGCGGTCGCGGCGGCCAGATCCCAGTCCACGAACTGCGCCATGCACCCACCGTACCCGCGCCGCGACACCCCGGCCGGGGGCGTGGGCGGCAGCCCCCGGCGAACGGGGTCAGCGGCAGCCGCAGGCGGCCAGCGCGCCGGCGATCCGGTCCAGGGCCCGGCGGGGGACGTCCGGGTCGCCGGCCGGCGCCTGGTCGGTGAGCACGGCGAAGGCGAGCAGCCGGCCGTCGGCGGTGGTGACCAGCCCGGAGAGGGCCTGCACCCCGGTCAGCGTCCCGGTCTTGGCCCGCACCACGCCGGCCCCGGCGGCCGTCGCCGCCACCTGGTACCGCTCCTTCAGGGTGCCGGACCAGCCGCCGACGGGCAGGCCGCCGAAGATGGCCGCCAGCTCCGGGCGGCTGCCGTCGCCGGCGAGCGCGATCAGGTCGGTGAGCAGGGAGGGGCTGATCCGGTTGGTGCGGGACAGCCCGCTGCCGTCGGCGAGGCTGATCTCGTCGGCCGGCAGGCCCAACTCGGCGACGACCGTGTCCATCGCCGCCGCGCCCCCGGCGAAGGAGCCCGGCTGGTTGCGGGCCAGCGCGACCTGCCGGGCCAGCGCCTCGGCGACCACGTTGTCGCTGTCGCTGATCATGATGTCGACCAGGCGGATCATCGGCAGCGACTCGACCTTGCCCAGCTCGGTGCCGGGGGCCGGGGCGCCGGCCGCCGCGCTGCCGCCGGCCGCCGGGGCCGAGCCCTTCGCCACGTCGGTCGTGGGGAGCCCGAGCAGCCGGGCGAAGGACCGGCCGGCGGCCAGGTCCGGCCGCGGGTCGCGTTCCGCCGCGCCGTGGGTGTCGTCGAAGTTCTTCCGGGCCGACACCGGGTCCCGCCGCGCTCCGTCGGTCATCAGCGCGCTGATCGAGGCGCCGAAACCCTCGGTCGGGATGTCGTCGTCCCAGCCCGGGCCGTGTACGGGGCCGGGGAAGAGCGTGGAGTCGACGACCACCTTCGTCGGCGCCGTCCCGCCGAGCGCCTGCTTGACCTGTTTCGCCAGGTCGTCCAGGCGGGCCGCACCCGGGTAGAAGCCCTTCTTGTCGATCGCCAGGGTGGGGTCGCCGCCACCGACGAGCACCACCTCGCCAGGGTTCGCCCCGGCCACCGCGCGGGTCGGGATCCGGTGGCCGGCGCCCCGGGCCGCCAGCACGGTCACCCCGGTCACCAGCTTGGTCACCGAGGCGGGCACGGTGCCGTCGTCGCCACCGCGGGCGTAGAGGGAGTTCCCGCTCGCCACGTCGACCACCGACAGGTTGACCCGCTCGCCCAGTTCGGGGGCGCCCAGCAGCGGCTCGACCGCGGCGCGTACCGCGTCGGGGGTCGGTTCGGGCGCGCCGGCGTCGGGGCCGGCGAGCACCGGGGACGGGTCGGGTTCCGGCGCCCCCGCGGAGGCCGCGGGGGCGGGCCGACCGTCGCCCAGCCAGCCGGCGACCGGTCCGGGGCGGACCACGAAGGCGGCCCCGGCCAGGGCGACCAGCAGCAGGACGACCAGCAGTGCCGGCCACCGGCGGCGCCGGCGGGGCGGCGCGACGGGCGCCGGCGGGTGCGGATAGGCCCCGGCCGGTGGCGGGGAGACCGGGATGGCGCCGGTCGGTGACGACACGGGCGCGGTGGCGTCGACCGGCGCTCCCCACGCCGGGTTCGGACGGGGTGCGGTGCCGGATCCCGGACGATCGGGGCCGGAACCGGACGAGGCAGGCACGCCGGGGGGACGCCACGCCGGGGGTGGCTGACGCTCCGCCGGGCTCGACGCGGGGGACGGCGGGGGCCCGGGGTGGCGGGGCACGTTGGCGTCGGGCACGGGAACCCGCCCGCTGGCGGATCCGCCGGATCCGCGTCCGTCAACCCCACCCGGACGGTATTGTGAATCTTCCCTCCCCACGACCCCCTCCTCCTGCGGCCGAAACCCGCCTGGGTGACACTACTTCGGTCCGAAGACTATGCGGCGTCCGGAGCCGAGGGGTGGCCTTTCACCCGTCCGGGGGGCGCTATGGTTCCGTTCAGCCAGCGTGGGCAGACGAGGGAGCGTGGGAAATGGATTTCGACGTCACGGTTGAGATCCCCAAGGGTCACCGAAACAAGTACGAGGTGGACCACGTGACCGGCCGGATCCGGCTGGACCGCACCCTCTTCACGTCGACCCAGTACCCGGCCGACTACGGCTTCATCGAGGGCACCCTCGGCGAGGACGGCGACCCGCTGGACGCGCTGGTGCTCGTCCCCGAGCCGACCTTCCCCGGCTGCCTGATCCGGTGCCGCACCATCGGCATGTTCCGGATGACCGATGAGAAGGGCGGCGACGACAAGGTCCTCTGCGTGCCCTACGAGGACCCCCGCCAGGAGCACCTGCGCGACATCCACCACCTGGGCGAGTTCGACCGGCTGGAGATCCAGCACTTCTTCGAGGTCTACAAGGACCTGGAGCCGGGCAAGTCGGTCGAGGGCGCCACCTGGGTCGGCCGGGTCGAGGCCGAGGCGGAGATCCGCGCCTCGTACCAGCGGGCCAAGGACGCCGAGGAGCACGGCGAGTCCGCGCACTGACGCGACACTCTTCGAGGAAGGCCCGGGCCGGTCGGTCCGGGCCTTCGTCGTACGGGTCAGCCCAGCAGGCCGCGGGCGGCGTCGTAGAGGTCCAGCACCGCGCAGGCCACCGGCACCACCGAGACCACCAGCGCGGTGTCGGTCAGGTCGGCCACCCGACCCAGGTACGGCGACACCGGGCGCCGGGCGTACGTCGTGCCGGTCGCGACGGCGGCCAGGGCGACCAGCAGGCCGCCGACGGTCAGCGCGAGCAGGCCGGCCCCGCCCGCCCGAGCGGCCAGCACCGCGCCGAGCACCGCGAACCCGGCCAGCCCGGCGAGCACCGGCGGGACCCGGTGGCGGACCGCCACGAAGAGCCGGGAGCGCAGCAGCAGCACCGCGGCGACCACCGCCACCAGCAGCCGGCCGGCGGTCCCCCCGGTCGCGCCCAGCACCACCGCCGCGGCGACGGCGAGCACGGCGTGCCCGATCAGCATGCCGGTCAGCATCTCCTCGGTCCGGGCGACCGCGGCGTGCACCCGGGCCCGGTCGGGCAGGTCGCGCACCGCGTCCGGCCCGCCGGTCGGGCCGGTGGGCAGGGTGATCGGCGGCAGCGGCACCTTGCCGAGCCGGATCGCCAGCAGCGGCAGCGCGCCGACGGCGAAGACCAGCACGCAGAGCAGCACCGCCGCGGTGCCCGCCGGGTCGAGCAGGAAACCCCCGGCCGCGGCCGGCGCGCCGGCCGCGCCGGCCGTCGCGCCGGCCACGAAGACCCGCAGCCGGGCGGCCGTGCCGAGCAGGCCCAGCACCGCGACCAGCAGCAGCGCCACCGCGCCGGCCAGCAGCTCGGGGGCGCCCAGCCAGGGCAACGGCCGGAACGCGCCGACCGGGTCGCCGGAGCTGACCGCCAGGGCGCCGGCGGCGGCGGCGTACGGCAGGGCGTAGCCGCCGAGGGTCGCGCCGGCGGGTCCGTCCCCGTACGCCCGGGAGGCGACCGTGCCGGCGAGGGTGAGCAGCAGCGCCACCGCGCCCGCGACGGCCCAGCCGGAGCGCTGCGCCGGCCCGCCGGCCAGGACGGCGAGCAGCCCGACGGCGAGCGGCACGCCCGCCCCGGCGAGCGCGGCGGTCCGGGTGGCCCGGGGCGACCAGGCGCTGCCGCGCCGACGGGCGCCGTCGGCGATCGCCTCGACCACGTCGTCGTACTCCAGCTCGGGCCACTGGTCGTGGGCCGGCACCAGGTGCAGCACCTCGCCGTCGCGGACGCCCTGGGGCAGCAGCGCCTGCGCGGTCGCCAGCACCGCCCCGTCGGCCCGCCGGAGCAGCCAGCCACCGTGCCGCTCACCGTCGTCGGCCAGCCCCTCCCCGGCGTGCCGGAGCACCTCCGGCAGCAGCTCGGCCAGGGGTACCTGCTCCGGCAGGGCCACGTCCACCCGGCGTTGCGGAGCGCTGATCGTGACCCGGGCCAGTCCGGTGGTCATCGACTTATCTCCATATCGATCGGGAGCGGTGGCTGACGGACGACAGGACTTTACCTACCATGAGCCAGGCTCGGGTTACCGAGCGCCATGGGGAGGCTCCGTGTCCACTGTCGTCATCAAGCGGCCGCCACGCCGTCCGGCACCGGATATACCGGTCGGTGAACTGCCCGTCGAGGCGCCTCCGGAGATCCCCGCCGTCACCGGCGGTCGCTGGCAGCAGGCGCTGATGGTGCTGCCCATGCTGGGCGGCACGGTCGCCATGGCGATGATGTTCGGCCGCGGCGGTGGCGCGTACTCCTACGTGGTGGGCGGCATGTTCGGCCTCTCCTCACTGGCGATGCTGATGACCTCCTGGGGCAGCGCCTCCGGCACCCCGAAGAAGTCGGAGATGATGGCCGCCCGCCGGGAGTACCTGCGGCACCTGACGGCGCTGCGCCGCCGGGTCCGGCAGACCGCCGGCCAGCAGCGGGCCGGGCTCTACTACCGCCACCCCGACCCGGGGCAGCTCTGGTCCACGGTGGACAGCCACCGGGTCTGGGAGCGCCGGCCGGCCGACCCGGACTTCGCCGTGGTCCGGGTCGCGGTCGGGCCGCAGACCCTCGCCACCCCGCTGGTCCCCCCGGTCACCCGGCCGCTGGAGGAGCTGGAACCGATGACCGCCGGGGCGCTGCGCCGCTTCCTCGACGCGTACTCGGTGGTGCCGGACCTGCCGGTGGCGCTCTCGCTGCGCAGCTTCGCCCGGGTCTTCGTCCGGGACGGGCCCGCCGGCCCGGCGCGCCCCGGCACCGGCCGGCCGGACACCGGTTCCGCGCCGGCGCAGGCGCTGGCCCGGGCCATGCTCACCCAACTGGCCGTCTTCCACGCCCCGGACGAGCTGCTGATCGCCGTCTGCGCCGGCCCCGAGCGTCGCGCGCTCTGGGAGTGGGTGAAGTGGCTGCCGCACGCCCACCACCCGGCCCGCGTCGACGCGCTCGGCCCGGTACGCCTGGTCACCAGCTCGGCCGTCGAGCTGGAACGGCTGCTCGACGAGGTGCTGGCCAGCCGGTCCCGGTTCAGCCCGGCCGGGCCGGCCACCGACGGGCCGCACGTGGTGGTGCTGCTCGACGGCGGCGACCTCACCGGCGCCACCGACCTGGCCGGCGACGGCGGCATCGACGCGGTCACCGTGATCGACCTGGACACCCCGCCGCCCCGACTGCTGGACCGCTTCGCCCTCCTGCTGGAGCTGCGCGGCGACCGGCTGCACTCCTGGTCCGCCGAGGGGCACGCCGAGGTCGGCACCGCCGACCGGCTGGAGATCGCCGACGCCGAGGCGATCGCCCGACGGCTCGCCCCGCTGCGGATCGCCACCACCGTACGGGGGACGGAGAGCGCGCCCGGCGCCGAGCTGGGCCTGCCCGAACTGCTCGGCATCGGCGACCCGGACGGCTTCACCGCCGACCAGGGCTGGGTGCCCCGCTCCGCCCGGGAGCGGCTGCGCGTGCCGATCGGCATCGGCGCCGACGGCGGCGCGATCGAGCTGGACCTGAAGGAGTCGGCGCAGGACGGGATGGGCCCGCACGGGCTGCTCATCGGCGCCACCGGCTCCGGCAAGTCCGAGCTGCTGCGGACGCTGGTGCTCGGACTGGCCGCCACGCACAGCTCCGAACAGCTCAACTTCGTCCTGGTCGACTTCAAGGGCGGCGCCACCTTCGCCTCCTTCGACCGGCTGCCGCACACCGCCGCGGTGATCACCAACCTGGCCGACGCGCTGCCGCTGGTCGACCGGATGGTCGACGCCATCAACGGCGAGCTGGTCCGCCGCCAGGAGCTGCTGCGCCGGGCCGGCAACTTCGCCAGCCTGCGCGACTACGAGCGGGCCCGGGCCGCCGGCAGCCCGCTCGCCCCGCTGCCGTCCCTGCTGCTGATCTGCGACGAGTTCTCCGAGCTGCTCTCCGCCAAGCCGGACTTCATCGACCTCTTCGTGCAGATCGGCCGGCTGGGCCGGTCGCTCGGCGTCCACCTGCTGCTGGCCAGCCAGCGCCTGGAGGAGGGCCGGCTCCGGGGGCTGGACACCCACCTGTCGTACCGGATCGGGTTGCGCACCTTCTCGGCGCTGGAGTCGCGCACCGTGCTGGGCGTGCCCGACGCGCACGAACTGCCCCGCTCCCCCGGGCACGGCTACCTGCGCGCCGGCACCGACCCGCTGGTCCGGTTCCGCGCCGCGTACGTCTCCGGGCCGGTCCGCCGGCGGGCCGGCGCGGCCGGCGGCGGCGCGGGCGAACCGGCCCGGCTGCTGACCTTCTCCACCCACCTCGTGCCGGTGCCGGAACCGGCCACCCCGGCGCCGCCCACGGAGGAGGAGGTCGGCGGGGAGAGCCTGCTCGACGTCCTGGTCAACCGGCTGGCCGGGCAGGGCCCGCCCGCGCACCAGGTCTGGCTGCCTCCGCTGGACCGGGCACCCGCCCTGGACGAGCTGCTCGGGCCGGTCGCCGTCGACCCGGCGCGCGGCCTCACCGTCGGCAATCCCGAGCTGCACGGCGCCCTCCAGGTGCCGGTGGCCGTCGTCGACAAGCCGTACGAGCAGCGGCGCGACCTGCTCTGGCTGGCCCTGGACGGCGCGGCCGGGCACGTCGCCGTCGTGGGCGGCCCGCAGAGCGGCAAGTCGCACCTGCTCCGGACGCTGATCTGCGCGCTGGCGCTCACCCACACGCCCGCCGAGGCGCAGGTCTACTGCCTGGACTTCGGCGGCGGCGGGCTGGCCGCGCTGCGCGACCTGCCGCACGTCGGCGGGGTCGCCGGCCGCGCCGACCCGACCGTGGTGCGCCGGACGATCGGTGAGATCGCCACCCTCCTCGCCGAGCGGGAACGCCGCTTCGCGGAGCTCGGCGTGGAGTCGATGGCGGCCTGGCGGCAGCGCCGCACGGTGCCGGCGGCGGCCGGACAGCGCGCCGTCGACCCGTTCGGCGACGTCTTCCTCGTCGTCGACGGCTGGGCCACCCTGCGCGGCGAGTACGACGACCTGGAACCCCTCGTCACCGACGTGGCCACCCGGGGCCTGTCGTACGGGGTGCACGTGGTGGCGAGCGCGGTGCGTTGGCTGGACTTCCGCCCGGCGATCCGCGACCTGTTCGGCTCCCGGCTGGAGCTGCGCCTCGGCGACCCGTCGGACACGGTGGTGAAGCGGACGGTGGCGGTGACCGTGCCGGAGAAGACGCCGGGCCGGGGCATCACCGCGCAGGGCCTGCACTTCCTGACCGCTCTGCCCCAGGTCGCCGGGGCGGAGACCACCGACCTGGTCAAGGCGGTCGGTGGCGCCTGGGCCGGTCCGCCGGCCCCCCGGGTACGGCTGCTGCCGCCGGTGCTGCCGTACGCCGAGCTGGACCGCTCCGCCACCACCGGACTGGCCTTCCCGATCGGGGTCGCGGAGGCGGACCTGCGTCCGGTGCTGCTGGACTTCGCCAGCGAGCCGCACTTCGTGGTCTTCGGCGACGCGGAGTGCGGCAAGTCGTCGTTCCTCCGCGCGCTGGCCACCTCGATCATCGACCGGTTCACCCCGGAGCAGGCCCGGATCCTGCTGGTGGACTACCGGCGCAGCCTCCAACCCCTCACCGACGAGCCGCACGTCATCGGGTACGGCAGCGCGGCGGCGCACACCGCCGAGCTGGTCGAGTCGGTCGCCGGTTACATGCAGCGGCGGATGCCCGGCCCGGAGGTGACCCCGGCGCAGTTGCGGGAGCGGTCCTGGTGGTCGGGGCCGGAGCTGTTCGTGCTGGTGGACGACTACGACCTGGTGTCCAGCGGCCCGGCGAACCCGCTGCACGGGCTGGTGGAGCACCTGCCGCAGGCCCGTGACATCGGCCTGCACCTGGTGCTGGTCCGCCGTTCCGGCGGCGCCGCCCGGGCCCAGTACGAGCCGATCATCCAGCGGTTGCGGGAGCTCTCGACGGCCGGGCTGGTGATGAGCGGCAGCCCGGACGAGGGGCAACTGGTCGGTCCGGTCCGCCCCGGCCCGCTGCCCCCGGGGCGGGGCCGGCTGGTCACCCGTCGCGAGGGCGTACGGCTGGTGCAGCTGGCGCACCTGCCGCCACCGTGACGCGAGTGAGTGGAACGTCCCGTGGTGGCGGTGAAACCCGGTAATCTCCCAGCAGCACGTGTCTGTCGCGATGAATGGCGGAGGATGTGACCAGGGTTCGGCACGGCTCCCCGACGGCGCTGCACCGGTTCGCCGGGCGCGCGCTGGTCGGGGTGGCGGCGACGGCCGTGACGCTCGTCGGGGCGCCCCCGCCGGCGGCGTCGGCCGCCGCGTCCCCGCCGATCGGCGTCGCCGCGCCGGTCACCCACGCGGCGTTGGCCGTGCCCCGCTTCGCGCCGGTGGACACGACGGCCCGGGCCGACCGGGTCCGCGACGACCAGTTCCAGCTCGACCAGTTGCGGGCGGACGCGGCGTGGCGCAGCTCCACCGGCCGTGGGGTGACGGTCGCGGTGGTCGACTCCGGAGTGGACGCCTCCCACCCGGACCTGGTGGGCCAGGTGCTGCCCGGCACCGACCTGGTCTCACCGGGCGGCGCCCCCCAGCCCGACCCGGTGGGTCACGGCACCACGGTGGCCAGCCTGATCGCCGGACGCAGCGACGACAAGCGGGGCGTGGTCGGGCTGGCGCCCGACGCGCGCATCCTGCCCGTCCGGGTCCTGGACGACGAGAACCGCTACGACGACGCGCTGATCGTCGCCAAGGGGGTGCGCTGGGCGGTCGACAACGGCGCCCGGGTGATCAACCTGTCCCTCGGCGGCAGCGGTGACAGCCCGGCGCTGGCCGCCGCGCTCGACTACGCCTTCGCCCGGGACGTGGTCGTGGTGGCCTGCACCGGCAACGTCGCCACCTCCAACAGCCCGAAGGTCTGGTACCCGGCCCGCGAGCCGGGTGTGATCGCGGTGGCCGGCCTGGAACGCGACAGCGAGAACCTCTGGCCCGGCTCGATCACCGGGCGCGCCACCATCCTCAGCGCCCCGGCCACCGGCCTGGTCGGGGCCCGGCCGCCCGGCGGCTACTGGGGGGTCCAGGGCACCAGCTTCGCCGCCCCGCTGGTGGCGGCCGCCGCCGCGCTCATCCGGTCCCGCTACCCGCAGATGTCCGCCGGGGACGTGGTCAACCGGCTGCTGACCACCGCGCGGGACATCGGCCCCACCGGCCGGGACGACCGCTTCGGGTACGGCCTGGTCGACCCGGTCGCCGCACTGACGGCGGACGTGCCGCTGGTGCACCACAACCCGTTGGACGACAACGACTCCCCCGGCGTGGTCGGCTTCGGCCCGGCACCCGGTTCCACCGACGACGCCCAGGCCGGAGGCACCGGCGCGGACCCGCTCGGCTTCACCGCTCCCCGCCAGCAGACCCGGTGGTCGGCCCAACCGGCCGGCGCCGGCGAGGACCCGGCACCCCGCCGGCTCTGGACCGGCGTCGCCATCCTGGCCGCCCTGGTCACCGGCACCGCGCTGATGATCCGCCGGTTCCGGCTGTGGGGTCGCTGAGAGCCGGTCTGATCCGGTTCCCGGCTGGGTAGTGGACGCGGCATGGATTCGCCCGGTCAGCACACACCCGTTCGCCCCGGTGACCGGTCCTGGTGGGACCGGCGCCTCGACGTGGACCATTCGCTGGGGTTGCGGCTGACCCTGGCCTCGGTCGCGGCGTTCCTCGTGCTGGTGCCGTTCGGGCTGCTCGCCGTGCTGGTGCTGGGGGCGTGGCCGCCGCTGCACGACCTGGACGCCACGGTCACCCACGCGCTGCACGGCTACGCCCTCGACCATCCGGCCTGGGTGTGGACGATGACGGTGTGGACGAACGTCTTCGGTCCGGGGCCGCTGCGGATCGCCGCGCTGGCGCTGGTGGTCTGGTTGTGGCATCGCCGGGCGCGGCGGCTGGCGCTCTGGGTGGTCACCACGATGGCCGTCGGTGGCCTGCTCGGCGCGCTGCTGAAGCTCCTCGTCGGCCGGCACCGCCCCGACCTGCTCGACCCGGTGGCCCGGGCGGCCGGTTTCGCCTTCCCGTCGGGGCACGCGCTGAACGCCGCGCTGGCCGCCGGGGTGCTGCTGCTGGTCTTCCTGCCGTTCACCCGGGGCCGGCCCGGGTCGCGCCTCGCGTTGTGGCTGGCGGCGGTGCTGCTGACCGTGGTCACCGGGTGGAGCCGCATCGCGCTCGGCGTGCACTGGACCAGCGACGTGGTGGGCGGCTGGGTGCTCGGGGTGGCGGTGGTGGCCGGGACCGCCGCCGCGTTCACCACCTGGCGGGAGCAGGTCGGCTTGCGTCCGACGCGGCCCGCCACCGAGGGGGTGGAGCCGGAGCTGGCCGACCCGGACGGGCCGCGAGCGTAGTTCGCGACCGCCCGGGGTAATGAGCGGCCCATGTCCGACTTCGCGGTGCAGGTCGTCAAGCGGGTGCTGCTGCCGGTGGCCCTGCTGCTCGCCGTCATGGTGGCGCTGGGGTTGCTGGTGACCCGGGTGTTCCACACGGTCTGGCCGTTCACGGCGGAGGACGCGGTCAACCGGGAACTGGCCGCCGACCGCACCGGCGGCTGGAACGACGTGTCGCTGGTGTTCAGCACCCTGGCGAGCACCCAGATGGTCGTGGTGGTCACCGTGGTCGTCGCGTTGATCCTGCGGCTGGTGCTGCACCGCTGGCGGGAGCCGATCTTCCTGTGCGCCGCGGTGAGCGCCCAGGCGCTGGTGTTCCTGCTGACCACCATGGCGATCGACCGGAACCGCCCGGCCGTGGAGAAGATGGACGTCTCCCCGCCGACCTCCAGCTTCCCCTCCGGGCACACCTCGGCGGCGGTGGCGCTCTACGTCGGCATCGCGCTGCTGCTGGCCCTGCAGGCGCGGAGCACCGCCGTGAAGGCGACCTGGTGGACGCTGCTGGTGCTGGTGCCGGTCGGGGTGGCGCTCACCCGGATGTACCGGGGCATGCACCACCCCAGTGACGTGGTGGCGTCCTTCCTCAACGGCGGCACCTGCGTGGCGATCATGGCTCGCTCGGTGCTGGACCGGACGGTGCGCTGGGGGCCGGCCGCGCTGCCCGGCCTCGCCCCGTCGAGTGGGGACGTCGCGGCCCGGGCCGGCGCCCGGGGCTGACCCCGGTCGCGGTCACCCGGCCACCGTCCGTCCGGGGGCCTCAGGTGCACTCGCCGGTGCCCACCCCACGGGTACGCTCCGCGCCGGCCAGCGCCACCGACCGGGCCTCCGCGGCGGTCACCGCGAAGCCGGTGTTCGGGTCGTCCGCGGCAGCCGCGAAGATCACCCCGAGGACGAGGCCGTTCGAGGAGACCAGCGGGCCGCCGGAGTTGCCGCTGCGCACCAGCGCCCGGATCGTGTAGATCTCCCGGGTCACGTCCCCGGAGGAGTAGATGTCCGGCCCGGTGATCCGGTCGACGTCGCGTACCCGGGCCGGCCGGGCGTCGTACGGGCCGTCCAGGGGGAAGCCCAGCACGATCGCGTCGGCGCCGCTGCCGGCCTGACCGGCGGCGAAGCGCAGCGACGGGCCGGGCAGCCCCGGCACGTACAGCACGGCGAGGTCCCGGTCCGGGTCGTAGACGACGACCTGGCCGTCGTACCGGTCACCGCGCAGCTCGACCGCGACGGAACGGGTGCCGGCGACGACGTGCGCGTTGGTCATCACCCGGTCGTCCGCGTACACGAAACCGGAGCCCTCGATGCGGCGGGCGCAACTGGGCGCGGAGCCCAGCACCTTGACCACCGCGCGCTGGCTGTTCGCCACCACCTGGGAGCCGGCGAGCGCCGGGTCCGGCGGAGAGACCTGCCGTGCCGAGGTACGGCCGAGTCCGTTGAAGACCTCCGGGAAACCGTTGGTGTCGACCGTGTCCCGCAGGGCGGTGGAGAGCTCCTGGGCCCGGTCCGGCAGCACGGTGTCCACCACGTTCAGCAGGGCGCTGTTCTTGACCGAGGCGGCCAGCCAGGGCAACGACGACGAGCCGAGCGGCACGGCGACCAGCCAGGCCACCATCATCACCGCGAAGATCGAGACGAAGGCCCCACCCACGTCGTCGGCCCGCTTGGCCACGTCGTTGGTGATGGTGCGGCGCAGGTGCGAGCCGAGCCAGCCGGCCAGCGCCTGGCCGAGCACGGCCAGCCCGAAGACGGCGATCAGCGAGATCAGCACCCGGGTGCCGCTGTCGACGAACTGGCGGGCCATCATCGGACCGACCTGGAGGCCGACGAGCGCGCCCAGGAAGAACCCGGAGAACGACAGCGCTCCGATGACGAAGCCCTGACGGTATCCGCTGATCGCGAACACGAGCATGAGCAGGAGCAGTACGAGATCCACGGCGGACACGGGTCAAGGGTACGGGCACCGGGCACCGGGCACGGCCACCGCTTGCGGAACGTGCCCGTCAGGTAAGCGGACCGGCCATCTCGTCGACCTCGTCGGTGCCGGCGGAGGGCGCCGGAGCGGCCACCGGGGGCGGCAGCTCGACCACCCGGTGCCGCGGCCACGGGCGGGCCCAGCCGCCCATCTCCAGCAGCGTGGCGATCACCCCGGCGGTGAAGCCCCAGACCAGCATCCCCCGGACGGAGAAGGCCGGGCCGATCCAGCCGCTGGGATGGCGTACCCGCAGCCGGTTGTCCGGGTCGACCAGCTCGGCGATCGGCAGCCGGGCCACGTGTGCCACCTCGGCCGGTTCCCGGGGGTGCACCGGGTGCGGGGTGTGCCACCAGGCCAGCACCGGGGTCACCACGAAGTCGCTCACCGGGATCCAGAGCCGGGGCAGTTCGGCCAGGACGGTGACGCTGGCCGGGTCGAGCCCCACCTCCTCGTTCGCCTCGCGCAGCGCGGTGGCGGACGCGTCGGCGTCCTCCGGGTCGGCGGCGCCGCCGGGGAAGGCCGGCTGACCGGCGTGGTTGCGCAGGGTCGCGGCCCGCTGGAGCACCAGCACGTCGGGGCCGGTCCCGGGCTCCTCGCCGAGCAGCACCAGCACCGCGCTCTCCCGGCCGCCCTCCTCGGGGGTGGTGAGCCGGGTGAAGTCCTCGGTCCGGGCGGTGCCGAGCCGGTTCAGCAGCGGGTCGATCCAGCTCGGTGGGCGGCCGCTCAAACCCAGCTCACTCCTCACGCTCACGGTGCCACCTCCACGCCGAGGTGCCGGCGTACCAGCTCGGTGAGGCGGGCGTCGTCGAGGGCGCCGGTGGAGTCGACGTGGCGGATCCGGCCGTCGGCGTCGACGAACACGGTCAGCGGCATGGCGTTGCGCTCCAGCTCCCGTTGCAGCGCACCGCCCTGGTCGAACAGCATCGGGAAGCGCACGCCGAAGTCCTCCCCGATGGACTGGGCGCCGCCCCGGCTGTCCCGGTTGTTGACGCCGAGCACCTGGAGTTTCCCGGCGGAGCGCTCGCTGAGCCGTTGGAAGGCGGGCAGTTCCTGGCGGCAGGGCGCGCACCAGGACGCCCAGAGGTTGACCACGACCGGGCCGCGCACGTCGCGCAGCGCCACCGGGGCGCCGCCGGTGAAGCAGGAGAGGGAGAGCTCGGGCAGGCGCTCCCCGGCGTCGCCGGCCGGCGCCGGGGTGGCGGCGCCGGCCGCCGCGGGCGCGGCGGTCAGCGTGGCGCAGTCGGCGAACGGGGACGGTCGCTCGGCCCGAGCGGCCGATGTGGGCGGGGCGTCCTGCTCGGTGGCGGTGCAGCCGGCGACGGCGAGGAGCACCGGGACGAGCAGGGCGGCGAACCGGCGGTTCACGGCACCTCCGCGGCGACGGCCTGCTGCGGCACCAGCTCCGGGTCCACCCCGGCGGCGACCGCGAGGTCCCGGGCGCGGGAGCCCTTGAGCAGCTTGGCGGCGGCGGCCGGCTCGGTGGGCCCGGTCCCGTACGAGGGGCAGAGCTTCGCCAGCGTGCACGCGCCGCAGGCGGGCTTGCGGGCGTGGCAGACCCGCCGGCCGTGGAAGATGATCCGGTGCGAGAGCATGGTCCACTCCCGCTTCGGGAAGAGCGCCCCGATCTCGTGTTCGATCTTGACTGGGTCGGTCTGCGCGGTCAGCCGCCACCGCTGCACCAGCCGCTGGAAGTGGGTGTCGACGGTGATGCCGGGGACGTCGAAGGCGTTGCCGAGGATGACGTTGGCCGTCTTGCGGCCGATGCCGGGAAGCGTCACCAGGTCGACCAGCTTGCCGGGGACCCGTCCGTCGTACCGCTCGACGAGGGCCTGACCCAGCTTGATCAGGGAGTCGGTCTTGTTGCGGTAGAAGCCGGTCGGCCGGATCAGCTCCTCCAGCTCCGCCCGGTCGGCCCCGGCGTAGTCGGCCGCCGTCGGGTAGCGGACGAAGAGCTTCGGGGTGACCTCGTTGACCTTCTTGTCGGTGCACTGCGCGGAGAGGATCGTGGCGACGGCCAGCTCCAGGGCGTTGGAGTGGTCCAGTTCACAGTGCGCGTCGGGGTGCGCCTCGGTCAGCGCCCGGCCGATCCGGCGGGCGCGACGGGTACGGCCGAGGTCCGTCTCCGCCCGGCCGGGCAAGCTCTCTGTCACGCCGGCCAGCCTACGTCGCCGGAACGACCACCCGCCGGGCCCACGCCCGCTGGCCGCCGGGTCAGCCGGCCGAGGGCGCGCTGATCTTGCCGGAGCTGTCGAGCCGGGCCCCGGTGCGCGGGAAGTCGCTGCGGCTGACCTGCGTGATCAACCCGAGCCCCTGGTCGGCCGGGTCCATGGTGGGCTTGCCCACCGAGTTCATCCGGGTCGAGGTGAACGAGCCCCCGGCGTAGCTGCCGTCCGGCTTGAGCGACACCTTGAGCACCCCGCCCCAGCCCAGCCGGCCGGACGGGTTCAGCGACCGGGCGCCACCGGCGAAGTTGCCGAGGCTGTAGGCGATCAGCCGACCCTGGTAGAACTCCATGCCGCGCAGCACGTGCGGGCCGTGCCCGACCACCAGGTCGGCCCCGGCGTCGATGACCGCGTGGGAGAACTTCACCGGATCGCCCCGGTTCTCGCCGTAGAAGATCTCGGTGCCCGGCTTCACCCGGGTCTTGTCGGCGCCCTCGGCGCCCATGTGCACCTGCACCACGACCACGTCGGCCTGGGTGGCGGCCTTCTCGACGACCGCCTTCGCCGCGTCGATGTCGGTCAGGCTGTTCGACCAGGGGTACGAGGAGAAGCCGAGGACGGCCACCTTGACGCCCTTGACGTCGACCACGGTGATCTGGTCCGGCGCGCCGGTGTGCTTGAGCCCATGCTTCTCCAGCGCCTGCCGGGTGTTCTCGTAGCCGGCCTTGCCGTAGTCGTACCCGTGGTTGTTGGCCTGGTTGAGCAGCTCGAAACCGGCGTCGCGCAGGTGGGCGGCGTAGCCGGGCGGGGCCCGGAACTGGAAGCACGCGGTGGAGTTGGCGCCGCACTTGCCCGCGCCGGTGTCCTCGGTGAGCGGCTCCTCGAGGTTGCCCATCACCAGGTCGGCCTCGAGCGCGCCCTTGATCTCGTCGAAGAAGCCCTTGCCGCCGTTGGCGGGCAGCCGGGAGGGGGCCATGCCCATGACGATGTCGCCGGTGGCCGAAAGCGTGATCTCGTCGCCGGCCGGCGCGTCGGTCGGCTTGTCGGCGGGCACCGGGGAGCCGGTGGCCCCGCCACCTCCGCCCGGCTGCCAGGTGGGAGCGGTGGCGTCGGACTCACCGCATCCGGCGGCGAGCACGGCGAGGAGCACACCGAGGGCGAGCAGGGCTCGCGGACGACGGCGGGGGCTGAGGGGGGCGGCAGCGTACATCGCCCGCGACGCTACCCGGCGGTGAACGCTCCGACGACGGGCCGATCGGACGGAAGTTCAGCCCGTCCGCTTGTCTGACCAGGGGACGCAGGGCGCGGACCCGCCGTCCCGGACGGCGGCGTGGACGGCGCGGGCGAGCGGGGCACCCCAGGCGGACCGGGGACCGCCGTAGGGCTCGGCCGGACCGTCGACCGGGCAGAGCACGGTGACCGCGTCGGTGGGGGTGCCGGTGGCGGGCAGCCCGAGCTCCCAGATCGCCTGCGCCTTCGCCTCCGTCGCCGTGGCGACGGCGTTGACCAGGGCGGCGTCGGAGAGCGCCGCCGGGACGTACACCACGATGTTGACCGTGCCGACCCGCTGGGCCGGTGCCGCCGGGGCGGGTGCCGCGGCCCAGACCGGGGTGCCGAGCCCGACCGTCGCCCAGGCCCGCACGCCGCTGTCGGCCCGGGCCACCACCTCGGCGACGTCGACCCCGGTGAGCAGGCCGACCCCGGGCCCGGCCAGGCCGAGGCCGTCGGCCAGCGCGGCCAGGTGGACCGCGGGGTCGTCCCGGTGGTACGACATGGGCACGGTCGCGTTGACCACCCACCGTCGTACGCCGACGCCCCCGCCCAGCGCGGCGGAGCTGGCCGCCCGCAGCGGTCGGTCGGCGCGCCACACCAGCAACGGCGGATCGCAGCCGTCCTCGGGGCGGGTGGTCAGCACGGGCTCGCTCAGCACGTCGGTCACCCTACGACCCGTGGCGGCGACGGCCGGTGACCACCCGGGCGGGAGCTGGCGATACTAGTCCTGATCAGGGCGCGGAGGTTACGTCCAACGATCAAGATTCCAGGGGTGCGGCTCTGATTCGTGCTCACGTGCGCCTAGACTTGGCGGCGCGCGAGGGATCAGCGGACGGCGGACCCGGCCGACGGACGGCACGCGCAACCGGAGGTGCGCGATGGACGAGGTACTGGCCCGCAGCGGGATCTTCCAGGGTGTCGACCCGGAGGCTGCCGAGGCGCTCGCCAAGGAGATGGAGACGATCGACGTCCGCAAGGGCGAGATCGTGTTCAACGAGGGCGAGCCCGGCGACAGTCTCTACATCCTCCTGTCGGGCAAGATCAAGGTGGGGCGTCGGGCGGCCGACGGCCGGCAGAACCTGATCGCGGTGATGGGCCCGTCGGACATGGTCGGCGAGTTGTCGCTCTTCGACCCCGGTCCGCGTACGGCGACCGCCACGGCGGTGACCGACACCCGGCTGGTGCGGCTGCGCAAGCAGGCGCTGCGGCCCTGGTTGAACAACCGGCCCGAGATCGCCGAGCAGCTGCTGCGGGTGCTGGCCCGCCGGCTCCGCCGGACCAACGACTCGCTGGCCGACCTGATCTTCACGGACGTGCCGGGCCGGGTCGCCAAGAACCTGCTCCAGATGGCCGGCCGCTTCGGCACCCGCGACGGCGGCGTGCTGCGGGTGACCCACGACCTGACCCAGGAGGAGATCGCCCAGCTGGTCGGCGCCTCCCGGGAGACCGTCAACAAGGCGCTCGCCGACTTCGCCTCGCGTGGCTGGCTGCGCCTGGACGGCAAGAGCATCATCATCCTCGACCCGGAGCGCCTGGCCCGCCGCGCGCGGGTCTGACCCAATCGACGACCTGGCCAGGGACACCGCAAGGTGTCCCTGGCCTCGTCGTGTCCGGACTGCTCTGCCGGCCGCAGAAATGCTCGACACCGACGGCGCCCGCCCGGCACCGTGACCGCATGCTGGAACGCGTAGCCGTCCTCTCCGACATCCACGGGGCGCTGCCCGCGCTGGAGGCCGTGCTGGCCGAGCCGGACGTCGCCACCGCCGACCTGGTCGTGCTCACCGGCGACATCGCGGCCGGCCCGCAGCCGGTCGAGGTCCTGGACCTGCTCGCCGGCCTCGGCGACCGGGCCTGCTGGGTCGGGGGCAACGCCGACCGGGAACTGGTCGGGGCCCGGGCCGGCCGACCCGCTCCGATCGAGGTCTCCAACTGGGCCGCCGGGCAGCTCCGTAACGACCAGGTGGCCCGGCTGGCGGCGCTGCCGCTGACGGTGACCCTGGCGGTGGCCGGCCTCGGTCCGGTGCTCTTCTGCCACGCCACACCCCGGGACGACGAGGAGGTGGTGCTGGTCGACTCCCGGATGGACCGCTGGGCCGAGGTTCTCGCCGGGGTGCCGGCCGAGGTGGGCACCATCGTCTGCGGGCACACCCACATGCCGTTCACCCGCCTGGCCGACCGCCGGCTGGTGGTCAACCCGGGCAGCGTCGGCATGCCGTACGGCGGCGCCGGGGCGTGGTGGGCCCTGCTCGGACCGGGCGTGCAACTGCGCCGCACCCCGTACGACGTGGATGCCACCTGCGCCCGCGTCGCCGCCGAATCGGCTTCCCCCACGCGGCCGAGTGGGCCGACGAGTACCTGCGATCCCGGCACAGCGACGCCGACGCCCTCACCGCCTTCGGCCCCCGGGACGGTCGCTGACCACCGACACACCGCCCGAGCGGGTGCCATGGGTGCGGCCCGCGCGATGGCTTCGCGGCCCGCGCGATGGCTTCGCGGCCCGCGCGATGGCTTCGCGGCCCGCGCGATGGCGCGCAGCCCATGCGATGGCGCGCAGCCCCTGCGCTGGCGTGTGGCCCATGCGATGGCGTGGGCCCGTGCGATGGCGCGCAGCCGTGCGACGGCGGCCGGCCCGCGCAACGGCGTGAGAGCGGCGCGGCGCCGCGGCAAGGCCGATGCGGTGCAGTGCGACCGATCCGGCCCGCGCGGGCGCGGCGCGCAGTGGGCGGGGGGCGGCTGCCCGATGCTCATCCCATCGCCCACTTCACTGGCGGACACTTTAGAGCTGATGACGTAAACGGATCGCCCGCTGAGTCGTTTACGTCATCAGCTCTAAAGGATGGCAACACCACGACAAGGGCCGGGAAGAGGCAGGGCTTGCGAGCCGGAAGAGGTCCGGGCGGAGCTGGGGCGGAGCCAGACGGGGCTGGGGCGAGGTCAGAAGGACACCGGGCGAGTAGCAGGCCGGTTCGGGCCCGGGCGCTGCACAGCCGCCACGCCGCAGAGCCGCCACGCCGCAAGTGCCGCCACGCCGCAATGGCCGCAGAGCAGCAAGGGTTACAGCAGCAGCAAGGGCCGGAGCAGCAGCGGTGGCAGGGCGACGGCCGGGCAGGGCGATGGCCGGGCAGGGTGGGCGACAGGCGGGGTGGGCGACAGGCGGGGCGGGCGACGGGCGGGGTGAGAAAAAGTCAGTCTTGACTGTTTGTTTCGGGGGCGGCACGCTGTCCC
The DNA here is from genome assembly GCF_059359015.1 of Micromonospora sp. LZ37. NCBI lineage: Bacteria > Bacillati > Actinomycetota > Actinomycetes > Micromonosporales > Micromonosporaceae > Micromonospora > Micromonospora sp. LZ37. The sequence continues at coordinate 117,455 of NZ_JCADBL010000013.1, read as the reverse complement.
CGTGTCCACCGCATCGACGCGCGTCCCTCAGCAGGAGCGTAGCCGCGCCACTCAGGCCCGGCTGCTGGAGGCGACCGTCGACTGCCTGGTGGAGCACGGCTGGTCCGGCACCACGACCACGGTCGTCGCCGCCCGGGCCGGGGTTTCGCGCGGCGCCCAGCTGCACCACTACCCCACCAAGGCCGCCCTGGTCACCGCCGCCGTCGCGCACCTCGCCGACCGGCGGGCGGACGAACTGCGCACCGAGGCGGAGGGGTTGCCCGCCGGGCCGCAACGACTCGACCGGGTGATCGACCTGCTCGGCGCGGCCTTCACCGGGCCGCTTTTCGTCGCCGCCCTCGAACTCTGGGTGGCCGCCCGCACCGACGCCGAACTCCGCGACGCCCTGGTGCCGCTGGAGGCCCGGGTCGGCCGGGAGATGCACCGACTCACCGTCGCGTTGCTCGATGTGGACGAACGCCGGCCCGGCGTACGGGAGGCGGTCCAGGCCACTCTCGACCTGCTCCGCGGGCTGGGCGTCGCCAACCTGCTCAACGACGACTCGGCCCGCCGCACCGCCCTGCTGCACACCTGGAAGCGGCAGCTCGCCACCCTCCTCACGCCCGACGCGCATCCGGTCGAGGGTCACCGACCGGCGGCGAGAGCCCCGGACGCGGCGGCGCCGGCAGCGGGCGACGCGCCGCCCGGCCGAGTCGACCGCGTGAGGCAGTGACCCACCCGCCCTGACCGGCACCACAGCCCGGAGGCACCATGGTCGACCTGACAGCACTGCTCGCGGACCTGGCCGCCGAGTCCGAGCAGCTCGACGCCCTGGTCGTCGCGCTGCCCCCGGACGCCTGGCGCCGGCCCACGCCGGCGCCCGGCTGGACGATCGCCCACCAGATCGCCCACCTGGCCTGGACCGACCACGTGGCCCGGCTCGCCGCGACCGACCCGGCGGCCTTCTACGGCTCGGTCATCGCCGCGCCGGACCCGGCCCGCCTGGTCGACGACGGCGCGGCGGAGTTCCTCGCACCCTCGGCCCGGCTGCTCGCTCGCTGGCGCTCCGGCCGCACCGCGCTCGCCCAGGCCCTCGCCGCCGTTCCGCCCGGAGAGAAGCTGCCCTGGTACGGCACCCGCATGTCGGCCACCTCGATGGCCACCGCCCGGATCATGGAGACCTGGGCGCACGGCGAGGACGTCGCCGAAGCGCTCGGCGTCACCCGTACCCCGACGGCTCGGCTGCGGCACGTCGCACACCTCGGCTTCCGTACCCTCGGGCACGGCTTCGCCGCCCACGGCCGCGCGGCGCCGACGGCGCCGGTGCGGGTCACGCTGACCGCGCCCGACGGATCCACCTGGGCCTTCGGGCCGGCGGACGCCGCCGACCGGGTCACCGGACCGGCGCTCGACTTCTGCCTGCTGGTCACCCAGCGCCGGCACCGCGCCGACCTCGCCCTGGTCGCCACCGGGCCGACCGCCGACGAGTGGCTGGACGTGGCGCAGGCGTTCGCGGGGCCGCCCGGCGCCGGGCGGAAGCCGGGGGCCGCCCGCCGGGCGGGAGCGCGGGCATGAGCGCGGTGCTGCGGGTCGGCAACGCGTCCGGTTTCTACGGCGACCGGTTCACCGCCTGGCAGGAGATGCTCGACGGCGGCGAGCTGGACGTGCTCACCGGCGACTACCTGGCCGAGCTGACCATGCTGATCCTAGGCCGGGACCGGCTGCGGGACCCCTCCCTCGGCTACGCCCGGACCTTCCTCCGCCAGCTCGAAGGCGTCCTCGGCACCGCCCTGGACCGGGGGGTGCGGATCGTGACCAACGCCGGCGGCCTCAACCCCGCCGGCCTGGCCGCCGCGATCGGCGCGCTCGCCGACCGGCTCGGCCTGACCGCCCGGATCGGGTACGTCGAAGGCGACGCCCTGGCCCGGCCGGACGCGCTGACCGCCAACGCCTACCTCGGCGCGTTCGGCATCGCGGCCTGCCTCGACGCCGGGGCGGACGTGGTGGTCACCGGGCGGGTCACCGACGCCTCGCTGGCGGTCGGGCCGGCGATCGCCCGGTTCGGCTGGGGACGGTACGACCTGGATGCGCTGGCCGGGGCAACCGTCGCCGGGCACCTGATCGAGTGCGGCGCGCAGGTCACCGGCGGCAACTTCAGCTTCTTCACCGAACTGCCCGACGGCGGCCACCGGCCCGGCTTCCCGATCGCGGAGATCCACCCGGACGGCTCCTCGGTGCTCACCAAGCACTCCGGCACCGGCGGCGCGGTCACCGTGGAGACGGTCACCGCCCAACTGCTGTACGAGGTGGCCGGACCGGCGTACCTGGGCCCGGACGTGGTGACCCGGCTGGACAGCGTCTCCCTCCGACAGGACGGCCCGGACCGGGTACGGGTCAGCGGCGTCCGGGGCACCCCACCGCCGGACACACTGAAGGTCGGGATCAACAACCTCGGCGGCTTCCGCAACTCGATGACGTTCGTGCTCTGCGGGCTCGACATCCCGGCCAAGGCGGCCCTGGTCCGCGGGCAGCTCGAGGAGGCGGTCGGCGTCGACGGGCTGGAGTTCACACTGGCCCGCACCGATCATCCGGACACCGGCGACACCGAGGCGGCGAGCGCCCTGCTGCACGTACACCTGCGCGACGGTGACAGGGCGCGGGCCGGGCGGGCGTTCTCGGCCGCCGCGGTGGAGCTGGCGCTGGCCTCCTACCCGGGCTGCACGCTGACCACCCTGCCCGGCGACGCCACCCCGTACGGCGTCTTCACCGCCGACTTCGTGCCGCAGGAGGCGGTGCCCCACGTCGCGGTGCTGCCCGGCGGCGAGCGGGTGCCGATCCCGCCGCCGCCCGTGACCTCCGCCCAGGAGCCGCCGGCGCAGCCGCAGGCATCGACGGGGTCCCCGTCCTCGACCACCGGCCGGCGCGGGCCGCTGGGTGAGCTGGTCGGTGCCCGCTCGGGCGACAAGGGTGGCGACGCCAACCTCGGCGTCTGGGCGCGCACCGACGCCACCTGGGCCTGGCTGCGCGGCTGGCTCACCGTCGAGCGGCTGGCGGGGCTGTTGCCGGAGACCGCCGAGCTGACCGTCGAACGGTACGAACTGCCGAACCTGCGGGCCGTGAACTTCGTGATCCGCGGGCTGCTCGGGCCGGGGGTGGCCGCCTCCACCCGGTTCGACCCGCAGGCCAAGGCGCTGGGCGAGCTGCTCCGCTCCCGCGTGGTGGAGCTGCCGGTCGAGCTGTCACCCAGCCAGCCGGAGCGGGCCGCCACCGCCCCCGGCCCCGGCACCGCCCGGGAGGTGACGGTGTGACCATCGTGGACACGCCTGAGCGGCGGCAACTGCGGGAGCTGACCCGGGCCTTCGTGACCCGGGAGGTGCTGCCGCACCTGGACGACTGGGAGCGGGCCGGTGAGGTCCCCCGCGAGCTGCACGCCACCGCCGCGAAGATCGGCCTGCTCGGGATCGGCTTCCCCGAGCAGGTCGGCGGCAGCGGCGGCGACCTGCTCGACTCGATCATCGTCACCGAGGAGATCATCCGTTCGGGTGGCTCGTCCGGGCTGGTGGCGGCGCTCTTCACGCACGGCATCGCGCTGCCGCACATGGTCGCCGCGGGCGGCGGCCGGCTCGGCGGCTCACTCGGCGGCCGACTCGGCGCGGAGCAGGCGCCCGACGACGACCTGATCGACCGGTACGTCCGCCCGACCCTGGCCGGGACGATGATCGGCGCGCTGGCGATCACCGAGCCGGACGGCGGCTCGGACGTCGCCGCGATCCGCACCACCGCCCGCCGGGACGGCGACCACTACGTGGTGAACGGGTCGAAGACGTACATCACCAGCGGCGTCCGGGCGGACTTCGTGACCACCGCGGTCTGCGCCGACTTCCCCGGCAGCGGCGAGCTGACCCTGTTGGTGATCGACAAGGGCACGCCGGGCTTCACCGTGGGACGCCGGCTGGAGAAGCTGGGCTGGCACTGCTCGGACACCGCCGAGCTCTCCTTCGTCGACGTCCGGGTGCCGGTGACCAACCGGATCGGCGAGGAGGACACCGGCTTCCTGGCGATCATGCAGCACTTCGCCGCGGAGCGGCTCTCGCTGGCCACCCAGGCGTACGCCACGGCGCAGCGCTGCGTGGAGCTGACCGTGCGGTGGTGCCGGGACCGGACCACCTTCGGTCGGCCGCTGGCCGGTCGACAGCTCGTCCGGCACCGGCTGGCGGAGATGCACACCCGCGCGGAGGCCGCCCGGGCGTACGTGCACGACGTGGCGGCCCGGGTCGCGGCCGGCGAGCCGGTGGTGACCGAGGTGGCGATGGCGAAGAACGTCGCGGTGGCCGCCTGCGACCAGGTGGTCGACCAGGCGCTGCAACTGCACGGCGGCTTCGGCTACCTGCGCGACGCCGAGGTGGAACGGCACTACCGGGACGCCCGGATCCTCGGTATCGGCGGCGGCACCACCGAGATCATGAACGAGATCATCGCGAAGGGCATGGGCCTGTGAGTGCGAGGAGTGAGCCGGGTCTGCGAGCCCCGCAGTCACGAACGGAAGGCAGCACTGTGACCACACCGGACAGCGCGATCGACCCGTCCTCGCCGGCCCACCGGGCCAACCGCGAGGCCCTGCTGGAGCGCCTCGCCGAACTGGACGCCGCGCTGGACCAGGCGCGGGCGGGCGGCGGCGAGAAGTACGTGACGCGGCACCACCGGCGCGGCAAGCTGCTCCCCCGGGAGCGGATCGAGCTGCTCCTCGACCCGGACAGCCCGTTCCTGGAGCTCTCCCCGGTGGCGGCCTTCGGCACCGACTTCCCCGTCGGGGCGAGCGTGGTGACCGGCATCGGCGTGGTCGAGGGCGTGGAGTGCCTGGTCGTCGCCAACGACCCGACGGTGCGCGGCGGCGCGGTCAACCCGTGGTCCCTCGCCAAGACCCGGCGGGCCGGCGAGATCGCCCTCGCCAACCGGCTGCCGATGGTCAACCTGGTGGAGTCGGCCGGGGCGGACCTGCCCACCCAGGCGGAGATCTTCATCCCGGGCGGGCGGGTGTTCCGCGACCTGACCCGGCTCTCCGCGGCGAAGATCCCCACGGTCAGCGTGGTCTTCGGCAACGCCACCGCCGGCGGCGCGTACGTGCCGGGGATGTCCGACTTCACCATCATGATCCGGGACCGGTCGCAGGTCTACCTGGCCGGACCGCCGCTGGTGAAGATGGCTACCGGGGAGGTCACCGACGACGAGTCGCTGGGCGGGGCCGCCATGCACGCCTCGAAGTCCGGCCTGGCCGACTTCCTGGCCTCCGACGAGCGGGACGGCATCCGGCTGGCCCGGCAGTGCGTACGCCGGCTGAACTGGCGCAAGCAGGGCCCGCCGCCGCGCAACCCGGTGCCGCAGCCCCCGAAGTACGACCCGGAGGAGCTGCTCGGCATCGCCAGCGCCGACCTCAAGGTGCCGTTCGACCCGCGGGAGGTGCTCGCCCGGGTGCTGGACGGCAGCGAGTTCGACGAGTTCAAGCCGAACTACGGCACCGCCCTGGTCACCGGCTGGGGCGAGCTGCACGGGTGGCCGGTCGGCGTGCTCGCCAACGCCCGGGGCGTGCTGTTCAGCGAGGAGGCGCAGAAGGCGGCCCAGTTCATCCAGCTCGCCAACGCCGCCGACACCCCGCTGGTCTTCCTCCAGAACACCACCGGCTACATGGTGGGCACCGAGTACGAGCAGCGCGGCATCATCAAGCACGGCGCCCTGATGATCAACGCGGTGTCGAACTCGAGGGTGCCGCACCTGACGGTCAACCTGGGCGCCTCCTACGGCGCCGGCAACTACGGCATGTGCGGCCGGGCGTACGAGCCGCGGTTCCTCTTCACCTGGCCGAACGCCAAGTCGGCGGTGATGGGGCCGGCGCAGCTGGCCGGGGTGCTCTCCATCGTCGCCCGGCAGGCCGCCGCCGCGCGGGGGCGCGACTACGACGAGGACTCCGACGCGGCGATGCGGATGATGGTCGAGCAGCAGATCGAGTCCCAGTCCGGGGCGCTCTTCCTCTCCGGCCGGCTCTACGACGACGGGGTGATCGACCCCCGGGACACCCGTACCGTCCTCGGGCTCTGCCTGTCGGCGATCCACAACGGACCGGTGAAGGGCGCCGACGGCTTCGGCGTCTTCCGGATGTGATCGCCGTGAGCGCGAGGAACGCAGCGCAGCGGAGTCCCGCAGTCGCGAACGAAAGGCAGGCTCAGCTGCAATGATCACCAGACTGCTCGTGGCCAACCGGGGGGAGATCGCCCGCCGGGTCTTCGCCACCTGCCGGGCGCTCGGCGTCCAGACGGTCGCCGTGCACTCCGACGCGGACGCCGACGCGCCGTTCGTGGCCGCCGCCGACCACGCGGTACGCCTGCCGGGCAACACGCCCGCCGAGACGTACCTGCGGATCGACCTCATCCTGGACGCGGCCCGGAAGGCCGGCGCGGACGCCGTCCACCCGGGTTACGGCTTCCTCGCCGAGAACGCCGAGTTCGCGGCGGCGGTCACCGACGCGGGGCTGACCTGGGTCGGCCCGCCGGCGAAGGCCATCGCCGCGATGGGCGACAAGATGGAGGCGAAGGCGCTGCTCGCCGAGGCGGGCGTGCCGATGCTGCCGACCTGGACCGACCCCGAACAGATCACCGACTTCCCGGTGCTGGTCAAGGCGTCCGCCGGCGGCGGCGGGCGGGGCATGCGCGTCGTCCGCGACGCCGCCGATCTCGCCGAGGCCGTCGCCTCCGCCCGCCGCGAGGCGGCCGCCGCGTTCGGCGACGGCACGGTCTTCATCGAGCGGTACGTCGAGCGCGGGCGCCACGTCGAGGTGCAGATCTTCGGCGACAGCCATGGCACGGTGGTCGCCCTCGGCGAGCGGGACTGCTCGATCCAGCGCCGGCACCAGAAGATCGTCGAGGAGGCGCCCGCCGTGGTCGCCCCGGAGCTGCGGCGGCGGCTGCACGAGGCGGCGGTGGCCGCCGGCCGGGCGGTCGACTACGTCGGCGCCGGCACGGTGGAGTTCCTGCTCGCCCCGACCGGCGAGTTCTTCTTCCTGGAGATGAACACCCGGCTCCAGGTGGAGCATCCGGTCACCGAGGCGGTCACCGGGCTGGACCTGGTCCGGCTGCAACTGCTGGTCGCCGAGGGCGAGCCGCTGCCGGTGGCGGCGACCCCGCCGACCGACGGCCACGCGATCGAGGTACGCCTCTGCGCGGAGGACCCGGCGCAGGGCTTCCGCCCCGCCACCGGCACCCTGCACCGCTTCGCGATCCCCGGGGTGGCCGGCGAGTTCACCCCGACGAAGGGGCTGCGGCTGGACTCCGGGGTGGTGGACGGCTCGACGGTCGGCGTGCACTACGACTCGATGCTGGCCAAGCTGGTCGCCTGGGCCCCCACCCGGTCCGAGGCGGCCCGGGCGTTGGCCGCCGCGCTGACCCGGGCCGAACTCCACGGCGTCGCCACCAACCGGGACCTGCTGGTCCGGGTGCTGCGCAGCCCCGAGTTCGGCCGCGCCGAGGTGGACACCGGTTTCCTGGAGCGGCACGCGGAGGTCTTCGCCCCGCTGCTGCCCGCCGCGCAGGTGCCACTGGCCGCGCTGGCCGCCGCGCTGGCCGGCGCGGCCGGGCGGCGGGCCACCGCACCGGTGCTCGCCGGGCTCCCCTCGGGCTGGCGGAACGTGCCCGCCTTCCCGCAGGTCACCCGCTACGCCGGACCGGACGGCGAGGTCGAGGTCCGGTACCGGCTGGACCGCACCGGCGCCCTGGCGGAGTGGTCCACCGACCCGGCGCCGACCGAGGGGCCGTCGGCCGGGGACGGAGCCGTGGCGGCCGGCGCTGACCGGTCGCCGACCGTCACGCAGGTGGCGGCCACCCCGGACCGGGTCGTCCTCGACGTGGACGGGGTGCGGTGCGCGTTCCGCGTACACCGGGTGGGGTCGGCGGTCTTCGTGGACGGCCCGAACGGGGCGGCGAGCCTGGCGGAGCTGCCGCGTTTCCCGCTGCCCACCGCGGCGCTGGCCGCCGGGTCGCTGCTCGCGCCGTTGCCCGGCGCGGTCACCCGGGTGCACGTCGAGGTCGGTCAGCGGGTCGCCGCCGGTGACCTGCTGCTGACCCTGGAAGCGATGAAGCTCGAACACCCCGTGCTCGCCCCGACCGACGGCGTGGTCGCCGAGCTGCCGGTGCCGGCCGGCGGTCAGGTCGACACGGGCGCCGTGCTGGCCGTGGTCAACCCCGAGGAGGCTCAGTCATGAACTTCGACCTCACCCCTGAGCAGGACCAGCTCCGCGACGCCGTCCGCGCGCTGGGTCGCAAGTACGGCCACGGCTACTTCGTGGAGAAGGCGAAGTCCGGCGGGCACACCACCGAGCTGTGGGACGAGGCCGGCCGCCTCGGCTACCTGGGTGTCAACATCCCCACCGAGTACGGCGGCGGGGGCGGCGGCATCACCGAGCTGGCCATCGTCTGCGAGGAGCTGGCGGCGGCCGGCTGCCCGCTGCTGCTGCTGGTGGTCTCCCCCGCGATCGCCGCCACCGTGATCAACAAGCACGGCACGGACGAGCAGCGCAAACGCTTCCTGCCCGGCTTCGCCGACGGCTCGCTCAAGGTGGTCTTCGCGATCACCGAGCCGGAGGCCGGCTCGAACTTCCACCGGCTCGGCACGGTGGCCCGCCGCGACGGCGACGACTGGCTGCTCTCCGGCCGCAAGTGCTACATCTCCGGCGTCGACGAGGCGCAGTACGTGCTGGTGGTGGCCCGCACCGAGGACGAATCGACCGGAAAGCTCAAGCCGGCGCTCTTCATCGTGCCGACCGACGCGCCCGGGCTGACCCGGTCCAAGCTGGACATGGAGATCCTCTCCCCGGAGAACCAGTTCCTGCTCTACCTGGACGAGGTGCGGCTCCCCGCCGACGCCCTGGTCGGTGAGTCCCTCGACGCCGGGCTGCCGGCGCTCTTCGCCGGGCTCAACCCGGAGCGGATCACCGTCGCCGCGATGGGCGCCGGCACCGGCCGGTACGCCATCGAGCGCGCCAGCGAGTACACCGCCACCCGGAAGGTCTGGGGTGGCCGGAGCATCGGCTCGCACCAGGGCGTCTCCCATCCGCTGGCGCACGCGGCGGTGCAGGTGGAGCTGGCCCGACTGATGATCCACAAGGCGGCCACCCTCTACGACGCCGGGCGGGACCTGGAGGCCGGCGTCTCCGGCAACATGGCCAAGTACGCCGCCGGCGAGGCCGCCGCGCTCGCCGTGGACACCGCCGTGCAGGCCCTCGGCGGGGCCGGCATGACCACCGAGTACGGGGTGGCGACGCTGCTCGGGGCGGTACGGGCCGGCCGGATCGCCCCGGTCAGCCGGGAGATGATCCTCAACTTCGTCGCCCAGCACGTGCTGGGCCAGGACAAGTCGTACTAACTTGACCGATCCGGCAGTGCCGGACCGGAAAGGGTGACCGGACCGACACCGTGATCCGACGACTCCCCACTGTCACGATCAGGGGTGACAGACCACAGGGGAGGATGTCATGGACAGAAGAGCCGTACTCAGAGGGCTCGCGGGCGCGGCGGTGGCCGCGCCCGCCGGCGGCCTGCTCGGCGCCGCGCCGGCCGAGGCCGCGACCCACTACGTGATGGCAACCGAGCAGGCCAGCGGTCGGATCCTCAGGTTCAACCCGGCCGCCTGGAGCAGCGGCACGGTGCTGTGGAAGGCGCCGGCCACCACCGGCACCTGGACGAACCTCTCGGACGTCAAGCGGCGGGGCACCGCGATCTGGGGCAACGTCATGCTGGTGACGTCCTCCGGGGTGGGCGACTACCTGGGCCGGGCCGCGATGATCGACGAGAGCGCGATCGGCTCCGCGCGGACCGGAGGGATCGTCTGGCAGGCCACGGTGGACGGCAACCCGCACTCGATCGAGCGGATCGAGGGCAAGGGGGCGATCGTGGTGGCCACCTCCAAGGGGCCGACCGGCTCGGCCGGGGGCGGTGGCCTGCACCTGTTCGTGCCGTCAACCAACGGCGGCAAGCCGGGCACCCGGGCCGTGAAGTTCTACGGCTTCCCCGGCGCGCACGGGGTCATTTACAACCAGAACGGCTTCATCATCGCCGTGGGCACCGGTGAGGTGCGCCTCTACGGGATCACCGGCAACGGGTCCAGCACCCGGTTGTCGTACCGGACGAAGCTGACCTTCAGCGACGGCGCGGGCCGGGCGAAGGTCGGGCACGACATCCTGCCCGACCACGACGGCAGCGGTTACTTCTTCACCTCGTCGTACAACGTGCGCTCGCTGCAACTGGTGTACGCCGGCACCAGCTGGCAGTTCACCTCCAGCCAGGTCAGCGGGGCCGACCACGTCAAGGCGTACACCCGGCTGCCGAACGGGGTGCGGACCTGGGTGGTGCCGGGCTCCGGCGAGGGTGACTGGAGCCGCACCATCCACTTCAGCTCCGGCAACCACAGCAAGAGCGGCGCCCGCTTCTACCGGGTCCGGTACTACACCACCGCGTTCGGCTGACCGGCCGCGCGCCCGGGGCCGGCGGGGCGACGCCGGGCCCGGGCGCCGGGCGGGCCGGTCGTAGCCGTGGTGGGTCGGCTCAGCGCACCGTGCGGCAGGCGGCGCCCTTCGCCGGGCTCTGCTCGTCGCGACGGGTGTCATCGCTCCAGGTGAACGGTGAAGCGCCGCTCCGTCTCACCAGCGGGAACAGTGCGGACAAAGCCCTGGGCGTTGCGATAGTCGCCCGAACCGCCGGTGATGCCGACATCGACACTGGAGGGGGCAGGCAGATGGAGCAGAGCCTGCGCGGCGAACTGTCCCTCGGGCAGTGAGAACGTGCCCACGCACTGCAGCGCGGCCGGGTCGACACGGGTGTACGTGCAGACCACACTATGATCTCCGACCTTCTTGCCGTCACGGTAGAGGTCTTCGTGGACGACGCGCTGGTCCCCCAGACCGACCCCGGGTCCACCCACATCGAGATCTGCGATCGCGGTCTGCTTGCCGACCAACTCGAAGGTCTGTGTGCGCTCCTCAACCACCGGGGCACTGTTGAAGTTCGACGTGTCGGCCGAGGCCGACGGAGCAAGGGCGACGCCACCGACGAGAGCGGCAGCCATTCCGGTGGCCGCACTCAGATAAGGCAACTTCGTGTCCTTCAGCGCATTCGACAAGGTGCAACTCCGTTCTGTCCGGATCGGCCGACCGGGCGCCGCACACCCGACCGTGGGCTGACCCAGTCATATTGGTGATCTGACGCCTGCGGGGCATCGGGTCCGTCCGCAGGAATGCTTCGGTTTCCCGCACCCGCCGCTTCGACACCGGCCGCTTCAGGCCCCGCCGATTGCCTCACCGCTCCCCGGAAGCCCGGACGGACAGGTCTCCGAACGCGTACTCAGACCCTGCGAACGCAGTCCCCATACGTCCATATGCGTTCGGCCCTGTTTGCACCCGTGGTCGCTCAACTACGGCGACTCCTCGACCAGGCAGGGTTCAGTGAACCGCGCCCGTGCTGGTGGTGAGCTCTCCTCTAGAGAAGATCTGAAGCTGATGAGGCGTCGTTACCGGGGGTCGCTGATCGCCCGCCTGAGCGGCCACCGCCAGCACGAACCGTGATGTTCAGCCGCCGACGGCTGGGTCTGGCTGGACGGCTACCAGCTCGACGCCAAGGGCACCGCCATCGCCCGCCGCACGATCTACGTGCAGAAGGCGGGACTCACCGGCACGCCGCGTCCACCCGGTGCACCGGACGCACCCGCCGCCCCAGCCCCTCCAGGAGCGAGTCCTCCACGTGGAAGTCGTGGATCCGCAGCCGGTGCCGGGGCAACTCCTCCTCGGACGGGCAGAGCACCTGCCCGCGTACCTGGTCGACCGGGACGTAGCGCACCCCGCCGCGCTCCTGGAGGATCACCATGTTGACGTCGTCGGTGGTCACCACGTGGCCCCGGACGTCCTCGCTGGCCCCCGAGCCGCCCCCGACCGTGGTGACCGTCAGCGGCAGGACCGGTGTGCTGATCACCGGTAGCGCCGCCCAGACCAGCACCACCAGCACGGCTAGCTGGGTGAGCGTGGCCAGCGGCCGGATCACCACCCCGGGCAGCGGCCCGGCGACGAAGAGCGCCAGCAGCGGCGGTACGACCAGCAGGACGATCGCCAGCGCCTCTCCCTGCCGCCACGCGTCCCGCAACGTCGGCACGAGCAGGAAGAGGTACCCGCCGAACACCGCCGCGACGACGAGGACCCGAGCCACGGGCTGCTCGTGCAGCCGTTCCGGCCGCACCTGGAACGCCGCGAAAGCGGCGGGCACCAGCAGCGGCAGGTACAGCAACGGCCAGGTGACCAGGGCCATCAGGAAGCTCGCCGCCACGAACCAGGTCGGGGTGACCTCGACCCAGCGGGCGAAGAGAGGCCGGCGTGCCGCACCAACCCCGCTGGCGCCGAGCACCGCGCCGAGCGCGAAGACCGCGACGAGCGCGGTGGCGAGCAGGCGGGCCGCCGTGGTGAGGAAGCCGGCCAGCAGGTTGATCGGCCCGACGTTGGCCACCAGCAGCAGCGTGGTCTGCAACTCGCCGCCGGCCTCCACGCCGAGCCGGAGTACGGAGAAGATCGCCGGCACGCCGACCACGGCCGTCCAGAACGACTGGCTGGCCCGCGCCCGGCGCTCGGCCTGCCCCCAGCCGGGGTGCCCGCCGGCCGCCGCCCGGGTCTCGGTCGGCTCGAACGGAACGGGCGGCGTGCGCACACCGGCGTCCGGATCACCCGGGACGGTGGTCGCCGCCGTACTCATCGCTGCGGCGCCTTGTCGTCGAAGTCGACCAGCCTGGGTACGTCGAGCGGCTGCGGCTGCCGTTTCTCCGAGCGCATCCACGGCCCGAGCGTCCGGTTGTAGGCGGTCTGCCACGGGCTCGCCTGCCCTTTACGCCCCTGCTGGTAGCTCTTGTCGAGGAAGTAGGCCACCAGGTCCCGCAGCGCCGGGTCACCGATCGGCACGCCGACGCCGAGCAGTTCGCTGGTGCCGAACGGCATGTCGACGATCTCGAACTCGGTCGGGTAACGGGCCAGGAAACCGGCGAGGATGGTCTCGTCGGAGCTGACCGCGTCGTACCGCCCTGCCCGGATGCCCTCGACGCAGTTCCCGACGTTCTTCACCACCTGCGTACGGACCTGGTGCTTCTCCAGTTCCGCCTCGGTGGTGGAGCCACCGCTGGTGCAGATCTTGTACTTCGGGTCGCGCAGGTCCTCGATGGTCCGGATGGCGTCCTTGTGCCGGGTCGGGACCATCACCTCCTGCGTGGTGACGAAGTACGGCCCGGCGAAGCTGACGAGCTTCTTGCGCTCCTCGGTGATGGAGAAGCTGGACACCACGAAGTCGACCACGCCGCCCTGGAGGGCCGGGATGCGGTCCTCCGTGGAGATCGACACGAACTCGACCCGCTGGTCCCCCTCGTAGCCGAGGGAGGCGGCGATGTAGCGGGCGATCTCGACGTCGAAGCCGACACGGACGCCGTTACGCACCTCGCCCATCAACGGCTCGTTGGTCGCCACCCCGACCCGCAGGGTGGGCTGGCCCCAGATGTGGGACTCGCGGAGCTTCTCCTGCACCGAGGGGAGCGACGGCTCCCGCTGGCTGTCGCAGCCGGCTGCGGCTGCCAGGGTGAGGGTCAGCGCCACCGCGATCGTGGTGGTGACCGAGCGGAACCGGTGCGGGGACACGTTGGCGTTCATCGGGCAACCTCGCTGACGGGCACGGCCTGCGGGACACCGAGAGTATCGGCACGCGTCCATCCCGTGGCCGGGCGGGGACGTCCGGACGGCGCACCGGGGTACGACGGGCGCACCGGGCGCCCGCCGTACCTCGACGGCCCGTCAGCGCAGGGTGAGCGAGCCCACCGCGGGCAGCGGCGCGACGACCGGCGGCAACCGCTTCGGCTCACCGCGGGTCGGCGCGGCCTGCCCGGCCGACGCACCCTTCGGCGCGGCGGCCCGCTGGGTCGCCTCCGGCCGGTCCGGCAGCTCGACGAAGGGCTGCACGTCGCCGGTGCAGACGGTTCCCCGGCGGGGCAGCGCGCCGGTGAGCAGGTAGGCGTCCACCGCGCCGGTCACGCAGGCCGACGTCCCGTACGCGGTGTGGCCCCAGCTGTCGCTGCTGAGCAGCCGGCTGTTCGGCAGCAGCTTCGCCGAGCTGACCGCGGCGTCGTAGTTGGTGGCCGGGTCCCAGTAGTTGCCGACCACCAGCACCGGTGCGCTGGTCCTGCGGTCGAACGGACCGGTCCAGGCGTCCTCGTCGCGCACCGTCCAGGTCTTCCGGGCGCACGGGGCGGTGATCCAGGCCCAGGCCCGCCCGAAGTACGGCGCGCGCTGGTCCTCCTTGGCACCGAGCGCCGGCCAGGCGCCGGCGTCCCTCGGGTGGTACCCGTCGGTGCAGTCCACCCCGAGGAAGGTCTCCAGCCCGTTCTGGTACGGGAAGTCGTAGCGGCGCTGCTGGCGGACCTGCTCGGCGCGCTCCGCGATGGCCCGGCGCGCCTCGGCGAGGCGGGCCGGAGACGCCGACCGCGCCTCGATGAGGGCCAGCAGGTCTGCCGTGATGGACACGATGGACTTCCAGCCGTCCGGGCTGTAGAGGGAGCTGAGGCTGGCGCTGACGAAGTCCGCGTAGCTGACGGTGAACGAGCCGAGCTTGGGGTCGTCCACCACCAGCGGCTTCTCGCGCAGCCGCTGGGCCACCAGCTCGTAGGAGGCGAGCGGGTCACCCGAGGCGAGCGGGCAGGCCTGCTCGCCGGCCTTCTCGCACCGGACCAGGATCTCACGCAGCGCCCGGTACGCCCCGTCGGCGCTGCGCAGCCGGGTCTCCTGGAGCTGGCCGCGGGCTTTGCCCCTGCCGACCCACTTCTCGGGGTTGAGCACCCCGTCGATGACCAGCGCGCGTACCCGGTCGGGGAACATGTTCGCGTAGTACTGACCGAGCGCGCTGCCGTAGCTGAAGCCGAGGAAGTTCAGCTTCGGGTCACCCACCGCCCGGCGCAGCACGTCCATGTCGCGGGCGACCTCGGCGGTGGACATCGCCCCGCTCAGCGGTCGGCCCGTGGTGGAGCAGGCCCGGCCGACCGCCTCGGAGGAGGCGACGTACGCCTTCTCCTCGGCCTTCGTCCACGGGAAGGCCACGTTCAGTCCGGCGCGGCGAGCGCGATCTCGGTGCCGGAGCCGCCCGGGCCGCCCGGGTTGAGGAAGAGGCTGCCGACCCGGGCCTGCTGGTCGCGGGCCTTGACCCGGAGCAGGGCGATCTCGGTGGTGGCGCCGTTCGGCTTGTCATAGTCCAACGGCAGTTGGACGGTCGCGCATTCGGCGTCGCCGTAGCAGGCGTACCAGTCGAGCGTCGGCGTGGGGACGCGGTCGACCCGCCGTGCCTCGGCGGGGCTGGTGCGGTCCGATGTGGTGGGGCGACCTCGGTCGGGGCTGTCGGGGGCCGCGGTTGCGGGCGCAACCGCCGATCCGGCGAGGAGGAGGCCGGCGATTCCTGCCGCGGCCAGGGACCGGGTTCTACGTGGCATGTGGATGCCTTCCGGTGGAGAACGGGGACTGTCGAGGTGACCCTCGGCCCTCGTCACTGTAGGAATGCCAGCCAACGGAACTGGTGCGACATTTGCCAACCAATAGGGCATAACGCCGGAGCGATGTAACGACAATTTCATGGTCGACGCTATTTGCCGTCGGTTCGTCACGGGCACCGGTGGCGGCCCCGGGACTTCCGGCGGACGCCGCACCGCAGTGCGGGTTGACAGCCGGTGTGACGCCGACATGCTTGTCGGGTGGGACGAATCCTCAGGCCCGACGCCCGGACCGTGGCGGTCGTCGCGTCGCTCGCGGCGATCGCGGTGCTCGTGGTCCTGGTCGTCGGGCACACCAGCGGCATCGTGTCGGTCATGCTGGCCCTGCTCTGCGTCCTGCTCGCCACGATCGCCGGCACCGCGGTGTCGGCGATGCGCGACCGGAACGGGCGGCAGGAGGACGACAACGCGGGGGCCGGTCAGCCGGACCTCGGGACGTCGGTGCTGGACGCGGACACCCTGGACGCGCTGGACAGCGCGGCGGTGCGTTCCCGGCCCCGCTCGCCGGGCCGGGTCAGCGACCGGTGAGGGTCGGCATCACCAGCGCGTCGACGCCCCGACCCGCCAGGCAGCGGTAGGTACCGTCCGGCGCGTCACCCGGCGGCAGCACCTCCAGGTTCCAGCCGGCGGCCGAGGCCATCCCGCTGGTCAACCGGAAGGTGTGCGGGCTGCACACACTCCGGACGGCGGGATCCGCGCTGATCGCCGCGTGACCAGCACCGACCAGCGCCGCGGGCAGGTCACCCTGGGCGTACGTCTCCCAGGTGTGCCGGCCGTCGCACGACACCCGGGCCGCCTCCGCGCGGTCGCCGCGCAGCCGCACCGGCCCGAAGCACTCCAGTTCCGCGGCGCAGCGCGCGCCCACCGGCAGCGGCGCGGCCGGGGCGCCCGGCGCACAGCCGGGCAGGGTGCCCCAGCCGGCGGTGGGCGAGGTCGCCCCGCTGGACGTCGGCGCCGCCGTGGGGCCGGCCACCGGTGGGGTCCCCCCGGCCATCCAGGCGCCGGCGCCGGCGGAGGCGGCCAGGGCGAGGACCCCGGCGCCGCCGAGGAACCAGCGTCGCCGCCGGCGTCGCCGGTCGTGCGGCACGGTCGGGTGGTCGTCCTGGGCCGGGGGCCGCGGGTCCGTCCGGCCGCCGGGGTACGGGGATCCCGTGGTGGAGCCACCGCCGAGCGGCGCCCCGGAGATCGGCGCTCCGCTGACCGGGGCCGGCGAGGAGTCCAGCGGCAGCGCGGCGAGCAGGTCGCGCACCTCGATCGCGGAGGGGCGCGCGTCCGGGTCGTTGTCCATCCCGGCCCGGAGCACGTCGACCAGTTCGTCCGGCACCCCGGGCAGCCCGGGGATCGGCTGGTGGAACATCTCCAGCACGGTGACCAGGCTCGGGTTCCGCTCGGACTGCCAGCGGGGCGGGCGGCCGCTCATCACCGCGTACAGGGTGGCGCAGAGGGCGTAGACGTCGACGGCGGGCGACGGCGGGCTGTGGCTGAACATCTCCGGCGGGGCGTAGGCCGGGGTGAGCACCTCCAGGGTGACCGAGGCGTCGCGCACCTCGGCCAGCACCGCCAGCCCGAAGTCGGCGAGCACCGCCGGGTTGAAGTGCGAGTAGAGGATGTTGGCCGGCTTGACGTCGCGGTGCAGCACTCCGGCGGCGTGCGAGTGGGCCAGCGCGTCCGCGATCTTGACGCCGAGGTCACGGGTCTCGGCGGCGCCCAGCGGGCAGTGCCGCATCCGCTCGGCGTACGAGCCGTCGCAGAGCTCCATGATCAGATATGGATGCTGGTCGACGGTGACGCCGACATCGAAGAGGTCCACCACGTGCGGGTGGGACGACATCTTGCCGGCGGCCCGCGCCTCGCGCAGGAACCGGGCCTGGTCCCGCTCACTGTCCAGCGTGCGGTTCTCGACCTTGACGGCGACCTCACGCCCCACCGAGATCTGGGTGGCACGGTAGACGGTGGCGTAACCACCCCGGGCGAACACCTGCAAATCAGTCAGACCGGGCACGATGGGCAGCCGAAGGGCACCGGGCGGGGTCTCGGTCACAGCTCTGAAAATACCCGTCCCGCCGGAGCGCTCAGCGAACCGTACCGGCGGCGGGCGCCGGACCGGTGCTCTCGCCGACGCCACCCGGGCCATCGACCGACGTCGCGCCGGCCGCGCGGCGGGCGTCCCAACGCAGGCCGAGGGCGGTGGCGAGCGCGCCGAGCCCCTCCCAGAGCGCGACCCCGAAGAACCGGTCCGGGGCCACGTCCGCCAGCACCGTGAGGGTGAAGACGGTGAAGGTGACCAGCCGGAAGAAGACCGTGAACCGGTAGAACGCCCGCCACTCGGTGGCGACCGCCAGCAGGTAGTAGGCGCCCATGTTGAACGCGGCCATCGAGGACGCGGTGAGGAACGTGCCGGTGTAGTCCCCGGCGGACCGGGTCTGCGGCACCTCGAAGCCGAGCATCCGCAACTGCGCCTCGGGCCAGACCAGCCCGAGCGCGCCCAGCAGCAGCGCCAGGACGCCGAAGACCGCGATCGTCCAGCCGGCGGCGGAGCGTGGCAGCCTCATCTGTCCTCCCCAGCCAGACGGCGCGACCGTCACCGATGGACAACCGCGTGGAGTGACACGCTAGCCGCCCCCACCGACGCGCACATCCCCGAAACCGCCAGACCTGCCCCCGCCTGCCCTCGCGGCACGGCCGGGCCGGCGGGTCAGGAAGCCGTACCGGCGGCCAGGCGGGCGCGGAGGGCGTCGGCGGCGGCCCGCTCGCTGCGCTGCTCGGTGGCGTACGCCAACCGGACCGCCTCCTCGGCGCAGGCCAGCGCCTCCACCGGCTGACCGCAGGCGGCCAGCGCCTCGGCCAGCACGCTCGCCCCGATCACCTGGCTGCGGACGTCCTCCGCCGGGGCGGCGACCGCCCGCCGGGCCCAGTCCAGCGCCTGCTCCCGCTGGCCGTGCGCGAGCAGGGCGGAGGCGTACCGGGCCAGCGTCTGGCGACGGGAGAAGAGCAGCGTCGGAGCGTTCGCCGCGGTGGTGGCCACCGGGGCGAGCAGGCCGACGGCGGTGGCCGAGTCACCGGCGGCGAGCCGGGCGGTGGCCAGCAGCACCCGCGGGGCGGCCTGCGCCGGAGCCTGCGGATTGTGCGGCTCCACCGCGGTGAGCACCGCCCGGGCGTCCCGCTCGGCCATGTCGCAGTCACCCATGTCCAGCGCGACGAAGCCGCGCAGCGTGCCGGCCATCCCGGTGAGCAGCGGATGCGAGGTGCGCCCGGCGTACGCCAGCGCGTCGGTGAGCAGGTCGGCCGCGTGCTCCGGCTCGCCCAGCCCGCGCGCCACCACCCCCCGTACGACCAGCGCGAAGCCGCGACCCCAGTCGTCGGAGACCTCGGCGAAGTCCCGGTACGCCCGGCGCGCCGCCCGGTCGGCCTCGGCGATCTCGCCCAGCTCCGCCCCGGCGAACGCCTCGACGGCGCGCAGCGTGCCCACCGCCCATGCCTCGCCGACCCGCTCACCGAAGGGCAGGAAGACGTTCGCCAACCGGCGGGCCTCCCCGAGCCGCCCGGCGAGCAGCCGGGCGAAGGCGGTGGTGCCGCGCAGCCAGGCCCGGCCGTACGGGTCCCGCAGCTCGGCGAAGAGCCGGGCGGCCCGGCCGAGGACCGCCTCGGCGCCGGCGAAGTCGCCCCGGGTGGTGGTCACCCAGGCCAGGTTCTGCAACGACCAGGCCTGCCCCCGGGCGTCCTTCGCGGCGAGGCTGACCTGGTAGGACGCGGCGAGCCGGCTGCTCGCCTGGCCGAGCCGGCCGGCGACGAAGTCCGCCATGCCGAGCCGGCGCATCGCCGAGGCGCGCAGGTTGGGCAGGTCACCGGCGCCGGCCACCTGCAACGCCTCCTCATAGGAGGTCGTCGCCCGGTCCTGGTCGCCGAGGGTCTGGTGGGCCTGCCCGGCGAGCAGCAGCGCGCTGGCCCGGGTGGCCTCGTCGCCGGTGTTGGCCGCGATCTTCTCGGCGTAGGCGAGCGCGTCGGCGGGGCGCCCGACCTGGAGCAGGGCCCGGGCGTGCACCACCCGGTCGGCCGGTGGCACCCCGTCCCGGGCCAGTTCGGCGGCGCGTTCGGCGTACTCGACCGCGCCGGCGGGCTCCCCGGCGGCGAGCGACCGGCGGGCGGCCCGGCCCAG
Source organism: Micromonospora sp. LZ37 (assembly GCF_059359015.1). NCBI lineage: Bacteria > Bacillati > Actinomycetota > Actinomycetes > Micromonosporales > Micromonosporaceae > Micromonospora > Micromonospora sp. LZ37. The sequence goes on along the minus strand of NZ_JCADBL010000013.1, from coordinate 97,729 downwards.
CGCGGCCACGCCCAGCGGCGCGACCGTCCGGGCCGACGCGTCCGGGCGCAGCTTGACCGCGTCGGCCAGGGCGGCGGCCCGCTCGACGTGCTCGGCGACGAAGTCGTCCCGGGCCGCGTCGGTGAAGCCGCCCGGTGCCGGGCCGGCGGACTCCGGCCCGGGGGCGGCCCAGCGGGCGAGCGCGGCGTGCCGCTCCGCCAGCTCGGCCTTGCTCACCCCGGCGTACGCGGCCTCCCGCATCAGCGGGGTGGCGAAGGCGTACCCGACGCGGGTGCGGTGCAGCATCCGGCGTTGCAGCAGCTCCTCGACGGCCCGTTCGAGTTCGACCGCGGCCACCGCCGCCGGCCGGCCGTCCCGCCCGCCCCGCTGCTCGCGCAGCGCCTCCAGGGTGCCGGCGGGCACGGTGTCGCCGACCACGGCGGCGTCCCGCAGCACCGAGCGGGCGTCCGGCGGCAGCGCGTCGATGCGCGCCGCGAGGACGGCGGCCAGGTCCCGGGAGAGCAGCCGGCTGCCGAGCGAGCCGGGCGCCAGCCGCCAGCCGCCGTCGCCGCCGGCGGTCAGCGCGCCCCGCTCGCGGAGCAGGGTGACCAGCTCCGCCAGGTAGAACGCGTTGCCCTGGGCGGTGGAGAGCAGCCGGTCGGTGTCGGCCTGCGGCAGCTTCCCCCCGCCGAGGTAGGTGGTGAGCAGCCGGGCGGCGTCCGCGCCGCGCAGCGGGGGCAGCGCGTGCACCTCGGCGTCCGCGACCCGGGTCAGCGCCCCGGCGGTACGCACCAGCTCCGGCCGGCCGAGCAGCAGCACCAGCACCGGGCCACCGAGCCGGGACAGGGTCAGCCCCAGCGCGCGGATCGTCTCGGCGGTCGCGTCGTGCAGGTCGTCCACCACGATCGCCAGCGGCGCCTCGGCGGCGAGGGCGCTGAGCAGCCCGGCCACCGCGTTGGGCACCGCCTCGGCGTCGGTGGCCGGCAGGGCGGTGGCCCACTCACCCTGCTCGGCGGGGCCGGCCGTGGGCAGCTCGGCGTAGCCGAGCAGGGCGAGCAGCTGGTCGGTGGCGATCGGCGGCGGTGCGGGGCGGAGCCGAGCGAGCCGCTGCCCGAGCCGGCGCAGCCGCTCCTCGACCGCCGGGCGGGTCAGCGCGGTGGCGGTGTCGTTGGGCAGGCCGACCGCCGCCCGGACCAGGTCGGCCAGGGGCGCGAGCCGGCGCCGCTCACCGAAGGCGGCGCAGCGTACGGAGAGGACCCGGGCGCCGCTGTGCGCGGCGTACCGGCCGGCGCCGACGTCGTACCCGGCGGCGAGGCGTTCCACCTCGGCGGCGAAGCGGGACTTGCCGATGCCCGCCTCGGCGGTCATCAGCAGCACCCGGGGCTCGCCCCGGTCGATCACCTCGGCGAGCCGGCCGGCGACCCGACCGATCTCGGTCTCCCGGCCGACGAAGGGCGCCTCGTCGCCGAGACCGGAGCGGGTGCCCGGGGCGTCCAGGAGACCGAGCAGCTCGTACGCCTCGACCGGTTCGCGCTTGCCCTTGAGCCGCAGCGGGCGCAGCGCCCGCCAGGAGGCGACGTGCCGGGTGGCGGCGGCGGTCCGCGCGCCGGCGTAGACGGCGCCGACGGCGGCGGCGTCGGCGAGCCGGGCGGCGGTGTTCACCGTGTCGCCGATGACGGTGTACTCGATGGCCGCCTGGATGCCGGCGATCACGTCGCCGGTGTTCAAACCGACCCGCAGGCCGAGCGGCGCACCGCCGCCCCGCTCGTCGTCGAGCACCCGGCGGACGGCCCGCTGCATGGACAGGGCGGCGCGCATCGCCCGCTCGGCGTCGTCCTCGTGCGCCACCGGCGCGCCGAAGACCGCCATGATCCCGTCGCCGGTGAGCTTGTCGACGTGCCCGCCGAAGGTCTTGACCGCCCCGGCGAGCGCGGCGAGCACCCGGTCGGTGACCGCGCCGACCCGTTCCGGGTCGAGGTCCTCCGACCAGGAGGTGAAGTCGGACAGGTCGCCGAAGAGCACGGTGACCACCCGGCGTTCGGCGGCGGGCAGCGTGGCGGCGGCCGGCAGGGCCGCGCCGCAGTTGTGGCAGAACCGGGCGCCGGGTACGGCCACGGTGCCGCAGACCGGACAGGTCACGGCTGCTCCACCCCGAGGTGTTCCAGCTGGGCCCGGACCGACCACTCGGCCGCCCACCACAGCGACCGGTCGACGTCGGCGTAGACCTTCGCGACGACCTCGCCGGGAGTGGTGGCGCCCTCGGCGACGGCGGCGCGGACCTGGTCGAGCCGGGCGCGGCGGTGGGCGAGGTAGTACTCGGCCGCCGCCGCGCAGTCGGCCAGCGCCGGGCCGTGCCCGGGCAGCGCCGGGATTCCCCGGTACACCGAGAGCAGTTCAAGGCTGGCGAGGTAGTCCCCGAGGTGCCCGTCGGGGTGAGCGACGACGGTGGTCCCCCGGCCGAGGATGGTGTCGCCGGTGAGCACGACGCGCTCGTCGCCGAGCTGGGCCAGGAAGCAGACGGAGTCGGTGGTGTGGCCGGGGGTGGGCAGGACCCGGACGGTCAGGCCGGCGGCCTCGATCGGCGCGTCCGGGTCGAGCGGCGCGCCGCCGATGGTGTGCGCGGGGTCGACGGCCCGGACGGCCACGCCGGCGAGGCGGTCGACCAGCGGGGCGGAGCCCTCGGTGTGGTCCGGGTGCCCGTGCGAGATCAGCACCGACGCGACCGGCCCGTGCCCGGCGATCCGGTCGAGGTGCCCGTCGTCGGCCGGCCCGGGGTCGATCACCACGGCCGGCGCGCCCGGGGCCGCGCGCAGCACCCAGGTGTTGGTGCCGTCGAGCGTCATCGGCCCCGGGTTCGGCGCGCGGAGCAGCGTCACCCAGTCCGGCAGCGCGTCGGCGAGCGCCGCCGCCGGCGCCGTCAGATGCCCGGTCATGGCTGCGATCGTACGACCCTGTCCGCCACTCCCCGCGATCTTGCGATTTCGGCCCCTGGTTTGTGGCCGTTCACGGCTTTCGCCCCGGCCCGAACCGCAAGATCACAGGGGCGGACGGTGACCGGTCAGGAGACCTCGACGATGACCTCGACCTCGACCGGCGCGTCGAGGGGGAGCTCGGCGACGCCGACCGCGGAGCGGGCGTGCCGGCCGGCCTCGCCGAAGACGGTGCCGAAGAGGTCGGAGGCGCCGTTGATCACGCCGGGCTGGCCGGTGAACCCGGGCGCGCTCGCCACGAAGCCGGTCAGCTTGACGATCTTGACGACGTTCTCCAGGCCGACCAGCGAGTCGATCGCGGCCATGGCGTTCAGCGCGCACCGCTCGGCGAGGTCCTTGGCCTGCTCGGCGGAGACGCCGGCGCCCACCTTGCCGGTGGCGAGCAGCTTGCCCTCGGCGATCGGCAGCTGACCGGAGACGTAGACGTGCTGGCCGGACTGCACCGCCGGGACGTAGCTGGCCACCGGGGGCACCACGTCCGGCAGGGCCATGCCCAGCTCGGCGAGCTTCGCGTGCGGACCGTTGCTCACGCCTTCACCCGCTTCAGGTACGCGACCAGCTGGTCCGGGTTCGGGCCGGGGACCACGGCGACGAGTTCCCAGCCGTCCTCACCCCAGTTGTCGAGGATCTGCTTGGTCGCGTGGACCAGCAGCGGGACCGTGGCGTATTCCCACTTCTGCATCGGTGGAAGGCTCCCTTGCCTGCGCTCGGACTACTGTGCAGGCACAGCCTACGGTCCGGGCGACGGCCGGGGTGCGGGACGCTGCTCGGGCGCGGTGGGCACCTCCCCGCACGGGCCCTCGTGGTCGTACGGCTGCGGGCAGCGGGACCGGTCCGGCAGCAGCAGGTCGCAGAAGACCCGGTGCCGGTTGTTCTGGTCGTCGGCGGTCGAGACGGTCGTCTCGCCGGCGTCCAGCTCGACCAGGAAGCCCAGCGAGGTGGCCACCGTCCCGGCCAGGGCGGTCGCCGCCGACAGGTCGGCCACCCGGATCGGCAGGTGGATGACGTACCCCGGCTCCTCCTCGTCCCGCTGCCGCGGCCCGGACCGGCCCAGCACCCGCAGCACCTCCGACGGCTCGGCGCAGCGCCGGTAGGACCGCTCGTTCACCGGCAACCCGACCGGCCCGTCGACGTCACCGGCCGCGCCCAGCCGCCACGACGCCCGGTCGCCGGGAGGGAACTGGGCTCGGGCGAAGTTGTCCGCGTCGCGCATGTACTGCCTCCGGGCCTCGTGCCGTGATTGACCACCGTCCGGACCGGGCCCTCCGCCCGACCCGCTCCCCCGCACCGGCACGAACGTAGGACCGACGCGTGGGCAGCCACAACGGGACGCGCACGCACGATCACCCCAAGTCACATATGCGACACATTACTCGTCCGTAACGCGACCCCACGGAACAACAGGTCGTGAGCGCTCCGCCACAGAGGCGCCCATCGCCGCTACCCTTCCCGTCGGACGGGCCGCGCCCGCCCGGCCCTGACCCCGCGTCATCGCCAGGGGCGGCGAGGACGCCCTTCCCCCGGGGGACCACATGACCCGACCGCCCAGCGGTGGCGCGACCGGATCGCCGGATGTCCCGGCATCCCGGCAGGACGTACCCGGCCAGCCCGGTCCGGCCTCCCCCGGCACGTCCGCTCCGGGCGCCATCCCACCGCCCCCGCCGGCCTACCCGGCGTACCCGGCGCCGGCCACGCCCCGTCGGCGCGGCCTGCTCCTCGCCGCGATCGCCCTGGCCGCCGTCCTGCTCGGCGGCGGCACGGCCGCCTTCCTGGCCCTGCGGGACACCGAGAGCGGCAAGGGCGCCAAGGAGCCGACCGTGGCGGTGGACGACTTCCTCTCCGCCGTCTACCGGGACCGGGACGCGAAGAAGGCGGCCAGCCTGGTCTGCGCCGACTCCCGGGACCAGGACAAGATCGACGCGAAGGTCGCCGACGTGCAGCGGTACGCCGCCGGCTACCAGAACCCGCGCTTCCGGTGGTCCTCCCCGAAGGTGGACAACCAGACCGGTGACCGGGCCACCGTCACCGCCAAGCTCACCATGACCACTACCGACGAGAAGGTCGCCGAGCAGGCGCTGCGCTTCACGGTGGTGCGCACGACGGGTTGGTGGGTCTGCGAGGTGGCCTGACCCGGCGCAGTGGATACGCTCGACGGGTGCGAGCAGCTGAGCAGCCGAGCGATCCCGCCGGCACCGGATGGCCGGCCCGCCTCCACGTCGTGACCGGCAAGGGTGGCACGGGCAAGACCAGCGTGGCGGCGGCCCTGGCGCTCGCCCTGGCCCGCGACGGCCGGCGCACCCTGCTGGTCGAGGTGGAGGGGCGGCAGGGCATCGCCCAGCTCTTCGGCACCGACCCGCTGCCCTACGAGGAGCGGCACCTCACCGACGCCCCCGGCGGCGGCGAGGTGCGGGCCCTGGCGGTGGACGCCGAGGAGGCCCTGCTGGAGTACCTGGACATGTTCTACAAGCTCGGCGCGGCCGGCCGGGCGCTGCGCAAGCTCGGCGCGATCGACTTCGCCACCACCATCGCCCCCGGCCTGCGGGACGTGCTGCTCACCGGCAAGGTGAAGGAGGCGACCACCCGCACCACCGGCCAGCGCCGGGCGTACGACGCGGTGGTCCTCGACGCGCCCCCCACCGGACGGATCGGTCGTTTCCTCAACGTCACCGCCGAGACCGCCCGGCTGGCCAAGGTCGGCCCGATCAAGACCCAGAGCGAGGGGGTGTCGGCGCTGCTGCGCTCCCCGATGACCGCGGTGCACGTGGTGACCCTGCTGGAGGAGATGCCGGTCCAGGAGACGGTCGACGCGATCGCCGAGCTGACCCAGTTGGGTTTCGGCGTCGGCCGGGTGATCGTCAACGGCGCCCGGCCGCCGGTGCCGGCGGGGCGCGAGGTGACCCAGGCCGAGCTGAAGCGGGGGCTGCTCGCCGCCGGGCTGCCGACCGACCGGGGCACCGTCGCCGGGCTGGCCGACGAGGCGCGTGACCAGCGGGTCCGGCGCGAGCTGGAGGACTCCCTCCGCACCGACCTGGCCGAGCTGGGCCTGCCCCTGACCGAGCTGCCGCTGCTGCCCGACGGGGTGGACCGGGCCGGGCTGGACGCCCTCGCCGAGCTCCTCCGCCGGGCCGATTGACTCACACCTGACCTCGGCCCGGGCGCGCGGGCCCCACCGGCCCGATACGCTCGATTGGTGCCTTCCACAGACGCGGCGCCACGGCTTGACGTCGACCGGATCCTCGCCGACCCCGGCGTGCGGATCATCGTGTGCTGTGGGGCGGGCGGCGTGGGTAAGACGACCACGGCGGCGGCGCTCGCGCTGCGCGCCGCCGAGCAGCACGGCCGTCGGACGGTGGTGCTCACCATCGATCCGGCCCGCCGGCTGGCCCAGTCGCTCGGCCTGACCGAGCTGGACAACACGCCCCGGCAGGTCAAGGGCATCGACGTCGAGACCAGCGGCGGCGAGCTGCACGCCATGATGCTGGACATGAAGCGCACCTTCGACGACGTGGTGCTCCAGCACACCGATCCGGCGAAGGCGGCGGAGATCTTCGCCAACCCGTTCTACCAGGCCATGAGCTCGACCTTCGCCGGCACGCAGGAGTACATGGCGATGGAGAAGCTGGGCCAGCTGCACGCCCGGGGCGAGTGGGACCTGATCGTGGTGGACACCCCGCCGTCCCGCTCGGCGCTGGACTTCCTGGACGCCCCGGCCCGGCTCTCCCGCTTCCTGGACGGCCGGATGCTGCGGCTGCTGCTGGCGCCCGCCCGCACCGGCGGGCGGAGCATGTTCAGCCTCGTCACCGCCAGCTTCGGGATGTTCTCCAAGGTCGTGCAGAAGGTGCTCGGCGCCCAACTGCTCACCGACCTCTCCGGTTTCGTCGCCGCGCTGGACTCGATGTTCGGCGGCTTCCGGCAGCGGGCCGAGCAGACGTACCGGATCCTCCAGGCGCGGGAGACGGCCTTCCTGCTGGTCGCGGCGCCGGAGTCGGACGCGGTCCGGGAGGCGGCCTACTTCGCCGGGCGGCTGCGCGAGGAGCGGATGCCGCTGGCCGGGCTGGTGCTCAACCGGGTGCACCGCCCGGCGGTCGACCTGGCCGCGGCCGAGAGCCTCGCCGCCGCGGAGCGGCTGGCCGAGCTGGGCGGCCACGACAGCACCGTGGAGGTGCTGCGGGCGCACGCGACGCTGGCCCAGCAGGCGGTCCGGGAGCAGCGGGTGGCGGCCCGGTTCACCGAGGCGTTCCCGGCGGTGCCGGCGGTGTCGGTGACGGCGCAGCCCGCCGACGTGCACGACGTCGACGGGCTGCGGACGATCGGCGCGGCGATCAGCCGGCCGTGACCGGCGTCAGCCGGTGGTGACCAGGATCTTGTCCTTGCCGGCCTTGTCCTTGGCGTTCTTCTTCATCGCCGCCTCGAACATCTTGCGCCAGCTGGTCACCTGCGGGTGACGTCGCAGCAGCGCCCGACGTTCGCGTTCGGTCATCCCACCCCACACCCCGAACTCGATGCGGTTGTCGAGCGCGTCGGCCAGGCACTCGTACCGAACTGGGCAGCTCCGGCAGATCCTCTTCGCCACGTTCTGTTCGGCGCCCTGTACGAACAACGCGTCCGGGTCCCCGTTCTGACATGCCGCCAGTGACGGCCAGTCAGTGATCATGCCCATGTGTACACGTCCCCCCTTGCAGTACCTACCGACCTCGTGCGACCAGCCGTGGATCCCCCCGGTCGTCCGGCCCGTTCCTTCCCCAAGGAGGCACGGACGACGTGTGGCCCTGTCGCCGCCACCATCATGCTCTGTAGTCGCCTGATTACGCAACGTTGTCGGCGAAATCCATCATTCCGGACACTCCCGGCTTCCCGGGCCTTCGCCTGCCGCATACCCGGCCCGAGTACGTGAAAACGCTGCGCGGCTCCACCCGATCGGTGGAGACTCGACGCCAGGTCACACGCAACCAAGTACCGGGGGCCGTGCGTTTAGCACAACGAGGTCGGCGCGCGCAGGAAATGGGGAAAGAACGCCCCAGCGCCCCTCGTTCCCTACTCGCGTACCCTGTCGAGGTGACCTGGATGCGGAAACGTGACCACAATGTCTTCACCAACGCCGCATCGCTGCTCATTTGTGGCCTGTTGGCCGGCGTGGTGGTCGCCGCGGCGGCCTTCCCCGCGGTGGCGATGTCCGGACTTGCCGCCAAGGCCGGCGCCGAGACCTTCGGCGCACTACCCAAGGAACTGACCGTGGCCCGGGCGCCGCAGATCAGCTACCTGCTCGCCTCGGACAGCAAGACACCGCTGGCGACCATGTACGACGAGAACCGGCGCGACGTGAAGCTCGCCGACATCTCGCCGTTCATGCAGAAGGCGATCATCGCGGCCGAGGACCACGACTTCTACAAGCACAACGGGGTCGACCTCAACGGCATCGCCCGCGCCTTCGTCAACAACCAGTCCGGCACCGCCTCGCAGCAGGGCGCGTCGACGCTGACCATGCAGTACGTCCGGCTGGCCATCGCCTACTCGGCCACCCACCCGGCGGACGTGGTCGCGGCGACCGAGGACACCAGCGCCCGCAAGCTCCGCGAGATGCGCTACGCGCTCCAGATCGACAAGGAGTTCTCCAAGGACGAGATCCTGGAGCGCTACCTGAACATCGCCTCCTTCGGCAACGGCGCGTACGGGGTCTACGCCGCCAGCCAGGTCTACTTCGGCAAGCCGCCAAGCAAGCTGAAGCTCGAGGAAGCGGCCATGCTGGCCGGCATGGTGAAGGCGCCGACCACCAACGACCCGAACACCGAGAGCGGTCGCCCGCTCGCCCTGGACCGGCGCAACTACGTCATCAAGAACATGGCCGAGATCGGTGCCATCAGCCAGCAGGAGGCGGACGCCGCCATCGCCCTGCCGATGACCGTCAAGGACAAGCGCACCCCGAACGGCTGCGTCGCCACCAACCAGAAGGACTGGGGCTTCTTCTGCGACTACTTCTACCGCTGGTGGATGCAGCAGGAGACCTTCGGCTCGACCACGTACGACCGTGAGCGGCGACTCAAGAGCGGTGGCTACACCATCACCACCAGCCTCGACGTCCAGGCGCAGAACGGTGCCGACAAGGCCGTCCGCGCCAATCTCGGCGTGAAGAGCAAGGCGGCCCGGATGGTGGCCGTGGTCGAGCCGGGCACCGGTCGGGTACGGGCCCTTTCGGTGAACCGCAACTTCAAGATCGACGATCCGAACAAGCCGCAGAACAAGATCGCCAGCGAGCCCCGGAAGGCCAAGAAGAACATCCGGGGCAACTACCCGAACACGGTGAACCCGCTGCTCAGCGGCGGTCAGGGCATCACCGGCTACCAGGCCGGCTCGACGTTCAAGATCTTCACCATCGTGGCCGCCCTGGAGAAGGGCATCCCGCTCAGTTACCAGATCAACTCGCCGGACGAATTCAAGTCCGACTACATCATCGAGCGGAACTCCCCGGCCGCCTGCGCCGGCACGAACCTCTACTGCCCGAAGAACGCCTCCAAGAGCATGGCGGGTGTCCACAACATGTGGAGCGCCTTCGGCTCCTCGGTCAACACCTTCTTCGTTCCGCTGCAGCAGCAGGTCGGCGCGGAGAACGTCATCAAGGCGGCGCAGAAGCTCGGCATCACCTTCCGGGACAGCGGGGACGCCCGGCGGGCGACCAAGGAGGGTGGCGCCAACCAGTGGGGCGCGTTCACCCTGGGCGTCTCGCAGACCACCCCGCTCGAGCTGGCCAACGCGTACGCCACCCTCGCCGCGGACGGCAAGTACTGCGAGCCGATTCCGGTGCAGGAGATCAAGGGTCCGGACGGCAAGACGCTGGACATCGCGAAGCCGAAGTGCGAGCAGCGGATCAGCACCGAGGTGGCCCGGGCGGCCGTCGACGCCGCCCGCTGCCCGGTCGGTGACCGGTCGTCGACCTCGAAGTGCGTGGGCGCCACCGCTCGGAACGTCAAGAGCATCGTCGACGCGCCGGTCGCCGGCAAGTCCGGCACCACCGACAGCGAGAAGACCTCCTCCCTGGTCGCGATGACCAAGCAGTACTCGGTCGCCGGCATCATGGCCGACCCGGACTGGCCGCAGACCACGCAGAAGATGGGTCACGACGAGCCCCAGGGCATCAACCCGGCGGTCTACAACACGCTGAAGGCCGCCATGAAGAACAAGGAACGGATCCAGTTCACCCCGCCCAGCGGCAAGATCATCAATGGTGACCAGCGGAGCATTCCGAACGTCCGGTGCCAGTCGGTGGAGAGCGCCAGGGCGGAGTTGAAGGAGGCCGGCTTCGACGTCATCGTCTCCGACAACAAGGTTGCGTCGAACTGCGCGCCGAACACGGTCGCCGGCACCAGCCCCGAGGGCCGCACGATCAAGGGCGGCGTGGTCACCATCGAGGTGAGCAGCGGCGGCGGCACTGCGCCGAACACGCCCGGCAACGTCACCCCCGGCGGTCCGCAGGCACCGGTCGTGCCGGGCCGGCCCACCGGCCGGCCGCGCGGCTGACGTAGGCGAGAACGAACGGGCGGGCACCCTGCGAGGGGGCCCGCCCGTTTCGCGTACGACGGTCAGAGGCCGAGCTGTCGGCGTACCTCGGCGGCGACCCGGCCCCCCTCGGCCTGGCCGGCCACCGCAACCTGGGCCGCCTTCATGGCCGGGCCCATCTGCGCCTTGCCGGTGAAGCCGCCCGCGGCGAGCGCCCCCGCGACCAGCTCGGCCAACTCCTCGTCGGTGAGCTGCTTCGGCAGGTAGCGCTCCAGCACCTCACCCTCGGCGGTCTCCTTGGCGGCCTGCTCGGTGCGGCCGGCGTCGGCGAAGGCGGTGGCGGCCTCCCGCCGCTTCTTCGCCTCCTTGGTCAGCACCGCGAGCACCTCGTCGTCGGTGAGCTCGCGCTTGGCCTTGCCGGCGACCTCGGCGGTCCCCACGGCGGCCAGGGCCATCCGGAGGGTCGAGGTGGTCAGCTCGTCGCGCGCCTTGAGAGAGTTGCGCATGTCGGCGGTGAGGCGGTCCTTCAGCGTGCTCATGGACGGTCAAACTACCCTGAACGGCATGCGAAAGCGCACACTATTCCGACTCGGCGCCGGCACCGTCGCCGCGGGCGCGGCCACCCTGGCGTACGCGTCCCTCGTCGAACGCAACATGTTCACCCTGCGCCGGTACGACGTGCCGGTGCTGCCGGCCGACGCGGAGCCGCTGCGCGTGCTGCACCTGTCGGACCTGCACATGATGCCCAACCAGCGGCGCAAGCAGGACTGGGTGGCGTCGCTGGCCGCCCTCGACCCGGACCTGGTGGTGGTCACCGGGGACAACATGGCCCACCCCGACGCCGTCCCGGGCGTGCTGCGGGCGCTGCAACCGCTGCTCGGCTACCCGGGCGCCTTCGTCTTCGGCTCCAACGACTACACCGGCCCGGTGTGGAAGAACCCGTTCACCTACTTCCTGTCCGACCGGGAGTACACCGAGGGCGTCGCGCTGCCGTACGAGGAGCTGCGCGAGGTCTTCACCGGGGCCGGCTGGGTCGACCTGAACAACGCGCGTACCTCGGTCAAGGCCGGCGGCCGCGAGGTGGAGCTGGTCGGCGTGGACGACCCGCACATCGAACGGGACGACTACGGCAGTGTCGCCGGCCCGGTCGCCGCCTCGGCGGACCTGGCCATCGCGCTCGCGCACTCGCCGGAACCGGCCCTGCTGGACCAGATGGCCGCCGACGGCTTCGGCCTGCTGCTCGCCGGGCACACCCACGGCGGTCAGGTCTGCGTACCCGGCTACGGGGCGCTGGTGACCAACTGCGGGCTGCCCCGCTCCATGGCCAGGGGGTTGCACCGCTGGCCCGGCTCGGACTCCTGGCTGCACGTCTCCGCCGGGCTCGGCACGCACCCGACCGCGCCGGTGCGGTTCGCCTGCCCACCCGAGGCGAGCGTGCTGACCCTCATCCCCCGCTGAGCCCGGCGTCGCCGACGGGGTGACTCATCCACCCGGCGGCCGGGCCCGGATGTGCCGCCCGGCTGCTCTGGAGCTGATGACGTTGACGATTCAGGCCGGGGCGGGGCGGCCGGGCCGCGCCGGGGGGTACCGAGTTTGACCATCGGACCGGGTGGGCTACTATTTGTCGGCACGCCTCGGGGTGTGGCGCAGCTTGGTAGCGCGCTTCGTTCGGGACGAAGAGGTCGTCGGTTCGAATCCGGCCACCCCGACCAGAGGTAAGTGAAGGTCAAGGCCCCTCCACGGAGGGGCCTTGATTCGTTTCCGCCGATCACTGCTCCTCCGGAGGCAGCGAGAAGGCAGCGAACGACGCGAGCAACCTGCGATCCCGGTCACGCGTCGAGTGCGGGTAGCGGTCCAAGGTCGTAGACGCCTGCTCGTGACCCGTCACCTTCGCCACGTCGTTGATCGGCACACCGTCCGAGATCCGTAGAGTCCGAGGATGTGACCAGCCCAAGCCAAGGACGCACGTCCGCAGGCCACCCCCAAGGTGGCGGCGGGTGCGCTCTTCGTCGATGAGCAGGACCGGATGATGGTCTCAGGATTTGCGTGACAGCCCAGTCTCGGGACGTGTGTGACCCTTCCGGCTAGACGATCCACGTCCGGTCGTGGGCTCTTCCGGCACGCCGCCGTACCGTACGGGGCGAAGCAGGTAGAACCAGAAGAAACCCGACACCGCGACCGAGGCCAAGCCGAGGGCGGCTGCGGCTCGGACGGCGTGGGTGCCGGCGTACCCCGCACCTGCCGCGATGACTCCGGCGACGCCCATCGCGATGGACACCTGGGGCAGTGTGAGCATCAGCGGCGCGGTACGGGCCGACCTCGCGACCAGGAGGCTGAGAAAGCCGATGGCCATGGAGACAAGACCAGGCCACATGATCCAGCCAGCGTCGCTCGACGCGTCGTCAACGGCGAACCAGTGAACCAGCAGCGCGACCGCGGCCGGGGTGGCCGCAAGCCATACCGCGACCGCCATGCTGTTGCGGCGGATCCTTCGGTATTGCTTGGCGAGGTACCGCGCAGGGGCGCTGCTCGAATTCACGGTGAGCGCTCGCCGGAACAGCTCCTTGAACCGGGCCACGTCGCGATCGACGCGTCTCATTAGCATATCCGTTGTCGGACGCGCAGACGACCGACGCTGCGTCGCTTACGCTCCGCGGCAGAAAAGTGCATCATCCGCGGAGGGGGTGATTGTGGGAAAAGATGACGCAGGGACCGGGATGACCTCGTCGCCAAAGACGGCTTAGCCTGGCGGCATGGAAGGGATCGAGTTCCGCACCATCGAGCAGGATTTCGGCGTCGGTGGGGTGTTCCCGACGCTCGTCCCGCACCTGAATGGCGTGCCTTTGCCCGACCTGGTGCGCAAGGCTGAGCTGCCCTTCTCGCGCGGTGAGGGAAAGCCCGACCTCGCGGGCAGCTACGTGGGCCTACCGAAGGACGAGGTGCGCTGGCCGAGCCGGCACTACCTGGGTAACCCAGTCCTCAGCTGGTTCGGCGATGGCGACACCGTCCTACTCGGCTGCGGCTGCGGTGACTGGGGCTGCTGGCCGTTCACCGCGATCGTTAGGGTGGCTGAGGACACGGTTACCTGGTCTGGCTACCGCACGGGGCATCGCGACTGGGACTACCGCGAGCTGCGAGAGATTGCCTTCGATCGCGTCCAGTACGAAGAGGCGTTGCGCGCGACAGCTCGCTGAGCAATCAAGGCCACGATCATCCCTGCCGCCGCTGCGACGACGTACTCGACTCGGCAGAAGCGGATGCGCCAGCCTCTCCGGCCGCCCCGCGACAGCGGGTAGCCAACGAGCCAGGGCATCGTGTCACGCATCAAGTGAAGCCAACGACGTAACGCATCAAGCGAAGTACGACACCCGGCTGCCGGCGATGTGTTCAGGTTTCTGTACGTCTTCAAGGCTGCCCTGAACGGGCCGCACGCGCCGCCGCCTGGGCGCGAGTCCGTCGCTCCGCTGGCGCTCCGACTCCGGCCACGCAACACGCCCGGCGGCTGGCGCGGACAGCGGGAATCCCGGTGGCCCGCCGCAGCACAACAGGCCGTTGACCGGGTGGTGGTGGGCCGGCAGCCGGCCGGGCCGCGCGGCCACGAGCCCGCGCGGCGTAGGGGAGCGGACGCCGGCGGCGTCAGCGAGCTGGCGGCGGTCGCGGGGTTGCGGTTAGTGCGCCTCCGGCGATGGCGCTCCGGCTCCACGATGGCCGGGGCTCCGTCGGCGGGTCCAGGTTCGTGGGTGGTTGCGGTAGGCCATCCCGCCCGCCATCGATCCGGGCTAGCCGATCTCGCCTGGCCCTTCGTCATGTCCCGGGTGATCTCGTTCTCATCCATGGCCGCCGCGCCCTGGCGCAGCACCGGGGCTTGCGCGACAGCTCGGGTCAGTACGGCCGCCGAATCCCTCGCTCCGCGAGCGTCGCTTCGTAGAAGCCGAGGAAGGCCGCCATTTCTCGGGTGGCGTGATCCAGGTCGTCGAGAGCCTCGCCGTCGGCGGGGTCCTGGCGAAGTGCGCGAGCCGCGTCCGCGAGCTGCGTCGAAAGGGCGGCGAACGTGTCGCCCTGTAAGTGGAGGCCGGGAAACGCCCTGCCCGCGAGCTGCACGACGGCGCAGTTGGTGCCACGGTTCAACACCTGCGCCTGCTCCTGGTTCATCCGAGCAGGATCCACCGCCCGGTGGTCCAGCGCCACTTGAAATTCATAGGCAACTGACTGATATCTGCCGGTATGCGTGATTGGGCCGATAGCATGATGCGGCCGCCCTCGGGGCGGGTGAACCACCCCTTTGCGGGGGTCGCCGAGTCCGGGGTCGGGCGTCGGCATGCAGCCGGCGCGCCAGGGGGCAGCGAAAGTCATGAGCAGCAGGACCATCCTCATCACCGGTGCCGGGTCCGGCTTCGGAGAGGGCGCGGCGATCGGGCTCGCCAGGGCGGGGCACAACGTCATCGCGACCGCCCAGATATCCCCGCAGGTCGCCCAACTGCGCGGGAAGGTCGAAGAACTCAACCTGAAGAACCTGCGGGTCGAGAAACTCGACCTGCACGATCCTTACGACATCGCCTACGCCCACACCTGGGACATCGACGTCCTGCACAACAACGCTGCCATCGGAGAGTGCGGCCCGATCTCGGAAATGCCGCTGGACCTGGTCAGGCGCACTTTTGAAACCATAGTGTTCAAGCCGCTGACCCTGACGCAGGGCTTCGTGAAGCGGTGGGTCACCGAGGAGAAGACCGCCAAGATCGTCTTCACCTCGTCGATGGGCGGCTTGTTCACTCCCCCGGGCTACTCGGCCTACACCGCGGCGAAGCATGCCCTCGAGGGGATCGCCGAGTCACTGAGCCACGAGCTGGCGCCGTTCGGCATCAAGGTTCAGACGATCAATCCGGGCGCGTACTTCACCGGATACAACGAGACCATGGCCGATACGCCCTTTCGCTGGCTCGACGACTCGAAGAACTTCACGAAGCGGGCGGAGCTGCGCGCCGTGTTCGACAGCATGCTCCGGACTCCGGAAGGCCGCCTGGACCCGACCGAGATCATCGACGCGATGGTGAAGATCGTCCCCTCGGACGAGGGCAAATTCCGCAACGTGATCCCACAGTTCGTCGAGGACCTGGTGAAGAAGGACCAGTCCGAGAGGTGGGAGGCGCGCATCTGACAATTCGCACCCGGCCATCGCGGCGGGTGCGTCGGACCGGACGCGGGGCAGGTGGGACACCGCCGGCACGGATAGCCTGTGGCCGTGGTGCGGGCAGTCTGGATCGGACGGCGCGGCTGATGCCGCGACGTGGTCCCACCGGAGCGAGGGCGGATCGCCGTCCTCACCCCGACGCCGCCACGCTCGGGCTCGCCCCGGTGGCGGGTGTCCGGTGACGGTCGACGATCCCGGGCCCCTGCCCCACGTCTTCCGAGTGTCGAAGTACGACCCCGCCGACCGGGACGAACGTGGGCACTACATCGGTGCTGAGGACACCGACAGCGACCACGGTCCGGTTGAGGCCGCTCACCTGGCGGCTGTCGCCGCCTTCGCGGAAGACAACCAGGTCACCGGGCTGGCGATCCGGGAACCCGAGGCGGCGGCACCGGTGGGGCTGGACGGCGACGAGCACGACGGCATGCTCGCGGTGCTGTTCGGGCCGGATCTGATCGGCTACCACGACGGCGCGCAGGTGCCCCTGGCGGTCGGCTTGGATCTCGTACGCCTCATGTTGCGCGGTGGCCCTGGTTGGTGCCGCCTCGAAGCCGGAGACCGCTTCTTCATCCACGTCGGCTGGGACCAGTACGTGTACGTCGGCGGCACCGACCCGGGCGAGCGGGCGATCGCCCTCGCCCACCGGTACGGGCTGTTCGCGGAACCAATCACCCGGTCGCCGTACGATCCGGTGCTCGCCGAGGGCGACGCGGGCCGCCGGCCGGCTGACAGCGGTTTCTGGGACGACGTCGCCGCTGCCGCCGCGGCGCGCGGCGCCGTGCTTCTCGAAGAGGGGCACGTGTACAACGCCGCTCGCTGGCACCGCGTCACCACCAGCGACGTGGCTGCCGTCCGGGCCCGGATGGCTCCCCGGGCGCGGCTACTGGTCTGGCCCGACCTCGACGCCGACGTCGACGCCGTCCTGGCGCACCTGCCCGACGAGGGCCAGAGCGAGGTCGTCTGGCAGGACCACAGCGGTCGGCTCAACTGGCGACGCGTCGACGAGACGGACCATCCTGCGCTTCGCAACCGGTTGGCCGACGCCCGTGCCGCCGCGGTCCTCTCCACGCTCGTGGACGAATGTCACCCGCTGCTGAAAGCCGTCCTGCCCGACCCGGACGGCGTCCTGCGTGCCCGTTGGGCCCCCTGAGGGATCGCCCGGTCGGCAGGTCAGGCGTCGGCCTGTTCTGGTGGCCAGTCGTCGGGGAAGGCCGCGGCGGCGGGCGGGGACAGGCACTCGTGGGCGTGCCACCAGGTGCCCGCGACGTCGAGCAGGGGTTCGGAGTCGACGTCCGTGACGAACGTGAACTCGATGCGCCGCGGAAGGGTCCGCAGTCCGCGCTGACCTTCGATCGGCCTGAGCGGTTCCCACCGCCACCGTCACGTCCCCGCGGTGGCGGCATTTTCCCCCGCCATCCGCGTCTAGACGAGCCGTCCCCCGCCGCCACCCGGCCCCGGTGCGGGGCCGCTGGGGCCCGCGACACCGCGAAGGGCCCGACGGTCCGACCGGGTGGTCGGTCCGCCGGGCCCCGCGGAGGTACGTCAGAGCGGGCGGTTCGGCTCGCTCACCGGGCCACCGGGATACGTGGTCGTACCCGGCTCGGGCACCACGTCGATCTCGGTCACCACGTAGTCCGACTCGGTGCCGGTGGTCGTACGGTCGTCCTCGTCGCTGCCGGAGCGGTGCTTCGCCGCGGCCGCCGCGGCGGCCGCCGCCGCACCCGCGACGGCGGCACCCGCCGCCACCGCGGTGCCGGAGACGCCCGCCTTGCCGCTGTCGCCCTTCGACGACGCGGCGTGGGCGACGCCCGGCGTGCCGACGCCGTGTCCCTCACCGACGGAGCCGCGCCACGCGCCGCTCTCGGCGCCCCGCGACTCGATGTAGCTCTTGAACTTCTCCAGGTCCGACTCGGCCTGCTTCTCGACGATGTTGAGCTTGTCGCCGGCCTTCTCGACCAGGCCCTCCGGCTCGTACTCCAGGTGCAGCCGGACCATCGTCCGGCCGGCGCCGACGGGCTGGAAGTAGACCGCGCCGGCGTTGGTCGCGCCCTCGGTCGCCGCCCAGGCGACCTTCTCGTCCGGCACCTGCTCCAGCACGGTGGCGTCCCACTCGCGCTTGACGCCGGCGATCTGGGCGACCCAGTGCATGCGCTTGTCGTCGAGCTGGCGGACCTCCTCGACGCCACCCATGAACCGGGGGAACTCCTCGAACTGCGTCCACTGGTTGTAGGCGGTGCTGACCGGGACGTCCACTTCGATCGACTTTTCCACCACGGTGGTCATGGCATTCCTCCTCGTTCGGTCGAATCCTCCCTCCACTCGGGAGAGAGCCGTCCTCGTCCAAGGAATTCCGTACCCCCGTGCGGGCGGCTCAATCGGAACGGCGCGATGTCGGCCCGACGCGAAGCCTGATCGCTGACAGTGGTCGGGTCGCTACCCGTGAGCGGCCGGTCGGCGCGCCTGGCAGGGTTGGGACATGGCCGCGCTCACCCGAACCCGCCTGACCGACTGGACGCTCGCCGTCCCCGTCCTCGCTGTCGTGCTGCTCGTTCTGACCTGGGGGCGCGACCTGCCGGGGGTGGTGGTGGCGGTGGCGGCCGCCTTCCTGGCCGGGGCGGTGCTGGCGGCCGTCCACCACGCCGAGGTGGTGGCCCACAGGGTCGGTGAACCGTACGGCTCGCTGGTGCTCGCGGTGGCGGTCACGGTGATCGAGGTGGCGCTGATCGTCAGCCTGATGATCAGCGGTGGCGAGAAGGCCCAGGCGCTGGCCCGGGACACCGTCTTCGCCGCCGTCATGATCACCTGCAACGGGATCCTCGGGTTGTCCCTGCTGCTCGGCGCGCTCCGGCGTCGGGTGGCGGTCTTCAACCCGGAGGGCACCGGCGGTGCGCTGGCCACGGTGGCCACCCTCGCGACGCTCAGCCTGGTGGTGCCGAACTTCACCACCAGCCGGCCCGGCCCGGAGTTCTCCCCCGCCCAACTGGCCTTCGCCGCGGTGGCGTCGCTCGCCCTCTACGGGCTCTTCGTCCTGGTGCAGACGGGCCGCCACCGGGACTACTTCCTCCCGGTGACCAGCGACGGCAGCGTGGTCGACGCCGACGGCGACGGCCACGCCGACCCGCCGCCGACGCGCACGGCGCTGGTCAGCCTCGCCCTGCTCCTCGTCGCACTGGTCGCCGTCGTGGGCCTGGCCAAGACCGTCTCCCCGACCATCGAGGCCGGGGTGGCCGCCGCGAACCTCCCGCAGGCCTTCGTCGGTGTCGTCATCGCGTTGCTGGTGCTCCTTCCCGAGACCCTCGCGGCGGCCCGCGCGGCCCGCCGCGACCGGGTGCAGATCAGCCTCAACCTGGCGCTCGGTTCCGCCATGGCCAGCATCGGCCTCACCATCCCGGCCATCGCCATCGCCTCGATCTGGCTGGACGGACCGCTGCTGCTCGGCCTGGGCGGCACCCAACTGGCCCTGTTGGCGCTGACCGCCGTGGTGGGCGTGCTCACCGTCGTCCCCGGCCGGGCCACGGTGCTCCAGGGCGGAGTGCACCTGGTGCTGCTGGCCGCGTTCGTCTTCCTCGCCGCCAGCCCCTGACCCGCACGCCTCCGTCCACCGGCCCGGTGGACGGAGGCGTCGCCGGCTCGGGCGGGTCAGCCGGTCAGCGGCACGGTGGTGGTGCCGCGGGCCCCGATGATCCGCACCTCGGTCGCCGCGGCGGGCAGCAGGGCCGCGTCGCGGCCGGCGGCACGCCATCCGCCGGCGCCGGTCCGGTAACTGAACGTCGCGCCCTCGGCGGCGACCAGGACGCCCTGCCCGTCAGGCAGCCGCAGACGCACCGGCAGGGGCGCGTTCCAGTCGACGAACCCACTGGCCACCGCTATGAAGGGACTCTCGGCGGGGGCGAGCGTCGCGACCACCCGGGCCGGGTCGTCGTCGTACTGGATGGTCTCCATCCGCAGCCGCCGCCCGTCCGGGGTGGCCCCGTAGACGGTGAGCAGGGGGGAACCACCGCCAGCGTGGTTGCCGGCCACGTCGACGTACGGGGTGAGCGGGTTCTCCCCCTGGTTGGTGGGCTCCGCCGCCGTGGCGGGGTCACCGCCCCACGCCCGTTCCGCTCCCGGCAGCGTGAACGTGAGCCGCTTCGGCTCAGGACTCCCGCCGCCCTCGCTGGTGGGAAAGAGGATGGCCGAGCTGTTTGCGATGTGGACCATGTTCAGCGCGCTCACCGGCGTCCGGGACAGCGCGACGGTGATCTTCCCGCGCTGCGGCGGCACCGACAGCACGGCCGCACCGTCCCGGAACGGCACCGGCCGGAAGTCCCGTTCGACCCGGCCCTCGGCGGTGTAGCTCAGCCGCGGCGAGAACACCACCGGTTCGCCGAAGTCGAGGACCACCAGCACGTCCCGCTCGGCGCCGAGCAGGACCGCCTGGGAGTTGCCGTCGGTGCCGGCCGTGGTGACCGATTCCACCGTCAACACCTTCGGCCCCTCCGCGGTGGGTTCGACGAAGGCCGCCGCGGCGAAGTTGCGGTCGCCCCCCGGCTCGCTGACGACCGATTCGGTCCGGGTGCGCTGGGCGACGTAGGCGGCCGGACCGGCGGGCGTGTTCCCCGCCCACACCACGTGCGGCTCGCCCCGCATCGCCCCGGCTTCCCCGCGGCTCAGGTGACGTCGCCACGCCTCCCGGACCTGCCGCAGGTATCCCTGGTCGCCGGCCAGGTCGCCGCGGGTCGGCTCGTCCAGCAGCGGCGAGGCGACCTCGACCGGCTCGCCCCGTTCGGCCAGGCGCAGCGCCCCGCCGACCGGCACCGCCACCACGGCCGCCAGAGCGACGGCCAGGAACGCCCGGCGGCGCGCCAACCGGCGGCGCCCACCCCGGCGTACGGCGGGCAGGAGGTCCGGCGGGGTGGTCAGCTGATCCGTCGCGCGGTGCAGGGCGGCACGGACGTCACTGTCGCTCATGGTCATCGCGGGCTCCTGGGAACGGCGGAGGAGGACAGGACGAGACCGGAACCGGCCAGGGACTCCCGCAGGCGGGCCAGTCCGCGCGAGGTGTTGCTCTTCACCGCGCCCTCCGAGCAGCCGAGGGCCGCGGCGACGTCGGTGACGGAGAGGTCCTCCAGGTACCGGAGCACGACCGTGGCGCGCTGCCGGGGCGGCAGGGTGCGCAGCGCCGCGACCATCCCCTCGCGGATCGCCACGTCGTCGGCGTGGTCCTGCCGTACCCCGTCGTGTTCGGCCAGGGCTCGCTCGGGCCGGCGGGCACGTCGGCGCCACCGGTTGGCCGCCCGGTTGACCAGCGCCTTGCGGGCGTACGCCTCCGGGGTGGTGTGCACCCGGCGCCACCGCACGTACACCTGCTCCAGCACCTCCTGGAGCAGGTCCTCCGCCGCGTTCCGGTCACCGGTCAAGAGGTAGGCGACCCGTAACAGGGTCACCGATCGTGTCCGGACGAAGTCGTCGAACTCCGCGCCCCGTGAATCCCGCATCTGCCCTCCCGGTCAGTCCGCCAACCAAGACAACGCGGAGGCCCACGAGGTTGACCCGACGCGGCAGATTTCGCGTCAGTCGTGCCGCTCGGTCCGCTCGATCTCGGCGAACGCGGCGTGCAGGTAACCGTCGAGCGGCCGGTCCGCCGCCGCCAGCAGGTCGGCCACGAGCAGTGGGGCGTGCCGGGCGACCGCCGCCGGGTCGGGTGGGGAGTCGTCGTCGCCCGGGTCGTAGACGCCGAGCGCCCCGGCGAGCAGGACCAGCACCACGTGCGGGTCGACGTCGGGCCGCCACGGGACCGCGGCGCGGACGCAGCGTTCGAGCACCTGCCGGACGTCGTCGCCGTCCAGCCCGTCCGGGTGGGTCTCCTCCAGCAGCAGCCGGACCACCACGCCGAGGACCAGGCCGGCCCGCTCGGCGCCGCCGAGCCGGTCGACCGCCGCCTCGTACGCCTCGCCGTCGCGGGCCCGGGCGGCGTGGACGGCGTCGGTGGCCGCCACCGCGATCTCGCGGGCGGGCGCGGGGAGGTGTCGCCAGGTCACGGTCACCGGCCCAGCATGGCAGAGCACCCCGACACGCAGGCGGTGGCCGTAGACCTGACCACCCAGGCACCCCGTGGGGCGGTAAACCGCTCGCGGATCGTCGTACCCGGCCAGCAGAATCCCCGCATGCTGCGCCGATCCCTCCCCCGCCGCCCGGAAGCCCGACGGATCCTCCTCGGCACCCTCCTGTCGGCGATCGGTCGCGGCCTCACCCTGCCGTTCCTCTTCATCTACCTGACCGACGTCCGGGGCCTCTCCGATCCCCGCGCCGGCCTGGTCATCGGCTGGTACGGCGCGGTGACCCTGGCGCTGTCGCCGCTGGGCGGCACGCTGATCGACCGGTTCGGCGCGCGCCGGATCGTCCTGCCCTGCCTGCTGGTCGAGGCGGTCGGGACCGGCTCGCTCGCCCTGGTCGACTCGACCGCCTCGGCGTTCGTGGTGGCCACCCTGATCGCGATCGGCAGCTCCGCGATCTGGTCCGGGCAGAACACCATCCTCGCGTCGCTGACCGCCGACGACGAGCGGCAACGGGTGTACGGCCTGAACTTCGCCCTGCTCAACCTCGGCATCGGGATCGGCGGCCTGACCTCGGGCGCCATCGTGGACATCAGCCGGCCGGTCACCTTCGAGCTGATCTACCTGCTCGACGCGGTCAGCTACCTGATGCCGGCGCTCATCCTGCTCACCCTGCCGCACGTCGGGCACCGGCTCAGCACCGCCGGTGGGGCGGGCGGAGCCGGCTCCGGCGGCTACCTGACCGTGCTGCGGGACCGGCCGTTCCGCCGCCTGGTGATCTTCGGCCTGGTCCTCACCACCTGCGGGTACGCCCAGATCGAGGTCGGCTTCACCGCGTACGCCGTCCGGGTGGCCGAGGTGACCCCGCGGGTGGTCGCCTCGGCGCTGGCCGCCAACACGGTGATGATCGTGCTCTCCCAGCTGCTGATGATCCGGCGGATCGAGGGGCGCAGCCGGACCGGGGCGCTCGCCCTGGTCGGTGTGGTCTTCGCGGCCGCCTGGCTGGTCCTCGGCGCGGCCGGACTGATCGGCCCGGAGAACGCGCTGGCGGCGGCGCTCGGCGTGGTGACCTGCGCGGCGATCTTCGGGTTCGGCGAGACGATGCTGTCGCCGGTGATGCCGGCGCTGACCAACGCGCTCGCCACCGACGAGCTGCGCGGCCGGTACAACGCGATGAGCTCCATGATCTTCGGGATCAGCGGGGTGATCGGTCCGGTGACCGCCGGCCCGCTGATCGGCGCCGCCGACGGCCGGATCTGGGTGGCGGTCGTGGTGGGCGGCTGCCTGGTCGCCTCCGTCATCGCCCTCTCCCTGCGCCCACTCCTCACCGCCGTGCAGGACGGACGGGTCCGTACCGCCGACGACCCGATCACCGCCCCCACCCCCGCCTGACCCGCCCCCGCCCGGGCCCGCATCCGACGCCCGCATCCCACGCCGGCAAGGACCAGGCTCGCGGCCATGATCGTGCTCGATCCTGGATGTAGTGGGTTCGGAGCACGTCGGAGGCCACTACAACCGGGATCGAGCACGATCTCGACGGCCGGGGCGAGCGGAAGCGGGCGGCGGGATGGCGGGAACGGCGGGTACGGAACGGGCCCCGGAGCGGTCGCTCCGGGGCCCGTTCGCGCGGGAGTCCTGCCGTCAGGCGGCGGGGGTCTCGGCGGTGGTGCGGATGCGGTCCAGGGCCGGCGCGGAGACCGGCGAGGACGCGGTCAGGTACGCCACGAACGCGTCCAGGTCGATCATGCCGGTGACCTGGTTCGTGCCACCCTTGAGGACGGTGAAGCCGTCCCCGCCGCCGGCCAGGAAGTTGTTCACCGTGACCCGGTAGGTGGCGCCCTCGGCGACCGCCACGCCGCCGAGGCTGAGGCTGCCCCGGACGACCCGGCTGCCCGCGCACGGGTCGGTGGTGGTGCCGGTGACGCCGTTCACGTCGACCGTGTAGCGGACCGACGAGGACGGGTAGAGCGTGCGGCCCACCACGAACTGCTGCTCCAGCACGCAGTAGAGCTGCGCCCCGGTGAGGTCGAGCGTCACCAGGTTGTTGGCGAACGGCTGGACCGTGAACGCCTCCTCGTAGGTGACCGGGCCGGCGTCGAGGTCGGCGCGGACACCACCGGGGTTCATGAACGCGCCGAGCGCGCCCTGCTCGTCGTCGGTCGCGGCGAGCTGCGCGTCGGCGATCACGTTGCCGAGCGGGGACTCGCCCTTCGCCGTACCGAAGAGGGTCTCCTGGACGCGGTTGAGCGGCTCGGCGGTCTGGCCGACGACCTTGGTGGCGACCGGGCCGAGCGCCGTCTTGTACCGGGTGATCAGCTCGGTCTGCGCCGGGTCCCTCGCGACGGTCCGGGTGACCACGACGTTGTTGGCCCGGGCGGTCAGCACGTCGCCGGTCTTCCGGTCGATCTGGAGGTCGATGTCGGTGACCAGGCGGCCGAAGGAGCTGGCGCTGGTGACCAGCTTGCCGTTGATCTCGCAGTTGTACGCCTGGTGGGTGTGCCCGCTGACCACCACGTCGATGGCCGGGTCCATCCGGTTGGCGATGTCGACGACCGGGCCGGTGAAGCCGGCGCAGTCGTTGATGCCGCCGGTGGCGTCCTGCTGGCCACCCTCGTGCAGCAGCACGACGATGGTCTCCACGCCCTGGGCGCGCAGGATGCGGGCGTACCGGTTGGCGGTCTCGGCCTCGTCGCTGAAGGTGAGGCCGGCGACGCCCTCCTGGCTGACGATCTGCGGGGTGCCCTCCAGGGTCATCCCGATGAAGCCGACCTTGACGCCGGCGACCTTCTTCACCCCGTACGGCGGCAGCAGCGGCTCGCCGGTCGCGGTCTTGAAGGCGTTCGCGGAGAGGTACTGGAAGCCGGCGCCCGCGTACGGGGTGCCGTCCGCGCAGCCGTCGACCGGGTGGCAGCCGCCGTTCTGGATGCGGAGCAGCTCGTCGGCGCCCTCGTCGAACTCGTGGTTGCCGACGCTGGCGAAGTCCAGCCCGGCCAGGGTGAGCGACTCGATGGTCGGCTCGTCGTGGAAGGCGGCGGAGAGCAGCGGGGAGGCGCCGATCAGGTCGCCGGCCGCGACCGTGATGGTGCGCTCCTGCTCCTCCTCCGTGGTGCCGCGCAGCGCGGCGAGCTGGGTGGCGAGGTACTCGGCGCCGCCGGCGAACTGGCCGGCGATGGTGCCGCTGGAACCGGTCGGCGGCTCGAGGTTGCCGTGGAAGTCGTTGAGGGCGAGCAGCTTGACGTCGACCGGCTTGGGGCCGGCGTCGGCCTGGCTCGGGTGGACGGCGACCGTGCTCAGCGCGGCCGCGGCGAGTGCGGTCAGGCCGATGGCGGCGCGACGCATCCCGGGGACGGACATGGAACTCCTTGTGAGGTTCGGCGTTGGACGCTCCCCCGGGCGATGGTTCGCCCGAGCGACCCTGATCCGTGCCGTGACAGGGGTCGTTCGCGGATGGCGGCGGTCGGGGGTCGCCGCTCCCGTCGGCTGTCAGCCTCTCACCTCCGGCCACCCCGGTCGACCGGGGAAGTCGACAGACCTGCGGATACGTGAGGTGACCCGGGACGGACGTTCGGACCATTGGCGACATGACGGGTGGTGGAAGCGGTCCGGCGTGCGTCGAATTCCTGTCGGCGGCACCGACCAGGATGGAGGACGACACGACGAGGAGAGGACCCGCGGATGACCGACACGACCCCGGCGGTGGGCACGGTGCGCTCCGCCGACGGCACCACCATCGCGTACGAGCGCAGCGGCGAGGGGCCGGCGATGGTGCTGGTGGGCGGCGCGTTCAACGACCGGTCGACCACCCGGGCGGTGGCCGCCGCGCTGGCGGGTGACTTCACCGTGTTCGGGTACGACCGGCGCGGCCGGGGCGACAGCGGCGACACCGCCCCGTACGCGGTGCGTCGGGAGATCGAGGACCTGGCGGCCCTGATCGAGGCGGCCGGCGGCACGGCGTACCTGTACGGGGTCTCCTCCGGCGCGATCCTGGCCGCCCTGGCGACCGCCGCCGGGCTGCCGGTCGCCGGGCTGGCCCTCTTCGAACCGCCGTTCCGGGTCGGGCCGCGTGCCGGGTCGGGCCCGGCGCTCGCACCCCGGCTGGCCGAGCTGGTGGCGGCGGGCCGGCGGGGCGACGCCGTCGAGTGCTTCCTGCTCGACGCGGTGGGCATCCCCGCCGACCAGGTACGCGGCATGCGCGAGCAACCGATGTGGTCGTGGCTGGAGCTGATGGCTCCGTCCCTGGTCCACGACGCCACCGTCACCGGCGACGGGACGCTCCCCGCGGAGCTGCTCGCCGGCATCGGCGTGCCGACCGTCGTGGTGGAGAGCAACGGCAGCCCGGACTGGCTGCGCGACGCGGCGGGGGCCACCGCCGAGGCGGTCCCGGGTGCCCGGCGGGTGAGCCTGGCGGGTGGTTTCCACGAGGTGCCCGCCGAGCTGCTCGCCGTCGAGCTGCGCCGCTTCCTGCGGAGCTGACCGCCGTCGCCGGTTCTCGCATCCGGGCGGGCGACGGCTCGGCGGTCCGTGAGGCGGACGACCGCCCCGGGCGGGCCGGCGGCTCCCGGTGCGGAGGAGCCGCCGGCTGCCCGGGGCGGTCGGTCGAATGCCGGCTCCCGCTCACGCGGGTGCCGGCCGTCTCAGCGTGGGTCACGCGGGCCCGTGCCGGCCCGCGCGGATCAGCAGTAGGTGTAGCTGCCGCTGCTGCCCCAGGAGCAGGAGTCGATCGCCGTACCGGCGGAGTTGCGCAGGTAGGCGGTGTCACCGGTGTTGTTCCAGATGTACGCGCCGGAGCCCCAGTACCGGTGGGTGGAGGTGTTGGTGCCCTTGCCGGTGTGGATGTAGACGCTGGCGCCGGAGGCCAGGCGGAAGTCGGTGGCGAACTTGTACACGTGGCTCGACTTGTCGCGCAGCGTCCAGGACTTGAGGTTGATGGTGGTGCTGCGCCGGTTGGTGAGCTTGACGTACTCGGCGTTGAGGCTGCTGTTGGAGCGGTTGTCGGTGCCCGGCGAGTTGTAGTAGACCTTGGTGATCTGGATGGCCGGGGTGGCCGCCTGCGCCGGCGTGGCGACAGCGACCGTGCCGCCGAGGACGGCGGCGAGCGTCGCCGCGTAACCGATGAGCTTCTGCTTCATGCGTTCCCCACATGTGGTGGGCCGACCCGGGGGTCGGCCACGAGTGGGCCGAGGCTATCGATGTCGCGGGGCAATCGTGGACTGTGAAACCTCTGCGTCGGCAAACAAATCCGTGAGGGTCGACTGTCCGAACCGGAGGGTGATCATGGGCCGGGCGGTCGTCGGGCCGGCGATGACCCTTTCGCCGACGACCGCCGCCCGACCGGCCGGCGCGTCGGCCGGTCCACGCCGGTCCGCGGACGACCGACGACCGGTGGCTCGGCCGGGGGCAGCCGCGAAGCAGGAGCAGTTCCACCGGTGCGGCTCAGTAGCCGCAGGTCTGCCCGGCGGCGTGGCTGACCTGGACGGTGTGCGTGACGCAGCCGTCGCCGTCGATCGCGTGCAGCAGGAAGGCGGTCGGCTCGTCCACCCAACCGATCTGGTCGTCGGCGCTCATCGTCAGCGACGCCTGCCGCCAGGTGCTCGGCGCGACGGTGAGCACCGTGCCGGCGTACGCGGTGGTCACCGGGCGGTGCAGGTGGCCGGCGGCGACTCGTACCACGTGGGGGTGCCGGCGGATGACCTCGGCGAGCGCGTCGCCGTCGGCGAGCCGGATGGCGTCGGCGGCCGGGACGCCGACGGCGACCGGCGGGTGGTGCAGGCAGACCAGGGCGGGCACCTCGGTACGGCCGCCGAGCACCCCGTCGAGCCAGCCGAGCTGCTCCTCACCGAGGCGGCCGCCGTCCTCGCCGGGGGTCGACGAGTCCAGCATTACGACCGTCACCTCCGGGTGGTCGACGTGGTAGTACGCGGAGAAGCCGCCACCGAGGCACGGCGTGCCGCCGAAGGCGTCCAGCAGCGACTCCCGGTCGTCGTGGTTGCCGGCGGCCAGGTGCACCGGCAGCGGGTACCGCCCGAGCACCTCGCGCAGCGCCGCGTACTCGTCGGGGCGGCCCTGCTCGACCAGGTCGCCCGTGATCACCACGCAGTCCGGGCGGGGGCGCAGCGCCAGCACCCGGCCCAGCGCGCGGTGCAGGCCGGCCGCGGGCACGGCGGCGAGCGCGCCGGTGGTGACGTGCGGGTCAGTCAGTTGGGCGACGAGCATGGCTCCTCCACTGCGACCGGGACCCTCACGCTAACCCCGGCAGGCTCCCCGGCGTGGCCCGTCCCGCAGCCCCACAGCCCCTGTCCACAGCCTGTGGATGGCACATGCGTACGAACAGCCGGTGATCTTGACCGTGGGCGGACCGCCGCCGGCTGAGTACGCTTGCTCCCAGCCCCGGCGCCCGTCCGGGCCCTCCCCACCTGGAAGAACGTGGATCACGAGCGAGTCGTCCGGGACGTCACGGTCCGCCTGCCGATGGCGTCGAGCGCGATCGAGGCGTGCCAGTGGACCGTGACCGCCCTCGCCCGGTACACCCCGGCGACGATCTCCGTCCTGCTCCAGGCGCACGACCGGCTGCGCTGCGTCGCGGCCACCGGGTCCTGGCAGGTCTTCTCCACGGTGCCGCCGAAGTCCGGCGTCGTCGGCCGGGTCTACGCCTCCGGCGAGGCCGCCACCGTCCCCGACGTCACCGCCGACCCCGACCACCTCCCGGTACGCCCCGACGTGACCGCCGAGATCTGCGTACCGGTGCTCGACCCGGCGGGCCGGCCGGTCGGGGTGCTCGACCTCCAGTGGAGCGGACCGGTCGAGCTGGCGCCCTGGCGAGCCACCGCCGAGCGGCTCGCCGCCCGGCTCGGCGCCCGGATCATGGCACTCGGCGGGCCGCCGGCCGAGAGCCGCAGCGAGAAGCTGCTCCGGCACGCCACCGCGATGACCTCCGCCCCCACCGAGTGGGACCTGATGACCGCCGCCATCACCGCGGCCCGGGACGTCTCCACCCTCTCCGCGGCCGTGCTGGTGCTGGCGGGCCGGCGGGGCCCGCGGGTGAGCGAGCCGACCGGCGCCACCGGCGAGCTGGAGTCCCGGATCCGGGCCGAGCTGACCGAGGCCGGCGCGAGCCCGCTCGGCCGCATGATCGCCGGCGCCCACCGGCACGGGTCGGCGTACACGCTGGGCGAGGCGGGGCACCCGCCGACGGACGACTACCTACCGCTGGCCCGGGCGGGGGTGCGCACCCTGGTGTCGGTGCCGGTCGGCCGCCCGGACGACGGCGGGGTGCTGCTGGTGGCCGACGAGCGGCTGCTGCGACCCGACCCGACCACGGTCAACCTGATGGAGCTGCTGGCCGGGCAGGCGTGGGGCGCGCTGGACCGGCTGCGCACCCTGACCCAGCTGCGCGAGCAGGCCAGCTCCGACCCGCTCACCGGGCTGCGGCACACCGGGCCGTTCGGGCAGCGGATCCGGGCCGCCACGCCGGGGCGTACCGCCCTGCTCGCGATCGACGTGGACGGCTTCAAGACCGTCAACGACACGTACGGCCACCAGGCCGGCGACCGGCTGCTGGTCGGGCTGGCCCGCGCCCTGGAGGGGGCGCTGCGGCACGGCGACGAGCTGTACCGGATCGGCGGCGACGAGTTCGTGGCGGTGATCGAGGTGACCCGCCCCGAGGAGGCGGTGGGTGTCGCGGAGCGGTTGACCGAGGCGGCGCGGCGGACCGGCCGGACCATCAGCGTCGGCGTGGCCCTCCCCCACCCCGGCGAGTCCCCCGAGCTGACCCTCCGCCGCGCCGACCAGGCCCTCTACCGGGTCAAACGCCAGGGCCGCGACGGCGTCCACCTCTCCGCCGCCTGACCCCGACGCGTGGGGTGAGGGGGTCAGGAGCGGGGGGTCAGTTCCTTGGCGAGGAGTTCGGCGATCTGGGCGGTGTTGAGGGCGGCGCCCTTGCGGAGGTTGTCGCCGGTGACGAAGAGGTCGAGGGCCCGGGGGTCGTCGAGCGCGCGACGGATGCGGCCGACCCAGGAGGGGTCGGTGCCCACCGCGTCGATGGGCATCGGGAACTCACCGGCGGCCGCGTCGTCGACCAGGATCACCCCGGGGGCGTTGCGCAGCGCCTCGCGGGCGCCCTCGGCGTCCACCTCGGTGGCGAAGACCGCGTGCACCGCCACCGAGTGGCCGGTCACCACCGGCACCCGTACGCAGGTGGCGGAGACCTTCAGGTCGGGCAGCCCGAGGATCTTGCGGGACTCGTTGCGGACCTTCATCTCCTCGGAGGACCAGCCCCCGTCGGCGAACGACCCGGCCCACGGCACGACGTTGAGCGCCAGCGGTGCGGGGAAGGGGCCCAGCTCGTCGCCGACGGCCTGCCGTACGTCGCCGGGGCGGGAGCCGAGCACCCGGTCACCGGCGATCTTCGTGAGCTGGGTGTGCAGGGTGTCCACGCCGGCCTGGCCGGCGCCGGAGACCGCCTGGTAGGAGGCGAGGACCAGCTCGCGCAGCCCGTACTCGCGGTGCAGCGGGGCGATCGCCACGATCATGGCGAGGGTGGTGCAGTTGGCGTTGGCGATGATGCCCTTGGGCCGGTTGCGTACCTGCTCCGGGTTGATCTCCGGCACCACCAGCGGGACGTCCCGGTCCATCCGGAAGGCGCCGGAGTTGTCGACCGCGACCGCGCCCCGGGCGACCGCGATCGGCGCCCACTGCGCGGAGACCTCGTCCGGCACGTCGAACATGGCGACGTCGACCCCGTCGAAGGCCTCCGGGGTGAGCGGCTGGACGGTCAGCTCCTCACCCCGGCAGTGCACCTTCCGCCCGGCCGAGCGCTCGGAGGCGAGCAGCCGGATCTCCCCCCAGACGTTGCGTCGGGAGGAGAGCAGCTGGCACATCACGGTGCCCACGGCACCGGTCGCCCCGACCACGGCGAGGGTGGGCAGCGCCGTCATCGGCGCTACCGCCCGGTCCCCGCGTAGACCACGGCTTCGGAGTCGCCGCCCAGCTCGAACGCGTCGTGAATGGCGCGGACCGCCTTGTCGAGGTCGGTGTCCCGGCAGACCACCGAGACCCGGATCTCCGAGGTGGAGATCATCTCGATGTTGACCCCGGCCGCGCCGAGGGCGGCGAAGAAGCCGGCCGCGACGCCGGGGTGCGACCGCATGCCGGCGCCGATCAGCGAGACCTTGCCGACGTGGTCGTCGTAGAGCAGGCCCCGGAACTTGACCGTCTCCTGGATCTTGCTGAGCGCGGCCATCGCCGTGGGGCCGTCGGTCTTGGGCAGCGTGAACGAGATGTCCGTGCGGCCGGTGCCCTCGGTGGAGACGTTCTGCACGATCATGTCGATGTTGATCTCGGCACCGGCCACGGTGTCGAAGATGCGGGCCGCGGCGCCCGGCTCGTCCGGCACCCCGACGATGGTGATCTTGGCTTCGCTGCGGTCGTGGGCGACCCCGGTGATCAGTGCCTGTTCCACAGGAAGGTCCTCCATCGATCCGGTGACCATGGTGCCGGTGTTGGTCGAGTATGACGAACGGACGTGGATCGGCAACCCCGCGCGCCGGGCGTACTCGACACTGCGCAGGTGCAGCACCTTGGCGCCGCAGGCGGCCAGCTCCAGCATCTCCTCGTAGGTGATGTGCTTGATGTGCCGGGCGTTCGGCACGATCCGCGGGTCGGCGCTGAAGATGCCGTCCACGTCGGTGTAGATCTCGCAGACGTCGGCGTGCAGCGCGGCGGCGAGCGCCACCGCGGTGGTGTCCGAGCCACCCCGGCCGAGCGTGGTGACGTCCTTGGTGTCCTGCGAGACGCCCTGGAAGCCGGCCACGATCACCACCGCGCCCTCGTCGAGCGCGCCCTTGAGCCGGCCCGGCGTGACGTCGAT
The DNA here is from genome assembly GCF_059359015.1 of Micromonospora sp. LZ37. Lineage (NCBI taxonomy): Bacteria > Bacillati > Actinomycetota > Actinomycetes > Micromonosporales > Micromonosporaceae > Micromonospora > Micromonospora sp. LZ37. Next base: position 66,178 of record NZ_JCADBL010000013.1, on the reverse strand, counting down.
GATCCGCGCCCGGCCGTGCACCGAGGTGGTGATCACGCCGGCCTGCGAGCCGGTGAACGAGCGCGCCTCGTACCCCAGGTTGTGGATGGCCATGGCGAGCAGCGCCATGGAGATCCGCTCCCCGGCGGTGAGCAGCATGTCCAGCTCACGACCCGGCGGCAACGGGCTGACCTGGTTGGCCAGGTCGAGCAGCTCGTCGGTGGTGTCGCCCATCGCGGAGACCACCACCACCACGTCGTCGCCGGCCTTGCGGGCGGCCACGATGCGCTCGGCCACCCGCTTGATCCGCTCGGCGTTCGCGACGGAGGACCCGCCGTACTTCTGCACCACGAGTGCCACGACGGCGCACTCCCTCCCAGCGACGACCCTGAGCGTGCCGACGCCGCCGGGCCCGGTGTCCGGCGGCGCGTGTCAGACCTGTCCAGGGTATCGGGCGGTACGCGAGGACAGGTCGGGTGATCCCACCATCCGGCGCGGACCCCCGGTCCGACCCGGGTCCGCCGGGTCGGCCGAGCGTCGTCGGCGCGGGATTCTCCGCCATCGGGGGCGTCGACAGCGGCTGCGCGACACGCGGGTGGGCGGCGGATGGCGCCGGCCCGTCGGCGGCCTCGCGGGCAGCAGAATGACCCGGTGCATGCCCACCTCCGCGCGCCGCGACGGTCGACCGGCGCCCTGCTCCTGCTCCTTCCCGCGCTCCTCGCCGCCTGCGGCGACGAGGAACCGGAGACCCCGGCCCCCACCCCGGCCTCCGCCGCGGCGCCGTCGGAGTCGGACGCCGCCCGGGACGGGCTGGCCGCCCTGGCGGCGGCCGCCCGGGACCGTCACCTGACCGCCCGCTACACGCTCGCCGACTCCGACGGCACCACCCGGGACATCACGGTGACCACCGCGGACGACGGCAGCTGGCGGGTCGACGTGCCCGGCGGAGCGCTCGGTGGCGGCGCCGACGTCTCGCTCGCCGCCACCCGGGACGGCCTCTTCCAGTGCGGCCTGCCCTCGGCCGCCCGCCCGGAGCCGGCGACCTGCGTACGCCTCGGCGACCGCGACGATTCCCTGCCGAGCCGGCTGGACCCGCGGGTGCACCATCCGTTCACGGACTGGCTGGAGGTGCTCACCGACCGGCGGGCGGCGCTGTCGGTCTCGGTCGCCGTGCCGCCGCCCGGCGCGACGGGTAGCTGCTACGCGGTGGAGACCACCTCCGCCTCGCTGAGCCCCCCGCTGGACGTGGGCATCTACTGCTACGAGCGGGACGGCACGCCGACCTTCGTGCGGGCCGCGCTCGGCACGCTCACGCTGGCCGGGGTGCCCGGCCCGGGGCCGGCGACCGTGTCGCTGGCCGGCCCGGTGGTGCAGGCCGCGCCGCTGGGTCGGGACGCGGTCGACCCGTCGGGCACCGACGCGGTCTCGCCCGGCACCGACACGGCCGAGCCGTCCGGGGGTCCGGGCGCGGGAACGCCCTGACTCGGCGTGGCGTTACGGGTGGTCTTGCCCACATTCGCCCCACCCCTCCCAAGGTGCGAAACGCCCATACGGGATTCTCTTCCCATGGCCGACCTCACCCCGCTGCTCGCCTTCCGCTGGAGCCCCCGGGCGTTCGACCCGGACGCCGAGTTGACCGGCGACGAGGCGGCCTCGCTGCTGGAGGCCGCCCGCTGGGCCCCGTCCGTCGGCAACTCCCAGCCGTGGCGGTTCGCGCTCGGCCACCGCGACGACGAGACGTGGAAGCGGATCCTGGTCAGCCTGCCGGCGTACGACCAGGGCTGGGCGCGGCACGCCGCCGCGCTGGTGGTGGGGGCGCACACCGGCGGCAACCAGGAACGGGCCGCGTACGACCTGGGGCAGGCGGTGGCCCACCTGACCGTGCAGGCCACCGCGCTCGGCCTGCACGTACATCAGCTGGCCGGCTTCGACCGGGCCGCCCTCGCCGCCGACCTGGAGCTCCCCCCGGAGGTACGCCCGCTGGTGGTGGCCGCCGTCGGGCGGCTCGGCGACCCGTTCGACCTGCCCGAGGAGCTGCGCCGCCGGGAGACCGCGCTGCGCCGCCGACGCCCGGTCGCCGCGCTGCTGCTGCGCTGACCACCGGCGCCGGCCCGCCGCCCGCCCGACGGGGTCCGGCACGGTGGGCGGCCCGCCCGGCGAGCGTCGCCGACGTTGCGGAGCGGCACTACGGTGGGCGACGTCGGTCGAGCACCTGGTGACATCGGAGTGCCATGGACGCCAACACGATCACCGCCGTCTGCGCCACCGGCATCGCGGTGGCCTCGCTCGCCGTCTCGATCACCGAGGCTCGGGCCTCCCGACGCCACAACCGCCAATCCGTGCGACCAGTCCTCCAGTTCGAATTCGTGTGGCAGCCTCACGAGAAGACCGGCATGCGTCTGTCCAACCACGGGCTCGGCCCCGCGGTCGTCACCGGCACCACCGTCACACTCGACGGCGAACAGCTCGGCACCTGGGAGGAGTTCGCGGTCGACCGGATCAGCGCATCACTGCCGATCCGTCCGAGGGTCCTGACGCTGCGGGACCGCAAGGTGCTACCCGCCGGCTTCCACGATTTCCTCTTCCACCTGCCGGAGTACCGGCCGGAGGCCGACGCCTGGTTCTGGCACCTCATCCGGCACCGGCTCCAGATTGAGGTCCGGTACGAGTCCCTGTACGGACGGGATCAGCAACGGATCATGTCGCTGCGTCGCCGGGACGGGCCGATCCCGCGCGAACCGGGACCGGGGCCGGCACCGGAAGCTGCGACTCCGATCCCATAGTCCGGACCTGCCTTCCCACCCCCCGTCTCACCACGTAGGGTGACCTTGTCATGTGGCAGGCGTACCTTCTCCTTGGTCGCCGCGACGAGGCCTGACCGGCCGGCACCTCGTCGCGGAGTCGAACCGCGCCGTCCAGCACATCCGAACTTCCCCTCGGCACCGCGCGGGCACCGTCGCCCAGACACCTCGCCGACACCTTCCGATTGCTGACGCCCGACATGACCTCACGGGAGCACTCCGCCATGGCTCAACCCGTCACCGACGCCGAGACCGATCCGATCGCCCGGCAGCGCCCCAGCCGCATGCCGTTCCGGCGCTACCAGCCGTACCAGCAGCAGTTCCGAATCGACCTGCCGGACCGCAGCTGGCCCACCCGGCACGTCGAGGCCGCGCCCCGCTGGTGCGCGGTCGACCTGCGCGACGGCAACCAGGCCCTGATCGACCCGATGTCGCCGGAGCGCAAGCGCCGGATGTTCCAGCTGCTGGTGCAGATGGGCTACAAGGAGATCGAGGTCGGCTTCCCCTCGGCCAGCCAGACCGACTTCGACTTCGTCCGGCAGCTGATCGAGCAGGACCTGATCCCGGAGGACGTCACCATCCAGGTGCTCACCCAGTGCCGGGAGCACCTGATCGACCGGACCTTCGAGTCGCTGCGCGGCGCCCGGCGGGCGATCGTGCACTTCTACAACTCCACCTCGACGCTCCAGCGGCGGGTGGTCTTCGGGCTGGACCGCGACGGGATCACCGACATCGCCACGCAGGGCGCCCGGCTCTGCCGGAAGTACGCCGAGATCCACACCCCGGACACCGACATCCACTACGAGTACTCGCCGGAGTCGTACACGGGCACCGAGCTGGAGTACGCGCTGGAGGTGTGCGCCAAGGTCATCGAGGTGGTCGACCCGACCCCGGACCGCAAGCTGATCGTCAACCTGCCGGCCACCGTCGAGATGGCCATGCCGAACGTGTACGCCGACTCGATCGAGTGGATGCACCGGCATCTGCCCCGGCGGGACAGCCTGGTGCTGAGCCTGCACCCGCACAACGACCGGGGCACCGGGGTGGCCGCCGCCGAGCTGGGCCTGCTGGCCGGCGCCGACCGGATCGAGGGCTGCCTCTTCGGCAACGGCGAGCGCACCGGCAACGTCGACCTGGTGACGCTGGGGCTGAACCTCTTCTCCCAGGGCATCGACCCGATGATCGACTTCTCGAACATCGACGAGGTCAAGCGCGCCGTCGAGTACTGCAACCAGCTACCGGTGCACGAGCGGCACCCGTACGCGGGCGACCTCGTCTACACCGCCTTCTCCGGCTCCCACCAGGACGCCATCAAGAAGGGCTTCGACGCGCTGACCGCCGACGCGGCGGCGGCCGGGGTGCCGGTCGACGAGCACACCTGGGCGGTGCCCTACCTGCCGATCGACCCGAAGGACCTGGGGCGCACCTACGAGGCGGTCATCCGGGTCAACTCGCAGTCCGGCAAGGGCGGCGTCGCGTACATCATGAAGACCGAGCACCAGCTCGACCTGCCGCGCCGCCTCCAGATCGAGTTCTCCGGGGTGGTCCAGCAGGTCACCGACCACGCTGGCGGCGAGGTCGACCCGGGCACCATGTGGGACATCTTCGCCCGGAACTACCTGCTCGACCACCAGGTGGACCCGGACCTCACGCTGGCCGGCTACACGATCGGCACCGTCGACGGCAAGGTCGAGATCGAGGCCCGGGTGGGCCTGGGCGGGGAGCAGCGCCCGATCAACGCGGTCGGCAACGGCCCGATCGACGCGTACGTCAACGCGCTCCAGTCGGTGGGCGTGGCGGTACGGGTGCTCGACTACCACGAGCACGCGCTCTCCTCCGGTGGTGACGCGCAGGCCGCCGCGTACGTGGAGTGCGACGTGGACGGCCGTACCGTCTGGGGCGTCGGCACCGACGCGAACATCGTCACCGCCTCCATCAAGGCGGTGACCAGCGCCGTCAACCGCGCACGCGACTGACGCGGGCGGAAGGGACCCCCGGTCGACGCCTCGGGCGGAGCAGGGGGTCCCTCCGCTCAGCGGTGCGGCGATGGGGGCTCCCTGCGGTCGGGCCGGTGGATGAGCACGGCCGCGGTCACCGCGCCGGCCAGCAGCCCACCGGCGCACCAGAGCATCGCCCCCCGGTACGCGTCGGTCAGCTCGGTCGCCTGCTCGTACCCGGTACCGGAGAGGCCGACCAGCAGCGGCAGCGCGGCCACCGCGAGCAGGCCGCCGACCCGGGAGGCGGCGTTGTTGAAGCCGCTGGCCACCCCGGCGAACCGGTCGGCGACGGCGGCCAGCACCGATGCGGTCAGCGGCGCCACCACCAGGGTCAGTCCGAGTCCGAAGAGAAGCACCCCGGGCAGCACGTCCGCCCAGTACGACGCGCCCGGTCCGATCCGGTGCAGCAGCAGCAGGCCGACGGCGGCGATCACCGGCCCGACGGTCAGCGGCAGCCGGGGACCGATCTTCGCCGACAGGGCACCGGCGCGGGCCGAGCCCACCAGCAGCAGCAGGGTCATCGGCACGGTGGCCAGCCCGGTGCGCAGCGCCGACCAGCCGACCACGTTCTGCAGGTAGACGGCGAAGAAGAAGGTGAACCCGCCGAGCGCCGCGTAGACCACCACGGTGAAGAGGTTCAGCACCGTGAAGAGCCGGCTGGTGAAGAGGCCGGCGGGGAGCATGGCCCCGTCGCCCCGCCGCCGCTCCAGCAGCACGAAGGCCACCGCGGCCAGCACCCCGACCAGCGCCGACGCGAGCACCGGCAGCGAGCGCAGGCCACGCGCCGGGGCGTCGATGAGGGCGTACGTGATCCCGCCCAGGGCGAGCGCGCCGAGCAGCGCGCCGGCCGCGTCGAAGCGACGGCCCGGCCCGGCGCGGGCGGCGTCGGCGTCCCGGCTCTCCGGCACCCAGCGCAGCGCGGCCAGCACCACGGCCGCCGCCAGCGGCAGGTTGACGAGGAAGATCCACCGCCAGGAGAAGACGTCGACCAGCCAGCCGCCGAGGAACGGGCCGAGCGCGGTGGAGACCCCGGCGAGCCCGGACCAGGTGCCGATGGCCCGGGCCCGGTCGTCGGGGCGGAAGCTGGCCTGGAGCACCGAGAGCGATCCGGGGGTGAGCAGCGCGCCGCCGGCGCCCTGGAGGAACCGGGCGGCGACGAGCTGGCCGGTGTCCTGCGCCAGGCCGCAGGCGACGGAGGCGACCGCGAACCACACCACCCCGAGCAGGAGGACCCGCCGGCGGCCGAACCGGTCCCCGAGCGCCCCGCCGAGCAGCACGAACGCGGCCAGCATCAACAGGTAGCCGTTGATCGTCCATTGCAGACCGGCGACGGTGGCGTCGAGGTCGGCGCCGAGCCGGGGCAGCGCCACGTTGACCACGGTGCTGTCGAGGAAGACCATGCCGGAGGCGAGGACCGCCGCGAGCAGCGTCCCCCGGGCGGGGACGGTGCCCATCCGGAGCGCGTGGTCGGGTGCGGTCATGGGTACCAATCTGCCGGGCGGGCACCGGACACGCCACGAAACGACGAAACCCCGCTTGGGTACTGTGCGGGATCGCCGGGAGCCCGCAAGCTGGAGAGGTGTCGACTGTGCGTACCAGATCAGGAGCCCGCGGGACGGTGGCGGGCGCGCTCGCCGCGGTGCTCGCGCTCGGCGTGGGCGGCTGCGACGTCGGGGTCGACGAGCCGCAGGCGCCGCCGAGCAGCGCCGGGAACGTCGGTGAACAACTGGCCGAGCTGACCGTGGCGAAGGCCGCGTCGATGAAGGGTTACAGCCGGGAGCGGTTCCCGCACTGGCGGGACACCGGCACGAACTGCGACGTGCGGGACAGCGTGCTGAAGCGGGACGGCGACGACATCCGCCTCTCCGGCTGCAACGTGGTGGCGGGGCGGTGGGAGAGCGTCTACGACGGGCGGTCCTTCACCGATCCCTCCGACGTGGACGTCGACCACATGGTCCCGCTGGCGAACGCGTGGCGTTCGGGTGCGGCCGAGTGGGACGACGCGCGGCGCGGGGACTTCGCCAACGACCTGACCCGACCGCAGCTCATCGCGGTTTCCGCGAGCTCCAACCGGGCAAAGGGTGACCAGGATCCGTCGCAGTGGAAACCGGCGAACCGGTCGTACTGGTGCAAGTACGCCGAGGACTGGGTGACGGTCAAGCACCACTGGCGGCTGACGGTGACCAGCGCCGAGAAGGCCGCCCTCAGCGACATGTTGGAGGGTTGCACATGGGCGAACAAGCCGTGACCGGGGCCGGGGCGACGCCCGCCCCGGGGGCCACCACCGCCGGGATGACCGCCGACGGCAGCCCGGCCGCCTCCGCCGAGGTGCCGGGCGCGGGGATGAGCGCCGACGCCGGCGGCACCGGCGCCTCGCGGGAGCTGACCGCGGACCTGGTCGCCGGCCCGGGCGGGGTGATGACCGACGAGGTCGGCGTGGTCACCGGCGAGCTGACCCTGCGGACGGGGTACGCGGACGGCCAGGTCACCCTCGCCGTGCAGTACAAGGACGCCGACGAGTGGTACGTGGTGACGGGTGGGAAGGCCCCGCTGACCGACCCGGCCGGGCTGGACGCGGTGCACGCGATCGCGGTCGCCCTGCTCCACCGCCCGGAGGGCTGAACCACGGCGGGCGGGACACCCGACCCGGGTGTCCCGCCCGCCGACTTCTCAGACGTACGAGCCGGGCTCGCTGGGCGCGGAGACCACGCCCGGCGCCTCACCCTCGCCCTCGGGGCGGACCACCTCGGCGCTGACCGCGTGCGGCTTCAGCTCCCCGCTGGCGATCTGCTCGGCCCAGTGGCAGGCGACCCGACTGCCGCGGATCTCCCGCAGCGCCGGGCGCTCGTCCGCGCACCGGGTCGGCTGGGCCCACGGGCAGCGGGTGTGGAACCGGCAGCCGGACGGCGGGTTCGCCGGGGAGGGCAGGTCGCCGGCGAGCAGGATGCGCTCCCGCCGGTCCTCCACGTCGGGGTCCGGCACCGGCACCGCCGACATCAGCGCCCGGGTGTACGGGTGCAGCGGCTCGGTGTAGAGCCGGTCGCTCGGCGCCTCCTCGACCAGGGCGCCCAGGTACATCACGCCGATCACGTCGGAGATGTGCCGCACCACGGCGAGGTCGTGCGCGATGACCAGGTAGGTCAGGCCGAGGCTCTCCTGGAGCTCGTCCAGCAGGTTCACCACCTGGGCCTGGATCGACACGTCGAGCGCGGAGACCGGCTCGTCGGCCACGATCAGGTCCGGGCCGAGCACCAGCGCCCGGGCGATGCCGATGCGCTGCCGCTGCCCGCCGGAGAACTCGTGCGGGTAGCGGGAGAGCGCCCAGCGGGGCAGCCCGACGGCGTCCAGCGTCTCGCCGATGATCCGCCGCCGGTCGTTGCGGTCGGTGCCGATGCCGTGGGTCTGCAACCCCTCGGTGAGGATCGACTCGACGTTCTGCCGGGGGTCGAGGCTCGACATCGGGTCCTGGAAGATCATCTGCATCCGACGACGCATGGTGCGCAGCTTCCCGGCCGGCAGGGTGGTCAGCTCGACCCCGTCGAAGCTGACCTCACCGGCGGTCGGCGGGGTGAGCTGGAGCAGCGCCCGGCCGAGCGTCGACTTGCCGCACCCGGACTCGCCGACCAGGCCGTACGTCTTGCCCCGGGGAATGCTGAGGTCGACCCCGTCGACCGCCTTCACCTGGCCGACCGTCCGGTCGAAGATCACCCCGCGCTTGATCGGGAAGTGCACCTTCAGGTCGCGGACCTCGACGAGGATGTCGCTCTCGGTCACGGCTTCTCCTCCTCGCGCGGCGCGGGGCCCAGGCCGGGCACCGTGGGCGGGTCGTCCGGGACGGCCTGGGCCGGCACCGAACCCGGCTGCGCGTCCGTCGGCACCACGGCCCGGACGTCCTCGGCCGGCGTCAGTCCGGGAACCGGCGCCGGGTTGACGCAGCGGTAGCTGCGGTCGTCGTGGGCGAGCACCAGCTCCGGCGGCTCCCCCACGCACGCGTCGACCCGGCGGGTGCAGCGCGGGGCGAAGGCGCAGCCGTCCGGCCAGGGCAGCACGTCCCGCACCGAACCGGGGATCGGGTTGAGCCGTTCGCCCCGCCCGGCGTCCAGGCGCGGCACGGACCCGAGCAACCCCACGGTGTACGGGTGCCGGGGCTCGCGGAACAGCGGACGGCGGCGGGCCGTCTCCACCACCCGACCGGCGTAGAGGACGTTGACGGTGTCGCACATGCCGGCGACCACGCCGAGATCGTGCGTGATCATGACCAGCGCGGTGTCGGATTCCCGGACCAGGTCCTTGAGCAGTTCCAGGATCTGCGCCTGGATGGTGACGTCCAGCGCGGTGGTCGGCTCGTCGGCGATCAGCAGCCGGGGCTGACAGGCCACCGCCATCGCGATCAGGGCGCGCTGCCGCATGCCGCCGGAGAGCTGGTGCGGATATTCCTTCAGGCGCCGCTTCGGGTCGGGGATGCCGACCCGGTCGAGCAGCGACGCCGCCTCCTTCTCCGCCGCCGCGCCCTTCATCCCCCGGTGCCGGGTGAGCACCTCGGTCACCTGCAACCCGATCGGGATCACCGGGTTCAGCGAGGAGAGCGGGTCCTGGAAGATCATGGCCACGTCGCGGCCACGGATGTCCCGGCGGGAGCGGTCGTCGAGCTGGAGCAGGTCGGTGCCGTCGAAGACCGCCTTGCCGCCGACCCGCAGGCCGGGCTGCTTGGGCAGCAGCCCCATGATGGCCAGCGAGGTGACGCTCTTGCCGCAGCCGGACTCACCGACCAGGCCGACCACCTCGCCGGCGTCGACGGAGAACGAGACCCCGTCGACGGCGTGCACGGTGCGCTGACCGCGCCGGGAGAAGGTGACGGAGAGGTCATCCACTTCGAGCAGTGCCATTAGGTCGACCTACTTCCGCAGCTTCGGGTCGAGGGCCTCGCGCATCGCCTCACCGAGCAGGGTGAAGCCGAGCGCGGTGATGATGATGGCGACCGCCGGGTACACCGCGAGGCCCGGCCGGATGTCGATGTACTGCTGCGCGTCGGCGAGCATCACACCCCATTCCGGCACGGAGGTGTCGGGGTTGCCGAGCCCCAGGAAGGAGAGCGCGGCGGCCTCGATGATCGCGGTGGCCAGGGTGAGGGTGGCCTGCACGATGACCGGGGCGAGCGAGTTCGGCACCACGTGGCTCAGTGCGATCTTCGGCTTCTTCACGCCGAGCGAGGTGGCGGCCAGCACGTAGTCGCTGTTCGCCTGGGAGATCATCGAGCCGCGCAGCAGCCGGGCGAAGACCGGCACCGAGACCACGCCGACCGCGATCATGACGGTGGTCAGGCTCGCCCCGAGCAGGGCGGCGATGCTCACCGCGAGCAGCAGGCTGGGCAGCGCCAGCATCATGTCGATGAAGCGCATCAGGATGCTGTCGATCCACCGCCCCCACCGGCCGCCGAGGCCGGCGGCGGCGCCCGCGACGCCGCCGATCAGCGCGCCGACGGCCAGGCCGATCAGCGTGGAGACCACGCCGACCAGGAGGGTCTGCCGGGCACCGACGATCAGCCGGCTGAACTCGTCCCGACCCTGGTGGTCGTAGCCGAGCCAGTGGTCACCGTCGATGCCGGGGATGACGCCAGGCTTGATCAGCCCGTCCCTGATACCGATCGTGTCGGTCGGGCTGTACGGCACGAAGAACGGGCCGACGACCGCGACGAGCACGAAGATCGCCAGGATCACGGTGCCGACGATGGCGGCCGGGTTGCGGCGGAGCCGGCGGAACGCCTCCTGCCAGAGGCTCACCCCCCGCTCGTCCTCCCGGGCGGCCAGCTCGGAGAGCCGGTCGATCTTCTGCTTCTTCTTGCCGGAGGTGATCGTCATCGAACCCTCACCCTCGGGTCGATCAGGCTGTAGGAGAGGTCGACCAGGAGGTTCACCAGCACGTACACCACCGCGATGATCAGGATGAAGCCCATCAGCACCGGGTAGTCGCGCTGGCTGATCGCCTCGGCGACGAAGGCACCGATGCCGGTGAACCCGAAGACGGTCTCCGTCAGCACCGCGCCGGAGAGCAGGAGCCCGGTCTGCAGGCCGATCGAGGTGACCACCGGCAGCATGGCGTTGCGCAGCACGTGCCGGCGGCGCACCGTCGACTCGGTCAGGCCCTTGGCCTCGGCGGTGCGGACGAAGTCCTCGTTGAGCACCTCAAGCACGCTGGCCCGGGTGATCCGCACGATGATCGCCAGCGGGATGCTGGCCAGCGTCAGGCCGGGCAGGACCAGGTGCCACAGCGCGTCGGCCGCGGCGTCCCACTCCCGGGTCAGCAGACCGTCGAGGAAGAAGAAGTTGGTGATCCGGGTGGCGTCCATGGTCGGGTCCTGGCGACCGGCGGACGGGAACCAGCCGAGGTTCTCCGAGAAGATCGCCTTGAACACGTACGCCAGGAAGAAGACCGGGATGCAGATGCCGATCAGCGAACCGCCGACCGAGAGGTGGTCGAGCAGCCGGCCCCGGCGGCGGGCGGCCAGGTAGCCGAGCGGGATGCCGATCCCGATCGCGAGCACCAGCGCCATCATCGTCAGCTCGACGGTGCCGGGGAAGCGCTCCAGGAACTCGGTGGTGACCGGGCGCTTGGTGGCGGTCGAGGTGCCCAGGTCCAGGCGGATCAGCCGCCGGACGAACCGGCCGTACTGCACCAGGATCGGCTCGTCCAGGCCCATGTTGCGGCGGATCGCGGCGCGCATCTCGGGTGTGCCGCGCTCGCCGAGGATGGCGGTCTCCGGACCGCCGGGCAGTCGACGGAGCCAGATGAAGAGCAGGAGGGAGAGCCCGAACAGCGTCGGTATCAGCTGGAGCAGGCGTCTGACGATGAACCGGAACACGGTGGCCTCGAAGGGGGTGCGGAGGGTTGCGGGCGGACGCCGTCGAAACGGCGTCCGCCCGCGTTCCTTGCGTGCGTCAGGTCAGGACTTGAACTCGGCGCTGGCGTACCGCTCGTCGGTGAGCGGGCTCGCCTTGATCCCGGTCACGTCCTTGCCGAACACGATCGCCGGCGGCGAGTGCGACACCGGGACACCCGGCAGGAAGTCCATGACGGCCTTGTTCAGGGCCTTGTACTTCTCCACCCGGGCCGCCGGGTCGGCGGTGCTGTCGGCGTCCTTGAACTGGTCGAACAGGGCCTTGTTGGTGAAGCCCCACTCGTCCTTCTTCCGGTCGAAGAAGGTGCCGATGAAGTTGTAGGCGTCGCCGTAGTCACCGGTCCAGCCGAGGAAGTGCAGGTCGTGCTTGCTGCCGGAGGTGGTGGCGTTGAGGTAGTCCGGGCTCCACTTCAGCGGGATCGCCTCGACCTGGATGCCGGCCGCCTTGAGGTCCGCCGAGAGCAGCTCGAAGATGTCCTTGGGGTTCGGCATGTACGGCCGGGTGACCTCGGTCGGGTAGTGGAACTTCAGCTTCAGGTTCGCCGCGCCGGCCTCGGCCAGCAGCTTCTTCGCCTTCTCGACGTCGTACTCGTACTTGGTGACGTCGCCGTTCCAGCCCTCGACGGTGTCCGGCATGAAGTTCAGCGCGACCTTGGCGCCCGGGGGCAGCTTCGAGTCGACCAGCGCCTGCCGGTTCAGGGCGTGCGCGATGGCCTGCCGGACCTTTAGGTCGGCGAGCTTCGGGTTGCCACTCTGGTTGATCGCCAGGTAGAGCACGTTGAACGCCGGGCGGGTGAGGACGTTGAAGCCCTCCTTCTTCAGCGGCTCGACGTCGGCCGGGCCGACCAGGTCGTAACCCTGGATGTCACCGGAGCGGAGCGCCTGCTTGCGGGCGTTCTCGTCGGAGATCGTCTTGAAGATGAGGGTCTTCAGCTTGGCCTTGGTGCCGTGGTAGTCGTCGTTGCGCTCGATGGTGAGCGTCTTGTTGGCGACGTCCCAGGACTTGAACTTGAACGGGCCGGTGCCGGTGGGGTGCTCGGTCGCGTAGGACGGGTACTTGATGTCCTCGGCGGTGCCGCCCACGTTGCTGGCGTCGTACTGCTCCAGCGCCTTGGGGCTGTGCATGGAGAACGACGGCAGCATCAGCGCGGCCGGGATCTTGCTGGAGACCCGGGTGAAGGCCAGGTCGACCGTGGTGGCGTCCTTGGCGGTGCAGGACTTGAAGAGGCTCGGCGGCAGGTCCGCGCTCTCGTTCTTGGCGAAGCCGCCCATGACGTCCTGCCAATACGCGGTCACGTCGGGGCTCTGCATGAGGCCCTTCGCGTTGTACCAGCGGTCGAAGTTCTTGCAGACCGCCTCGGCGTTGAACTCGGTGCCGTCGTGGAACTTCACGCCGGAGCGCAGCTTGAAGGTCCACGTGGTGCCGGCGGCGTCCGGGGTCCAGGACTCGGCCAGGCCGGGGGTGACCTTCGTGCCACCTTCCTCCGGGCGGACCAGCGTCTCGAAGACCTGACGCGCGACGCGCAGCGACTCACCGTCGCTGGCGAAGCTCGGGTCCAGCACCTTCGGGTCTCCGGCTACGCCGAAGACGAGAGTGTCCTTCTTCTTGCCGTCACCGGAACTGCCATCACGGTCGCTCTCGGCGCAGCCTGCTACCGCGAGGGCCGCGACCGCGACGGCCGCGATCGCGACCTTCGGCCTGGATGCACGCATGGTGCTTCTCCTTGGGGGTACGGACAACGTGGTGACAGGGGTCACCGATGGCGGTGACCATAGCCCCCGTTTCGACGCTGCGGAAACCGGCGGATGGCTGGTTGGTATCGGATCGTGTCCCAGCCGCGACATGGCCGACGAATCGAAGGCAAATAGCCCTCGTCGCCGAACAATCCGAAACTGCGATGCCAAACTGTTACGTCATCCGGGCCGCTGCGGACCTTCGGTGTCAGATCGCGAGAGGGTCCGCGCGACGGTGCCGGCCGGACCGGCGGGAGCAGAGGCTCGACCGCGGGAACCCGGGGGGTCAGCGGTGGCGAGCACCGCGCCGGCGTACGCGGGGCACGCCGGGGGTGGCCGCGGCCTCGACCGCGGCCCACCCCGGCGCCCGTGACCTCAGACCGCGCGGCGGCCCTCGAACGCCCGGCCGAGAGTGATCTCGTCGGCGTACTCCAGGTCGCCACCGACCGGCAGGCCGCTGGCGAGCCGGGTCACCGCGATCCCCATCGGCTTGACCATCAGGGCGAGGTACGTCGCGGTCGCCTCGCCCTCGGTGTTGGGGTCGGTGGCGAGGATCAGCTCACGGACCGCCCCGCCGCTGAGCCGGGTCATCAGCTCGCGGATGCGCAGGTTGTCCGGGCCGATGCCCTCCAACGGGTTGATCGCCCCGCCGAGCACGTGGTAGCGGCCCCGGAACTCACCGGTCCGCTCGATCGCCACCACGTCCTTGGGCTCCTCGACCACGCAGAGCACCTCGTCGGTGCGGCGCGGGTCGCGGCAGATCCGGCACTGGTCGGACTCGGCGACGTTGTAGCAGGTGGTGCAGAACCGGACCAGCTCCTTGACCTTGCGCAACGCGCCGGCCAGCCGGTTGACGTCGGCCGGGTCGGCCGACAGGACGTGGAACGCGATCCGCTGGGCGCTCTTCGGGCCCACGCCCGGCAGCCGCCCCAGCTCGTCGATCAGGTCCTGGATGGCGCCTTCGTACATCTGCCGGCTCAGAAACCGGGCAGGCCGAGGCCGCCCATGCCGCCGGTAACCGGGCCCATCTTCTTCTCGGTCAGCTCCCGGGCCGCCTCGGCGGCGTTGTGCAGCGCGGCGACCACCAGGTCCTCCAGCGTCTCCACGTCCTCCGGGTCGACCGCCTTCGGATCGATCTTGATGCTCTTGATCTCACCGGCACCGGAGACGGTGGCGGTGACCAGGCCACCGCCGGCCGTGCCGGTCAGCTCGGCCTCGGCCAGCTCGGCCTGGGCCTTGGCGATCTGCTGCTGCATCTTCTGCGCCTGCTTCAGCATCTGCTGCATGTTCGGCTGTCCACCTGGGCGCACGGATGGGCTCCTTCTCGCACTCGTCTGCTCGGCCGCGCCCAGCCTAGCCGGGGGCGACCCGTACCCCGCCCGGGGAACACCCGCCTCAGCGGGCGTCCACCTCGTCGATCTTCTCGGCGCCGAGCGCCTCCCGGAGCAGCTGCACCGCCTGCTCCTCGCTGGACTGCCGGGCGGTCCGCTCGTCGATCACCTCGTCCAGCGGCTCGTCGCCCGGGTCGAACCCCTCGTACGTCGGGGTGGCCGCCGGCTGGACGCCGCCGCCACCCAACGGGCCGTCGAAGTCCGGGTCGTACGGCGGCTCGCCGGCCCAGTCGGCGTCCGCGGTCTTCCGCGTGGCCTGGGCGGTACGCGGCCCCTTCGCCGCCCCGGAGCCCGCCGCGGCGGCGGCCGCGCGGGCCGCCGCGATGGCGCTGCTCACCGGGGCGCCCTTGCCGGCGGTCGGCGCGGACTGCACCGGCGGGACAGCCTGCTTCGGCGCGGCCGGCGCCGCGCCGGCCGCCGGCCGGGCCGGGGACACGGCCGAGCCGGCCGAAGGGGTCGGCGGGGTGGGCGGGGTGCCGCCCGGCCTGGCCGCCTCGGGCCAGTCCCCGTCACCGGCGCCGCTGTCGGCGGCGGGGGTCGGCGGGGAGCCGGCGGTCGTCGGGGAGCCGCCGGGGCGGGCCGGTTCAGGCCAGTCCTCGTCCCCGCCCGCGTCGGGGGCGGCAGCACCGGAGCCGGGCGGCGGCGTCGGGCGGCCCGGCGCGGCGGCCGGAGCCGGACGCGGCGGGGTCGGAGGGTTCGCGTCGCCGGGCGGGGCGGTCGGCGCCGGGCGCGGCGGGGCCGCGACGCGGGAGGCGCCGAGCGACACCCCACCCCGTTCACCGGCCACCTCGCAGCGGATCTGCCAGCGCCCGCCCAGCTCCTCGTAGAGCGCGTCGGTGAGCACCGCGGCGTGGTCGGACATCATCTTGGCCAGCACCGACGACTTCACCGTCAGCACCAGGGTGTCGCCGTCGAGGTCGCGGACCACCGCGTCGCGCATCAACGCCGCGATCCGCTTGTTGCTCCGGTTGACCTTGCCGACGACCTCCGGCCAGACCCGACGCACCGCGACCGCGTCCAGCGCTCCGGGCGCCTCCGCACCCGGGCGGGGCGGCTCGGGGGTGGCCGGGTCGCGCATCATCGCCGACGGCGGCACCCGTCGCGGCGCCCCCGGCTCCCCAGCGGTCGGGGCGGACCCGCCCGGAGCGGACGCCCCGGCGGGGCCACCGGCGGCAGCCGGGGCGGGACGCCCGTTGGCCGGGGCCGCCCCGACGGGGGGAGCGGCAGCCGCCGGCGTGCCGGCGGTCTCCGGGTGGGGCGCGGCGGCAGCCGCGGGCGGGGCGGGCGGCTCGGGGCGTACCTGAGGAGCGGGGGTGACCGGCGCGGGCCCGGCGGCGGCCGACGGCAGCTCGACGCCGCCCAGGGTGAGCCGCCGTTCCATCCGCTCCAGGCGCTGGAGCAGGCCACCGGTGGTGTCGTCGACGCCGGGCAGCATCATGCGGGCGCAGATCAGCTCCAGCAGCAGCCGGGGCGCGGTGGTGCCGCGCATGTCCACCAGGCCGTTGTGCACGATGTCGGCGCAGCGGGAGAGGGTGCCCGGGCCGAGCCGCTGGGCCTGGGCGGCCATCCGCTCGATCTGGTCGGACGGGCCGTCGATCAGGCCCTTGGTCGCGGCGTCCGGCACCTGCTGGAGCACGATCAGGTCGCGCAGCCGTTCCAGGAGGTCCGAGGCGAACCGGCGCGGGTCGTGCCCGGCCTCGGCCACCCGGTCGACAGTGGCGTACGCGGCGCCGCCGTCCCCGGCGGCCAGGGCGTCGCACATCTCGTCGATCAGCGCCGAGTCGGTGACGCCGAGCAGCGCGGCGGCCCGGGCGTAGGTGACCCCCTCCGGGCCGGCGCCGGCGATGAGCTGGTCGAGCACGGAGAGGCTGTCCCGGGCGCTGCCGCCGCCGGCGCGCACCACCAGCGGGAAGACCGCCGGCTCCACCGTGACGCCCTCGGCCTCGCAGAGCTGCTCCAGATAGGGCCGCAGCGTCTTCGGCGGGATCAGCCGGAACGGGTAGTGGTGGGTCCGCGACTTGATCGTGCCGAGGACCTTCTCCGGCTCGGTGGTGGCGAAGATGAACTTGACGTACTCCGGCGGCTCCTCGACCAGCTTGAGCAGGGCGTTGAAGCCGGCCGACGAGACCATGTGCGCCTCGTCGATGACGTAGATCTTGAAGCGGCTGCGGGCCGGCGCGAAGACGGCCTTCTCGCGCAGCTCACGGGCGTCGTCGACGCCACCGTGGCTGGCCGCGTCGATCTCCAGCACGTCGATGGACCCACCGTCGGTGGCCAGTGAGCGGCAGGACTCGCACTGCCCGCACGGCTCCGGGGTGGGACCCTGCTCACAGTTGAGCGAGCGGGCCAGGATGCGGGCGCTGGAGGTCTTGCCGCAGCCGCGCGGGCCGGAGAAGAGGTAGGCGTGGTTGAGCCGCCCGCTGCGCAGCGCCTGCGACAGTGGTTCGGTGACGTGCTCCTGACCGATGACCTCGGCGAAGGTGCGCGGCCGGTACTTGCGGTAAAGGGCCAGTGCCACCCGTACCGCCTCCTCTCGACCGAGCCATTCTGCGCCGGTCAGGCGCGGGTGACCACCCACCACCCCGTTACCTGACCCGCAGGTACGGTACCGGCGCCCGGAGACAAAAAAGGCCTCCCGTGCACCCGGCAGAGCCCGCTTATCCTTGCTGCCTTCCGGCCCTGGGGAGGTTCACGAGATACCGCCGCACGGGAGGTGAGCCCAACCCTACCCGACCCGGCGTGGATCTTCAGGGGGTGGTGGGGTGGCCGGGCCGTCGGGGACCTGTATTCTGGCTCGCGGAGGATTCGCCTAGAGGCCTAGGGCGCACGCTTGGAAAGCGTGTTGGGTTAACACCCTCACGAGTTCGAATCTCGTATCCTCCGCTCGCTCGAGCAGCACGAACGACAGGGCCGGCCCCACGGGGACCGGCCCTGAGTCGTCTCTACCGGGCCGCCGGCGCCACGGAGACCACCGGAACAGTCATGACGTGTCGCCCGACCACCCGTGGACGGGACCCGACTGGTTGATCTTCTGTTTGGGCAGCCTGGCTAGGGTGACGCCATGATCGACTTCTCTAACGGCTCCGTGTTCAAACTGAATCCGTGCAACCCGGCCGATCTCGACGCCGAACTGGACCTGTGGTTCAGCGGGCTCGGAAAGGTCCGGCTGGAGTTCAAGGGGGGCTCGGACATTCGGCAGCTCGGGCACATGGTTGCCTCCTACGTGCTGTAGGCGGTGCTCAGGCTGGCGTCGTCGTCCCAGCCCGACACGAAGGGCGGCCCCGCCGTGGGGCCGCCCTTCGTCGTACGCCAGGAAGGCCGGCGGTTACGCCGCGTGACGCCGCTGGGAGGCATGACCCCCACGACAGTGATACCTCTGAGTCATCAATATGCCTCTCAGGTATCACGCTCACACAGAAGTGGCTCACCATCCCGGGTGCCTTCCTCTCGCCCCCGCGGGCGGGCCCAGGAGACGAAGCGGTCCGTCAGGCCCGCCGGGGACGTGCCGTGGCCGGAACCGGCCAACTGGTCGGCGGCCTCGGCTTGAAGCGTCGCCAGGTAGACCATGAGTGCGACCCGGTCGTGGCGGTACTCGGCGAGCAGCCGCAGCTTCGCCGGCGAGCAGGGCCAGGCGATGCCGCAGGACCGGCAGCGCCAGGTGGGTCGGCTGGCGACGTGCTCCCGGCGGCGACTCACCGCGACGGCACCTCGACGGCGACGGCGGGGATGCGGATCGTGGCGCCGACGCCGACGCGGGACCTGGCTGGCATGGGCGGGGCCTCCTTCGCGGTGGAGGGGGCCGCCCCGCCCTCCCCGTCAGGGCGGCCCCTGACTGACGCCGGCCGCCGGGCTCCCTCGCCTCCACCGGCCACGCCGTCCTGCGGCACCACCCTCCCGCGCGTCACCGGACACGTACACCGCGTAGCGATATGGTCGGCGGATATTCGAGACGTCCGATGGAGGGGCCGTGAACGACGCGCTGCGGATGGCGCTCAGCGACACCGGGCACACCACCGAATCTCTCGCCGCACGCGTCGGCGTCGACCCGAAGACCGTCGGGCGCTGGCTGACCGAGGGCCGCATCCCACACCCCCGCCACCGCCTTACCGCCGCGGAAGCCCTCGGTCGGGACGTGGCGGACATATGGCCGGACATTTCGCGACGTCGGGACCCGACCTGGTTCCGCCCATGGCAGGAGATCGAGCGCGAGGCGGTGTCGCTGCGGTCGTTTGAATCGGTCGTCCTGCCAGGACTCCTTCAAACCGAGGCGTATGCCCGCGCGGTGCTCGCCGGTGGCGGACTGCTCGCCCGTAGCGACATCGAGCGGCACCTGGCGGCCCGGCTCGCCCGCCAGAGCATCCTCACGCGGGACGACCCACCGCAATTCACGGCCGTCGTCGATGAGGCGGTCCTCCGCCGGCCGGTCGGGGGCCGCGCGACCATGCACGAGCAGCTCCGGGCCCTGGTCAAGGCGTGCGTCGAGCCGCACATCCGGGTGCACGTCGTGCCGTCCACCGTCGGCGCCTACGCCGGACTGAACGGGCCATTCGTGATCGCCAACAGCCACGACCTCCGGGTCGCCGGCTACCTCGACAACCAACTCCAGGGACAAGTGGTTAGCGACCCGGAGGACATCGCGGCCATGATGGCAGCGTGGGAGAACGTGCGCGGCGAGGCGCTCTCCCACTGGCAGTCTGTCGACCTCATCACGGAAGTGGCGGAGACATGGAGCTGAACGGCGCGCGGTGGCGCAAGAGCAGTCGCAGCAGCGGCAACGGCGGCAACTGCGTCGAGGTCGCCGACAACCTCCCCGGCATCGTCGGCGTACGCGACTCGAAGGATCCGGCCGGGCCGGCGCTGGTCTTCGCGCCGGCGGCGTGGCGGGCGTTCGTCGCCCGGGTCGCCGGGCGGGCCTGACCTCGTACCTCAGCTCATGCGCCCGCGGCGGCCTGACGCGGCCCCGCCGCGCCGGCCGGTACCGTGCGGGAGATCGGCGGCGGGCGCGGGATCCGTCGTACACATGTTCCATCCACAGCCTGTGGATGGCGGGGGGACCGGATGAGTTACCAGCTCAGCGCCGTGGTCGCGGACGTCGAACTGCTCCGCGAGCAGACCGCCGGGCTGGACCACGCGGTCCTCGCGGCGCTGCGGCAGGACTTCGCCCTGCTGCCGGTCACCCCGCAGCTGGTGGAGGAGCTGACCGGCGCGCTGCCCGACTACGCCACCGGGGAACCGGACGCCGGCCAGCCGTTCGAGCTGGTCCTCTCGCCGGCGCTGGTGGAGCTGCTGGCCCGCTGGTCGCGGCACGGGCCGGTGGCGTACCTGGAGGCGGAGTTCGCCGGAGGCGCCGGGCGGCAGTCGGCCGTGGTGTGGCTGGACGGGCACCTCAGTTGGGGGCCCCGCTTCGCCGACGCCTTCGACGTGCCCCGCCCGGAATGGCCGATCAACGCGGCGCTGGCCCGGCTGGGCGCCGAACCCGGACGGTGGATCGACCCCTTCGCGGAGCTGGGGCTGCACCTGGAGCGGCACACCGACGGCTGGCTCGCGCACGGCCGGCGCGGACTCACCGCCGACTACTGGGACGAGCTGGCCGAGGAGTGGGAATACCGGCAATCCGGCGTCGACCAGCAACCTGAACGCCCCGGTCCCGTTGGGGACTGGGGGATTCCATGAAATTGCGACAATTCGGCTTCATCGCCACACTGCTCACGGCTGCCTCGATCGCCGGCAGCGGCGTCAGTCCACAAGGGCCGCTTGTGCCGGCCCGCCCCGTCGGCGACGCCCAGGTGGTCGACCTGGACGGCTTGGGCGGCATCGAGTTCGGCGACACCGAACAGGACCTCACCCGGCGCGGCGCGCTCCGGGCCGAGGTCGACGCCTGCGGCCCGACGCTGGCCGGGCACGAGGAGGTCAGCCCGATCTTCGTCGAGGACCGGCTGGTGCTGCTCTGGCTGGACGACCCGATGAGCACCCCGGAGGGGATCACGGTCGGCACGCCGATCGGCGAGGTGCTCGCCAGCTACCCATCGGCGACCCGGCTGCATGCTCCACAGCGGACGTACCGGTTCGACGGGCTGCTGGCCCGCGACGGCGACCGCGCGTACCTCTTCCTGCACGACGGGGTCACCGTCCAGAAAATCATCGCCGGGTACGCCGAATGGGCCCGCCGCCTCTTCGACGAGGGCCACGGCCCCTGCTGAGCCGGAACGGAGCCGGGACCGGAAGCGGAACGCCCGGCCGGTCCTCACGGACCGACCGGGCGTTGTCACACGAAGACAGCTCAGTACAGCGGGACGCTGCTCTCCGGCGCGGCGATACGACTGCCGTACCCGAGCAGCGAGGTGCGGTTGCTGCGCAGGTTCAGACCGCTCGTCGAGGTGCTCTGCGGTACGAGCCCGCCGGTGGCGCCGTAGAACGAGCTCAAGGTCCCGGAGGGGTACCCGGCGGTGTCGCCGGAGACCTCTTCCCGGGGCGACGCCACGAGGGCGTCCAGCCCGCCGGTGCCGTTGAGGTTGAGCAACGCGACGCGGGCCCCGAAGTTGTCTCCGCGCTCCGCCGAGCCCGGGACGACCGCGTGGTTCTGATCGAACGCCTGGGCTCCGCTCCCGCTCAGCCCGCCGGCTGCACCCTTGAGCAGGGTGACGACGCCGGCCTCACCCGTCGAGCCGATCGCCTCGCCGGGCGCACCGACCAGTACGTCCGCCTTACCGTCGCCGGTGACGTCGCCGGCCGCGACCGCCGCACCGAACCGGTCCCCGCCCTCGGGGTCCCCCGGTACGCCGGCCGTCCGCTGCGTGATGACCCGCACGGCGCTGCCGGAGAGACCACCGGTGCGGCCCGTGAAGACCGTGATGAGACCGCCGTCGAGCTGTGGCGTCTGGGCGCTCGGCGCCCCGGCGATCACCTCGCCCAGCCCGTCACCGTTGACGTCGCCGATGGTGAGCGCCAGACCCAGGTACCACGCGATGGTGTACCGGTCGCCCGTCGCGCCGTGCACCCCCGCGCCGGTGACCGCGGTGACGCCGGTGCTCGACACACCAGCGGCCGAACCCCGCAGCAGGGTGACGATGCCGGTGCCGTACGACGACGAGCCGTCGTTCTCCATGGGAGCGCCGATGGCCAGGTCGGCGTACCGGTCGCCGTTGACCTTTCCGATCGCGAGCGTCCGGCCGAACTGGTCGTTGCGCTCCGCCGCGCCGGGCACCGCGGCCTGGTCCTGGTGGAAGTACTGCGCGCCGGTGGCCGTCAGGCCACCCGTTCCACCGAAGAGGACGGTGACGGCGCCGGCCTGCGCCTTGGTCCCGATCGCCTCGCTGTACGCCCCGACCGCCAGGTCGTCGCGGCCGTCGCCGTTGAGGTCGCCGGCCGCGAGGGACGCTCCGAACCAGTCGAGGTTCTCCGGGTCGCCGGGCACGCCCGGCGAGCTCTGGTTGAAGTGCTTCGCCGAGTCCACCACCAGGCCGCTGCTGCTGCCCGGGATGATCCAGACCCCGCCGGCGCGGGCCTTGTTACGCGGATCGGCCTCGTCGGCGTCACCGACGGCCAAGTCGTCATAGGCGTCGCCGTTGAAGTTCCCGGCCGCGATCGCCGATCCGAACGAGCCGCCGTTGTCGGACAGCATGGCACCGAAGAAGTAGTCGACCTGCGCCGCCGAGGAGTAGCGCACGGCGACCAGACCGGTCGGATAGTGGGGCAGGTTGTGGTTGAGGGGGTCGGCGGCGGCAGCGATGTCGTCCACGCCGTCACCGTCGAAGTCGGAACGGGTGACACCGGTCCCCTTCATAGAGGCACCCGTCTTCGCCACCCGGTGGTGTTGCAGGACGATGCCGTCCCGGGTGATGGTCCGGAACTCGTCCGCCGCCTCGGCAGGGGCACCGACCGCCAGTCCGGCGGCCACCGCCAGCACCGAGACCCCGGCAATTCTTCGTCGCAAAAAAATCCTCCGCTCCCTGTGGGCTCCCACATCCTAGGGAGAAATGGATCATTGGCAATCGCCGACGGGCGGGCACATGCGGCGACGACCGGTCACCATCACCGGCCGAAAGGACCGGGGTTCGCGTAACGTCCGTGCACTTCGGAACGCCTTCTGGTCGGCGGGCCGGGTCCGATTCCGACCCGCGTCGCACATCACGAACGGGGAACGATGAGCCGAACAGCACACCGGGGCCGACGCGCACGGATCTGGCTGGTGGGGGTGGGCGCGCTCGCCCTTCTGACCGCCGGTGCGGGCACGGCCGTGGCGGGCAGTACCGTGGCGGGCAGTGACCGGCCCGCCGACCGCAACACCGCGGAAGCGCAACTGGTCGCCGAAGGCACCACCGCCAAGGTCGACCGGGCGCCCAAGTCGCCACAGCCGGGACGGAAGCCACGTCCCACCCCTTCGCCGACGTCCAGCCCGACCGCCAGCCCGACGCCGACCCCGACCACCACCTCGCCGCCGAGCACCGATTTGAACGTGCAGATCCCGATCCCGGGGTACGTCACCGGCTTCCGGTTCGGCGACATCCTGGTGGACGAGGCACGTGGCCGGGTCTACCTCACCGGGGGCAAGGGCACCGACGGTCTGATCGTCACCGACCTGGACGGCAAGGTTCTGCGCACCCTTCCGGGCATCGCGCCGGGGGCCGCCGGGATGACGCTGAGCCCGGACGGCCGCAAGCTCTACATCGCCGCCGGCGACCAGGACTGGCTCAGGATCGTCGACCTGGAGACCTGGGAACTGGACGGGCAGTTCACCGGGAAGACCGACGGGACCATGACGTGCCCGAAGGACATGGCCTTCGCGGCCGGCCAGCTCTGGGTCGCCTGGGGGTGCGAGAACGAGCCGACGGCCGGCATCGGCCGGGTCGACCTCGCAACCCGCAGGTTCGACGCGTACGCCGTCGACGCCATCGACGAGCGGATCAGCTCGGCGATGCTGCTGGCCACCTCGCCCGCTCAGCCCGACATGGTGATCGCCGGCGCGACGGGTAGCAGCCCCGCCCTGCTGGTCCGCTTCGAGGCCACCGCGACGGGGCTGGTCCAGCGGGCCATCAGCCGTACCGACGGTGGCTCGGTCACGCAGCTGGCGGTCACCCCGGACGGCACCGGGGTGATCGTCCCCTCGGGTGCGCCGTACCACCACCCGGTCCTGCGCACGTCCGACCTCGTCGAGGTGCACCGGTATCCGACCGTGCCGTACCCGAACGCCGTGGCGATCCGGCCCGACGGCCTCGTCGTCGCCGGCACCGACTCGTCGTACGACAAGGACGTCCGGGTCTTCGAGCCGGGCGGCACCACGCCGATCGCCACGTACGAGTTCGGGCACCTGCCGAACCAGGAGACGTGGGCGCACAACCTGGTCAAGGGTGGGCTGGCCGTGTCCGGCACCAAGATCTACGCGGTCACCGACCAGCTGGCCGAGCCGGAGATGGTGACCTTGCGAATCCGTACCCTGCCCTGACCCCTGATCGCCCGGCCCGTCACCCGACGGGCCGGGCCCGGAAAGCGGAACGCCCGGTGCGATCCTCGCGGATCGACCGGGCGTCCTCGCTGTTCACGAGCGGTGGCGGCGGGATTTGAACCCGCGGAGGGCGTAAACCCTCACACGCTTTCGAGGCGTGCTCCTTAGGCCACTCGGACACGCCACCGCCGACGAGGGTACAGGACCGCGGGTTCGGATGCCGAACCGGCGTCCCCGCACCCGGCCTGGCAGGATCTTTGCCATGAGTACGCACATCGGCGCGAAGCCGGGAGAGATCGCCGAGCGGGTCCTGATGCCGGGCGACCCGCTGCGGGCCAAGTGGATCGCGGAGACCTACCTCGAGGACGCCACGTGCTACTCGACGGTCCGCGGCATGCTGGGCTTCACCGGCCGCTGGAACGGGGTGGAGGTCTCCGTCCAGGGCTCCGGCATGGGCATGCCGTCCGCCTCGATCTACGCCCACGAACTGGTCAACGAGTACGGCGTGAAGACCCTCATCCGGGTCGGCTCCTGCGGCGCCCTCAGCGAGGATCTCAAGCTGCGCGACGTGGTGGCCGCGATCGGGTCGTCCACCGACTCGAACATGAACCGGATGCGGTTCGACGGGCTGATCGACTACGCGCCGGTCGCCGACTTCGGGCTGCTCCGTACCTCGGTCGAGGTGGCCGAGCGGCGCGGCATCAGCATGCGGGTGGGGCCGATCCTGGCCGCGGACGCCTTCTACACCGACCGGCCGGACCTCTACGACACCCTCGCCGACTACGGCGTGCTGGCCGTGGAGATGGAGTCGGCGGCGCTCTACACGATCGCCGCCCGGTTCAAGGCCCGCGCGCTGACCATCCTCACGGTCAGCGACCACATCAAGACCGGCGAGAAGACCACCTCACAGGAGCGCGAGCAGACCTTCGGCCAGATGGTCGAGATCGCCCTGGACACGGTCATCGCCTGATCCGGCTCGTCGAGAGGGGCCCCCGGTACGCCGCGAGGCGTCGACCGGGGGCCCCTCCTCACGCAGTGAGGGCCTCGGTCGGGGAGAGGCGGGCGGCGCGGACGGCCGGGTAGAGGCCGGCGACCCCGCCGATCAGCAGGGTGGCGGCCACGCCACCGACGGTCGCCCAGGCGGGGACGACGGTGGGCCAGTCCTGCGAGACGGCGTAGCCGGCGGTGACCAGGATGCCCAGCAGCACTCCGCCGATCCCACCCAACGCCGACAGCAGCAGCGACTCGGCGAGGAACTGGACGCGGACCTGACCCCGGGTGGCGCCGAGCGAGCGGCGCAGGCCGATCTCGGCCCGGCGTTCCAGCACCGAGATCACCATGGTGTTGGCCACGCCGACCCCACCCACCAGCAGTGCCACCGCGCCGAGGCCGAGCAGCAGCCCGGTGAACGCCGCGTCGGTCGCCTCGGCGGCGGCCAGCGCGTCGGACGGCCGGGACACCTCCACCTCGTTGGGGGCCTCCGGGTTGGCGGTCGCGCCGAGCACCGCCCGGACCGCCTCCACCTGGTCGTCGGCCGCCCGGGTGTAGACGGTGGTCGGGTGCCCGTCGAAGCCGAGGTAGGTCGCCGCCGCCGGCCAGCCGACCAGCGCGGACGTGTCCAGCTCCGGGGCCAGCGGCACGGGGGCCAGGATGCCGACGACGGTGAACCAGCGGCCGCCGATCGAGACCTGGACGTCCGCACCGGCGGCGCCGAGCCCGAGCCGCCGGGCGGCGGTCGACCCGAGCACCACCGCCGGGTAGCGGGCGGTCGCCTCGTTGAGCCAGGTGCCGCTGGCCAGCGTCGCGCCGACGGTGTGCGGCAGTTCCAGCCGGGCCGCCCGGGTGGCGATCCCGCCGGTCTCGGCGGCCGGGATGCGGTCGGAGCGGTAGACCGGCGCGTCGGGGACCTGCCCGGTCGCCGACACCTCGGTCACCGGCCCGATCCGATCGATCATCGCCACCGACTCGGTCGGCAGCTCGGCCTCGTCGCCGAAGAGGGTGTTCCCCGGGGAGACGGTGAGCAGGTTGGTGCCCAGCGCGTCGAGGGTGCGGTCCAGCTCGGCCCGGGACGACGACGAGATGCCGACCACCGCGATCATCGCGGCGATGCCGATGGCGATGCCGAGCGCGGAGAGGAACGCCCGCAGCGGTCGGGTGCGCAGGCCCACCCCGCCGACGCGCAGCACGTCGCCGGGGCGGAGGCGGGCGGGGCGGAGCCGGGCGGGGGCGAGCACGACCACCTCAGCTCACCCCGCTCAGCAGGGTGTCGGCCTGGATCCGGCCGTCGCGCATCCGTACCTGCCGGGGCAGCCGGTCGGCGATCTCCCGGTCGTGGGTGATCACCACCACCGTGGTGCCGGCCCGGTGCAGCTCGTGCAGCAGGTCCAGCACACCGGCGCCGGCAGCCGAGTCGAGGTTGCCGGTCGGTTCGTCGGCCAGCAGCACCGCCGGCTCGCCGACCACCGCCCGGGCCACCGCCACCCGCTGCCGTTCGCCGCCGGAGAGTTCGTGCGGCCGGTGGCCGAGCCGGTGTGCCAGCCCCACCCGGACCAGCGCGGCCTCCGCGCGCCGCCGCCGCTCCGACCGGGGTACGCCGACGTAGAGCAGCCCGTCCGCGACGTTGTCCACGATCGGTACGCCGGGCGCCAGGTGGAACTGTTGGAAGACGAAGCCGATCCGGGTGGCCCGCAGGGCGGAGAGTTCCCGGTCGGCGAGCCGGGCCACCGCGTACCCGTCGATGGTGACGGTGCCGGAGGTGGGCCGGTCGAGGGTGCCGATCAGGTTCAGCATGGTCGACTTGCCGGAGCCGGAGGGGCCGACGATGGCGACCAGCTCGCCCCGTCCGACGGTGAGCGAGACGTCGTCCACGGCGACCACCCCGCCGGGGTACCGCTTGCCGACCCGGTCCAGCACGATCACGTCCGCGGTCACCTCGGCACCCCCACGGTGGTGCCCTCGGCGAGGCCGTCGCCGGTGATCTCGACCCGGCCGCCGGCGAAGAGCCCGGTCCGTACGGCGACGATCCGCGTGGCGCCGCCGTCGACGACCTGGACGCCGTAGCCCCCCTCGGCCAGCGCGAGCAGCGCCGCCACCGGGACGGTCAGCACGCCCTCGCGTTCGGCGGCGGTGAAGGTGACCCGGGCCGAGGCGTGGTCGAAGCCGGCGAGGGCCTTCGGGTCGCCGACCGTCACGGTCACCTCGACCTTCGTCTCGGCCTCCGCGGACTGTCCGGTGCCCCCGCTGGAGCCGGTCGTGATGACGGTCTCCACCTTGCTGATCTTCCCGGCCACCCGCCCGCCGTCGGGGAGGGCCACCTGCACGGTGGCGCCCCGCCGGGCCAGCCGCTGGTCGTCGACGTCCAGCTCCACGGTGACCGACCGGCTGGTCCCGGTGTACGTCAGCACCGCCTGGCCGGGCTGCACCGCGTCGCCCACCTCGGCCTGGTGGGCGGCGACCCGGACCGGGCCGTCGGCGTACCGGATCCGGCCCGGCTCGACCCGGCCGGTCTCCGGCAGGCCCAGGTCCTCCTGCCAGTCCCGGGTCGCGTCGGCGGTGTCGCCGGTGTACTCGTCGTCGACGGTGAAGCCCGCGTAGCCGAGCGCCTTGAGGTTGCGCTCGAACTGCTTCACGTCGGCGCCCTCGACCCCGGGGGCGAGCTGCCGGTACGCGGGCAGCCGCCCGTACAGGAGCACCACCGGCCCGGCGTCGACGGTGTAGAGCGCCCGGCCCCGCGTGACGGTGGCCCCGGTGGCGGGCAGCGCGGTGATCGTCCCGGCCAGCCGGCTGGTGGCGGTGCGGGTCGCCCCGTAGCCGAGTTCCCCGTCGGCGGTCTCGGCGTCGGCCAGGGTCTGCCGGGTGACCGTGGCGGTGGCCGGCGGGGCGGTGGCCGCGACCGCGGCCTCCCCGCCCGAACCGCCACCGACACCGACGGCGGCGACCACGCCCAGCGCGCCGACCAGCAGCACGGCCGCGCCCACCGCCAGGGCTCGCAACCGCGGGCGGCGGGCGGAGCGGCTCACTGGCCACCGCCGAGCTGCGGGGCGTACCGCCGGCACGTCTCCAGCGCGGTCTTCATGGTGGGATCGTTCGGGTTGATCCCGCCGCTGCCCGGCCGGATCTGGATCCGGCCGCCGGCGTCCGGGTCGGGGAAGTCCGGCACCCCGTTCTCCCGCATGCACTTCGCCAGGTTCCGCAGCTGCTCGGTCTGCTCGGCGTTCAGCTGGGGGGCCTGGCCGCCGTTGGGCAGCAGGTTCCGGCACTTCTCCATGGCCTGCTCGACCTGCTGCGGGTCGGTGCCCTCGGCGAACCGGAACGCCGGCCCGCCGCCGGCCTGCGGGTCGGGCATGTCGACCCCGTTCTCCCGCATGCACCGGGCGAACTCGAGCTGGCGGTCCGGGTCGCTCAGGGCGGCACCGGTCACCGCGGCGCTGGGCTGCGCGCCACCACCGCCGGCGGTCGCCACCGCCGCGCCGTCGGCCGGGTCGCCGCAGCCGGCCAGCGCCAGGGCGAGCAGCACCGGCAGCGCGAGCATTCGTCGTCGCATCATGGTCCGTCTCCTGTCCGGGTCCGGCGCGGTCCGCCGGACGTTGCGACCCAGTTGACCCGGGTGTCGGTATCCGGGGCGTAACCGCGGCCGTTAACGGGGGCGTTATCCGGGGCCGGGCACCATGGACCGGTGCGAGTGCTGGTGGTGGAGGACGAGCCGATCCTGGCGGACGCCGTCGCGGAGTGGCTGCGGCGCGAGGCGTTCGCCGTCGACGTCGCGTACGACGGCGACGCGGCGCTGGAACGCCTCGGGGTGAACGAGTACGCCGTGGTGGTGCTCGACCGGGACCTGCCGGTGGTGCACGGTGACGACGTGTGCCGGGCGATCGTGGCGGCCGGCGGGGAGACCCGGGTGCTGATGCTCACCGCCGCGGCGGCCGTCCGGGAACGGGTGGCCGGGTTGGCGCTCGGCGCCGACGACTACCTGCCGAAACCGTTCGCCCTGGTCGAGCTCTCCGCCCGGGTGCACGCGCTGACCCGGCGCGCCCGTCCGGCCGTCCCGCCGGCGCTGGTCCGGGCCGGCATCGTCGCCGATCCGGCCCGCCGGGAGGTGCACCGGGACGGCCGGTACGTGCCGCTGTCCCGCAAGGAGTTCGCGGTCCTGGTCGAGCTGCTGCGGGCCGAGGGGGCGGTGGTCTCGGCGGAGGATCTGCTGGAGCGGGCCTGGGACGAGCACATCGACCCGTTCACCAACGTGGTCCGGGTGACGATGATGAAGCTGCGCCGCAAGCTCGGCGACCCGTCGGTGATCGAGACGGTGCCCGGAGCGGGGTACCGGATCCGATGACCCGACTGACCATCCGGGCCCGGCTGACGCTGATCTACGGGGGGCTCTTCCTGCTGGCCGGCGTGGTGCTGCTCGCCGTGACGTACGTCCTGGTCGACCAGCGGATGCCGCAGCCGTTCGGGATGGAGCTGGACGACGTCCCCCAGGTCCGGCCGATGCCCGGCGTCCCGGCCGGCGACCAGGACAACCTGCGCCGGCTGGTCCTCGAGGTGCAGAGCGAGGCGAAGCGCAACGCCCTGGAGTCGCTGCTCACCCAGGGCGGGATCGCGCTGGTGCTGGTCTCCGCGGCGGCGGTCGCGTTCGGTTGGCTGCTCGCCGGCCGGGCGCTGCAACCGCTGCACCAGATCACCGGCACCGCCCGCCGGATCGCCGGCGCGGACACCGCCGGGCGCGGCCTGCACGAGCGGATCGCCCTCGCCGGACCCCGGGACGAGGTACGCGAGCTGGCCGACACCTTCGACGAGATGCTGGAACGGCTGGACCGTTCGTTCGACGGCCAGCGGCGGTTCGTGGCGAACGCCTCGCACGAGCTGCGTACCCCGCTGGCGCTGAACCGGGCGCTGGTGGAGCTGGCGGTGACCCGGCCGGACGCCTCGCCGGACACCCGCCGGCTCGGGGAGTCGCTGCTGGCGGTGAACGAGCGGCACGAGCGGCTGATCGAGGGGCTGCTCACCCTCGCCGACTCGGAGTCCGAGCTGACCGACCGGTCCCCGGTGGACCTGGCCGAGGTGGCCGGCTACGTGATCGACCAGGTGGCCCCGCCGGACGGCATCCCGGTGCACCGGGAGCTGGCCCCCGCCTGGACCGTCGGCGACCCGGTGCTGCTGGAACGGCTCACCGTCAACCTGGTGGAGAACGCGCTGCGGCACAACCTGCCCGCCGACGGCCGGGTGGAGGTACGCACCGGCCTGGTCGACGGCCGGCCCACGTTGACGGTCGGCAACACCGGCCCGGTGGTCCCCGGCTACGACCTGGAGACCATCTTCCAGCCGTTCCGCCGGCTGGCCCGGGAGCGGACGGCCGGCACCCGCGGCTTCGGCCTGGGCCTGTCGATCGTCCGCGCGGTGGCCCGCGCCCACCACGGCACCGTCGAGGCGCAGCCCCGCGACGGCGGCGGCCTGACGGTCACGGTGACCCTGCCGGCGCCCTGACGACGCCGGGCGGTCAGCGGAAGAAGGCCCGCAGCACCGCCGCGTTCTCCGCCTCCAGCACCCCGCCGTACACCTCGGGTCGGTGGGTGGCGCGGAGGTCACGCAGCACGTCCCAGAGCGACCCCACCGCCCCGGTCTTCGGCTCCCAGGCGCCGAAGACCACCGTGGAGATCCGGGCCAGCCCGATCGCCCCCGCGCACATCGTGCAGGGCTCCAGGGTGACCACCAGGGTGCAGTCGTCGAGCCGCCAGCGGCCCAGCCGTGCGGCGGCCCGGCGCAGCGCCAGCACCTCCGCGTGAGCGGTCGGGTCTCCGGTCAGCTCCCGCTCGTTGCGGCCGACGGCCAGCTCGGCGCCGTCCGGGCCGTAGACGACGGCACCCACCGGCACGTCGTCGACGGTCACCGCGTCGCCGTCCGGCTCCGGGCCGGTGACCGCGATCTCCAGCGCCCGGCGCATCCACAGCTCGTGCCGCTGCCGGCGGCCCAGCTCGCCCGGATCGGCCAGCCCCTCGTGGGCGCCGGGCCCGACCCGGCCCGCCGCGCCGGGGGTGGGATACCCGGGGCGTACGGTCCCCAGCGCGGGGTCGGTCGCGTCGGCCGGTTCGGCGGCCCCG
The DNA here is from genome assembly GCF_059359015.1 of Micromonospora sp. LZ37. Classification (NCBI taxonomy): domain Bacteria; kingdom Bacillati; phylum Actinomycetota; class Actinomycetes; order Micromonosporales; family Micromonosporaceae; genus Micromonospora; species Micromonospora sp. LZ37. Next base: position 34,842 of record NZ_JCADBL010000013.1, on the reverse strand, counting down.
GTCGACGGCGAGCCGCCGCCGGACAGGTGCGGCCCGGAGGACGGCGGGTCAGACCTCACGGAGCTCCTCGACCTCGTCGCCGCAGCCCAGCACCGCGCAGATCTCGGCGGTGACGTCGGCGGGGAGCATCCCCTCGTGACCGCAGAGCGCGAGCAGCTTCTGGGCCGGGATGCCCAGGTCGGCCAGGAGGTCGGCGTCACCGACCGGGTCGGCCTCCGGGTCCACCGCCGGCTGGTCGGTCTCCTCGTCGCCGCCGGCCGCCGGTCGGGGCTCGTCGGCCTCCTCCAGCCCGGTGACCGAGGTCTTGAGGTCGCCGATGAGCAGCGCCCCCAGCCGGGACTCCTCGGCGTACGCGGAGTCGGAGCCGAAGACCCGCAGGTCCTCCCCCTCGTCCAGGCGCAGGATCACCAGGTAGGCGTCGTCGGCCTCGACGAAGAGCAGTGACAGGTCGGCGTCCGGCTCGACGTCGCGCAGCCGGTCGGCCACGTCGTCGATGTCGGTGGCGCCCCGCAGGTTCACCTCGGCGGCGCTCCAGCCGCCCTCGTCGCGCACCACGGCGGCAGCGAAGTACGACACGGTCCCCCCAAAGGCTTCGGCCCAGCACGCCGACTCGTTACGCGTGCACGTTAACCGGTCGGGTCGGCAGGCGACCGGTCAACGCCCCGAAGGGCCGGTCAATCCTGGAAAAGTCTGTTCAGCCCGCGACGCGGCGGCGGGTGGCGATCAGCTGCCGCAGCCGCTCGGTGCGCTCCCGCTGCGGCCGCTCGCGCTGTCGTACCGCGCGGGCCCCCGCCAACTCGGCGAGAATCTGCAGGCGGCGACGGCTGCGCTCCGGGTCGAGCCGCGGGGTGGTCCAGGCCATACCGCAAAGCGTCCCCAGTCACAGCGGGTACGTCAAGATGGCGTTCGAAGCGAAGCCGGGCGGTGACACAGTGTCACCACATCGGCCAGTCCGCGCTGGTCGCCCAGCGCACCACCACGACCGCGAACGCGATGCTCGCACCACCCGCTGTGACGATCGCCACCCCGGTGGCGACCCCGCGGTCGCCGTGCCGGACGAGCACCAGCGCGGCCAGCCAGGCCACCGCGACGGCGACGACGGTCCACCAGGCGTAGCTGGGCACGTCCCGGCCGAGCAGGCCGAAGAGCAGCAGCCAGGCCGCGGCGAGCGCGCCACCGGCGGCGACTCCGCCGCCGGTGACCGGGTGTGGTTCGCGCCAGGTCGGCCGGGGCGGCGGGCCGGCCGGGAAGAGCCCCGACGGGATGCGCGGCAGGTGGCCGGGGTGGTTGGTCACCGGTTCGGCCGGGAAGGCGGGTTGACCGTTCATCGCCGTCGCTGCTCCCGTTCTCGGACCGTCGCTGCCGGGGGGCCACCCCCACCGTATCGGTCTGTCAGGATGGCCGGATGTCGTCGCGATCGATCGGGTGCCGCGCGCGTCCGGCGTACCCGGTGCTGGTGCTCCTCGCGGCGGCGCTGCTCGCCGGCTGCGGGACGGCCGGTCGGCCGGTCGCCGCGCCGAGCGCGGTCTGGGACGGCCCGAGCGGGGCGGCCACCGCCGGGCAGCCGGCCGCCACGGGGGCCACGCCGACGCCGCCCGCCCGGTCGCCGTCGCCGTCGGCCACGCCGAGCCGGGCCGAGCCACGCCGGGTCTTCCCGGTTCCCGCCCGGAAGGTCGCCTACCACCCGACGCACTCGGCGTACCCGGGTACGGACATCTTCGCCGACTGCGGTGAGCCGTTCGTGGCGGTGACCGACGGGACGGTGCTGGAGGTGAGCCGGGTGGACCGGTTCGACCGGCGGGGTCCGAGGGGGCCGCACAACGGCGGGTTGTCGGTGTCGCTGCTCGGCGACGACGGCGTGCGGTACTACGGCTCGCACCTGCGGATGGTCCGCGCCGGGGTGGACGCCGGGGTCCGGGTGCGGGCCGGGCAGCAGCTCGGCGAGGTGGGCCGGACGGGCAACGCGAACAACGTCTGCCACCTCCACTTCGGGCTGTCGCCGAAGTGCACCGGGCACGACGACTGGTGGATCCGGCGCGGCGTGGTCTGGCCGGCGAAGTACCTGGACTCGTGGCGGGACCGCGGCAACCGCTCGCCGGCGGCCGAGGTGGCCGCGTGGGAGCGCAGACACGGCTGCCCAGCGGCCCCGCGCGCCAACTGAGCAGGGCGACCGCCGGGCGCGGCCAGGGGCTTGTCATCCGCCCGACACATTGACGAAGTGTTATCAACCGGTTAACGTCCGAGGGAGAGAGAGCGCTCTCTCACCTAACAAGACTCCCTAATTCCGGCGAACCGCGCGGTCGGCCCGTACGCCGGCCCGCTGGAGGAACGATGACACCTCCCGTCCCGCCCCGCCGCACCCGCTGGGTGCTCGCCACCACCACCGCCCTCACCGTCCTCGTCGGCGGCCTGACCTTCGCCGCCACCACCGGCACCGCCGCGGCCGCCCCGGTCGGCGCCGGCAGCTACACCACCGACCCGGTGGGCCCGCTCCCCTCCGGCTGCGGTCCGATGTCCACCAACCCCCGGCAGTTCGCCACCGCCAACGCGCCGGCCGGCCCGGTCCCCACCAACGACTGGTGGTCGTCGCTGCTGTGGAAGCGGACCAACTGCGCGTACAGCGAGCCGCTGCACGCGCACCCGGTCTCCTACCAGCCCTTCGGCGACGGCCTTGGCTTCTCCGCCACCTCCACCCCGACGATCAGCGGCACCGCGACCGGCGTCGGCGAGTACAAGTACGCCTACTCCGAGGACATCCGGGTCGGGGTGAGCGGGCTCGGCGCGCCCGTCGTCAAGGTCGACGACTGGACCGACTGGACGGTCAGCCCGTACTGGAGCGACGGCACCCGCACCCTGCGCGCCACCATCGGTCACGGCCTGCCGTTCGCGTACTTCCGGACCAGCGGCGGCGACGCCCTGATCAACCCGACCGGCGGCACCCCCACCGTCTGGTCCAACAGCGGCGCCACCATCGGCTTCACCGTCAAGGGCCACGACTACGTCGCCTACGCCCCCACCGGCGCCACCTGGACCGTCCAGAACGGACGCATCACCTCCACGCTGGCCGGGCGAGGCTACTTCTCGGTCGCCCTGCTCCCCACCACGCCGGCCACCGGCGCCACCGCCCGCGCCGAGCTGGCGTCCACCTTCGGCCGGTACGCCCACGCCCACGTCACCGGCACCCGGGTCTCCTACTCGTACGACCCGGCCAGCAGCACCGTGCGCACCACGTACGGCTTCACCACCACGCCCCGGGAGGGCACCACCACCCAGACGGTGGTGAGTCTCTACCCGCACCAGTGGAAGTCGCTGACCGGCTCCACCCCGCTCAGCCCGACCTACCCGTCGGCGCGCGGCCGGATGAAGGTGCTCGCCGGGGTCGGCGAGTTCCGCACCTCGATGCGTTACCACGGGGTGCTGCCGGAGCTGCCGGCCGTCGCCACCGGCGCCGGGGCCGACCTGGCCCAGCTCCGGGAGCAGCTGGCGGCGGTGCGGAGCAACCCGATGGACCAGCGCGGCACCGACACCTACTGGACCGGCAAGGGGCTCGGTCGGGCCGCCCGGATCGCCGAGATCGCCGACCAGGTCGGCGACACGGAGACCCGGACCGCCGCGCTGAACGCCATCCGCACCACCCTGAACGACTGGTTCACCGCGACGCCCGGCAAGACCGCCAAGGTCTTCTACTACGACCGGAACTGGGGCACCCTGATCGGCTACCCGGCGTCGTACGGGTCCGACCAGGAACTCAACGACCACCACTTCCACTACGGCTACTTCATCGCGGCGGCCGCCACGCTGGCCAAGTTCGACCCGACCTGGGCCACCAACGACCGGTACGGCGGCATGGTCGACCTGCTCATCCGGGACGCCAACAACTACAGCCGCGCCGACACCCGCTTCCCGTACCTGCGCGACTTCGACATCTACGCCGGCCACGACTGGGCCTCCGGGCACGGCTCCTTCGCCTCCGGCAACAACCAGGAGTCGTCGTCGGAGGGGATGAACTTCGCCAACGCCCTCATCCAGTGGGGACAGGCGACCGGCAACACCGCCGTACGCGACGCCGGTGTCTTCATGTACACCACCCAGGCGGCGGCGATCCAGGAGTACTGGTTCGACGTCGACGACGAGAACTTCCCGGCGGGGTTCGGGCACTCCACGGTCGGGATGGTCTGGGGCGACGGTGGCGCGTACGCCACCTGGTTCACCGCCGAGCCGGAGATGATCCAGGGCATCAACATGCTCCCGGTCACCGGCGGCCACCTCTACCTCGGCTACCGCCCGGCCTACAACCGGACGAACTACGCCGAAGTCGTTCGCAACAACGGCGGGGAACCCACCGTGTGGCAGGACATCCTCTGGCAGTTCCTGGCGCTCGGGGACCCGGACGCGGCGCTGGCGAAGCTGCGCGCCAACCCCGGCTACACCCCCGAGGAGGGCGAGAGCCGGGCGCACACCTTCCACTGGGTCCGCAACCTCGCCGCGCTGGGTCAGGTCGACACCGGGGTCACCGCCAACCATCCGCTGGCCGCGGTCTTCCAACGCAACGGCGCCCGCACCTACGTGGCGAGCAACATCACCGCCGCCCCGCTGACCGTGAGCTTCTCCGACGGCACCCGGCTCACGGTGGCGGCCGGCAGGACGGCGACCACCGGGGCGTACACGTGGAGCGGCGGCAGCGCGGGCGGCGGCACCAATCCCACCCCGACCCCGACCGACCCGACCCCGACGCCGCCGCCGACCACGCCGCCGCCGAGCGGCTCGCCGACGCGGTACCTGCTGCCCGGTGGCGGCCTGGGGGCGGCCGGCAGCGCGGCGACCGCCACGGTGGCCGGCGCCGGCGGCGCCAACCACGACGGCACGCCGACCAACCCCCTGGTGTTCACCACGACCGGCCTGAACCTCGCCCACGCCGGCGGGCAGACCACGTTCGACCTGTTCCTCGACGCCGGCGCGGCGGTCGGCAACGGGGTTCAGGCCCGGGTGTCCTACGACCTGACCGGTGACGGGAGCTTCGACCGGGTGGAGACGTACCGGTACTTCGCCACCGACCCGGTCACCGGCTACGAGCACTACACCCAGAACGCCGGGCTCCTCTCCGCCGTCGGCAGCCTGGGCAACCTCTCCAACGGCACGGTGAAGGTGGAGGTCTGGTCCGCCATCGGCGCCAACCCGACCACCCTCGGCATCGGTGACCGGTCCTTCGTCAAGCTGCCGTACGCCTGATCCCACCCCCACCACCAGCCCGCGCCGCCGGTCGCCCCGCGACCGGCGGCGCGGGCGCGTAGTTTGCAGGGCATGAGCGCCCGGGATGCCATCGCCGACCTGCGCCGGATCGCGTTCCTGCTGGAACGGGCGAACGAGGCCACCTACCGGGTCCGGGCGTTCCGGTCGGCGGCGAAGGCGCTCGGCGCGCTGCCGGCGAAGGAGCTGGCCGAGCGGGCCCGCACCGGCAAGCTCACCGAGCTGCCCGGGGTGGGCGACGTCACGGCCCGCTGCGTGGCCGAGTCGTTGGCCGGTGAGGAGCCGGTCTACCTGCGCCGGCTGGTCGCCACCGAGGGCAGCGACCTGGACGCCGAGGCGACCGCGCTGCGCACCGCGCTGCGCGGGGACTGCCACACCCACTCCGACTGGTCCGACGGCGGGTCGCCGATCGAGGAGATGGCGCTCGCCGCGGTCGAGCTGGGCCACGAGTACGTGGTGCTGACCGACCACTCACCCCGGCTCAAGGTGGCCCGCGGCCTGACCGCGGACCGGCTGCGCCGGCAGCTCGACCACGTGGCGGCGGTCAACGAGGCGCTGCCGGCGGGCTTCCGCATCCTCACCGGCATCGAGGTGGACATCCTCGCCGACGGCTCCCTGGACCAGGACGAGGAGCTGCTGGCCCGGCTCGACGTGGTGGTCGGCTCGGTGCACAGCGGGCTGAACGACGAGCGGGCGAAGATGACCCGCCGGATGCTCGCCGCGATCGCCAACCCGCACCTGGACATCCTCGGCCACTGCACCGGCCGGATGGTCTCCTCGCGCCCGGCCGGGGTGAAGGGGCCGGGCGACCGGGCGCACCGGGCACGTACCCGGGCGGAGAGCGACTTCGACGCGGACGCCGTCTTCGCCGCCTGCGCCGAGCACGACGTGGCCGTCGAGATCAACTCCCGCCCGGAGCGGCAGGACCCGCCGAAGCGGCTGATCCGCCGGGCCTTGGAGGCGGGCTGCCGGTTCGCGATCAGCACCGACGCGCACGCCCCCGGCCAGCTGGACTGGCAGCGGTTCGGTTGCGAGCGGGCCGCCCGCTGCGGCGTCCCCGCCGACCGGGTGGTCAACAGCTGGCCGGCGGACCGCCTGGTGGAGTGGACCCGGGCGCGGGGCTGACCCACGCCACCGCGGGCTCAGCCGCGGGACGCCGGCTCGACCGTCGGGACGGCGGGCGCGGCCACCCCGACCGCCGCGCGCGGCCGGCGACGGCCGACCAGGCCCTGCGCCACCGCGACCCCGAGCAGCACGATCAGCGCACCGACCGGCTGGTGCCAGTTCAGCCGCTCGCCGAGCACCACCGCGCCGATGAGCACCGCGAAGATCGGGATCAGGTAGGTCACCGTGGAGGCGGTGCTCGCCCCGGCCACCCGGATGTTGCGCATGTGGATCACGAAGGCCAGGCCGGTGCCGAGCGCGCCGAGCGCCAGCACACTGCCCACCACCTCGGCGGAGAGGCCGGTCGGGACCGGCGGGGCGCCGGCCGCCAGCGGCGCGACCACGGCGAGCTGGAGCGCGGCGACCAGCAGCTGCGCGGTGGAGAGCGAGAGACCGGAGTGCGCGCTGCCGGCGAGGAACTTCTTCTGGTACGGAATGGCCACGCCGTAGCAGGCCGCCGCGCCGAAGCACATCAGCTGGCCGGTGAAGTGCGCCCCGCCGACGCCCTCCCAGACGCCGAGCACCACCAGCACCCCGACGAAGCCCAGCCCGAGCCCGACCGCGCGGCGCGTGGTCAGCCGCTCGGTGCGGAAGACCAGCACCGCCAGCGGCAGCACGATCAACGGGGTGGTGGCGTTCCAGATCCCGGCGAGCATCGACTCGACCCGCTGTTCGCCGTAGCCGAACAGGGTGAACGGAATGGCCACGCCGAACGCGCCGACCACCAGGAGGTGGGCCCAGATCCGGGGCTCGCGGGGCAGCCGGTCGCGGAGCAGGGCGAGCACCACCAGCAGGGTCAGCGCGCCGGTGGCCACCCGGTAGAGGGTGAGGTGCAGCGGGTGCAGCTCCTCGACCCCGACCTTGATGAACAGGAAGCTCGAACCCCAGATGGCGGCGAGCGCGAGGAAACCCGGCAGCCAGCTGCGCAGCGCCGTACGGTCAGGAGCGATGTGGGCCGTCACCCCTTGCACTCTGCCGCAGGGGTACGACGAAGTCCCGCGATATTCGGACGCGGTGTCCACCGCCACAGGAACCACTTACATTGGTGGGGCGTTGACCAGCCGAGGAGGTGCGCCCGATGGCGATGCCGATGCGTTTCGACCCGCTCGTCGACCTCGACGGAATGTGGACGACCCAGCTCGCCGAGCGTTACCTCCCGCTGCCGGAGCTGCCCGATGCGCGCTACGAGTGCATCGACGGAAGGTTGGTCATGACCCCCGCCGAGGTCGGTACGAACAGTTACGGGCAAATCGAGCTGGCTCACCTCCTGAAGCCGGCCGCGAAAGCCGCCGGCTTCTACGTCTTCGGACAGGTGAACCTGACCTTCGCGCCGCAGCGCTGGATTCAGCCGGACGTCACCGTGCTGCACGCCCTGCCCAAGACCGACGAGGAGGACCGGTGGATCCCCGCCGGCCTCTGCACCATGGCCGTTGAGTTCGTCTCTCCCGGCAGCCGGCGGCAGGACTTCGTCGACAAGCCCCGCCGCTGCGCGGAGGGTCGGGTGCCGTACTTCATGCGGGTCGAGATCTCCCGCCGCCTGCGGCACGTGGCGGTGGAGCTGTTCACCCTCGGGAGGCTGGGGGGCTACGACACCGTCGCGGAGGCGGTCAGCGGGCGACGACTCCGCGCCGACGCGCCCTTCCCGATCGACTTCGACCCGGCCGGACTGCTCCCCTGAACACGGCAAACACGGTCGACATCCGCACCGGTCGGTCACGTAGGGTCGCAGCGTGGGACGAATCGATGACCTCGCGAACCGCTACGTGGCCGACTGGGCCCCGCTGAGCCCGACCGGCGCCACCTACGTCGGCATCGCCGGCTACGACGACCAGCTCGACGATCTCTCGCCCGCCGGCTACGCGGCCCGGGCCGACCTGACCCGGCGCACCCTCGCCGACCTCGACGTCACCGAGCCGGAGTCCGAGGCGGAACGGACCGCCAAGGAGGCCATGCAGGAGCGCCTCGGCCTGGACCTCGCCCGGTACGACGCCGGCGAGGTGACCAGCGAGGTCAACGTGATCTCCAGCGGCCTGCACGAGATCCGCATGGTCTTCGACCTGATGCCGACCGAGGGTGAGGCGGAGCGGGCCAACATCGCCGCCCGGCTCAACCGGTTCGCCTCGACGCTGGAGGGCTACAAGACCACGCTGCGCGAGGCGGCCGCCGCCGGCCAGGTCAGCTCCAAGGTGCAGCTGGTCGAGGTGGCCAAGCAGTGCGACATCTGGACGGACCCGGACGGCGACAACTTCTTCCACGGCCTGGTGGAGCGGCTGGGCGCCGACGGCACGCTCGGCGCCGAGCTGCGCCGGGGGGCGGCCGCCGCCACCGCGGCGACCGCCGAGTTCGGTCGGTTCCTCCGCGACGAGCTGGCCCCGCACGGCCGGGACAAGCAGGCCGCCGGCCGGGAACGGTACGAGCTGGCCTCGCAGTACTTCCTCGGCGCGAAGGTCGACCTCGACGAGACGTACGCGTGGGGTTTCGCGGAGCTGGCCCGCCTGGAGGCCGAGATGCGGACCGTTGCTGGGCGCATCGCGGGTCCGGGTGCCACTGTCGGTGATGCCGTCAGCGCCCTGGACGCCGACCCGGCCCGGACGATCCAGGGCAAGGAGGCGTTCCGGGACTGGATGCAGGCGCTGGCGGACAAGGCGATCAGCGAACTGCACGGCACCCACTTCGACATCCCGGAGCAGGTCCGGCAGATCGAGTGCTGCCTCGCCCCGACCAGCGACGGCGCCATCTACTACACCGGCCCGAGCGAGGACTTCTCCCGTCCGGGCCGGATGTGGTGGGCGGTGCCGCAGGGCATCACCGACTTCTCCACCTGGCGTGAGGTGACCACGGTCTACCACGAGGGCGTGCCGGGCCACCACCTCCAGGTCGCGCAGACCGCGGTCCGGGCCGAGCTGCTCAACCGCTGGCAGCGGCTGCTCTGCTGGGTCTCCGGGCACGGCGAGGGCTGGGCCCTCTACTCGGAGCGGCTGATGGACGAGCTGGGTTACCTGGAGGACCCGGGTGACAAGCTCGGCATGCTCGACGGGCAGGCGTTCCGGGCGGCCCGGGTGATCGTGGACATCGGCATGCACCTGGAGCTGGAGATCCCGAAGGACAACCCGTTCGGCTTCCACCCGGGCGAGCGCTGGACCCCGGAGCTGGGTTGGGAGTTCATGCGGGCGCACTGCCGGGTGCCGGACGAGAACCTGCGCTTCGAGCTGAACCGTTACCTCGGCTGGCCGGGTCAGGCCCCGTCGTACAAGGTGGGCGAGCGGATCTGGCTCCAGGCCCGGGAGGACGCGCAGGCCCGCAAGGGCGCCGACTTCGACCTCAAGGAGTTCCACCGCCAGGCACTCGACCTCGGCTCGCTCGGCCTCGACCCGCTGCGCAAGGCGCTGACCCGGCTCTGAGCCGTCGGACCGGGGGCGGGCGGGACGGCCCGCCCCCGGTCACCGGTGGTGGTGGGACGGAGGTCAGGGAACGCTGAGCTCCAGCGAGGGCCGGGCGGTCAGCGTGTCGGACTCCACGAAGGCCAGGTCGATCACCGGGCTGGTGAAGGTGATCGGGATCGGCGAGGTGATCGGGATGCCGTCGGGGAACGGCAGGTCCGGGGTCAGGGTGATCTTGATGCCGAGCAGCCGGCCGACGAAGCGGGTGGCGTAGAACGACACGTCGCCCTGCACGGTCAGCCGGTCCGTGACGTACTGCTGGGCGCGGTCCGCCGGCCCGTCCGCCACCAGCTTGAAGTCGTCGGTGACCGCCTTGCGCATGCTGAACTTCAGCGCCTTGAGCGTCCCGTTCGCGGTCGGCAGGTCGACGATCCCCTCGAACCGCAGACCCGTCATGGTGACCTTGGAACCGGTCAGCTTGGACGGCTGCTGCGCCACCCTCGGCTGCCCCGGCTCGGCGGCGATCCTCGGCATCAGCTCGCCCGCCTGGACGGTCCCGGGTCGGGTCGGCTTCGGCTTCGGGCAGGTGCCGGCGCGACGCGTCGGCGTGCCGGTCGGCGTCGGCGTGCCGGTGGCGGTCGGGGTCGCGGCCGGCGTCGCGCTCGGCGTCGGGCTCGCCGACGGCGTCGCGGCGGGCTCGTTCCCCCCACCGGTCAGCAGGTCGCCGATGCCCCGGAGGAGATCGGTGATCAGGTTGCCGTCCGAGGTGGACTCCGGGAACGGGCTCGGACTGGCCGTCGGCGTCGAGGTGCCCCGCCCCGCCGGGGCCGGCGGCGCGGGCGCCCTGTCGGTCGAGGTGGGCGCCTTGGCGGTCGGGGCGGGCGCCTCGGCGGTCGGCGTCGGGCAGGCGGTCGAGGCCGGACCGGCCGGCGTCGCCGGCGCGGCCAGCACGGGCGGCGGCTGGGTGACCGCCAGCCCACCGGCGGAGAGACCGAGCACGACCAGCACCAGGGCGAAGTACCGGGGATCCCGCGAGCCGCCCGGCGACCCGGTCGGGCCGGGGCCGGCGTGGGCGTCGCCGTCCGGGGGGTGGCCGGGCCCGCCGTGCTCCTGCGGCGCGTACCCGGGGGACGGGACCGGCCCCCGCTGCCGGGGGATGCCCCGCTCGTCGACCGGCAGCAGTTCGTCCTCCAACGTCGGGTCGTCCGGCCCGACGAGGGCCGGTGCGGGCGCCGCCGCGACCGGGTCGGAGGCCGGGTCGGCGGGGGTGGGCCGGGCGACGGGCGTCCAGGCGAAACCGAGGGCGGCGCCGAGGATGCCGAGCAGCAGGCCGACGAAGAAGCCGCCGAGGTTGAGCCCGATCAGCGAATAGACCGCGGTGACCGCGGCGACGATCGAGTAGAACGGCCGCTGGGCCGGGCTGAACCAGAGCAGCAGTCCGCAGGTCACCAGGATGATCGGGATCAGCAGGGAGTAGAGCCCGGTGGATCCGCTGGTGAAAGTCAGGCCGTTGAGCGTCATCCGGGTGGAGGCGAACATCTCCACGCCGGCCAGCGCGGTGAACAGGCCGCCCCAGAACGGCCGGCTGAGCCGCCAGCGGCGGAAGGCCCGCCACAACTCGCCGGGGCCGCCGGGGCGGGCGTGTTGCGGATCAGGGGTTGTCACGTACTCCTCCTGAGCGGAGCTGAGGGATGAGGGACGGAGCCCGGGCCCGCGGCGGGTGGGCGCCGCGGGCCTCGGCTCAGCTCAGAAGCACTCCTTCGCGTCCGCCCCGATGTTGACCTTTAGGCGCAGGCCGACCAGGGTGAACGTGGAGGCGGTGGTGTAGCGGGACACCTGCTGGAGGTCGCGGATGGTGACCCGGTCCGCATTCTGGCCGAAGGAGCCGGCCTCCGCCGTCGCGTTCAGCTCGGAGGCGTCCCGGCCGATCTTGATGTTGGTGAAGGTCGCGTTGCCCTCCAGGCTGTCCATGGCGATGAGGAGGTCCTTGGCCCTCGCCGGCTCCTTGCCCTCACCGGCGTGGATGGTGAGCACCACCGGGATGCCCTTGGCGCGCACCGACTGGCAGAGCTTGTAGAGCTCGGCGCTCTCGATCTCGGCGAGGGCGATCGGGTGGACGGTGCCGCCCTTCTCCCGCACCTTGCCGCCGTACTGCTTGAAGCCGTCACCCTCCAGGCGCTCGGCCGCGATCTTGAAGGTCTGGCCGGAGACGGTGATGTCGGACGCGATCGCGCCGTTCTGCATGCCGAACAGGATGGCGCCGACGGCTGCGGTCGCCGGCACCATCATCGCGGCGAAACGCCGCCACCGGGTACGCCCCGGTCTGTAGATCCGATCCTGCACGGATTCCTCCTCGGTGGGGGCGGTGCTCTTCGGGGTGGGCCGGTCGGCTGGTGCGCGCCCCGTGCCGGACGGTGACACCTGTTACCGGCGGGTAACGAACGTGCGCCTGATGGTGCACCCAGTGAGGCGTGGGTCACAAGAGCCCACTTACGGTTCCGTAGGTTACCGACGGCACGGACAGCCCCCGATCTCACGCTCCGTGCAACAAGCCGCCGCACGAGCCCTGGGATCAACCCTTCAAATAGGGCAATCCACTCGGCGCTCGGTCACGTTCGGTACGCATACCATCGACGCATTACGATTCAGTAACAAGCGCTCAGGGTGATCGCGGAAACGCGAAGGGCGGGTCGGCACAAGCCGACCCGCCCTTCCTTGACCCTGCCTCAGGTCAGCGCTTCTCCGCCTCGTCGTCCGCCACCCGCTGGGTGGGCACGGTCGGCTCGTCGCCGGCCGTCCGCTGGGTGGGGACGGTCGGCTCGTCGTCCGACTTCCAGTTCGTCGAGGCCGGCGGGATCTCGTCGCTCAACGGACCACCCGCACGGTCGACCGCGGGCTGCTCAGCGGTCGGCCGCTCCTCCTCCACGACCGGCTCCTCGTGCCGGGTGGGCGCGTCGACCGCGGCCGGGGCCGGCGCGGCGGCCGCCCGGTGCCGCGCCTCGCCGGCGACGGCGGGGGCACCCCGACGGGCCACCAGCAGGCCGACGGCCAGCAGCAGCAGACCCAGCACGGCCAGGCCCACCGGCACGTAGACGCTGAGCAGCTGGAGCTTGCCCCGGCTGTCCTTCGCCCGGTCCACCGACGCGTTGATGGTCGCCTCGTTGTAGGCGAAGTCCGCGTCCAGCAGCGTGACCGGTGCGCCGACGTTCGGCGTGAGGACCTTCTTCTGCACCTCGCGGACCTTCAGGAACGACCCGGTCACCGGGTCCACCCAGACGGTGCGCTGGTTGCTGTAGACGACGGTGCCCTGCGTCGCCCCCGGCTGCGCCAGAGCGCCGACCAGCAGCCCGACCCGTTCCGCGGCGAGGTTCAGCGTCTCGTCCGTGATCACCTGCTCGAAGCGGTACGCCTCGACGCCCTTGATGTTCTCCGTACCGGCGAACTTGGCCGGCCGGACCTGCCGCAGGTCGCGGTCGAAGATCTCGTAGTCCCGCTTCTCGGTGTTGAACGGGAACTTGTACATCTGGCCCTTGAAGGCGACCGGGTCCTGCTCGCCGGCGTCGTCCAGCCAGGCCTGCTTCCACTCCACCGCAGCGCCGGAGACCCGGTCCAGGGCGAGCTTGGCGCCGTACGCGCTGACCAGCTCCTTGTTGTCGGTCCGGTCCACGGTCTGGCCGACCTGCCAGACCACGGCCTTGCCGTCGAGGTCACCGTCGAGCTTCGCGGTGTCCTTCTTCGACGGGGTGACCAGCACGGTCGAACGGAGGTCGCCGTCGTTGACCTTGATGGACCCGTTGTTGATCTGGAGGAACTTCGCGTTGCTGGCTTCCGCCACCGACGTCGAAGGTTCCAGGTCGTACGGGAGTTTGGTCAACGCGGGGGCGACGACGAACACCAGCCCGGCGGCCAGCGCCAGGAGCAGTACGCCAATCCCGAACAGCACGGCACCAACGGCGCGGTGCTTCATGTTTCCTCCCTGGAGGAGCTCAATTTCGTCGTTGTCGATCGGTGAGATGGCCGCGAGGTTACTACCTGGTCACATGGCGACGCGACCCCCGGTCAGCTCTTGTTTTTCCGCCGCAGCCGGTTCTTCCCCCGTACCGACGGCTGCCGGCGGGGCGCCTTCCGGCTGCCCGCCGGCCCGCCGCAGCACCAGCACGAAGTTCCACGAGGCGACCTCCCGGACCCCCGGCACCCGCACCACCCACCGCGCCCACCAGGGGTGGTAGCGGGGCAGCGCCTCGATCACCTCGACCTGCCGGTTGCCCCGGGCCCAGCGCAGCGCGTCGGCGACGGAGACCGGGAAGAGCGTCTCCCGGTAACGGTTCTTCGGCGGGTGGCCCATCCGGCGCTCGTACCGCCGACGGGCCCGCTCGCCGCCCAGCCAGTGCCAGGGTGCCGTCTCGTGCCCACCCCAGGGCGAGAGCCACGGGGTGAACGAGACGAACAGGACGCCCCCGGGTGCGGTCACCCGGGCCATCTCGTCCAGCATCCGGTGCGGCTCCGAGACGTGTTCGAGGACGTTCGACGAGAAGCAGACGTCCACGCTGCCGGTGCGCACGGGCAGCGCCGTACCGCTGCCCCGGAGCATCCCCTCGGCCGAGTCCGCCGCGGAGAAGTCCCCGACGTCCGGGTCCAGCCCGACGTAGTACGCGCCGGCCGCGCGGAAGGCCGCCGCGAAGTAGCCGGGACCGCCGCCCACGTCCAGCACGGTCCGGTCGGTCAGCCCGGTGTAGCCGCGGACCTGGCGTACCGAGTCGTCGGCCAGCAGGCCGTAGAACCGGTCGGGGTCGGTCTGCTCCACCAGGAACGCCTTGAACAGGGCCACCGAGCGACCCAGGGTGGCGAACCGGCGGCGGGCCGCCCGCCCCTGCTCTGCGGTCATCGCACTTCCGTCCCGTCCTCGTCCTCACCGGTGCCCGGCCGGGCGCCGGCCACCGGGCTCGTCACGCTCTCGGACGGACCATCGTCCACCCGCGACGGATCCGGCTCCGCAGGGGGTGGGTCGATGTCCACCGCGGATGGGTCGATGTCCACCGCGGATGGGTCTGCCGCGTCGACGGGGGTGCCGGGGACGGGCACCACCGCCGCGACCACCGCGCCGATCGCCACCAGCATCCCGGCCTGCACCCAGGTCCCGTACGCCCACTCCTGGCCGAGACCGCGCAGCCGGCCCGCGACCGCGGTGACCGTGGCCACCGCCAACCCGCCGAAGACCACCACCGGCAGCGCCCGGCGGGCGAACTGGCGCAGCAGCATCGCGGCGATCACGATCGCCACCGGCAGCACCCCGCCCAGCGCGGCGAGCAGCACCACCAGCAGGGTGCCGATCAGCCAGGGCGGCCCCTCGGCCGGGATCGCCGCCCCGTCCTCCGGCCGGCGGCGCAGCGGCCAGGCGGCGAGCACCAGCACGCCGAGCGCCGTCGCCGCGCCGACGGCCAGGCCGCCCCGGTAGGCGCGGTCCGGGCCGAACTCCAGCCGGACCTCACCGCCCGCGCCCGCAGGCAGCACCCACGCCTGCTGCCAGCCGTCGACCCGGGTCGCCGGCAACGCCCGTCCGTCCAGCGTCGCCGTCCACCCGGCGTTCGCGTTCTCGGGTACGACCAGCAGCGCGCGCTCGCCCGCGCCGACCCGTACCCGGCGCTGCGTCGGCGCCCAGTCCCGCACCGTCACCTCCCGGTGCCGGGGCGCGGCAGTCGTCGCGCCGGTGGGCCGCAGGGTGGCGTCCTGCACCACGAACCCGGCCGAGGGCGAGGTCGCCAGGCGGTGACCGCCGGCGGGCAGGTCCACCACCGCGCCGGTGTCGCCGCAGAGGGTGACCGGCATCGGCCGGCCGGCGACCGCGTCGGCGACGGTGCCGGTGACCGCCGTGTCGTACCGGAAGCCGTCCAGCTCGACCGTGGGACCGGCGCCGCAGGGCGCGGTGAGCGGGGCGTCCGGCCGCAGCGGCCGGATCAGGCCGGCCAGGCCGGGGATCTCCACCTCGGCGATGCCGACGGTCGCCGTCCAGCCGTTGCCGCGCCGGTCGGCGATCCGGTCGGCCGTCCCACGCACCACGATCTCCACCCGGTTGGTGCGCACCGCGGCGATGCGGACCAGCCCGTCCGGGTCGACCGACGCCACCTGGGTCCGGCCGCCCGCGCGCACCTCGACCTGGGTGGGCAGCGAGCCGATCGGCAGCTCCGCCGGGCGCAGCCGCAGCCGGTCGATCCGGCGCTGCCCCGACCAGCTCAGGGTGAGCGTGGGACGCAGGTCGCCGACCTCGGCGAGCCAGGCCGTTCCCGGGTCGCCGTCGACCGCCGCCCATCCGGCCACCGCGGCGGCCCCCGCCAGGTACGACGAGGCGGCGGCGGTCACCCGCGTCCCCGCCGGTCGCAGCGCGCCACCCGGTCGGGCCACCGCCGTGAGCGCCAACTGGTACGTCCCCGGACTCGTGCTGCGGAACAGCCGGTCCACGCCGAGCGGTTCCTCGCCGACCCGGGCCAGGAAGCGGTCGCACCGGACGACCGTGCCGGCCGCCCGGATGCCGTTGCGCCCGCCCGCGTCGGAGCCGACCGGGACGGAGTGGGACGAGGAGGTGGGTGCGGGGGCGGGGAAGCACGCGGGCCGGCTGGCCGACCCCCGGCTGAACGACCAGGAGACCGGGCCGGTGACCGCCGTGGGCAGGTCGGTCGGCACCCGCAGCGCCCGACGGGGCGTGATCTCCGGGAGGGACAGTTCGCGGACGCCCACCCCACCGTCGAGCCGGCCCCCGGCCACCGCCAGCACGGTGATCCGCACCTTGCTGGTGGCACCGGGCAGCGTGTAGTACGTCTGCGCACCCAGGCCGGGGGCGACGTCGTGGTCGACCGCGCCCCGGTCGGTGCTGATCCGGAACCGGGTCACCGGCCAGCCGACCCCGAGGTCGTCGACGAAGGAGAGCGAGACCCGCTGGACCTCGCGCGGGGTGTCCAGGTCGAGCTGGATCCACTGCCCGACCGGCCCGGCCAGCGGCGCCGAACGCCAGGAGGTGCCGGCGTCCCCGTCGACCGCCGCGAACGGCAGGTGGGACGGGTCGGCGGGGGCCAGGTTGTCGACGAAGCTGGCCGCCGTGGAGGCGGTGACCTCGCGGATCCCCTGGTACGTGGCGAGGGTGTGGTGCCGGCGGCCGGAGAACGGCAGCAGGTCCAGCGCGACCCGCCCCTGCCGGCTCGCCTCGGCCGCGGTCAGCGTCTGGCTGAGGTTGTCGCGTACCCGGCCGATGTCCCGTTCCCGGCGGCGCAGCCCGTCGGTGACGATCCACCGGTCCCCGGTGGCCTCGACCGTCGCGTCGTCGGGCCGGTCGCCGGCGAGCACCACCGGGCGGTCCCGCTCGACCAGGCCCTGCTCCAGCAGCGGCAGCAGCGACTCCGGGCCGCCGCTGACCGTGGGCACGTCGGCGGTGAGCACCGCCGAGGCGAGCGGCACCGCGCCGTCCACCTCGTAGATCTCGACGGCCGGCAGCGGACCGGCGTCGTCGTCGACCGGGCTGCCCGGCGCCCGCTCCACCGCGTCGGTGGTGCCGAAGGTGGCCACCCGGACGATCCCCGGCGAGCCGGCCAGCGCCCGGCGCAGCACCGCCACCGGCGGGGCGTCCACCTGGGTCCGGTCGAGGTCGTTGCGCAGCAGCAGGTGGCGGAAGCCGGAGCGGGCCAGGAAGTCGGCCAGCCCGGCGGAGCCACGCCCGTTGGCGAGGACGGTCTCGACGGTGTCCATCATCCGGGTGTTGCCGGCGGAGCCGAGCGGGATCTGGTGGCGTACCGCCCAGGGCGCCCCGGCCAGCGACTGCAACGGCTCGTCGACGGTGCGTCCCCAGTCGTACTGGCCGAAGCCGGAGCCCGGCACCACCAGGGTCCGGGCCAGGGCGTCCCGGTCGGCCAGGTAGGTGGCCGCGGCCCGCCAGTGCGGCGCCAGGTCCGACCAGCCGGGGCCGGGCCGCAGCAGACCCGTCCAGGCCGGCGCGGCGGCCCCGACGACCAGCAGGAACACCGGCACGAACACCACCGGCCGCAGCCGCAGCCCGGGCCGGCGCCGGCGGGTGGCGGTGTGCAGCCGGGTGACCCAGGCGTCCACCCCGTGCGCGAAGCCGAGCATCAGCGGCAGTCGCAGCACCGGCTCCAGCTTGTGCACGTTGCGGAACGGGGCCAGCGGGCCGTCGAGCAGGTCCCGGACCAGCCCGGACAGCGGGCTGTCCAGGCTGCCGACGTAGCCCATGGTGAGCAGGGTCAGCCCGGCCAGGAAACCGAGCACCAGGAAGCGCCGCTCCGGCAGCAGGTTGCCGGCCAGGCCGGCCAGGCCGACCAGCGCCACCACCGCGGTCAGCGCCATCAGCACCGGGTGGTCGATCAGCAGCCACCCCGCCGGCCACCACGGGTCGCCCTGGACGATGTACGCCACCCACTGGTTGGTGCCGCGGACCGCCTGGAAGAGGGAGGCGACCGCGGTGGTCGTGGTGGACGACTCGATGTAGTCGAGGAACGGCAGGCTGTACTGGCCGAGCAGCAGCAACGGGACGATCCACCACAGGCATACCGCGACCACGCAGAGGCACCACCAGGCGACCAGCCGCCGGTGCTGGCGGTCCCAGCGGCGGGAGAGCAGCCACACCCCGGGCAGCACCAGCGCGAGCAGCACCACGGCCGCGTTGATCCCGCCCATCCCGAGCACGGCCAGCGCGGAGAGCGCGGCGGCCCGGCGCGGGGAGCCGATCCGGTTCACCCGGACCAGCGGCAGCAGCACCCAGGGCAGCATCGCGGCGGAGAGGATCTCCGAGGAGAGCGCGCCGATCTCGGTGAGCATCCGGGGCGCCAGCGCGTAGCCGAGCGCGGCGGCGTACCGGGTGGGCTCGGTGCCGATCCGCATGGTGCGGGCCAGCAGCAGCAGGCCGTAGAAGGCGGCGCAGAACAGCAGCGCGCACCAGAGCCGCTGGGTGATCCACGGCGGCACGCCGAGCAGTTGCCCGGCGGCGAAGAACGGCCCCATCGGGAAGAGGTAGCCGTACGCCTGGTTCTGCAGCTCGCCGGAGGTGGCCTCCGGGTTCCACAGATGCAGCGCCCGGGCCAGGAAGTGCACCGGGTTCGCGGCCAGGTCGAGCTTGGTGTCGAAGGTGACCTGGCCGGGGCGCTGCGCGAACGCGACGGCGGTGAGCAGCAGCAGGCAGAGCGCGGTCGCGGGGGCCTCCCGGACCGGCCGGGCCAACCGGTTCGCCAACCGCCCCGGCAGCGTCGTGGTCACCGCCGGCACTCCGGCGGCAGGCAGCTCAGGTCGGCCAGCGCGGAGAAGAAGATCTGCCGCATCCCCTTCGGCTGGGCGGTGCGGAACACCTGACCGCCGGTGACCTCGGCGATCGCGTTCAGCTCGTCCGGGTCGACGTCCCGGCCGAGTCCGATGAAGACGATCGGCAGCGGCCGGCGCGGGTCCTGGAGGGCCTTCAGCTCGGTGAGGAACCTGCTTCGACCGATGCTGTCGGTGTCCTCGTTGCGACCGTCGGTCATCACCAGCACCAGGTTGATCCGTCCGGGGGTCCAGTGCCGCCGGGCGTCCCGGTACGCGGCGAGCGTGGTGTCGTAGAGCCCGGTGCCGCCCTTCGGCTTCACCTTGACCTCAGCGAGGCGCTGGGCCACCGCGGCCCGCTGGGCGCGCAACGGCCGGACGGGGAGGATCTCCCGGTAGTCCCGGTCGCCGTCCACCTTCGTGGCGAAGACCCAGATGCCCAGCTCGCTGTTGTCCAGCAGCAGCCCGGCGCCCTCCCGGGCGGCGGCGAGGGTGGCGTCGAGCCGGGTGCCGCCACCGGGCACCCGGGCGGCCATCGACCCGGAGATGTCCAGCACGGTGAGGATCCGGGCGCTGCGCTGCACACCGCTCCACCCGGTCAGCGCCTCGGTGACGGTCTCCTCGCCGGGCAGCGGCACCGGGTCGCGTACGTCCGGGCTGAGCCGGCGGTCCCGCGGCACCGCGGGCGGGTAGCCGGCCGCGGTGCGGAAGCCGTACCCGGTCAGCACCTCCCGGGAGGCGCTGGCGAGCAGGTCGGTGAGGAAGCCGGCCGCCGCGTCGCGGACCGCGTCTCGGGCGGCCGGCAGCACCACGTACGGCAGGTCGAGGGAGGGGACGGCGACCTCCGGGTACGCGGCGACGAGCTTGTCCGCGCCGGCCAGCGCGTTGTGCCCGAGCACCGCCTGCTCGGTGGTGGCCACCGCCTCCGCCTTGCCGGGGAGCCCGCCGGACGGGGGCAGCGCGGCGGCCGTACCGCCGGGGCTGAAGGTCCGGCCGGCCAGCCGGCGCAGCGTCCCCGCCACCGCGCCGCCCGGGTCGCGTTCCCCGGCGGCCAGCGCGCGGACGCCGAGCAGCGCGCCCACCCCGGCGGGGTCGACGGCTGGGTCGGGCAGCCCCACCTTGACCTTGGTGGCCTTCGGCCCGATCAGCGATCTCCAGGTCGGTGGCCGGCGCGGCCAGCCGGACTTGCGGGCCACCGGCTCGGTCACCGCCAGCACGACCGGGGTGCTGGCGACCGAGGTGCCCTGCCCGGGCACCTCGAAGGCGCCGGCCGCGCGGGCCCGGCGGAGCCAGAACGTGGACTCCGGCAGCCAGGCGTCCGCCGCGTCGACGCCGTTGGCCAGCTCGGCGGCGACCGCCTCGGACTCCCGCGACTCGACCGCGATGGAGACGCAGGGCTGCCGGCCGACGGCGGCGCGGGCGATCCGGTCCACCGCCGGGGCGACCACCGGGGCGGCGGCCACCCGCAGGCGTACCTGCCCGGTGCAGCTCGGCGCGGTGCGCTCGTCGCGCAGCCAGCTGTACCCGCCCCAGCCGACCAGCAGCAGCACCAGGGCGGCGCTGAGCAGCACCACCGGCGATCGTCGGGTGAGGGACCGCACCGACACGTCGCGCACCACGGCCGCCTCCCCTCTCGTCGTCCGCCCGTCGGCATCGACCTGCCGCAGGTCACGGGTGTCGCGGGCGGTCCGGCCGGTGTGTCCACCGGCCCCGCATCGTTCCGCGCTGACACACCCTGCCAAGCTTTCGGGTCCCCGGCAAACCCCCGTCGGAGGAGCTTTATCCGATCGTCGCTGCCGAGACGACCCATTGCGTACGCGGGCCGGACCGCCCTAGGGTGGCGCGATCGTGCCGTTACCGACCGGTAGGAGCAGCGTGGACGACTCCAGCAGCACCACCGCTCGCCACGTGCTGTTCCTCAACTGGCGGGACACCGCGAACCCCGAGGGTGGCGGCTCGGAGGTGTACATCGAGCGGATCGCCGCCGAACTGGTCGCGGCCGGTCACCGGGTGACGCTGCTCTGCGCCGCCCACGCCGACGGCCCGCCCGAGGAGACCAACCCCGACGGCGTGCGGGTGCTGCGCCGCGGCTCCCGGCACACCGTGTACGCCCGCACGGCGCTGACCTACCTGGCCGGCCGGTTGGGGCTGGGCCCGCTGGGCCGGCGTGGGCTGGGCCTGCCGGACCTGGTGGTGGACGTCTGCAACGGGGTGCCCTTCTTCTCCCCGCTCTACGCCGGCCGGCCGGTGCTCGCCCTGGTGCACCACGTGCACCGGGAGCAGTGGCCGGTGGTCTTCGGCCCGGTGATGTGCCGGTTGGGCTGGTGGATCGAGTCGTGGCTGGCGGTGCGCCTCTACCGCCGTTGCCGCTACGTCACGGTCTCCGAGGCGAGCCGCGCGGAGCTGGCCCAGCTGGGGGTGGACGCCACCCGGATCGAGGTGGTGCCGAACGGCACCCCGCCGGTGACCGGCCCGGCGTTGCCCCGCACCGACCACCCGTCGTTGCTGGTGCTGGGCCGGCTGGTCCCGCACAAGCGGGTGGAGATCGCGCTGCGTACGGTCGCCGAGCTGTCCGCGGAGCTGCCCGACCTGGAGCTGGTGGTGGCCGGTCAGGGCTGGTGGGAGGCGCCGTTGCGGGAGCTCAGCGACGCCCTGGGCGTCTCCGACCGGGTGCGCTTCACCGGTTTCATCAGCGAGGAGGAGAAGCACGAGGTGCTCTCCTCCTGCTGGCTGGCCCTCACCCCGTCGCTGAAGGAGGGCTGGGGCCTGACCATCGTGGAGGCCGCCGCCCGGAGCACCCCGACGATCGCGTTCCGCTACGCCGGGGGCGTCGCCGAGGCGATGGTCGACACCGAGACCGGCCTGCTCGTCGACGACGAGGCGGAGTTCACCACCCGGGTGCGGGAACTGCTCGCCGACGACGTGCGCCGCAAGGCGATGGGCGAGGCGGCGCTGGCGCACGCGGCCCGTTTCACCTGGACGGCGACCGGGGCGCGCTTCGCCGAGCTGGTCGGCCGGCTGACCGCCGCCCGCCGGTAGGCCCGCCACCGGTCGGGGGCGCGACGCCCGACGGTGGATACGCGACCGGGGCGCCCGCAGTCAGCGGACGCCCCGGTCGACGGTGGTTCAGCGCGTGCCGTACAGGGTGCTCTCGGAGCCCTGCTCACTCACCGAAGTGCTGTTGAGCGCCTCCTGGGCGGACGGACTGAGCGCATTCGCCAGACCGACGGCGCCGAGCAGGCCGAGCACGACCCCGAGTACCCCGACGGCGACGAACGCGGGCAGGTTCCTCATCCACCTTCTCCTTCCGCGGGACTCGCGTCCCGGGACGCTACCACGCGCCGGAGCACCCGCGCAGTGCCCGAAAAACCGATGGCCACGACCACCGTTCCGGCCACCAGGTGCGCCCACCCGACCGGGCCGGGACCGGGCTGCGGCGCGGGGGCCACCCAGGCCGGATTCTCGTAGAGGGACAGCTCCGGTCCGGCGTGCGCCAGCCGCAGTCCGGCCAGGGCCGTCACCGGCACCGGCGGTCCCGCCGCCCGCTGCACCAGCACCCACCGCACGGCGGTGCCGGCCACCGGACGACCGGCGGCGAGCAGCTCGCGCACCCGGGCCGCGCGCGGGTCCTCCCCGCCGACGGCGACGTCCCCCACCCGCAGGGTGTCGTCGATCAGCACCGGCGCGGCGAGATAGCGGGGGGCCGGGTCGATCACCACCCGCCCGTCGTTCCAGGCGTACCGCTGGTACTCCTGGAACGGCAGCGAGACCACCTCACCCGGCCGGTCGGCCACCTGCCGCGCCACCACCGCCCAGTCCGCCGGGTAGTGGACCGGGGTCAGCCGGCCCAGCGCCCCGAAGGCCAGGTCGGGCAGGAGCGCCACTGGCAGCAGCGCCACGCCGACCAGCAGCACCCCGCCGGTGGTCCGGTCGAACCGCGCGGCCAGCCGGTCGGCGAGCCGTTCCGCGCCGAGCGCCCCGGCCACCGCCAGCGCCAGCGCGTACGGGACGAGCAGCTTCTGACCGTCGCGGACGAGCCCTCCCCCGGGCGCGGTGTCGACCAGCCAGCCGAGCAGCGCGGCCCCACCGGGCAGCACGCCGAGCGCCGCCACCAGCCACGACCCGACGGCCAGCAGCCCGAACCGCCCGGCCGCGCCCGCCGGCCAGCGCCGGCGCAGCAGGGGCACGCCGTACCCGGCGAGGAGCAGCAGCAGCGCGGTGGCCAGCGGCACCACGGCGACCTGGCGGGACACCGGCACGGTCAGGGCGTTCCAGATCCCGCCGGTGCCGGCCAGCGCGACCAGCGGCCCGCCCCAGTTCTCGGCGCGGGCGGCGAAGGCCGGCACCCCGGCCGGGTCGGAGCGGCCGCCGGTGGCGCTGCCCAACCCGGCCACCAGCCACGGCGCGTTCAGCAGCACCGTCGCCGCGACCGCCGTCCCGGCCCGCCGGAGCGCCCCCGGATACCGGCCGGGCAGCAGCACCAGCACCGCCACGAGGGCGATCAGCCCGCCGGTCGGGGTGATCGCGGAGACGGCGGCGGCCAGCAGCAGCCGGGGCAGCGCCCCGGGCCGGGCCGCGCGCACCCCCAGCGCCGCGGCCACCAGCCAGGGCAGCATCGCGTACGCCAGCAGCAGCCCCCACTGCCCGATCAGCAGCCGCTCGGCCAGGTACGGCGTCCAGGCGTACCCGAGCGCGGCGACCACCCGCACGGCGGTCCGGTCGGTGGGCACCAGCCGGGCGGCGCCGAGCACGGCCAGCCAGAGGATCGCCGCCAGCACCAGCCGTTGCAGCAGCCAGCCGGGCATCAGCTGGGTGGCGAGCGCGACCACCGCGTCCTGCGGCACCGCCCGGGGCAGCGCCGAGGCCGGGGCGATCAGCTCCCAGCTCAGCGCCGACCGGGGCACGAAGACCATGTCGTAGCGGAGCACGTACCCGGGCAGCGCGAGCGGCGCGAGCACCGCCGCCGTCACGGCGGCGGCCACGCCGTGGGGCACCAGCCGTTCCCGCATCCCTCGACCTCACCTGCCTGCCGGGCGCGACCCGGGCCGCGCTGGTGTGGCGGCCACTGTACGCGCGAACCACCCGTTGACCTGATGGGACGTCCGCCGACCGGTGTGGCAGTCTTCCCGCCATGGCATCGACCGGCGCTACCCCCACCACCGATCGGAGCGGCCTCCTCGGCGGCTGGACCCGGGTCCATCCGGTCCGGGCGGTGGCCGTGGCGATGATCCTGGTCAGTCTGGTCTGGCGGGCCCAGCTCGCGTCCCGCGGTCACCTCGCGGTCGACGACTGGGTGCTGATCGCCCGTGCCGCGGAGTCCGACCTGACCCCGGGCTTCCTGCTCACCCTCTACAACAACCACTTCATGCCGGCGGCCCTGCTGGTCACCTGGCTGGTGACCCGCGCCGCCGGCATCGCCTACTGGCCGTACGTGCTGCTGCTCACCGCCGCCCAGGCGGTGCTGGCGATCAGCTTCGCCCGACTGCTGCGCACCCTGGTCCGCCCCGGCTGGGCGCTGCTGGTGCCGCTGGCGGTGTTCCTGTTCAGCCCGCTCACCCTGGAGGCCACCTCCTGGTGGGCGGTCGGGGTCAACATGCTGCCGATGCAGATCGCCATGGTGCTCGCCATCGGCGCCCAGCTCCGGTACGTCCGCACCGGCCGGCGGCGGCACCTGGCGACGCTGGCCCTGGCGGTGCTGTTCGGGCTGCTCTTCTTCGAGAAGGCGCTGCTGGTGGTGCCGCTGGTCTTCCTGTTCACCGCGTTCCTCCTCGTCGGTGGCCCGCCGGTGCGCGCGGTGCTGACCACGGTCCGCCGGTACTGGCCGTCGTGGCTGGTGCTGACCGTGCTCTCGCTGGGCTTCCTCGCCCTCTACGGGTCCCGGGCGGAGTCGTCGGTGCGCCGGCCGGACTCGCTGGGCGAGGTGTTCTCGTTCCTGTGGCAGCTGCTCGGCTCCACCGTCGTGCCCGGCCTGCTCGGCGGGCCGTGGCGCTGGCTGCCGGCCGGCGACGGCGCCCCGGTGACCGCCCCGCCGGAGCTGGGCCGCTGGGTCGCCTGGGCGGCCTTCCTGGTGCTGGTGGTGGTGACCGTACGGCTGCGCCGGGTCGCCGGGCGGGCCTGGCTGCTGCTGGCCTCGTACCTGACCCTGGTGACCGCGCTGCTGGGCGCCACCCGGCTCGGCTCGATCTACAGCGACGTCGCCGGGGCCGTCCCGCGCTACGTCAGCGACGTCGTGGTGGTGGCCGCGCTCTGCATCGGCGTGGCCCTGCTGGGGCTGCGGTCCGCGCCGGACCGCTTCGCGACCGCCGGGGCGGCGTCGCCCGACCGCGACGGTGACCGCCCGACGGGACCGGACGACGACACCCCGACGACGGGGGTGGCGGGAACGCCGGACGACGAGGCCCGGGAGGCGGCGGGCGACCCGGAGCGCGTGACGGACCCGGCGGAACCGGACCGGGCCACGGCGGGGACGAGCGCGGGAACCAGCTCCACCGCCGGGCGGCCGGCCGACGACCCGGCGCACACCGGCAACGAGCCCGCTCCGGTCGAGGCGCCCGCGCCGCGGGTAGCCGTCCCGGCCGCCGCCTACCGGGGCCACGGCGTCATCCACGCCGAGTACGACGACGACGAACTCCCGGCGCCGGTCCGCCCCCAGGCGGCGCGGCCCTTCGACACCCCGCCCCAGCGCCCGTCGGCGTCGGCCACCGCGGCCGTACCTGCCCGGCCGGCCACCGGCGGACCGGAGCGGCCCGCTACCGGCGCACCGGGCCACCCGGGGACGCCGGCCGACGACCCGGACCACCGGCCCGTCCCGGTCGGCGCGCGGGGCGCCCTGCCGATCTTCGGTGACCGCGACCCGGACGACCCGCCGCCGCCCGCCGTGCTGGCACGCCACCGGGAAGCGGTCTCCGCCGGCCTGGCCCTCGCCCTGGTCGCCGGCGGTCTCGGCACCGCCTGGACGACGGCCCGGTTCGGTGACGAGTGGGCGGTGAAGAGCGGCCGGACCTACCTGGACACGGTCCGGGCGGAGCTGGCCGCCGCGCCCCCCGGCACGGTCTTCTTCGACCAGACGGTCCCGGGGGAGGTGGTGCCGGAGCTTTCCGGCCCCTACAACCGCCAGTCGCACTTCTTCCGCGCCCTGCCCGACGGGCCGGTCTTCGTCACCGAGGCGGAGACGCCGTCGCTGCTCGACCGGACCGGCCGCATCACCCCGGTCACCATCGACGGCCCGACCGCGCAGCCCGGGCCCGAGCAGGCCTGCGGCTGGAAGGTCGCCGACGGCGAGACGGTGCGGATGCCGCTGAGCGGGCCCCGGGACGACTGGTTCTGGGTGGTCCGGATCGGCTACCTCAGCTCCGGCGACACCACCGCCACCTTCCGGCTGGGCGACACGGAGAAGCGGTTCCCGGTGAAGACTGGGCTGCACCAGATCTTCTTCGAGTTCACCGGCGGTGGGGACACCGCCGAGTTGAGCCTCGCCGACCCCGACGTCACCCTCTGCACCAACGAGGTCGCGGTGGGCACCCCGACCCCGCAGCAGTGACCGGCCCGGACCCGGGCGGGCTCACTCCGGGCGGAAGAGCACCGAGTTGACGTACCGGGGGCGGGGCCAGAGGACCCGGCGGGCGAAGCTCTGCCCCACCCGGGCGATCGCCTCGCGCTGGTGCCGCCCGAGGTCGAAGTCGGCCAGCGGCACCCAGGTACGCCCCGGCAGCACGTACCCCCGGTAGCCCCAGCCGGTGAGCAGCTCCAGCAGCGGCTCGACCGGCTGGATCCGCTCCTCGACCTCGACGAGCAGCACCGGCCGGTCCCGGCGGATGGTCTCCGCGCCGCCGCGCAGCGCGGGCAGCTCGTGCCCCTCGATGTCGAGCTTGACGAAGCGCACGTCGGTGAGGCCGAGGGAGTCCAGGGTGATCCGCGGCACCTGCAACGGGTCGCCCTGCCCGGGATCCTCCAGCGAGGAGGTGCCGACGATCGCGCCGCCGTCGGGGAGGTAGAGCTCGGCGGTGCCCTCGTGGTCGGAGACGGCGGCCTCGACCACCTCGACGTCGGGGAACGCGGCGCGCAGCTGTCGGGCCAGCGGGGGCGTCGGCTCGACGGAGACGACCCGGTCGGCGCGACGCAGCAGCCGGGCCGTCCACGGGCCGTACCAGGCGCCCACGTCGAGGGCGGTGCCGCCGCGCGGGACGAAGTCGGCCAGCCGGGCCAGCTCCGGCTCCACCCGGGGATAGACCAGCCGGATCCCGTCCGCCACCCACCGCTCGGGGAGCTTCGCGGCCAGCCCGGAGGTCGCTGCCGCGGTCACGTTCGTCGACGCCATGGGGCAGCACACTAGACCGTTCCCGGCGGCGGGGGCAGGGGTCACCGGTGCGGGGCTGACGAGCCGGTCGGTCGACCGGTACCGTCTCCTGGTTCGGGCCGGGGCGGTCCCGGCCGCACACCGGCCGCGACGGGCTCGGCCCGCGCCGGCAGAGCAGCGCAGCGCAGGCGACCCGGGGCGGCATGACACAGACGATCGGCAGGGATTCCGGCGCGGCACGGCTCGGCGCCGCCGGCGCTGCCGTCACCGTGGCCACCACCCTGACCAACGCGCTCGCGTACCTGGTCCCGGTGCTGGGCGCCCGCCGGTTGGCCGCGGCGGAGCTGGGCGCGCTGGCCACCGTGCTGGCGCTGGCCGCGATCGCGGCCGTACCCGGCTTCGGCCTCCAGATCGCCGTCGCGGTGCACCGGGCGCGGCACGGCGCCACCCGCACCGGCCGGCTGGCACTGGTCACCGCCGCCCTCACCGCCGGGGCGACGGTGCTGGCGGCGCCCCTGCTGACCGTGCTGCTGCGGCTGCCGGCGGCGCTGACCCTGCTGCTCGCGGCGACCACGTTCGCCACCGTGCTGGCCGGTCGCTGGCTCGGTGAACTCCAGGGCGACCAGCGCTTCCTGCGCCTCGCCGCGGCGATGACCGTGCTCGCCGTCGGCCGCTACGGCGGTCTGGTCGCCGGCCTGGCGCTGGGCGGCGGCGCGGTCACCGCGCTGGCGCTCGCCGCGGTCACCGGCCTCCTCGCCCTGCCCGTGCTGGCCCGGCTCGCCGCCGGTGCCGGCGCCGCGCCGGACCCGGGCCCGCCGGGCGACCGCGACCTGCGCCCCACCCACGTGATGACCGCGTGCGCGGCCACGCTGGCCATGCTCACCATCTCGTACGCGGACCTGATCCTGGCCCGGCAGCTGCTCCCGGCGGCCGGCTCCGGCGCGTACGCGGTCGGCGCGGTGCTCACCAAGGGCGCGCTCTGGGCGCCGCAGGTGGTGACCCTGCTGGTGCTGCCCCGGCTCGCCCGGGGTGACCGCCGGGCCCGCGCGTCGGGGCTCGCGCTGATCCTCGCCTGCGGGGCGGCCCTGGTGACGGCCGCCACGCTCGGCGGGGAGCTGGCGTTCCGGCTGGCCGGCGGCGCCGACTACCTGCACCTGGCGGGCCAGGCGCCGCTCTTCGCCGCCACCGGGGCGCTCTACGCGGTGGTCTTCATGCTGGTCAACGACCGGGTCGCCAGCAGTGCCCGGTTCCCCGCCGCGCCGCTGTGGGTGGCCACCGCCGGCCTGACCGCAGCGGCCCTGCTGGTCGCCCCGCGCACGGTCGAAGGGGTCCTCGCCTGCGCCCTGGCCACCGCCGCGCTGACCGCCGCCGTGATGACCTGGCTGGCCTTCCGCCCCCGCCCCTGACCGCCGCGCCCGGCCGGTCAGTCGGCGGCGGCGAGCCAGTCGCGGAGCAGCTGGTGGTCGATCGAGTCGACCCGGCCCAGGGGCCGGCCGGCGGCGACCCGCTCACGCAGCTCGTCCCGGGTGAACCAGCGCGCCTCGAGCAGCTCCACGCCGTCGACCCGCACCTCCTCGGTGGCGGCGGTGGCCCGGAAGCCGACCATCAGCCCGGCCGGGAAGGGCCACGCCTGCGAGCCCTGGTACGCCAGTCCGGCGACGCTCACCCCGGCCTCCTCGGCCATCTCCCGCCGGACCGCGTCCTCCAGGCTCTCGCCCACCTCGACGAACCCGGCGAGCGTCGAGTACGCCCCCTCCGGCGCGCCGGCGTGCCGGGCCAGCAGGCAACGGTCCGGGCCGGCGGGCGCCTCCACCAGCACGATGACCGCCGGTTCGATGCGGGGGAAGATCAGCCGGCCGCAGCGCGGCGCCGCGCAGGCCCGCACGTGCCCACCGTCACGCGGCCGGGTGGCCGCCCCGCAAGTGCCGCAGTACCGCTGCTGGCGGTGCCAGTGCAGCAGGCCCCGCGCGTACGCCTGCACCGCCGCCTCGGCCGGGCCGAGCCGGCCCACCAGCGCCCGTACGTCGACCGTGCCGGCGGCGCCGGTGAGCGCCACGGCGTCGGCCTCGGCGCGCTCGGAGAGGTCCACGGCGAAGACCGGCGTCCCGTCCTCGAGGCCGAGGAAGACGGTCTCGTCGGCGGCGGCGAGCGCCCCGGCGGCGTCGACCCCGGTGAGCCGTACGGGTGCCTGCGCGACGGAGACCAGACAACGGTCCCGCCACAGGGGCAGCACCACCGCCGTCGGGTCGGTCAACCGCGCGGAGACCCACCCCGGGTCGGCGCGCAGCGCCCCGGCCCGGTCCAGCCAACCGCCCCCGTACGCCAGCACCCGATCGCTCACCCGGACACCGTGCCACGAACACTGCGCAAGCGCCGAACCGGACCCGACACGCGGGGGCGAGGATGGCCGAGCGCACGGTGTCGCCCCGACCGGGCGACGGCTACCGTAGGTGTCTCCCTGGGGGAGCAAGAACTCTGTGGTACGTCCCGATCGAGGTGGCTGTGACCCTGTACGGCGACAAAAGTCTCTCCGACGACCGGCCAACGGTGCAGGTCACCGCGGTTTCCTGGCCGGGCGAGGACGAGCAGGCGGGCAAGTCCGCCGGCTCGGGCCGGGGTCCCGGGTCGTGGTCACGACGCGCCCGCGTCCTGCTCGCCGGCGTGCTGGCCGCCGTGGTGCTGGCCGGCGTCGGCGGCGCGGCGGCGTGGGCGTACGCCGGTGACGTGCCGCGCGGCACGACGGTGCTCGGCGCGGAGCTCGGCGGCCGGAGCCGGACCGAGGCGGCCCGGGAGCTCCGGGCCGAGCTGGACCGGCGGTCCGCCACCCTGAACGCCCCGCTCACCGTTCTGGTGGGGGAGAAGGAGGCGCAGCTCACGCCGGCGGAGGTCGGGCTGGCGGTGGACGTGGACGCGACCGTGGCGGCGGCGGCCGAGGCGGAGGCGGGCCCGACGGGCCGGCTCTTCGGCTCCCGCGAGGTGAAGCCGGTGGTCACCGTCGACGCGGCCCGGCTCGACGCGAAGCTGCGCGAGCTCGTCGGCAAGCAGGGCCGCGAGATGACCATGCCGGCGATCATCTTCACCGGCACCACGCCCAAGCCGGTCTACCCGAAGCCGAGCCTGGCGCTGGACCCGGAGCGCTCCACCCAGGTGGTCCGGGACGGCTGGCTGGCGGGACGGCCGGTGACCGTGCCGCTGGTGGAGAAGCACCCGGCGACCACCCGTGAGGAGGTCGACCAGCTCGTCACCGAGCTGGCGCGGCCGGCGGTGGCCGCCCCGGTCACCCTGAGCACCGACAAGGGCTCGGTCACCATCCCGCCCGCCGCGATCGCCCGCGGCCTGCGGTTCTCGGCCGACGACGCCGGCAAGCTCACCCCCCGGGTCGACGTCAAGCGGCTCCGCGCCGCCCTCGGCGACCGGCTGGCGGCGATCGAGGTGGCGCCGAAGGACGCCGGGCTGACCATCGCGGGTGGCAAGCCGAAGGTCGTACCGGGTCGTGCCGGTAAGCAGGTGGACTCCGCCGCGCTCGGCCGGGACCTGCTCGCCGTGCTGCCGAAGTCGGACGGGCGGACGATCACCGCCACGCTCAAGACGGCCGAGCCGGAGCTGACCGAGGCGAAGCTGGCGGAGCTGGGCATCAAGGAGCGGGTCTCCACCTTCTCCACCCGCTTCCCCGGCGGGCTCTCCTCGCCGCGCAGCCAGAACATCATCCAGGCCGCCAAGGACGTGGACGGCACGATCGTCGAGCCGGGGAAGACCTTCTCGCTCAACGGGCACACCGGTGAGCGGGGCTACGACCAGGGCTACAAGGACGCCCCGGTGATCCTGGGCGGCAAGCTGGTGCCGGGCGTGGGTGGCGGTGTCTCGCAGTTCACCACGACGCTCTTCAACGCCAGCTACTACGCCGGCCTGGAGGACGTCGAGCACAAGCCGCACTCGTACTACTTCAGCCGGTACCCGGCGGTCATCGAGTCGACGATCTTCTGGCCGGACCTGGACTTCAAGTTCCGCAACAACACCCCGTACGGGGTCCTGATCGACACGTCGTACACCTCGGACACGATCACCGTGTCGATGTGGAGCACGAAGATCTACGACAGCGTGAAGACCGAGTACGGTCCCCGCCGCAACATCACCAAGCCGAAGACGGTCTACCTGGAGCCCGGCCCGAAGTGCATCGCCGCCGTGGGCAGTGACGGCTTCACCCAGGACGCCTTCCGGGTGATGAAGAAGGACGGCAAGGTCGTCAAGCGGGAGAAGTTCACCTGGACCTACGACGCCGAGCCCAAGTTCATCTGCGGCCCCGAGCCGTCCTGACCCCGGACACGAGGAAGCCCCGCCGGCTCGTCGCCGGCGGGGCTTTTCCATCTGGGGTACGACGTCAGGGTCGCGCCTTGGCCAGGCCCTGCCGTACGCCCTCGGCGTTGCGGTCGGTGCCGTAGACCGGCGTGTCCGGCTGTTGCCGCCAGCTCCCGTCCAGCGTCCCGGCGTCGACCGGGTCGAAGCCGAGCGAGTCGACCAGCTCCATCACCAGCTGCTTCGCTTCGGCGTCGTCGCCGGCCACGGGCAGTCCGATCCGGTCAGCCGAGCCGGCCGGGCGACCGTTCTCCATCAGGTGCGCCGCCTGGATGTTGTTGAACGCCTTGACCACCCGGGCGCCCTTGAGGTGCTCCGCGGTCCAACGGCTGGAGCTGAGGCTGCGGTCCAGCAGCTCGGGGATGTCACCGTCGCGCTCGGGGTAGTAGTTGTTGGCGTCGACGACCAGCTTGCCGTCGAACAGCTCGGCGGGCAGCGCCGGTACGGCCAGCAGCGGGATCGCCACGATCACCACCTCGGCGTCGCCCACCGCCTGCTCCAGGGTGCCGGCGGTCGCGCCCGTCTCCTGCGCCAGATCGGTGAGGCTCTCCGGGCCCCGCGAGTTCGCCACCGTCACGTCGTGGTCGAGGGCGCGCAGCCGCCGGGTCAACGTCCCACCGATGTGCCCCGAGCCGATGATTCCGATCTTCATGACACTCCTGCCTCCGCCGGTCCCGACGGTCAGTTCCGGTCGTACCGTCAGCAGGTACCCCGACCGGTCCGCCCCGATTGCGGACGAGGCGTACACCACGTCACGTTTCGCCATCACCCTGAGGGACACGTCGGCAGACGGCCCCGCCACGACGGTACCGACCCGGAGACGGCCACCCGGCCCGATTCGCCGATCGGGGCCGGTCTTTCCCGCCGGCCGTCCCGCGCCGGCGGGCCGCGCCCTCATCGCCGCAGCCCGCTCCACGGGCCGGGCCAACCAGGCGCCGCGGCTCCACAGCCCAGCCAAGAGCGCCGGGCAGGCCAGGCGCACGGGTCTTCGCGGCTCAGCCAGCCCAGCTCACGAGGCCCACCGAACCGACGGCCCCATCCCGGCTCTGCACAGTTGAGGGTGTAGTCGCTGGTTGGCTGGTGGCTGGCGCGTCGGTCCCGGGGTAGGTGTCGAGGTCTTCCGAGGATGGAGGTTCCTACGCCGCCCATCTGGAAGACCTCGACGTGCCTGACGCACGAGCCGCTGGGCCGGCCACCGACCACCCTGCCGCTCTTCCTGGGGGTCGACCAGAGATACGACGGAAACCGGCGACGAGTGATCTTGGGTTGAACTTGCCACAGGTGAGGTGCTGGGGCGGATCGGCGTCGGCTGCCCGACCAGGGACAGCGATGCGCAAACGCAGCCGGAGGCCGATCTGGTGTCACCGTTCGCAGTGGACTTCTTCGCGTACCCGCTCAGATCGGTCAACGGCGCACCCGATAGCGCAGGTGAAGCACCCGGCTGCCCTGAATCACCACGTCAGGATCCTCCAACAGGTGCTGCGCGTGGACCGACCCGAAGTAGCGCTTGCCGGACCCGAACACGACGGGTACGACGTCCATGCGCACCTCGTCGACCAGGCCCGCGGCAAGCACCTGGCCACCGACGTCGCCAGCGGCGACCTCGACCATGCGGTCACCCGCAAGCTCCTGCGCCTTGGCCACGGCTGCCTCGACGCCGTCGACGAAGTGGAACGGCGCCTCGGGGTCCCAGCCCTCGGGCTCCGGCCGGTGCGTCACGACGACCACGTGGTCGATCCCGCCCGGAGGCTTCCCGTCCCAGCCGTCCGTCATGTCGAAGACGTGGCGGCCGACGATCGTGACTCCGATCTGGTCCCAGTACGGCCGGGTGTAGTCGTAGGACGTCTGCGACACCTTCACCCCGCCGCTTTCGTCCAACGGGACGTCACCGCTGGACAACCAGTCGAACAGCGGTCCGGGCTGGTCATTCTCGTCCGCGACGAAGCCGTCCACCGACACCGAGCTGTACATGACCACCTTGCCCACGGGGCTCTCCTCTGCTGTGGGGTGCCCCCAAATTAGCGTGTCGTGAGCTGTCGCTCTTGTAAGAAATCAATTGGCCGGCAGCGGCCAGCTGTCCAGCACGTGGCCGGGATGTTCGCGCAGGAACCGCCGCCGGACTTCGACGTACCGGGTCGGCGTGAGCCCGGTGATCGCCCGGAACTCGTGACCGAAGTGGGCCTGGTCGAAGTAGCCTGCGCGACCGGCGAGGTCGCCCCAGTCGATCGGTCCGGCGGGGTTGATCGAGAACACGGTGGCGGCGAAGCGGTAGGTGCGGGCCAGCCGCTTCGGCGTGACGCCGATGAGCTCCTTGAACCGCTGTGCCAGATGAGTGCCGCTGACACCGGCTGCCACCCTCAGGTCGCCGATCTTCACCGCCCCGCTGGTCGCCGCGATGACGCTGCTCGTATGGCGGACCAGTCCCAGGCCGGTGGTTTCGCCCAGCCGTCGCATCAGCTCCTCCTCGAGCAGCGTCAGCATCTCGTGCGGTCCGTCCGCCGTGGCCAGCCGGTCTCGCAGCTCAGCAATGGCGGGCCGACCCCAGACCTGCTCTACCGTCACCGGTCGGTCACACAGCTCGGCCGCGGGCATCGGCAGGAACGGCGCCATCCCCCACGGCTTGAAGTGCACGCCGACGGACCGGGTCCGGAGTGGGTAGCCGAACTCCGACGCGCGGGTGGGCATGGTGACCACGCAGCCGTCGGCGTACTCGGCTGGCTCGATGTCGGTGCCGGCGCGGATGCGGAACGGCGCCCCGAGGTTGACGATGAGCAACGCCGCCGGCATCGGCGGCAGCGTCAGCCGGGCGTACGGCGACGCACCCTCCAGGTAGTAAAGGTCGTCGATCAGCCCGTCCAGCGGCGGTCGCGGCACTCTGGACACGTACTCCACGCCCACATCATCGCCGACGCCCCGCCGGCATCGCGCGCCGAAATGGTCCAGCCGCGCTGTCGCCAGCATCGAGCCGGCGCCGGTTTCTAGTGGTGGAACGCATTCAGGCCCACCCCGCAAGGGGTGGGCCTGAATGGAATGGTTGTCCGGCGGCGTCCTACTCTCCCACACCCTCCCGAGTGCAGTACCATCGGCGCTGGAGGGCTTAGCTTCCGGGTT